>NZ_JASBRW010000086.1 GCF_030149235.1 Maricaulis sp. | reverse complement strand
GCGTCTGGTGTCCGAAATGACAGCCAGCTTCGAGCAGCTGGCGCATGCTGAATTCAGGGAGAGCCATCGATGTATCCTTTTCCGGTTGGCCTCCACGGGGCGGAGCCGTTCGACCATCGAACGGCACCGGAGCGGCAAAACGAAAACGAGCTGCCGGAGCCCCGTGTGCGTGATGGCGCGGCTTATAGGCCTGAAGCCCCAGTAATGCAAGCGTTTGGGGGGTGTGTTTGCGGGAGGAAATACAGTCTCCCAGGGGCCGACTAGGAACAGGAGCGCTTCTGCTGTCTCCGCACACGGATCAGCTGACCGCCGACCGCCCAGCAGAATGCCGTCCGCCCGTCGTTGTCAGGCCGCTGTCTCGGCTTCAACCACGGCCACGCCCTTCACGGCGCGCAAGGCCGCCTGAACCGCCGCATCGGCACAATGCCGGCCCGGCAGCTGGACCTCCGCCTCGCCGCCCGTGCTGAGCGGCACGAACAGCGCGACATCGGCATCGAGCGTCGCGTCGGAACGGGCATTGGCGCGGTCGAGCCGGGCCTTGATGCCGGCCAGGGCCGAAGCATCATCGAGGCGGATACGCAGGCGATGCGCGGACATACGCGTGTCGAGCGGTTTCAGCCGGTCGGCAAAGAAGGACAGCTGTTCCTCGCGCTCATCCACCCGGCAATCCACGATAATGGCCGAGCCGGCGTCGAGCTCATCGCGCGAGGTGCGCAGGAGCTCCGGCGCGACAAACACCTCGAACTCACCGGACGGGTCGGACAGCGTCACCCAGGCAAAGCGCTCGCCGGACTTATTCGAGACCCGTTCCTGGCGCCGGCGCACAACACCGGCCAGACGCAACGCCGTCGCCCCTTCCATGACCCGCCCCGGGGCTTCGGCAAACAGAACCACACCGCGATCGGCCAGTTGTTCGGTGAGATCATCGAGCGGATGCCCGGAGAGGTAAAAGCCGATTGCGGCCAGCTCTTCATCCAGCCGCTGGGTGGCGCTGAAGGGTTCCGGTTCCGGCAGGTTGGGCCGTTGCAGCTCGACCGTGGTATCACCGCCGCCAAACAGGCTGGCCTGTGCGCTCTCGCGCTGCTCCGCCGCATGCTGGGCCATGGACAGGAGGATATCGGCCGAGGCCAGCACTTTGGCGCGGTCGGGCTCCATACCGTCAAACGCCCCGGCCCGCGCCAGGTTTTCAAAGGTGCGGCGATTGACCTGGCGCGGGTCAACGCGCTCGGCAAAGTCATAGAGGTCCTTGAAAGGTCCGTTGGCATTGCGCTCGGCCACGATGTGCTCCATGGCCGAAAAGCCGACATTGCGGATCGCCCCGAGGGCGAAACGGACGGCGCCTTTCTCAACGGAGAAATCAGCCTCCGCGGCATTGACGCAGGGCGGCAGGACATCAATGCCCATCCGCCGGATTTCCTGGTGGAAAGCGGCCAGCTTGTCGGTATTGGCCCGGTCGAGCGACATCAGCGCCGCCATCAGTTCAACCGGGTAGTTGGCCTTTAGATAAGCGGTGCGATAGGCAATGACGGCATAGGCGGCCGCGTGGGACTTGTTGAAGCCATAACCCGCAAATTCTGCCACAAGTTCAAAGATATAGGATGCTTTTGCGCGATCTACGCCATTTTTCTCGGCGCCATCGAGGAAGCGGACTTTCTGCTTGTCCATCTCCTCTTTTTTCTTCTTGCCCATGGCGCGGCGCAGAAGGTCGGCCTCCCCGAGGGAGTAGCCGGACAGGATCTGGGCGATCTGCATCACCTGTTCCTGATAAATGATGACGCCATAGGTCTCAGACAGCACGCCCTCGAGATCGGGATGCAGGCAATCGACCTCGGCGCGGCCGAATTTACGATCGACATAGACGTCGATATTCTTCATCGGGCCCGGTCGATAGAGCGAGATCAGAGCGATCAAATCCTCGATAGCGTCCGGCTTCATCTTTTTCAGCGTATCGCGCATGCCCGAGCTCTCGAGCTGGAACACGCCGATGGCATGGCCCGAAGCCAAAAGCTCATAGGTCGGGCGGTCTTCCAGATCGATGGCTTCGATATCCGGCGCCTCGCGACCGGTGCTTTCGATATAGGACAGCGCCCGGGCGATCACAGTCAGGGTTTTCAGGCCGAGGAAGTCAAACTTCACCAGCCCGGCCGGTTCGACCCATTTCATGTTGAACTGGGTGGCGGGGATATCCGAGCGCGGATCGCGATACAGCGGAACAAGCTCGGAAAGCTTCCGGTCCCCGATCACCACGCCGGCGGCGTGGGTCGAGGCGTTGCGGTAGAAGCCTTCCAGCTTCAGCGCCGTGGTCAGCAGGCTGTCGACGGCCTGGTCCTCGGTGCGCATTTCACCGAGCCGCGGCTCGATCTCGAGGGCCTGGGCCAGGGTCACCGGATTGGCCGGGTTGGCCGGGATCAGCTTGGCCAGCTTGTCGACCAGACCGAAGGGCAATTGCAGCACGCGGCCGACATCGCGCACCACGGCGCGCGCCTGCAGCGTGCCGAAGGTGATGATCTGCGCGACCCGGTCGTGCCCGTACTGATCCTGCACATAGCGGATCACCTCCCCGCGCCGCTCCTGGCAGAAGTCGACGTCGAAGTCGGGCATGGAGACGCGTTCGGGGTTGAGGAAGCGCTCAAACAGCAGACCGAAGCGCAGCGGATCGAGATCAGTGATGGTCAGGGAATAGGCGACCAACGAGCCCGCACCGGAGCCACGGCCGGGCCCGACCGGGATATCGTGCGCCTTGGCCCACTGGATGAAGTCCGAGACGATCAGGAAATATCCCGGGAAGCCCATCTGCTTGATGATGTCGAGCTCGAAGTCGAGCCGGTCGCGGTATGCCTGCTCGCTGACGGCGGTGGCTCCGGCTGCGATGCGTTCGGTCAACCCCTCATGCGCCCGGGCCACGAGCTCCTCGGCCTCATCGCGGCCGCCCTTGGTGGGGAAGCTGGGCAGGATCGGCGGATGGGTCCGCACCCGGTAGGCGCAGCGCCGTGCGATCTCCAAAGTGTTGTAGAGCGCCTCGGGCAAGTCGGCAAAGCGCTCGCGCATTTCATCCGGAGTCGCGAGGTGATGCTGGTCGGTGACCTTGCGACGATCGGCGACGGAGACATAGGTACTGCCGGAGATACACAGCAGCGCATCATGCGCCTTGTGCATGCCCGGGTCGGGAAAATAGGCCTCATTGGTTGCCACCAGAGGCAGATCACGGGCGTAGGCCTGTTCGACCAGCCAGTTTTCCGCCTGCAGCTCTTCAGCGCGTCCGTGGCGTTGCAACTCGACATAAAGCCGGTCACCAAAGGCCAGCTGCAACTGGGCCAGCAGGCTGTCGGCCTCCGGTTCGCGCCCGGCGACAAGGAGCTGGTTGAGCAGCCCGTCCGGACCGCCACTCAAAGCGATCAGGCCGGCATGATGCGATAGCACGAGATCGAGCGGTACATGCGGCTCTTCGGTTCCATCAACATCGAGATAGGCGGCGCTGGAGAGCGCCATAAGATTGTCATAGCCCTCGCGGCTCTGGGCATAGAGCGCCAGGGTGCCATCCGCCTCGGCGCGCTCACCGGGATGCGGCTGACCCAGCCGCACCGAGAGCGTACAGCCGACGATGGGCTGCACACCGCTTCCAGCCATGACTTCCGAGAATTCCAGGGCGCCAAACAGATTATTGGTATCCGTCAGCGCGATAGCCGGCATGCCATAGGCTTGACAGGCTTCGGCCATTTTCGGGATGCGGATCGCCCCTTCCAGAAGCGAATAGGGCGAGCGGACGCGCAAATGCACAAAAGGTGTCTTCGCCGTCATGGTTTCAGTCTCCGCGCCCCGAGCGATCCGAACGCGTCCGGCCGGACGCGAGTCGGATCAGATTAGCGCGCTCAGACCGCGGCGAGAACCGAGCCCCACACCGAGACCATCCAGGCAAAGCCCAAAACCGCTGTCGCTGCCGAAACATCCTTGATCATCTGACGCATACTCACCTCCCGCATCAATGTTCGTGTTTTGTTCTTTTCACGGTTAAGCCTGGTCGTCAAGCGCGATTCGCGATTTTGTTCCAACTTTGTTCTAGTCGAGCGCGGTCAGCCGTCCCTGATCGAAGGTGACGATACGGTCCATGCCTTCGGCCAGCTGGTGATTATGGGTGGCAACCAGTGCCGCCGCCCCGGCATCGCGGACACTGCTGCGGAAAGCCTCGAACACAGTGGCCGACGTGTCGGGATCGAGATTGCCCGTGGGTTCGTCCGCCAGCAGAACCCGCGGCGTGTTGGCCAGGGCCCGGGCGATGGCAACCCGCTGTTGTTCGCCGCCGGACAATTGCGCTGGATTATGCTGCAGCCGCTCGGCCAGGCCGAGCCGGGTCAGAAGCGCCCTCGCTCGCTCGCGGGCCTCGGTCTGTGACCGGCCAGCGATCTGTTGCGGCAGGACGACATTTTCCAGCGCATCAAATTCCGGCAGCAGGTGATGGAACTGGTAGACGAAACCGATGGCGTTGCGGCGCAGCGCGGTGCGCTCGGCATCGTTCAGCGCATTGGTCGCGACACCGTCGATAAGAACATCGCCGCCATCCGGGCGCTCCAGCAAACCAGCCGCATGCAGGAGCGAGGACTTGCCCGACCCCGACGGCCCGACGAGACCCACAATCTCTCCCGGCGCGAGGCTGAGATCGATCCCGCGGAGCACCTCGAGCGGGCCCGCCTCGGTGACATAGGTGCGTTCGACGGATTGGAGCTGTAGAACCGGCTCACTCATAGCGCAGCGCCTCCACCGGATCGAGCTGGGCGGCGCGCCAGGCCGGCGGCAAGGTCACCAGCAAGGATACCGCCAGGCCGAAGATCGAAACGAAGGCGACCTCACCCAGATCAAGATCGGCCGGGATGCGATAGAGATAGTAGACATCCGGATCCCAGGGCACGCGCACCAGATCCTGAATCCAGCCGATATTGAGCACGAACAGCGTGCCCAGGATGACGCCCAGCAAAGTGCCGATCATGCCGATCGAGGCCCCGACAATGAGAAAGACCCGCAGAATGCTCGCCCGCGTCATGCCCATGGTGCGCAGGATGGCGATATCGCGTCCCTTGTTCTTCACCAGCATGACGAGGCCGGAAATGATGTTCATGGCAGCGATGGCGATGACGATGGCCATCACCAGGCGCATCGCCGTGCGCTCGAACTGGAGCGCGTTGAACAGGGCCGGATCGGAACTGGTGTAGTCGCTGACCACGGTATTGGGGCCGGATATATTCTGCACCGGAACGACGTACTCGGCGGCGCGGCTGGGGTCGGCCAGCCGGACCTGGACCATTTCGATCTCACCCTCGCGATTGAAGAAAATCTGGCCTTGCTCGAGCGGCATGAAGGCGACGGCATTGTCGATCGTCGACACACCGGCGGCGAGGATCGCGCCGACCCGGTAGGCCTTGCGCCGCGGCGTCACACCGAACGGCCCGGCGGCGCCGCGGGCGGTGAGGAAGGTCACGTCATCGCCGACATTGACGCCCAGGCGGCGCGCCACGCCCTGGCCCAGCACGATGACATCCCCGCCATTGCGGCCGACACCAAACTCGCTGAGATCGCCATGAGTGATCCCGGTCCGGCTCATCGGGTCCTGGCCGTCGCGAATGGCCTGCAATTGCGCCAGGTCGTCCGGCCGGGTGGCCAGAACCTGGATGAAGGTATCGCGCCCGCCCGCGGTGGCCATAACCTGGCCAGTCACCACCGGATTGGCGCTCTCGACACCCTCAATTGCTTCCAGCTCGGCGACCAGGGCCTCCGCCCCCTCACCCGGAATAAAGCGGGTATCGACATAGACATGCGGCTGAAAGCCGAGCAGCTGGCGCATGAGCTCGTTGCGGAAACCATTCATGATCGACATCACCGAGATCAGCGCCATCACCGCCAGGGTGATACCGACCACGGAGATAATGGCGATCATCGCCACGCCGCCATGCTTGCGCTTTGTACGCAGATAGCGGCCCGCAATGGTGAATTCATGCGCGCTGAAAGCGCCGGCTCCGCCTTGCGTGTCAGCCATTCGAGAAAGCCCGCTCGCCCAGGCGCGCCACCGCATCTTCCGGTGACAGCTCATGCGTCTCGCCGGTCCGGCGCACTTTGACCTCGACCTTGTTTTCCTTCAGACCGCGCGGCCCGATGACGAGCTGATAAGGCAAACCTATCAGGTCGGCAGTGGCGAACTTGCCGCCCGGCCGCTCCTTGGTGTCGTCGTAGAGCGGGTCGAGCCCGGCTTCGCTCAGCGCTGCATAGGCGCTTTCGCAAGCGGTATCTGCCGCCTCATCACCGGCACGCAGGTTGAGAATGCCCGCTCCGAACGGCGCCACGCTCTCCGGCCAGATACAGCCCTTGTCGTCGTGATGCGCCTCGATGATTGCGGCCAGAAGACGCGACACGCCCACACCATAAGAGCCCATATGCACCGGCCTGTCCTTCTGGTCGGGATGGGTGACATAGGCCTTCATCGGCTCGGAATACTTGGTGCCGAAATAGAAGATATGGCCGACCTCGATACCGCGCGCCGACAGGCGGCGGTCTTCCGGCACCTGGGCAAAGGCGTCGGCATCATGCATTTCCTCGGTCGCGGCATAGAGCGCTGTGCGCTGGTCGACCAGCGGCTGCAGATCGCCGTCCCAGTCGACATCCGGCCCCGGCGCGCCCATCTCGACCAGATCGGCATTGCAGAAGACCTCGCTCTCGCCGGTCTCGGCCAGGACGATGAATTCGTGGGAGAGATCCCCGCCGATCGGACCGGTATCGGCGCGCATCGGCACGGCCTGCAAGCCCATGCGCGAGAAGGTGTTGAGATAGGCCACAAACATGCGGTTATAGGCATGGCGTGCCGCCGCCTCGTCCAGATCGAAGGAATAAGTATCCTTCATCAGGAATTCGCGGCCGCGCATAACGCCGAAGCGCGGGCGGATCTCGTCGCGGAATTTCCACTGGATATGATAGAGCAGCTTGGGCAGGTCCTTGTAGGACCGGCAATAAGTACGGAAGAGATCGGTGATCATCTCCTCATTGGTCGGGCCGAACAGCATGTCGCGCTCATGGCGGTCGGTGATGCGCAGCATCTCCTGGCCATAATCGTCATAGCGACCGCTTTCGCGCCACAGATCCGCTGACTGAATGGTCGGCATCAGCATTTCCACAGCACCGGCGCGGTTCTGCTCCTCGCGGACAATATCGGAGATCTTCTGCAGCACCTTCCAGCCCAGTGGCAGCCAGGAATAAATCCCCGCTGACTGCTGGCGCACCATGCCGGCGCGCAGCATGAGCTGGTGAGAAATGATCTGGGCGTCCGAAGGAGTTTCCTTCAGGACCGGCAAGAAGAAGCGGGAAAGGCGCATGCAAGTAAGATCCGCGTTGGAGTGATCAATCTCCAATAGACCGCGTTTGCATGGGATTACAAGGCGCAGGCCGCCCCGATCTCAGGCCTAATCCCAGAAACCGGTTTCCGGCATCATCGCGGCAAAGGCACCGGTCTCCACCAAGGTGAAGAAGATCAGCCAGACCACCGAGGTGGCCACGGTGGTCCACCAGGCCTTGCGCGCCAAATCCGGGGCCATCGGCGCGCCTGGCTCCGTACCCTCGATAATGTCACCGCTTTCTTCCTGGCTGCGCACGCCGATCGGCAGGATCATGAAGACGATCAGCGACCAGGAAATCAGGAACACCACCACCCCGTTGACGACCCCGACCCCGGCATCGCGAATAAAGAAACGCGACAGCCAGAGAATGCCGGTCAGAACCACGGGAAGGAAGGGCAAATAGCGCATCATCGCCGCGGTTCCTGCATCAGTTCAATCAGTTGGCCGTTGGAATTCTTCGGGTGAATGAAGATCACCGGAACACCATGAGCCCCGATATAGGGTTCGCCCGTGCCCAGAACAGTAGCGCCACGCTCAATCATCGCATCACGCGCAGCGACGATGTCGGCGACCTCGAAACAGAGATGGTGCTGGCCGCCTTTGGGATTGCGTTCGAGGAATTTGTGCACCGGGCTGTCATCGCCCAGCGGAGACAGGAGCTCGATCTCGGAATTGTCCAGGTGCACGAAGGCGACCTTGACGCCGAGATGCGGGAAATCCTTGGTCTGCGTGGCTTCAGTGGCACCGTAGAGCTCGGCATAGGTCTGCTTGGCGGCTTCGATATCCGGCACAGCCACGCCGACATGGTTCAAACGTCCGATTTTCATCATGAGCTCCCTATACCGGCAGGACGATTACATCGACATGCGGCTTTTTACCCCAAATCGCATTGGCTTCTCGGCGCACGGCGAGGCGGATCTCCTCCTCGACCACATCCGGGTCCTTCTTGGCGCGCCGACCAAGCCGGTCGAACTTCTCTTCCGCCGCAGTTTCCAGCGCGTCATGGAAGGCTTCAATCGGGAAATCCTGATCTTCCGGCAAGCCCGCCGCGGTGACAGCGGGTCCGGAGACGAGATTACCGCGATCATCAACTGCCAGTGCGACGGTAATATAACCCGCCCAGGACAGGCGGCGCCGTTCCTTCACGGACTCCGCGTCTGAGGGGGTCATGAACTTACCGTCGACATAGAGCCGACCGGCCGGCACTTCATCGATGATCGAGGCAGTGCCGTCGGAGTGGATTTCCACCATGTCGCCATTGCGCACCGACACGGCGTGCGGCACCTGGAGTGAGCGCGCGAAATTGGCGTGCTCCAGCAAGTGACGGCGCTCGCCATGCACCGGAATGGCAACCTTTGGCTTGGCCCAGCCATACATCTGCGCCAGCTCGTCCCGGCACGGATGGCCGGAGACATGGATCGGGCGATCCTTCTCGGTAATGATATTGACGCCTTTTTCGGCGAGCCGGTTCTGCAGCTCGAAAATCCCGATCTCATTGCCCGGGATAACGCGGCTGGAAAAGATCACCGTATCGCCATTGCCGAGCGAGACATGACGATGATTGCCCTCGGCGATGCGCGACAGGGCTGCGCGCGGCTCGCCCTGGCTGCCGGTGCACAGATAGAGGATCTTCTCCGGCGGGAAATACCCGGCCTCCTCCTCGTCGACAAAGTCCTGGATACCCTTGAGCAAACCAACCGATTTTGCCGCCGCCGTCATGCGGTGCATGGAACGTCCGACCAGGCAGACCCGGCGGCCATTGGCCTCGGCCGCCTCGATCGCCGATTGAAGACGCGCGACATTGGACGCGAAGGCCGCGATGGCGACCTTGCCGGTCAACTCTCCGACCAGTTCGATCAGGGCATCACGGCAGCCCGCTTCCGAACCGCTATCGCCGGGCGAGAACACATTCGTGCTGTCGCAGACCATGGCGAGGACGCCCTCCTCGCCCATGGCTTCGAGCGCGGACACATCCGTGGTCTCACCGATCAGCGGATCCGGGTCGATTTTCCAGTCGCCGGTATGCAACACCAGGCCCGCCGGTGTGCGGATCGCCAGTCCATTCGGCTCGGGAATGGAGTGGGTCAGCGTCACCAGCTGGATATCGAACGGACCAAGATCGAACCGGCTGTCGAGATTGATCTCGCGCAGATCGACTTCATCGAGGAGACCGAACTCGGCCAGGCGGTCGCGCACAAGCCAGGCCGTAAAAGGCGTGGCATAGATCGGGCATTTCAGTCGCGGCCACAGCTTGGCCACAGCGCCCATATGATCCTCATGCGCGTGCGTCAGCACCATGCCGATCAGATTGTCGGCATTGTCCTCGATAAAGGTCGGATCCGGCATGATCAGGTCGATACCGGGCGTCGACAGATCGCCGAAGGTCACACCGCAATCGACAATGATCCATTTGCGATCCTCTTCTGGCCCATAGCCATAGAGGTTCAGATTCATGCCGATTTCGTCAGATCCGCCGAGCGGCAGGAAGATCATGCTGTCGCTCATGCCTGGCCTCCATTGAGCTTCCAGACCTGCAACAGTCCACGAATGGTGAGATCGGGATCATAGTGGTCAATGGCGCTGGACGCGCCGTCAAATAGCGACACGACGCCGCCGGTCGCGATGACCGTCATCGGTTTTCCATGCTCGGCCTTGATCCGCTCGACCAACCCGTCGATCAGGTCGATATAGCCCCAGAATACACCCGACTGCATGGCGGAGACCGTGTCATTGCCGATCACCTTTTGCGGCCGCGCAATCGCGACACGCGGCAGTTTCGCCGCCGCGGCGTGCAGGGCCTGCATGGACAGGTTGATGCCCGGGGCAATGATACCGCCCTCGAAAGCACCATCCTCGCTGATGACGTCAAAGGTCGTGGCCGTGCCGCTGTCGATGATGATCAGCGCGCCGTCATAAACCCCGCGCGCACCGAGCGCGTTGACCAGACGGTCGGCCCCGGCTTCGGACGCCCGGGCGAGCCGGACTTCCATATCCAGATTGACACCGGTCTCGCCGACAATGATCGGCTCGGCATCAAAATAGCGGCGCGAGAGATTGCGCAGATTGAACAGGGCTTGCGGCACCACAGTGGAGATCACGCAGGCCTCGATGTCCTTGAAGGAAAACCCGTGCAGATCCATCAGCTGGGAGAGCCAGACGGCATGCTCGTCAGCGGTCCGGGTCGAGTCGGTGCCCGACCGCCATTGCGCCTGCCAGTCTTCGCCATCATGGATGGCAAAGAGCGTATTGGTATTGCCGCAATCGATCGCGAGCAGCATGGGAAACCTTTCTCACCGGGGCAAATGCCTCGGTCCTGTCAAAAAAACACTTCGCCGGCGGAGATATACCGCCGTTCGCCGCTGGCCAAGTCCAGTCTCAGGGAACCATCCGGCGCAAGATCGGCAAACACGCCCCGGATCGTTTCCTCTCCGAGCCGGGCCCGGCAGTCAGCCCCGAGACCATGCGCCCGCATCAGCCAGTGATCGCGGATCGGGCCGAACCCGTCCACGCTCCAGCGCCTGAGCCAGCCACCGAAACTCTCGGCGAGCACGTCCAGCGCCGCCTCGCGCGTCATCTCACCCCCCGCGGTATTGATCGCAGCAACCGGCCGGTCATCGATCTGCGGGGCCTGGGTAATGTTGATACCGATGCCCACCGCCAGCCACAGCCCACCGCCGGGTGCAGTGCCGGATTCGAGCAGGATGCCGGCCAGCTTGCGTCCATCGACGAGGACATCATTGGGCCATTTCAACCTGGTGCGGGCGGGATCAATGCCGGCCTGATCACAGACCGCAGCAACGGCGAGCGCTGCCGCAAAGGAAAGTTTGGCGACCTCGCCCGGATCAGCGGAAAAGGTGAACAGACCGGTGGTGAAGAGATTGCCGTCGATCCCGCTCCAGGACCGGGCGCGCCGACCCCGCCCCGCTGTCTGCCGCTTGGCGGCGATCCAAAGCGGACCGCGCTCGCCGGCTTCAGCCAGCGAGCGCGCATCGTTATTGGTGGACGCGGTTTCCTCGCGCCATTCGGTGCGGAAGTCCGGGCCGCCGAGCAAGACCTAGAGGGTCGCCAGACCGACGCTGTAGGCGCGAACGACGAGCCAGCCGAGAACCGGCAGCAGCAGCACCGAGGCCAGACCGGCCACGCGCGTCACCCAATAGACGCTCATCGAGGACGGAACGAACTCGATATCGGAGCTGTCGAACCAGATCACCTTGACCACGCGCAGATAGTAGGCTGCGGAGACGACCGAGAAGAGCACGGCGAGAACCGACAGGATGATCAGATCGGCCTGCACGGCCGCGTAGATGACGAAGAACTTGCCGAAGAAGCCGACCATGAAGGGCAGACCGCCAATGGAGAACATCAGCGCCGTGATCGACCAGCCCAGGCCCGGATTGCGCTGGGCGAGACCGGCGAGATCGGAGACATTCTCGACCATGCCTTCACGCGTGCGCATCGACAGGACCGCGCCGAAGGCACCGACCACACCAATCATGTACAATGCCATGAAGACCAGGAGGGCCCACAGGCCCGTCTGG
This sequence comes from Maricaulis sp., assembly GCF_030149235.1. Taxonomy (GTDB): domain Bacteria; phylum Pseudomonadota; class Alphaproteobacteria; order Caulobacterales; family Maricaulaceae; genus Maricaulis. Next base: position 6,110 of record NZ_JASBRW010000086.1, on the reverse strand, counting down.
CTGGCCGCGGCGATGGCGACCAGGGCGTAACCCATATTGCCGATCGAGGAATAGGCCAGCAGGCGTTTGATGTTTTCCTGGGTCAGGGCACCGAAAGCACCAACACCCATGGACAGGACAGCGATGATCCAGATCACGTCGCGCCAGTCATCGACCACCGCGCCGAACGGCTCCATCAGAACCCGCGCCATCAGCACGATAGCCGCGAATTTAGGTGCCGTCGCGAAGAAGGCCGTGACCGGGGTCGGAGCGCCTTCATAGACGTCCGGCGTCCACATGTGGAAGGGCGCGGCGGAAACCTTGAAGGCCAGGCCACAGATGACGAAGACCAGACCGAAGGTCAGTCCGACATTGGTGCCGCCATCAACCGCCATGGCAATCTGCTCGAAACCGGTAGAACCGGAGAAGCCGTACACCAGCGAGGAGCCGTAAAGCAGCAGGCCCGAGGACAGCGCACCGAGGACGAAATACTTCAGACCCGCTTCCGAGGCGCGCAGGCTGTCGCGGTTGAACGCCGCCAGCACGTAAAGCGCCAGGGCCGAGAGCTCGATGCCCATATACATGGAGATCAGGTCATTGGCCGAGACCATGACCGTCATACCCGTCACCGCCAGCAAGGCGAGGATCGGATACTCGATCTTCAACAGCTTTTCCGCTTCCAGGTAAGGCAGGGCCAGGATCAGCGCCATGGCGGCGGTCAGGGCCACAGCCACTTTGGAGAACTTGGCCAGATCATCGAAGATGAAGGCCCCGGAAAAGGCGGTCCCGCCCTCACCCGTCCAGAACAGCGAGGCGAAACCGGCCACGACGAGCAGCGCGATCGAGGCCAGATAGACCAGCTTGCTGGCGCGATCGGACGTGAAGAACACTCCGATCATTAGCAGAGCCATGGCTCCGCCCGCCAGAATGATCTCCGGCGTAAGCAGTCCGATTTCCTGATACAGCGTATCCGCGTTCATCAGAGGGCTCCTACTGCGCTGTCGCGGCGAGCGCCGCGTTATAGTTCGCGATCAGATTGTCGACCGAGGCGGCCGTGACATCCGTGATCAGGGTGGAGAAGACGCCCAGCACGATGGTCGAGACGGCCAGGACGGCGAGCATGCCGAACTCCTTGGCGTCCACATCGGTGATGGTCTCCAGCTTGGGATTGGTGATCTCGCCGAACACCACATTGCGGTAGACGGTGAGCATGTACATGGCCGACAGGATAACCCCGACAGCGGCACCGGTAGCTACCCACCAGCCCGCCTGGAAGGCACCGACCATGGTCATGATCTCGCCGACAAAGCCCGACGTGCCCGGCAGGCCGACATTGGCCATGGCGAACAGGGCAAAGATGGCCGCGTAAACCGGCATGCGATGCACCAGGCCGCCATAGAAGGCGATCTCGCGGGTGTGCATGCGGTCATAAATGACACCGACCAGAAGGAAGAGCGCACCGGAGATCACGCCGTGCGAGATCATCTGGTAGAGCGCACCCTGCACCCCGACATCATTCATCGTGAACAGGCCCATGGTCACGAAGCCCATATGGGCCACGGAGGAATAGGCGATCAGCTTCTTGATGTCGGTCTGCCGGAAAGCCACCAGCGAGGTATAGATGATGGCGATGATCGACAGGACGAAGACCATTGGCGCGAAATAATCGCTGGCATTGGGGAACATCGGCAGCGAGAAGCGCATGAAGCCATAGCCGCCCATTTTCAGCAGCACACCCGCCAGTATCACCGAGCCTGCGGTCGGGGCCTGTACGTGGGCGTCAGGCAGCCAGGTATGCACCGGCCACATCGGCATCTTCACCGCGAAGGAGGCGAAGAAGGCAAGCCAGAGCCAGGTCTGGGCCTCCTGGGCAAACTCGGTCTGCAGCAGCACGGTGATGTCCGTCGTGCCCGCTTCCAGGAACATGAAGATCATGGCGACCAGCATCAGCACCGAGCCCAGCAGGGTGTAGAGGAAGAATTTGAACGCCGCATAGACGCGGTTCTGACCACCCCAGACGCCGATGATGATGAACATCGGGATCAGGCCACCTTCGAAGAAGATGTAGAACAGCACCAGATCCAGCGCCGTGAACACGCCGATCATCAGCGTTTCCAGCAGCAGGAAGGCGATCATGTAGTCAGCGACGCGGGTCTTGATCGATCCGGAAGCAAGAATACAGATCGGCATCAGGAAGGCCGTCAGGAGCACGAGCAGGACGGAGATACCGTCCACGCCCATGCGATAGCCCAGGCCGATCTGCTCCAGCCAGGTCACTTCATGCACCATCTGGAAACCGGCCACCGACGGATCGAACTCGATCATCATCAGGATTGCCAGACCCAGGGCGACGACGGTGGTCAGCAGAGCCACACCACGCGAATTCTCGCCGATCTTCGCCTGGTCTTCAGGCCGCGCGGTGAAGCGCATGATCGCGATAACCAGCGCGCCGACCGTCGGCAGGAAGGTCAGGATCGACAGGAAGGACGGGATTTCAGCGATCATTCTATTGTCCCCCGGTGCTGCCGGCCATGATCCAAAGGGTCAGACCCAGGACGCCGATCAGCATGACGAATGCGTAGTGATAGAGGAAACCGGACTGGGCCTTGGCCACGCGGCGGGCCGTGGCCATCGCCGTGGCGGCAAAGCCGTTCGGACCGAAGCCGTCAATGATGCGGACATCACCGATCTTCCAGAACAAGTCACCCAGTCCCTTGGCACCCCGAACGAAGATGAAGTTATAGACCTCGTCGAAATACCACTTGTTGTACAGGAACTTGTAGAGCGGCCCCTCGCGCGCCGCGATGCGTGCCGGCAGGCCCTGTTTGACAATGTAGAACCACCAGGCAATGACCAGACCGAGCATGGTGGCGCCAAACGGCATCCACAACACCCAGACCGGCGGATGATGGCCCTCATGGCCGTCACCATACGCGTCACCCCCATGTGCCTCATCGCCATAGCCGGCGTCTGCGGCATGCGTATCGGCGGCATGGTCGTCGGTGGCATAGCCGTCTGCGGGTTCATGGGTCTCGCCTAGCGACGCGCGGTACTCCGCACCATAGGTGTGACCGTAATTGCCTTCGGCATACGGGCCCGGCGGCAGGCTTTCCTGCCAGAAGGCGAAGCTGTCCTTGGCCAGGAAACTGTCCTTATAGGCCGCACCGGCGAAGACTGAACCAAAGGCCAGGATGATCAGCGGGATCAGCATCACCCACGGGCTTTCATGGGCGCTGTTGAGCACTTTGACATCGCCGCGATACTTGCCGTGGAAGGTCATGAAGATGACGCGCCAGGAATAATAGCTGGTCATCAGGGCGACAACGACGCCGAACCAGAAGGCGACCATGCCGAGCGGCACGCCGGCCTGACCGGCCATGAAGGCCTCCTCGATGATCATGTCCTTGGAGAAGAAGCCGGCAAAGCCCCAGCCCAGCATCGGGATACCGATACCGGTCAGGGCGATCGTACCGATGACCATCAGGCCCCAGGTAGCCGGGAGGGCTTTGAATATCCCGCCCATGTTTCGCATGTCCTGCTCGTCATGCAGGCCGTGGATCACGGAACCGGCACCAAGGAACAGGAGCGCCTTGAAGAAGGCGTGCGTGAACAGGTGGAACATGGCCGCGGAGTACAGGCCCAGGCCCGCCGCGAAGAACATGTAGCCGAGCTGCGAACAGGTCGAATAGGCAATCACGCGCTTGATGTCGTTCTGCACCAGGCCGACCGTGGCGGCGAAGAAACAGGTGATGATACCGATCGCCGTGATGATGGTGGAGGTGGCCGGAGCCAGCTCGTAGATCGGGAAGGCCCGGCAGACCAGGAAGACACCCGCGGTGACCATGGTCGCAGCGTGGATCAGGGCGGAGACCGGCGTCGGGCCTTCCATCGCGTCCGGCAGCCAGACATGCAGGAAGAACTGCGCCGATTTACCCATCGCACCGATGAAGAGCAGGAAGGCGATCAGTTCGATCGCGGGCAGCTCCATGCCGGCAAAGGCCAGCACCGCATCGGTCGTTCCCACCTGGGAGAAGACATCGTCGAACTTGACCGAGCCGAAAACCAGGAAGATGGCCATAATGCCCAAGGCAAAGCCGAAATCGCCAACACGGTTGGTGACGAAAGCCTTGATGGCGGCGTCATTGGCTGACTTCTTCTTGTACCAGAAACCGATCAACAGATAGGAAGCCAGCCCCACGCCTTCCCAGCCGAAGAAGACCTGCAGGAAGTTGTCTGCGGTCACCAGCGACAGCATGGCGAAGGTGAAGAGCGAGAGATAGGCGAAGAAGCGCGCGCGGTGCGGGTCGTGGGACATATAGCCCCAGGAATACAGGTGCACGAGCGCAGAGACTGTGTTGATCACGATCAGCATGACCGCAGAGAGCGAGTCCAGCTTGATCGCCCAGGAGACGTCGAAATTGCCGACCGACATCCAGGTCGCCAGCTCGATGGTCTGGGTGTTTCCGCCCACTGTGACGTCGAAGAAGACCAGCCAGGACAGGATGGCCGACAGACCGACCGCAAACGTGGTGATGATCTGAGCGGCGCGGTGGCCGAGATAATTGCCGAAAACGCCGGCGATGAAGGCCGCGATAAGCGGGCCAAAGACGATAATGATCGGTGTCATGATCCTTAGCCCTTCATCATGTTGACGCCCTCAACCGAGATATCACCCCGGTTGCGGAAGTAGACGACAAGAATGGCCAGACCGACGGCGGCCTCGGCCGCGGCAACGGTCAGCACGAACATCGCGAAGACCTGGCCGGCGAGATCACCGAGGAAGCTCGAGAAAGCCACCAGGTTGATATTGACCGACAAGAGGATCAGCTCGACCGACATCAGCAGGATGATGACGTTCTTGCGGTTCACGAAAATGCCGAAGACACCGATGGTGAACAGTATCGCGGCAACGGCCAGGTAATGGCCCAGACCGATCTCCATCATTCCCCAATCCCCTGTCCCGGTTTGATGTCGACGAGTTCAACCGCTTCGTCGCGCTTGCGGCCGACCTGTGCGGTGACGCTCTGGCGCTTGACGTGCGGCTTGTGGCGCAGCGTGAGCACGATGGCGCCGATCATGGCAACCAGCAGTACCAGGCCCGCCATCTGGAAGAAGAAGACGTAATCGTCATAGAGCACCTGACCGAGCGCCTCGACATTACCCATGCCTTCCGGGATCGCCGCGGCGCGCAGCGCCATGGCTTGGTCCGAAGCCTGCCAGGTGAAGCCGATCATCGCCAGTTCCGCAGCGAGGATGAGGCCGACCAGACCGCCCAGCGGGGCGTATTCCAGGAAGCCCTGCTTCAGCTCGGTAAAGTCGACGTCGAGCATCATGACGACGAAGAGGAAGAGCACCGCCACCGCGCCGACATAGACGACGATTAGCAGCATGGCGAGAAACTCCGCGCCCAGAAGAACGAACAGTCCTGCGGCCGAGAAAAAGGCCAGGATCAGGAACAGCACGGACCGGACCGGGTTACGCGCGACCACGACCATCAAGGCCGATAGAATCGCGACTCCGGAAAAGGCCCAGAAGGCCAAGGTTGCGAGCATGGCGCCCTCTTCCATTTTCAAGTTTTGAACAACGCCGCGGGTTAGCGGTACGGCGCGTCCAGTTCCAGGTTCTTGGCGATTTCGCGCTCCCAACGGTCACCGTTTTCGAGCAGTTTCGCCTTATCGTAAAAGAGTTCTTCGCGGGTCTCGGCCGCGAACTCGAAGTTCGGGCCTTCCACGATTGCATCGACCGGGCATGCCTCCTGGCAATAACCGCAATAGATGCATTTGGTCATGTCGATGTCGTAGCGCGTGGTGCGGCGCGAGCCGTCTTCACGCGGTTCCGCCTCGATGGTGATTGCCTGGGCCGGGCAGATCGCTTCGCACAGCTTGCAGGCAATGCAGCGTTCTTCGCCATTGGCATAGCGGCGCAGGGCGTGCTGACCACGGAAACGCGGCGACAGCGGGCCCTTCTCGAAGGGATAGTTCAGCGTCGCTTTCTTCTTGAAGAAGTAGCGCATGCCCAGTCCGAAAGCGGACCAGAAGTCCAGGAGGAGCGCGCCGCGAATGGCTTGTTGGATACGGCTCATGAGCTTTACCCTTACGTTCCGTAGACGATGTAGGCGCCAACCAGGGCGA
>NZ_JASBRW010000085.1 GCF_030149235.1 Maricaulis sp. | reverse complement strand
ACCGACGTGCCCAGGATCGTCGACATGTATATGGACGGCCGCATCAATATCGACGACCTGATCACCCACACCATGCCGCTGGAAGAGATCAATACGGCCTTCGATCTCATGCATGCGGGCAAGAGCATCCGGAGCGTGGTGGAGTTTTAGGATGAGACCGAGTTTTACCGGGTTCGAGTGCTGCTTCTGCAAAAAATCGATTGGCGCAGAGGGTGAAGCCCAATCAGTTGTGCTGACCGCGACCAATCTGTCTGACTGGAGCAGCGACCTCGAAGAAGCACGCTATCAACAGCTCTTCGCCCACATCGCGTGCTTGATGGAGAACTGGAAAGGGCGGGTGAGCTGGGAGGCCGGTGTGCTAGTAAATTCGGGATAAATTGCGCCTGGCTACCAACCAATGATCGCGCTATGATATCGCCCTGATATCAGGAGGCTGAAATGGGCCAGGTGATTATCCGTAATCTCGACGACAGCGTTCTGGCGGACTTGAAGCGGATGGCGACGAGAGAGGGCAAGTCGCTGGAACAGTTCCTGCGCGACGTGCTGGCCGAACGGGCGCGGGATGACAAGCAGTCCTTTTTCGAGTTTGCCAAAGGCATGCGCGAGCGGTCGAGACCAGCCTGGCGCGACGCCACGAAACTGATCCGCGAAGACCGTGACCGATGAGTTCCTGCATTCTCGATGCGAGCGTCGCGGTAAAATGGTTCATCGACGACATTCTGACACCGCAAGCGCTTCGCGCGGGCAGAGAATACACCTGCTCCGCGCCGTCACTGATCCTGTCGGAGGTCGCGAACGGGCTCTGGAAATATGCGCGGCGCGGCGATGTGAGCGTTGCCGATTGCCGTGAGGCCCTTTCCAAGCTGCCAGCTCTCACTGTGCTCCATTCATCCACGGACCTTGTCGCTGACGCGATCGACATGGCCGTTGATCTCGATCATCCGGTTTATGACTGCCAATACCTGGCCCTAGCGCGACAGCAATCCCGTCCAATCCTTTCCGCAGACAAGCGTCTGCTCTCACTGGCCCATGACCGACTCGGCCTCGAGACGATCGACCTGGCCGATATCGAACCAGAAGTGCCCGCCCCATGATCCTCTATGTCGACGCAGATGCCTGCCCCGTCAAAGACGAGGTGATCCGGGTCGGGGAGCGGCACCGCTCGGAGATCCTGCTGGTCTGTGATGGCGGGTTGATGCGGCCGCGCTCGCAATGGGCCAAGCTGGTCATCGTCGAGGGCAAGCTGGACGCCGCTGATGACTGGATCGCCGAGCGTATCGGGCCGGGCGATATCTGTGTCACCGCCGACATCCCGCTCGCCGATCGCTGCCTCAAGGCCGGCGCCCGCGCCATTGATCCCCGCGGCAAGGCCTTCACCCCGGACACGATCGGCTCAGCCGTGGCGACGCGCAATCTGATGACCGATCTGCGCGAGACCGGGGTGATCACCTCGGGCGCGAAACCCTTCTCGCAAAAGGACCGGTCGGCCTTTCTCAACGGGCTGGAAGCGCTGATCCAGAAGGTGAAGAAGGGGCTGTAGCACTACGGATCGTCTTCCCCCGCCAGGCGGGGGAAGTCCCGAGCCCCGCGAGGGGATGGGGGTGAGTAGAACAGACGCACCCCCTCCGTCTCACTTCGTTCGACACCTCCCCCGCCATGCAGGGGAGGACCAAGGCCCGTGAGGACAGGATCGCATGCGCCCCAGCGACATCATCACCAATTACGGCCGCGCGGCCGACGAGCTTACGGCGCTTTATGAAGGCGTCAGCACCGAGCTCGTCTATGGCGAGGCCCTCGACCACTGGCCGCCTGCTCCGGCGCGCGCCATCGATATCGGGGCCGGCACGGGCCGTGATGCGGCCTGGCTGGCGCAGCGCGGTTACGAAGTGACCGCGGTCGAGCCGTCGCAATTGAGACAGGCCGGTCAGCACCTTCACAGGACCCGCGCCATTCAATGGATCGACGACCAACTCCCGGCTCTGACCCGGCTCGGCGCGCATGCGGGCCGCTTTGATCTCGTTCTGTGCAACGCGGTCTGGCAGCACCTCGCCCCGGCTGACCGGCCTCAAGGCATGCAGGCCCTTGCCCGCCTCACCGCCCCCGGCGGCCGCCTCTGCCTGTCCCTGCGTTCCGGGCCCGCCCACCCGGACCGCCCGGCCTATCCGACCGATCCGGATGAAAGCCGGGCTCAGGCCGCCGAACACGGTCTGAACCTGATCTGGCGTGGAGAGCGGGACAGTATCAAACCTGGCGATGCGGGCGCCGGGGTGACATGGATCTGGCTGGTGCTAGAGAAGGCAACGAAGACATCGGAGACTTGATCAAGATGCAACGCGTCAACCAATGGACCTCCTTCGGCGGCGAGCTGGCCGTGTTCGACCATGACAGCGCGGTTTGTGGTGTGCCGATGCGCTTTGCCGTCTTCACCCCGCCCCAGGCGAAGTCGGGCCCGGTGCCGGTGCTCTGGTATCTCTCCGGCCTGACCTGCAACTGGTCCAATGTGATGGAGAAGTCCGGGCTGCAGCGCGCGGCCAGCGAGCACGGCGTCATGGTCATCGCCCCGGACACCAGCCCGCGCGGTGAGGGTGTCGCCGATGACGCGGCCTATGATCTCGGCCAGGGCGCCGGCTTCTACCTGACCGCGACGCAGACGCCCTGGGCGCCGCATTTCCAGATGGATCGCTATATCACCGGGGAATTGCCGGCCCTGATCGCCGCGAATTTCCCGGCCGACATGTCGCGCCAGGGCATTTTCGGTCACTCCATGGGCGGACACGGCGCTTTGACCTTGCATCTGAAGCATCCGCAGACCTATCGCTCGGTCTCGGCTTTCTCGCCCATCGTCGCCCCGAGCCAGGTGCCCTGGGGCGAAAAGGCCTTCACCGCCTATCTCGGCGCGGATCAGGCCAGTTGGGCGCAATACGACGCAAGCGAACTGGTTCGGACCTCTCCCAGCGCCGCCCATATCCTGATCGACCAGGGCGAGGCGGACGCGTTTCTCGCCGAACAGCTCAAGCCGGAACTGTTCCAGGCGGCCTGCCGGGAGGCCGGGCAGGCACTGACCCTGCGCCGCCAGCCGGGCTATGATCACTCATATTATTTCATCGCCAGCTTCATCGATGATCACATCGCCCATCATGCTCGCGCGCTGGGCTGACACCCCTGCGACGGAATATCCAATAGCCTTCTACCCGTTTAAAAAGTAAGGTTTTGGCGTTCGATTAACGCTATACTTTTCAAGCAGGTAGATGCCGCCTTCCCTTATTGCCTATGGACGCTTGCTGCTCGACAGCCTGCGTGATCTGGCGCCGATCATCCTGGTCGTGGCGTTTTTCCAGATTGCCGTCCTGCAACAGCCCTTCCCGGATCTGCCCCGGATCATTTTCGGGCTGCTCGCAGTCCTCATGGGGCTGGCGCTGTTCATCCGCGGCCTCGAGATCGGCCTGTTTCCGATCGGTGAAAGCATGGCCGGGGCCTTCGCCCGCAAGGGCAATGTCTGGTGGCTGATGGCCTTCGCCTTTGCCCTCGGCTTCGGCACAACCGTGGCCGAGCCGGCCCTGATCGCCGTCGCTGCGGAAGCCGCCAGCGTCAAGGCGGCGGAAGGCGCATTGGCCGAAGCCGACCAGGCCTCCTACGCGCTGGGCCTGCGCTACACCGTCGCCGTCTCGGTCGGCGCCGCTCTGGTGCTTGGGGTGATCCGCATCCTCAAGGGCTGGCCGATCCAGTTCCTGATCATTGGCGGCTATATACTGATCGTGCTGCTGACCCAGTTTGCCCCGCGCGAGATCATCGGTATCGCCTATGACAGCGGTGGCGTGACGACCTCCACCATCACCGTCCCGCTGGTCACCGCCCTGGGCATCGGCCTGTCGACCGTGATCAAGGGTCGCAATCCTCTGATCGACGGCTTCGGTCTGATCGCCTTTGCCAGTCTCACCCCCATCCTCTTCGTCCTGCTTTACGGCATGGTGGTGTAGATGCTCGATGCGCTGATCCAGACCCTCACCACCCTGGTGACGACGCTGCGCGATGTGGCGCCGATCGCGCTGGTGCTCGGGTTTTTCCAGGTCGTCGTCCTGCGCCAGCGCGTGCCGCACCTGAAACAGGTGCTGATCGGCTTCGTCTATGTGATCGCCGGCCTCGCCCTCTTCCTGGTCGGCCTGCAGGAAGCGCTTTTCCCACTCGGCGAAACCATGGCCCGGCAATTGACCGATCCGGCCTTTATCTACGGCGCGGAAGGTCAGCCGGAAACGATCGAGTGGACCCGCTATTACTGGATCTATCTCTTCGCCTTCGCCATCGGCTTCTCCACCACAATCGCCGAACCTTCGCTGATCGCCGTATCCCTGAAGGCCGACGAAGCATCCGGCGGAGCCATCTCGTCCTGGCCGCTACGCATCGCCGTGGCCGTCGGCGTCGCCCTGTCGATCGCCCTCGGCGCTTTCCGGATTGTCACCGGTACGCCGCTGCATCTTTACATGATGGTCGGCTATGTCCTGGTCGTGGTGCAGACCATGTTCGCCCCCAAGGAAATCGTGCCACTGGCCTATGACTCAGGCGGGGTGACGACCTCGACCGTGACGGTTCCGCTGGTCACCGCCCTCGGCCTCGGCCTGGCCTCGACTGTTCCGGGACGCAGTCCGTTGATCGACGGCTTCGGACTGATCGCCCTGGCGAGCCTGTTCCCGATGATCACGGTGATGGGCTACGCCCAGGGGTCAGCGGCGTGGGCCGCCTGGCAGAAAAAACGCACAACAGACGCGCTGGCCACGATGGGGCCACAGCAGCAGCCCGCGCAGGCCCCGCAAACTGCGCACGAGGCAGACATGAACTCCACCGAAACCGCGCCGGAAATGGCGGCGGAGGTGGCCCAGTTGAAGGAGGAAGGCGAGCATGAAGTTCAAGCTGATTATCGCCCTGGTGACCGACGAGAAGACTGACGAGGTCACCGAAGCCGGACGCAAGGCCGGCGCCACCGGGTGTACCGTCATCACCGCGGCCCGCGGTGAAGGCCTCAACCCGCCCAAGACATTCTTCGGCCTGACCCTGGAAGGACAGCGCGATGTTGCCCTCTTCCTGGTCGAAGCGCATATGAGCCGTTCCATCCTCGAAGCCATTGGCGAGGCGGGACAATTTGATGATGAGGCAGGGACAGGGGTCGCCTTCCAGATCGATATCGAGGATGCTGTCGGCCTGTCCAGCCAGCTGCCTGAAATCAAACGAGAGATCGAAGACAAGATATGACCGGAACCGATTATGTTCAGGTGCGCGAGGTAATGACCCCCTCGCCCATCGCCATTGACGGCCTGGCGACTGTCGACCAAGCCGTTGATCTCATGCGGGAAAAGAATGTCAGCTCGCTGGTCGTCGACAAACGCGATGAGTCCGACGAATACGGCATCCTCGCCGTCCATGACGTCGCCGAACAGGTCATCGGCAAGGACCGTTCGCCCGAGCGTGTCAGCGTTTACGAGATCATGTCGAAACCGGTGCTGAGCGTCGACATCGCCATGAATGTCAAATACGCCGTCCGCCTGCTGACCCGTTTCCGCCTGACCCGGGCGCTGGTGCTGCAGGATGGCAAGGTCGCCGGCTTTGTGACCCTGCGCGACCTGGTCCTTCGCTCCATGGCCAAGCCCTCGTGAGCACAGCCGATATCCGCATCGAGCGAGACGGACCGCGGGCCGATCTCATCCTCAATCGACCCCGGCGCCACAATGCGCTGACCGAGGCGATGTGGCTGGCCATTCCCGAACTCCTCGCCCCGCTGGCCGAGGATGAGGACCTGCGCCTGCTGGTCGTGCGCGGGACTGGGGGGAGCTTCGCCTCCGGCGCGGATATTGGTGAGTTTGAAACGGCTTACGCCACGCTCGAGCGGGCCGAGACCTATTCCAACGGCATTGCCGACGGGCTGAACGCCCTGGCGGACTTCCCAAAACCGACCCTCGCCGCCATCGAGGGCGTGTGCATTGGCGGCGGATGCGGTCTGGCGATCGCCTGCGATCTTCGCTTTGCCGCCGCGGGTAGCCGCTTCGGCATCACCCCGGCCAAGATGGGCCTGGCCTATCCGTTCAATGACACCAAGCGCCTGGCCGAAGCGGTCGGCCTCTCAACGGCCAAGGACCTCCTTTTCACCGGGCGGCATGTCAGCGCCGAAGAGGCCCTGCAGATCGGCCTGATCGACCGCTTGCTGGAACCCGACCAGCTGGCCGCGACCGTCAGCGACTACGTGGCTCTGCTGGAGACGCGCTCCAGCGCCACTGCACGCATCACCAAGGCCATGCTGACCCGGCTCGAGGCCGGACAGACCGATGAGGATCCCGTCACCCGGCAATGGTTCCTCGACGCTTTCAACAGCGCCGATTTCAAGGAAGGCTTTCGTGCCTTCCTCGACAAGCGCACGCCGGACTTCAAGCGCAAAACCTGATCAGGCCTTCGCCTTCAGCCCCTCGATCACATCGGCCCAATCCGGGTGACGGTCGGCCTGGGCCTTGAGGAAGGGGCAGAGCGGCACGATGGTGAAGCCCTTGTCCCGGGCTTCGGCGACGACATGGCGTGCCAGGGCCGAGCCGACACCCTGACCCTTCAGGCTTACCGGCACGCCGGTATGGTCGACGATGATGCGCGACGCGCTCAGCCGCGAATAGGTCATCTCACCGACATCGTCCTGGCCGGCAATATGCGCGACATAGCGACCCTTGGAACCGGATTCCTCAAGCGTGAACGTAATATCGGACATGACGTGTCTCCCTCGATGACTGTGTCCAGCCAGAGATAAGACCGGCTCCGCAAGAAACAAACCATGCGTGCGGACAGGCTTTGTTTCTCAAATGGCAACAATCGACACAACCCGCCTGTGCTCACACCAGTTCGGCATCGGTCATGATCTCGAGCAGCGCGGGTCCGTCGTGGGCCAGGGCTTCGGTCATGGCCGCATCCAGGTCATCCAGGCTTTTCACCGTACGGCCATAACCGCCGCAGGCGCGGGCGAAGCCAGCGAAGGTCGGATTGACCAGGCTGGTCTGCCAGACCGGCCAGTTACCGGCACGCTGTTCCTTGGTGATTTTGCCGAGTTGGGAATTGTTCAACAGGATGTGGGTGATGTTCATGCCGTATTTCACCGCCGTGGTGAATTCCATGGCGTATTGGCCGAACCCGCCATCGCCGGAGATCGAGATAACCTTGCGGTGGCGATGCTCCTCGAAATCCTGCGTCGCTGCCCAGGCGCCCATGGCCGCCGGGAAGGAAAAGCCGATCGAGCCGAGATAGCCGGACATCATCACCCGCTGCCCGCTGGGCTCGAAATAGCGGCCGAAGGAATAGGTGTTATTGCCCACATCGACCGCCATGGCCGCCTCTTCCGGCGCCAGGCGCGTCAGCGCATCAAACACCGCCGCAGCCGCCAGGCCTTCGCCCCGATTCTCGCCCAGGCGGCGCTGTTTTTCCTCGCGCCAGATGCGCCAGCGCTCGGCCAGCTCGGCCCGCTGGTCAATCGCCACCGGCTCCCGGCTGGTCAAGAGATGGCGGATGATACCGACCGTGCGGCGCACCTCCCCCCAAACCGGGTAGGTCACAGGGTGAAACTTGCCCAATTGCATGCGCTCGAAGTCGACCTGAACGATCGGTTTTTTCGGCTCAATCCCCGTATGGTTTGAGAAGGACGCCCCCAGCGCAATGATCAGGTCACACTCATTCATGAACCAGGAGGCGATCGGCGTACCGGACCGGCCGATCACGCCGGCAGCCAGCGGATCACTGTCCGCGATCTGGCCCTTGGCCTTGAACGTCGTAACGATCGGCGCGTTGAGCTCTCGCGCCAGCGCCGTGATCTGGTCCATACCGTCCCGCGCGCCATAGCCGACGATAATCATCGGGCGTTTCGCCCGGGCAATCGCGTCAGCGGCGGCTGTGACCTCCTCCTGCGGCGGCGCGATGTCACCCGAGGTCACACGCCCGAGCGGTCCGGCCGCGGCCTGGTCGGAGGGCTGGGTCTGGACATCATCGGGGAAGATCAGATGGGCTACATCCCGCTCGACGATCGCGGTCTTGCACGCCAGCGAGGCAAGCTCGGCATGGTTGGAGGAATTGAGCACCGGCTGTGAAAACCGGGTGACCGGATCGAAGGCGGCCTTGAGATCAATATCCTGGAACGCACCGGGCCCGAACACCTGGACCTGGACCTGGCCTGTCAAAGCCAGCACCGGCGCACGGTCGACCTTGGCGTCCCAAAGACCGGTCAGCAAATTGGTGGCGCCTGGACCGGCAATGGCCAGACAGGCCGCCGGATGGCCGGACAATTTGGCATAGCCGGAGCAGGCGAAAGATGCGGCGCCCTCGTGACGGATCCCGAAATAGGAAAGCTCACCGGCCTCCTCCCGCAGGCGCAGGGCATCGGCGAGGCCGAGATTGGAATGCCCGACCATGCCGAAACAGGATTTGATGCCCCAGTTGACGAAAGTCTCCGCCATCACATCGGTTACGGTGCGCTCGTGGGACGGCTCGGGCTCGACGCCGACATATATGCCGTCATCACGCGCCTCGACCGGATAGGTGGTCTGACCCGCATCCTCATGTCCGCCCGGCGGAGCACCGGTGAGCGGGTCGAAGTCCCAGCCATGCCAGGGACAACGCAGCCAGCACTTGTCATCGACACCTTTTTCGATCGAGCCTTCACCGAGCGGTCCGCCCTGGTGCGGACAGTGATTGTCCATCGCCGCGTACTGGCCATCGAAATGCACCAGCGCGATCGAATGCCGGCCCGCCGTTGCTGATTTGACGCGCCCCTCGGCCAGCTCGTCCAGCTCGGCCACCTTGTGCCAGTCCAGCTCGGTTTGTGTATCGTTCACCCTGATCTCCCTGTGCTCAACTGTACGCGGCCTTTACACGCGATGGGCCGGGGCAGAGCATCACATCTGGCTCGCGAAGTCGTCAGCAAACGCGATCACAATTTTCGATGCCGGCCGGTTTTCGGTGGTTTAGAGCTACAGCCACGCCTAACGTGACCTATAGCGGGCGTGGCGGCACACTAGGGGGGAACGCAATCATGGATCCGGCACTGGCGGAGGCAGTTCTGACCGCCCTCGGGCTCTACTTTCTGATCGGACTTCTGTTCGCCCTCACCTTTGTGACGGTTCTGATCAAGCGATTTGACAGTAATGCTGCGGAAGCCGCACCGCTTCAGTTCCGGCTTATGATCACGCCCGGCGTTGCGGCGTTATGGCCCATCCTCCTTGTCGCCCTGCTCAAGCGCCTGACGCTGGGAGGAGACGCATGAGACGCGCGCATCGCACCGCCCACCTGGCGCTCTGGGTCATCCTGCTTCCGGTAATGGCGATCACCGGCTGGGCAGCCCTGGCCTACAAACCCGACCCGGCCGAGAACGCGGCGCTGCCGGCGGCTTTGATCGAGGAGGCAAGCTGATGGCGGTTGGATACAAGGCCGTCATCTGGAACGGCTTCAAGACCTCCTATGTTCTGACCCTGTGGGCGGCGATCCTGGCCTTTATCGCCAGCTTCATCATTGTCACCGGCATGACCCAGCCAGAGGGCGAGAGTTTTCATCCCGTCCAACTGGTCATGAGGGCTTTTGGCTTTGCCGGGTTTTCGCTCCTGAGCTTCATCCTGATCATTGGCCCGATGGCGCGCATCACGCCGCGCTTCAAACCGCTCTTGTACAATCGCCGCCATATGGGCGTGTCGGCCTTTGTCCTGATGCTTATCCATGCCGCACTGGCGATGGTCTGGTATCATGGCTTCTCCGACATCAGCCCCCTGCTCTCGGTGCTGACGACCAATGCGAATTATGACCGTATCGGCGGCTTTCCGTTCGAAAGCCTGGGGCTGGCCGCTTTCCTCATCCTCTTCGTGATGGCGGCTACCAGCCATGATTTCTGGCTCGCCAATCTCGGCGCTCCGTTCTGGAAAGCGCTACATATGGGCGTGTATCTCGCCTTCGCCCTGCTCGTCGCCCATATTCTCCTCGGCGTCGTCCAGCATGAGAAGTCGCCGGCCTATGCCTTCTGGGTCATGGGGTCAGCCGCACTGGTCACAGCCCTGCACCTCATTACCGGCTGGCGCGAGGTCTCGAAGGACCGGCGTTCCGGGTTCAAGGCCGAGGACGGCTGGGTCGAGGCCGGGCCGGTGAATGACATCCCCAATGACCGCGCCGTGATCATCCCCGGCGAGGGCCGCGAACGTATTGCCGTCTTCCGCTATGACGGGCAGGTCTCGGCGATTTCCAATGCCTGCAAACACCAGAACGGCCCGCTCGGCGAAGGCCGCATCGTCAATGGCTGTGTCGTCTGCCCCTGGCATGGCTATGAATACAAGCCGCGCGATGGCCGCTCTCCAGCGCCCTTCAACGAGAAGATCGCGACTTACAAGGTCGCGATCCGCAATGGCATAGTCTTCGTCAACACCAAGGCCCTGCCGGCCGGTACGGATGTCGAGCCGGCCCGTATCGAGGAGGCCCAGCCATGAGCCGGAAACTCATCCACGACACTGACCAGGGCGAGTATTTCGTCGGCTATCGCGACACGCCGAAAGTCGACCGCCGCTATCTCCTCGGCCTCTCTGTCCTGGGGCTCGGAATCGCCGGTGGAACCGGAGCCTTCCTGGCCGCCAAACAGGGCGGCGCGGGTCTGGGCCGCTGGGATATGGGCACGCCAGTCAGCCTGACCGGCTACCTGTCCGAGGCTCCCTACCCATTGCTGCGGACCACGGGAATTGATGGCACGCTACGCACCGTACTGCTGGCCTGCGACACCAAGTGCGGGGCCCAGGAGAAACTCGCCGAATCCAGGATCTCACGCGACCGGGTCACTGTACGCGGCTCGCTGATCCAGCGGGGCCGTCATGTCATGTTGGCTGTCGCTAATGACGATGACTGGATTATGCCCGACCACACCTTGCCGGCCCGCCTTACCGGCTTTGCCGAGGAGGATCTCGGCGAGGTCACGATCAATGGTGAGATCCTCGACAGCAAGTGCTGGTTCGGCGCCATGCGGCCCAATGAAGGCGCCAGCCACAAGGCCTGCGCCATGCTGTGCATCGCCGGGGGGCTCCCGCCCTATTTCTATGCCCGCGACGCGCTGGGTCGCAGCCGGGCCATGATGCTCACCGATCCCGGGGGCGAGGCCCTGGTCCAGCCCATTTTGCGCTATGTCGCAGATCCAGTGCGGGTGACCGGCCGGGTGCATCGCATCGAGGATTTGCTGCAACTGCGCCTCAACCCGGACAACCTGGTTCGCCTCTAGCCCGGCATCTTGTTTGCCGGCTCTTCACATGCTCTCTGGCGGCATGACCGAATGTATTGCAACCGATGCCGTCTGGGGGGCCTGGCGGGCCCTGCATAATCAGGAGAGCCGGACGCCTCAGGGCTTCGCGGCCCGACTGGCGGCGTCCCTCGATCTCGGCATCGACTGGATCGACCACGCCGACATCTATGACAATGGCGCCGTTGAAACCCTGCACGGTGAAGCCCTCGCCCAGCTAAACGGTCAGCAGCGCCAGCGCCTGCGGATCATCTCGAAATGCGGCGTGCGCTTTGAAAGCCCGGGCCAGCCCGGTGTCCGCGTCGCGCATTACCGCTCCGATGCAGGCTTCATCCGCGCCCAAGCCGAGGCCTCGCTGAAGCGTCTGGGCCATGAGCACATTGATCTCTACCTGCTTCACCGGCCCGACTATCTCATGCAGGTCGAGGAAACCGCACGGGCGCTTGAAACCCTGGTCTCGGACGGGCTGATCGGTTCGATCGGCGTGTCCAATTTCTCGATCCATCAGTTCGATGAACTGGCTCGGGCCTGCAGACATCCGATCGCCGCGCAGCAAATCGAGATTTCAGTCTTAGCCAATCAGGCTCTCGATAGCGGGATGCTTGAACAGGCGCGCCGGCACCGGGCCGCAATCCTCGCCTGGTCACCACTGGGCGGCGGCGCCCTGTTCCGCGAAGACCGGCCACTCAATGCCTTGCTGGCCCGGATCGCAGAACGAGAACAATCGGATATGGCCAGTATTGCTCTGGCCTGGCTCAAACGCATCCCCGGACCGGTTATCCCGGTACTCGGAACCATGTCCCTGACCAGGCTGCAGCAGCAGATCGAGGGCATGCGTCGGGTCCAGCTGGACGCGCAGGACTGGTATGAAATTCTCGAGGCCGCGCGCGGCGCCCGTGTGCCCTAGGGCTTCATCGACTGGGCCTTGCGGGCGTTGGCTTCGATCCTGTCCCAATCTCCGGCCTCGATCATTTTCGAATTGGCGATCCAAGATCCACCGACACAGACCACATTGGGCAGGGCCAGATAGTCCGGCGCTTTCTCCGCCGAGATCGATCCGGTCGGGCAGAAGCGCAAATCCGGCAGGGGGCCGTGCAGGGATTTCAGATACGGCAATCCACCCGCCTGCTCTGCCGGAAAGAATTTGAGCACCTCAAACCCCATTTCAGCGGCCTGCATGGCTTCACCGGCCGTCGCCACACCCGGCAGGACCGGCAGATCAACCTCGCGCAGGGCCGCGGCCAGCACGGGCGTCAGACCCGGCGAAACTAGGAAATCGGCCTTGGCCTCCAGGCAGGCACGGCATTGATCGCCATTGCGCAGCGTTCCCATGCCGATGATCAGCTCCGGCCGGGCCGCTTTCATCGCCTGCATGACCTCAAGCGCGTTCTCGGTGCGCCAGGTCATTTCGATGACTTTCAGCCCGCCGGATGCCAACGCGTCGGCCAGAGGTGCCGCATGGGCGATATCGCCAACCGTGAGCACCGGGATGACCGAGGCCTCGTCGATCAGGGTCTGCATTGTAACAGCCATTACAGGCCTCCAAATTCAGCCAGGGCCGCAGCACCAAGAAGCGGCGCCGCGTCGGATGTGATCATCGAAATGGGAATATCACCGGCATAGTGGGTCATCGGGCCACGGCGAGTGAAACGCGCCAGGAAGGCGCTGGATTCGAGCAAGGGACGGATTTTCGGCAAGATCCCGCCACCGAGGAAGACACCACCGCGGGCCCCGGCCATGACCGCGACATCGCCGGCATAGGCGCCGAGCACTGCGCAGAACAGATTGACGACCCGGCGCGACATGGAGTCGGCCGAGGCCAGGGCCTCGGCGGTGATTTCCTCCGGCCGGTAGCCAGGCCAGGGCTCGCCATCGATATGGCACATCGCCCGGTGAATATTGACCAGACCCCGCCCGGACAGCAACCGCTCCCACGATACAAAGCCATACTCGTCGGCAATGAAGCGCCCCACGGCGATTTCTTCCTGGGTGCGCGGTGCAAACCCGGCATGTCCGCCCTCGGTGGGAACAACGAGGAGATTATTGTTGTGCGGGATCAAGAGCCCCAGACCGAGCCCGGTGCCCGGGCCCAGCACGGCGTAGGGCGCGCCGGGATCCGGAGTGCCGGCATTGAGCGTCACCAGATCGTCGGACGGGATCAGCGGAGCGCCGCGGGCCTGGGCGGCAAAATCATTGACCGGCAGCAGCGCATCCAGCTGCAACTCCTTGGCCAGCTCTTCCGGTTTGAATTTCCAGGTCGAATTGGTCAGGCGGATCGTGCTTTGCGCCACCGGACCGGCGACCGCGAAACAACCGCGCTCCGGACGAGCTCCGGTGCAGCTTTCCAGGAAAGCATGAGCCGCATCGCGCAGGTTCTCGAAATGCTCATTCTTGAGCCGGCGGATCTGCTCGAGCTCGAATCCCCCCCGCACGCTGCCGCGCGCAATGGCGAAACGGGCATTGGTACCGCCGATATCGGCGACGAGATAGGACGGCGCGGTACTCATGCCTCTGCCAGGGCCTTTTCTGTCGCCGCAACGGCGAGGTCCGGGATGCTCAAGGCGCCATCTTCTGCGGCCGTCGCAATCTGGCGGAAGCCGGCGAACAATTCCCGGCCCATGCCCTGGGTCCGTTTCGGCGGCAGCACCGCGACCGGGCGCTCTTCCAGGTCAACACCCTCGACGCTGAGCACTCCGGTCTGACCGCAAATGGTCACGACATCGCCATCGCGCACCTTGCCAATGGCGCCGCCCATCGCGGCTTCCGGGCTGACATGAATGGCCGCAGGCACCTTGCCGGACGCGCCGGACATGCGGCCATCGGTGACCAGGGCCACCTTGAAGCCCTTGTCCTGCAGTGCGCCGAGGGCCGGGGTCAGCTTGTGCAGCTCAGGCATGCCATTGGCTCGCGGCCCCTGAAAGCGCAGCACAGCAACAAAGTCACGCTCCAGCTCGCCGGCCTTAAAGGCCGCCATGAAGTCGTCCTGGTCGTCGAATACGACAGCTGGAGCCGTCACGGTACGGTGCTCCGGCTTGACCGCAGAGACCTTGATTACAGCCCGGCCAATCGCCCCGTCGAGCAGGCGCAGACCACCATCCGGCGAGAAGGGCTTGGCATAGGGGCGGACGATCTCCGTATCGGCACTGATTTCGGTCACCGGCCTCCACACCAGCTCCTCGCCATCCAGGAAGGGCTGGCTGGCATAGGCGCGCAGGCCGTGCCCCATCACGGTCTCAACATCCTCATGCAGAATGCCCGCATCAAGCAATTCGCGGATGATGAAGCCCAGCCCGCCGGCCGCGTGGAAATGGTTCACATCAGCCGGGCCATTGGGATAGACGCGGCACATCAGCGGAGTGACGCTGGCGAGCTCATCGAAATCGGACCAGTCGATAATGATGCCGGCGGCGCGCGCCATGGCAATCAGGTGGATGGTGTGGTTGGTCGACCCGCCCGTCGCGTGCAGGCCGATAATGGCGTTGACGATGGCTTTCTCATCGACAATGTCGCCAATCGCCTGCGCCCCGTCCTCAGCCAGGGCCGCCGCGCGCTGGGCGGCCGCCCGGGTGAGATGCTCGCGCATCGGATCATCCGGATTGATGAAGGCCGTGCCGGGAATGTGCAGACCCATGACTTCCATCAACAGCTGGTTGGAATTGGCCGTGCCGTAGAAGGTACAGGTCCCGGGCGAGTGGTAGCTCTTGCTTTCGGCATCGAGCAGGGCATCGCGGCCGACCTTGCCCTCGGCATAGAGCTGGCGCACGCGGGCCTTTTCCGGATTGGGAAGCCCGGACCGCATCGGACCGGCCGGTACGAAGATCACCGACAGGTGGCCAAAGCGCAGCGCACCGATGATCAGGCCGGGGACAATCTTGTCGCAAACGCCGAGGCACAGAGCCGCGTCGAACATGTTGTGGGACAGGGCGACCGCCGTCGACATCGCGATCACGTCGCGGGAAAACAGCGACAGCTCCATGCCTGGCTGACCCTGGGTGACCCCGTCACACATGGCCGGCACACCCCCGGCAACCTGGCCCACCGCGCCGACCTCGTTCAGCGCCTTCTTGATGATCGGCGGATAGGCGGCGAAGGGCTGGTGTGCCGACAGCATGTCATTATAGGCGGTGACAATGCCGACATTGGCCCAGCCCCCATCCTTCAGGGCACGCTTGTCCGAGCCACCACAGGCGGCAAAACCATGCGCCAGATTTCCGCAGGACAGGGAGGCCCGGTGACGTCCCTCACCGCGCGCGGCCTCGATCATGTCGAGATACTGCCGGCGCGTGTCGGCGCTGCGCTCCTGGATGCGTTTCGTCACCTCGGCGACAACATGATGGGGCGATGCACTCATCTCGCTCTCCTGATCAGGACCTGGCGCTCGGTTCAGCCGGCCCAGTGAATTTCAAAATTCGACGCCGGTGGGCGCAGCAGGGCGCGTACCGGCATGTCTTCAACCAGACCCTCCCCGAGCGCCTGCTCGAGCGTGTCCAGCTTGCCCTGCCCTGTCAGCATCAGGACGCTCAGCCCGGCCTCGTCCAGGGCCGGCTTGGTCAGCGTCATGCGGTCCAGGAACGGGCCGGTGACGTCGGATGGATGGGCCCGGATCGCGGCCAGCGGCCCCGATGCAGGGTCGAGGGCTTCGCTCAATCCCGCCGCATGCGGGAACCAGCTGGCGGTATGACCATCACCGCCCATACCCAGGACAATCGCATCGAAAGGCTGCGGGACGATGGCGAGCCGTTTTTCGAGTTCGGCGAGCCCGGCCTTGGGCGTGCTGTCCGCCGTCTTGAGCTCCACGAAACGGGCGGCGGCAGCCAGGTTCTGAAGCAGGGAAGCGGCGACGAAATCGGCGTTGGAGCCGGCTTTACCCCGATCAACCCAGCGCTCATCGACCAGCACGACGGTGACCTTGCTCCAGTCCAGTTCGATTGCGGACAGGCGTTCGTAGAGCGGGGCCGGTGTTGACCCTCCGGACACGGCGAAGCTTGCCGCACCACGCGCCGCAATGCCGGCCTCAAGCCGGGCCGCAATCTTGGCGGCGAGGGTTTCGACCATGGCATCGCGATCGCCATGGCGGAACAGGCTAGGGGTTTCAGCGTGTAACGGCATCGAACCACTCCCGGTCTTCACGTGCGAGCAGAAAATCGGACTGGGTCGGGCCATCTGTACCCGCCTGGTAGCCGTACAGTTTGGACGGGCCGTGATCCCAGGCCTGGATGATCTGGTCGATCCAGCGCCAGGAGGCCTCGACCTCGTCGCGACGCATGAACAGGCTGAGATTACCCCGCACGACGGCCATCAGCAGGCGTTCATAAGCATCCGGGTAGCCGCCCTCGAAATGCTCGGCATAGGACAGGTTGAGCGGCACATAGCGCAGGCGCAGGCCACCCGGACCCGGATCCTTTGTCATCAGCATCAGCTTGACGCCCTCATCGGGCTGCAGGCGGATTACCAGACGGTTGGGCTGCGGCACACCACTGGCACTGCCGACGACATCATGCGGCACCTGTTTGAACTGGACGATGATTTCCGAACGCCGGTCGCTCATGCGCTTGCCGGTGCGCAGATAGAAAGGCACTCCGGCCCAGCGCCAGTTATCAATATGGGCGCGGATGGCGACAAAGGTTTCGGTACCGCTTTCGTGACCGACCTCATCAACATAGCCCTTGGCCGGCTCTCCCCCGACGGCACCGGCCTTGTACTGGCCGCGCACCACGTCCTGGCTTACCGTTTCCGAGGTCACCGCCCGCAGAGCCTTGAGAACTTTCAGCTTCTCGGTACGCACGGAGTCCGCGTCGAGAGAATTGGGCGCTTCCATCGCGACCAGGCAGACCAGTTGCAGCAAGTGGTTCTGGACCATGTCGCGCAAGGCGCCGGAGCGATCATAATAGCTTGCCCGCTGCCCGGCTCCGAGGGACTCGGCCACGGTGATCTGGACATGGTCGATACCGGCGGCATTCCACATCGGTTCAAACAGGAAGTTGGCGAAGCGCAGGATCAACAGGTTCTGGACGGTTTCCTTGCCGAGATAATGGTCGATGCGGAAGATCGAGTTCTCGGGAAACACCTTGCCAACCCGATCATTGATCAGGCGGGCCGAATGGAAATCCTTGCCAATCGGCTTTTCCAGAATGATGCGGGCATTCTTGGAGTTGAGCCCGTGCCGGCCAATCGCATCACAGACCTGGCCGTAGATCGAGGGCGGAAGCGCCAGGTAGAAAAGGCGAATCTTGTTCTCGTCGGGATCGAGCGCCTCGCTCAACTCGTTCCAACCCTCTCCATCGCCCGTGGCATCAACGGAGAGATAGACCAGGCGTTCGGCAAACTCGGCCCAGCGCTGCCTGCGGTTCTCCGACGCGTCTTCGGCGAGCACATGCGTCGCAGCCAGTTCGCGATAGGCGGCGCGGTCGAGGGCATCGCGGGAAGCGGCAATGATGCGTGATTCTTCAGGAATCTGCCCGTCACACCAACGGTGAAACAGCGCCGGGACAAGCTTGCGCAGGGCCAGATCGCCGGTGGCGCCAAATACGACAATGTCGAATGGTTCGACGGGAAGTAATTCAGCCATAAACGCTTTCCTGGACAGTAGCACCGGCCCGCGGCGCGATTGATGTTAGCCCTAACATAGCCGATTGGGATGCACCAGAGGTTAAGCTGTGCCAGCATGCCTGCTCACAACGCAATTGGCCAATCCGCGCGGTGGAGCCCTCTCGACAGGGCGGTACCGGGCTGGCTAAGCAGGCAGGATGAGCGATACCACATCCCAAGCGCCGCTGGCCGGCCTGCGCGTTCTTGAACTCGCCCGCATTCTGGCTGGCCCCTGGGCCGGGCAGACCCTGGCCGATCTCGGCGCCGACGTCCTCAAGATCGAAAGTCCGGAGGGCGATGACACCCGCAAATGGGGGCCACCCTTCATCGAGGGCGAGGATGGCGCCACCAGCGCCGCCTATTTCCACGCCTGCAATCGCTCCAAGCGTTCGGCCGTGGTGGATTTCCGCACCGAGGCAGGCCGCGACACCATCCGCCGCCTGGTGGCCGACGCTGACGTGGTGATCGAGAATTTCAAGCGCGGCGGTCTGGCCAAGTATGGGCTGGACTATGACAGCCTCGCCGCCATTAATCCGCGCCTAGTCTATTGCTCCATTACCGGCTTCGGCCAGACCGGTCCCTATGCCGATCGCGCCGGCTATGACTTCATTATCCAGGCGATGAGCGGGATCATGGACCTAACCGGGGAGCCGGACGGTCCGCCGCAGAAAATGGGCGTCGCCTTCGCCGATATCTTCACCGGCCTTTACAGCACGATCGCCATCCAGGCCGCCCTGGCCGAGCGCGAAAAGAGCGGGCTGGGCCAGCATATAGACATGTCGCTGCTCGATTGCATGACCGGGGTTCTGGCCAACCAGGCCATGAACTATCTCGCCTCCGGCAAAACGCCCAAACGAATGGGCAATCGCCACCCCAATATTACCCCTTATGAAGCTGTACCGGTGAGCGATGGCTGGATCATCCTCGCCGTCGGCAATGACAAACAGTTCGAGCGTTTTTGCGGCGTGGTCGGGCTAAAGGCCGCGCCAGGATGGGCCAGCAATTCCGGCCGTATCGAAGACCGGGACCGGCTCGGTCGCATGATCGCGGAGCATACCGCGCACTGGACCCGTGACGACCTACTGCAGGCGCTGGAGGCCGCGACAGTCCCGGCTGGCCCGATCAACAGTGTCGAGGACGCGCTCAGGGACCCGCAGATCGTGGCCCGCGGCCTGGCCGGACCCGACGGCCTTAACTCACCGATCCGCTTCTCTCGATCGGGCACAATATCGGGTCGGGCGCCGGCCCTGGGCGAAAGCGACCCGGACTGGCAGGAGAGATAGGGCCCTGTTGCCGCACCGGCCTGTTCAAGCTAGAGAAGCGCGCTTGTTTATAAGCCCCATCCAGCCAACAGGACCGGTCCAGTGGAAGTGAAACTCTACAATACGATGTCGCGCGCAACCGAGGTCTTCGATCCGATCGAAGCGGGTCAGGCGGGCATCTATACCTGTGGACCGACCGTTTATCACCACGCCCATATCGGCAATATGCGCGCCTATGTCGCCGCTGACGTCCTGGTGCGAACCCTGCGCCTGTCCGGCCTCAACGTGAAACATGTGATGAATATCACCGATGTCGGCCACCTCACCTCGGATGAGGATGAGGGCGATGACAAGATGGAAGTGGGGGCTGCACGCGAGGGTATCACCGCCTGGGATATCGCCGAGCGGTACACCGTCTCCTTCTTCGAGCAGTCAGAAAAGCTCAACATCAAGCGACCGAATATTGTCTGCCGCGCGACCGATCATATCGCCCAGCAGATCACCATGATCGAGCAGCTCGAAGAGAAGGGCTTCGCTTACAAGACCGACGAGGCGGTGTATTTCGACACCACGAAGATCGATGATTACGGCAAGCTGGCGCGGCTAGACCTGGAAGGTCTGCGCGGCGGCGAGCGCGTCGATCTGGGGGCCAAGCATTCCAAGACCGACTTCGCCCTGTGGAAATTCTCCCGGGGTGAAAAGCGCCAGATGGAGTGGGACAGCCCCTGGGGCGTCGGCTTTCCGGGCTGGCATATCGAGTGCTCGGCCATGTCGGCGCATTATCTCGGCGACCAGTTCGACATCCACACCGGTGGCATCGACCATATCCCGGTGCACCATACCAATGAGATCTGCCAGAGCGAGTGCGCGACGGGCAAGGCGCCGTTTGCCAAATACTGGCTGCACAGCGAGTTCCTGCGCCTGCTCGACGACATCAAGATGTCCAAGTCGTCCGGCGATTTCCTCACCGTCTTCGAGCTCGAAAATCGCGGCTATGACCCGCTCGCCTTCCGACTGCTTTGCCTCAAGGCGCACTACCGAACGGCGATGAAGTTCTCGTGGGACGTTCTCGATGGGGCTGCAACGCAGTACCGGCGCATGCGTCTGGCCGTGACCGCCTTGCTCGATCAGGGCGATGCGGATGCGGTGGCCGATACGGCAGCGGACGAGGCCACGGCCCGGTACGACACGCTGATCCGATCAGCCCTCTATGACGATCTCGCCACTCCGGTCGCCCTGACCCATTTGCAGGCCGCGATTGGTGACGACACCTTGAGCGCCGCTCAGAAGCTGTCGCTGGTCAAAACCTTCGACGGCGTGTTCGGATTGAGCCTGATGGAGCCTTTCGTCGAAGAAAGCGGCAGCGATGCCGGCGAGGACGTCCAGGCCATGCTGGAAGCGCGTCAGCAGGCGCGCAAGGACAAGGACTGGGCCGAGGCGGATCGTCTGCGGGAGGCCATTGCGGCCGCCGGCTATGTCATTGTCGACACGCCGGACGGCCCCAAGCTGGAAGCGGCAAAAGCCTAGGCGTCGATGTGGAATTCGGTCCCGAGATCGGTGGTGGAATCGCCACCGATCCACAGATCGAATGCGCCCGGCTCAGCGCCATAGGTCTTGTTGCGGCGGAAGAAGGCGAGATCATCCGTGTGCAGCTCAAAGCGGACACGACGGCTTTCGCCGGGCTCCAGCGTCACCCGCTCGAAACGCTTCAGCTCACGGATCGGCCGGGTCAGGCTGGCGAAACGGTCGCGGATATAAAGCTGAACGACCTCGGTGCCGGCCACCTCGCCGGTATTGGTCAGGGTGATCTCGGCCACCACGCTTTCACCCATGCGAATATGGTGCCGGTCCAGGGCCAGATCGGTATAGGCGAAATTCGTGTAGCTGAGCCCGTAACCGAAGGGGAAGAGCGGCTCATAGCCGGCATCGAGATGGAAAGTGGTCATGCCCAGGGATGTCTGGGTCGCGGCCGCGGGGATCTCATCGATATGGATCACCGTATCCGGCGTCGCCGGGCGGCCGGTCTGCTTGTAGCCGTAATAAATCGGCACCTGGCCGGACATGGTCGGGAAACTGACCGGCAGCTTGCCTGACGGCGCAACACGGCCAAACAGCGTATCGGCTATCGCCGGACCGCCCATCGTGCCGGGATGCCAGGCATAGATCAGCGCATCGAAGGCGTCGACAATCCCGCCCAGGGCCAAGGGCCGCCCTGCGAGAATGACACCGACCACCGGCTTGCCGGCCTCGCGCAGGTGACGGACCAGGTCTTCCTGCACGCCCGGCAGGGTGATGTCGGCACGGCAATGGGCCTCGCCGGAGAGGATGGCTTCCTCGCCGATGAAGAGGACAACCGCATCGGACTGCTCGGCGGCGTGCAGGGCCGTATCGAAGCCGCTGGTGTCCTTGGAGCGGGTGGTCTCGAGACCGCGCACATGATGGAGGGCGACCTGGCCGTCAAGCATGGAGGTAAGAGCGGCCAGCGGCGTCACGCTGCGCTCGGCATCACCATCAAACACCCAGGTGCCCAGCTGTTCCGCGGGCTCATCGGCCAGCGCACCAATCACCGCGATTGAGGACAGGGCCTCAGCATTCAGCGGCAGTGTGCCGCCTTCATTGCGCAGCAGGACGAGGCTCTGCTGGGCGGCCTGGCGCGCCAGGTTCAGCGCCGTCATTCGGGCCGGTTCTGGCGGCAGCTGGGTGACGTCGCGGTCCATCAGACCGGCGCGCAGCTTGACCCGAAGCACATTGCCGACGAGCGCGTCAATCCGGTCCATCGAGATCCGGCCCTGATGCACCAGCTCCGGCAGGTGGCGTTCATAGACACCGCCAATCATGTCGATCTCGACCCCGGCCGATGCGGCTTCATAGGTCGCCTCGACATCGTTTTCGCTGAAACCGTGCACCACGAGCTGGTGGATGGAATCCCAGTCGCTGACCACCGCACCATCGAACGACCACTCCTTGCGCAGGACCTGGTCGAGCAGGAAGTCGCTCGCGGTCGCCGGAATGCCATCAATATCGCTGAACGAGGTCATGAAGGTGCCGACACCGGCCTCGACCGCCGCGAAGAAAGGCGGCAGGTAAACATTGCGCAGCTCGTTCTCGGGGATATTGGTCGTGTTGTAATCGCGTCCCGCCTCGGAGGCGCCATAACCCGCGAAATGCTTGGCACAGGCCACCAGCGTATCGGCCCCACCGGTCTCGCTGACCTGGAAGCCCTCGATCATGGCCGCACCCATGACGCCGGTGAGATAGGGGTCTTCACCCAGGCTTTCCGCGATACGGCCCCAGCGCGGATCGCGGGAAATGTCGATCATCGGCGCGAAGGTCCAATTGACGCCAAAGGCGCTGGCTTCTTGCGCTGCCAAACGCGCACAGGCGCGAACGACCTCCGGATTCCAGCTTGCCGCCTGCCCGATCGGTAGAGGGGCAACCGTGTGATAGCCATGGATGACGTCGCGGGCGATCAGCAGCGGAATGCCATGCTCGCTTTCGTGCACGGCGATATGCTGCAGCGCGTTGATGACGTTCGGATCAACAATATTGATCACCGAGCCGACACGGCCGGCGCGGATGGCCGGGGCGAGGCTCTCAACGATATTATCGCCCCAGGCCTGGACCTGGTTGAGCTGGCCGATCTTCTGCTCCAGCGTCATCCGCTCGAGCAGATCGCGGATGCGGCTTTCGATGCCGTTATCATTGCCGGCGGCTTTGATCTCGTGTGCATTACCCATGACGGCTATCCCGTTCTTCTTGGCGGTCAGAGCCGCCAGGTGGAGTGTTCGATGGCTCTATTCGGCCGGCGCAGCGTCGGGAAGGCCCCGGCGCTTTTCAAGCTCTGCCCGCACAGCCTCGGATTTCTCGCGCGATACGTTCAGCGTCATGATGATGCCGATCGCCAGAGCATAGAGCAGGATGGGCAGACCGATATCGTAGACGCGGAGCAGAAGCAGGGTCGCGTCGGTGTTCACCGCCCCCTCGCCGGTCTGCAGGCCCGTGCTGGCCAGTAGCCAGGCGCCGGCCATCGACGCGACGGTCTGGCCGAGCTTGACGACCCACCAGTAGATCGAGGCAAACATGCCTTCACGGCGCTGTCCCGTTCGCAGCTCATCCTGATCCACGATATCCGCCATCATGGACGGCATCAGTGTGAACAGGGAGCCGAGACCGAAAGCCATCAGCGGGGCCGGAAGCAGGATCAACCACGGAAATTCCTGGCTGTAGGCAAAGGTCTTGAGCGCATAGCCCAGGATTGCGAGCGAGATGGCGATTATGAAGGTGCGCTTCTGGCCGATGCGAGAGGCCAGCCAGGTCACGAAGGCGACAATGGCAAAGTTGGCGAATGACCCAACAGTCGCCACGAGAGCACCGAGTTCGGCACCAGCCTCCGTGTCTCCCGAGAAGACGTAATAGCTCAACACGAAATAGCCATAGGACGCGATCAGGATAAAGCCGTTGAACACCAGGAAGGTGACAAAGCAGATCTTCAGGAAAGGAACGAAGCTGAGCGCTTGCCCCATACTGACAAAGAATCCTTTCAGCTCCTTCCATACGTCCCGGCCATGGCCGGTTTTTTCGCTTTCCTCGTGCGCGATATCAGCCATGCGCTCCTTGAGGAAGATCGCCGGGATGATGCCGCAAATAATGACGATGATCGCAACACCGGTCGCCACCACACGGGCGCCGTCGATCGGGTTGGCGAACCATTCGCTCTGCTTGGCAATGACCAGCATGTAGGGCGGCAGAAAGAAGGCGACCTGGCCGATGAAATTCTGTGTCCCCATGAGCAGGGTGCGTTGGTCGTAATCCGGCGTCAGCTCATAACCCAGCGCGACCCAGGGCGTGGCGTAGATCGTGTAGGCCAGGAAGAAGATCACCGAGCCGACAGTGTACCACCAGACGTAAAATGACGGTTCTTGCCCCTCCGGGAATTGCCAGAGCAGGAAGAAGCACAGCCCGACGAGTATGGCCCCGACGAATATGAAGGGCCGGCGCCGTCCCCACTTCGATTTGAAGTTATCGGAGATATAGCCAACGATCGGGTCCGTCAGCGCATCGAACAGGCGCGGCAGGGCCGTGATCACGCCCAGCATCACCAGGCTTACACCGAGGTTCTCGTTCAAGAGAACGATCATGCCCACAATGGAGCCGGCCAGCAGATTGTTGGCAAAGGCTCCTGACCCGTAGGCCAGACGATGGGCAAAGGAAATACCGTCCTCGGGACGCGTTTGTGTCGACGTCTCGGTCATGGGATAATCCTGTCTCGTGGGCCCCGTTTAGGGGGCCACACGTCAGCTGGCGCAGGCGCGCGCCGTTTCCAGGTCTTGCGGGCAGTCATAGACCCGCACCCAGTCAATCAGGAATTGTTTTGGATAGCCCTCAAGGCGGACACCGCCCAGCGTCAGGCTTTCAGCGAGATTGCCGCCGATCGCCAGATTGAGGATCAGGAAGAACTCCTTGTCGAACGGCGCATTCGGATTGCCATTCGCGAGTTCGCTGTCGGTACGCCAATTAGTCGGCGTCAGGCTTCCATAGCTTTCGCCATTGAGGAACCACTCGATTCGGCCCTCGGTCCATTCGATCGCGAACACATTGAATTGCTGTTCGTTATCCGGACCCGTCGGGATCGTCGTATTACGGTTCATATAGCGGTTTTCCGGCCAGGCTCCGCCGAAGTGGAGGGTGCCGAACATGCGGTTCTCGACGCGACCGCGGCATTCACGGCACCGTTCGCCGAGATTGACGGCTTCGAGGATGTCGATTTCGCCGGACAGGGCCCAGGGACCGTAATACTCGTCCGTCGGCAACATCCAGATCGCCGGCCAGGTGCCCTGACCTTCAGGCAGGCGGGCACGGACCTCGATCCGTCCATAGCGCCAGTCGCCATGGCCGCGCGTATTCAGACGGGCCGAGGTAAAGGGCTGAGTATTGGTCTCTGCCCTTTGCTCTTCCGACATGCCCTCGCGCATATGCGCAGGCCAGGCCGGCCCCGTGGCTTCACCGAGGCGCGCCTCGATGACGAGACAACCGTCTTCGACACGGGAGTTCTGATCGAACGGCGTGTAGCACTGCCGCTCTTCATTACCGCCGCCCCAACAGTCAACCTCGCGATTCCAGCGTTCGGGGTCGATGGCGTTACCATCGAACTCGTCCGACCAGGCCAGACGCCAGGAGGAGGTCTCTTCTGAGATCCCGCCCTGGCCGTCACAGGCCGCGATTGCGGACGGCGTCACGAGCGCAATAGCGCCGATTGCCCCAGCCATTACTCTCATGACGCCGCTCCTCATCGCTCACGCCCCCTTAGCGACGCACGCGGAAACGGACACCATAGGTGCGCGGGCGCGAGAAGAAGCGGGTGTTATCAAACTGGGTGATAACGATCGCCTGCTCACGCTGCTCGTCCGTCAGGTTCTGGACATAAGCCTCGAAGCGGATGTTTTCGTTCCCGCCCGGGTTATAGCCAGCACCGGCATCAATCGTGGTGTAGCCCTCGACCAGGTCATTCACGCGCAGCGGATCATCATTCACCAGATCAAACTCCGGATAGATGACGCCGTTGAACAGGTCCTGGTGCTGCTCGGAACGGTAACCGACCGAGACGATCCAGTCCGCATCACCATGGTCGAAGCTCAGAACCTGGCTCAGAGAGGTCTGAATGCTCCACTCCGGCGTACGACGCAGGCGGAAGCCGTCGATCGACTGCGGGATGGCCTGGGCCGGCGCAACGTCAGCCTGGAAGCGGCTGTCGGAGACCAGCTCGGAGTTCTGGATGCGGGCTTCCGGCATCCACAGAGCCGTACCCTTCCACTGCATGTTGTAAGGCAGGTCGTAACCGGCCTCGAACTGCGCACCGTAGATCTCGGCATCGGAGGCGTTGAAGTTGAAGTTCACCACCGTACCGAGCTGCGAGCCCGGGGTCGCAGACGTGTCGAGGTCAACACCCTGACCATCGAGGATCTGCCCGACAGACAGAAGGACGTTCTGGATCAGGTCCGAATAGTCATAATAGAAGGCCGAAGCATTAAAATACCCCCGCCCATTCGGTGTGTCGAACTCGTACTTGGAGCCGACTTCATAGACGATGACGCTTTCCTCGTTAAAGGTCGGCGCCAGCTCGGACGTGTCGAACGGCACCGGAGCGCTGCCCGTACCCGGGTTGATCGTCACGTTCTCGACCGACGGCAGGTTGTCGTTGAAACCACCGCCATTGTGACCGGTGCTGACCGATGCATAAACCAAGTGGTCATCGGACATATCCATCTCGAAGCGCAAACGCCAGTCGATGAAATCGAAGGAAGTGAAACCGTTCTGCGGCGCGATCTGGCCGAGGAAAGGCAGGGCGTAGGTAAAGATACCGTCGGCTGCGTTATCCCACGGAATACCATCGGTCGTGCTCGGGCAGGTGAAGAAGTCGCCAGCAATCGTATCGACACAGGTCGGGTAGGACGCGATCTGGGTCGGATTGCCGAGATCAACGCCGACCAGCGGGCCGTTGGCGAAGATGTCATCCACATTGTCGCGGGCACCAAAGGTGCGCACGCCGTCGAAGTAGAAGGCCAGCGTCTCTTCTTCGGTGACGTTACCATCCCCGTTGGTGTCCGGGTTGATGATGGTGCGATCAAAGACGTTGAACTCGAAGCCTTCGGTACCGACACGCACACCGCCGCAGCAGACATATCCTGCACCGCCAATGGCGAAGCCATAGCGGGCGTTGACGCCGGTGCGGGTCTTTTCTTCTTCCGAGTAACGCAGGCCCGCAGTGAGGCGGACGGTATCACTGACGGCCCAAGTACCGTCTGCATAGACGGCCCAGGCGTCTGTCTGGGTGCGCTGGTTGAATTCCAAACCCGAGAAGAACAGGCCGCGGTCACCGGTAGTGCCGAGGAAGGTGCGCTGGTCCTCTTCAAACACGAAGACGCCTGCATTCCAGACCGAACCATTGTCCAGCTCGTCGAAGAAGCGGACTTCGTGGACGGTCGACTCAGAATCGGTCACCGACTGGAAGAAGGAGAAGTTGTCGAAGGCTTCGTCAAGATTGCCGTCGGCCGGGTTGCGCAGGTTGTCGATCACGCCGTCATAGAACGGCGAAAGCGGCGTGGCGGCCCGATAATCGTAAACGAGGTCACGGAAACCGCCGATATATTCAACGTTAAACCAGTCAGTTTCCCACTCGGCGTGCGCCTTGAAACCCCAGTGCTCCGTGTCGAGTTCCGGCGTGAAGCCACGACCGATCACGCGGCGCGGATCGTCAATGTCTTCCGGACGCACACCATTGCCCAGCGGGTTGGCATAGTTTGTACCGGTGTAACCGGAACCACCTTCATTGATGTAGTCACCGGTCAGGGTGAGACGGAAAGTCGAGGTCGGCTCGATCATGTAGGAGGCGCGAACGGCCCAGTTCTCAGCCGACTCAGCAACACCAACACCCTCAGCTTCACAGGTCGGGACGGACACGCCAATGTCGCCGCTACAGGGCGATGCATTCTCGTAATAGCTGTCGCGCTCAAGCGCATAGCCGGCCAGGCGGAAGGCAGAGTTCTGCGTCACCGGCACGTTGACCACGCCCTCGAACGAATACTCGCCGAAATTGCCGACGCTGACTTCAGCCGCGGCGTCAAACACGCCCAGGCCGGGGCCCCACGGGATTACGTTAACGGAACCGGCGGTCGCGTTACGACCACGCAGCGTACCCTGCGGGCCGACATTTACCTCGACGCGCTGAATATCAAAGAAGGCGGAACCAAAGCCGCTCGGGCGCGGAATATAGATGCCATCCATGTGGGTCGCCGCAGCCGGCTCGCCGAGCTCGGTATTGTTGGTCGAACCAACACCGCGGATGAAGACCTCGATATTACCTTGGTTGTTACCGATCTGCAGGCCGGGGTAACGGCCATTGAGGTCGGCAATGGACTGAACGCCCAGAAGTTTCATTTCTTCGCCATCGAAGGACGTCGCCGTACCGGCAACATCCTGAAGCGACATTTCGCGGCGCTCGACGGTTACAGTGATCTGTTCCCGCTCTGCACCGGCTTCATTGTCCGCTTCCTGCGCGATGACAGCCGGCGCGAAGGCCAGGCTACCCAGAACGCCGAGCGAAACGGAACGCAAGGCGGATTGCTTGATTGCACGCAAAATCATCAGATTTCTCCCCTCGGATGCCCGTCCGGTTTTCCGGTCCATGGGCCCTTACCGTAAACGCTCTCGTTTTTGTCCAACCTTGTCAAGACAAATGTGTCAGATTTTTATTATGTCTAGACAAGAAGATAACGAATAAACGCCGTTTAGCGTTTCGGGGCAGGTGCCGTGGATTGGCGAATCTTCAATTCGTAACCAAGGGTTACGTCATCCGGCCCAGACGTCGCGTCGGACCGGGTCAGTTTTCGCACCGCCTCGTGCGTCATCGCCTCATAGGGCTGCGCTACGGTTGTAAGCGGCGGCCAGATGGTTCTTGCCAGGGGAATATCGTCGAATCCCACCACTGAGACGTCTTCAGGGACTCTCAGATCGAGCCGGTTGGCGACAAAATAGACCGCGGCCGCCATCTCGTCATTCGAAGCAAAGATCGCGGTCGGACGATCCGGCCGGGACAACATGGCCTCCGCTACATCGAGCGCCTCGTCGAAGCTGAAGCCGCCGGGCTGGATCAGGCTTTCATCGATCTCAGCGCCGGAGACGCCGGCCAGCGCCGCCTCATAGCCCTCGCGCCGGCGCTTGGTCGCGATATGCTCGGCATCGCCCGAAATATGACCAATACGGCGATGACCGAGCTCCAGGAGGTGGCTGGTGATTTCCTTCGCTGCGGTAAAGTCATCCATGCTGATCGACGGCGCCCCATCGACCGGCTGGGTCGGTGAAATAAGGACAAAGGACACGCCGCGCTCGATGAGCTGGTCGTGCAAGACTGTCGACCCGCACAGAGGCGGCACCAGGATCATGTTCTTCACCCGGGTGCGGGCGAGGAAGGCACTGAGCTGCTTGTCCCAGTCATCGGCGCGCTCATCGAAGAGGCCGGCAGCGAGGAAGTACCCGACCTCGTCACAGGCCTGCAGCGCGGCATGATGAAAGCGCGACTGGAAGCCGCTCGACGGGTCCCCGAACAGCATGCCGATCGAGCGCGAGCGCCCGGACCGCAGCTCCCGGGCGGCATGGCTGGGATTATAGTCCAGCTCCTTCATTGCCTTGAGCACACGCTCGCGCGTCGCCGCACGCACAGCGCTCTGGTCGTTCATCACGCGTGACACGGTCTTGATTGAAACCCCGGCGCGTTTGGCAACGTCGAAGATGTTCGCCATGCAAGCCTATCCAATTGGCGTTGTCATTCCGCCGCGATCCGCCCGGTGTTCCAGTCCGGTGAATCGCTGCCCGTCCTATTGGGATAAAGCGTCACGCCGGGAAGCGCAAAACCCGATATGTCGCAGGCCTTCCTCACCCGATGTTAGACCAAAGTCGCTCTAACCGGAGGGCGATCGGTCTGTCATCTTGCCCAGGTGCTGGAAAACCAGCACTTTGCGGGAGGCAAGCAATGACGGACATTATGGACACAAACACCCCGCACCAGACCGAAGATCACGACGTCACCGAAGATGTCACCAAGGCTTATTGGCGCGAAAACCTCACGCTGATGGGCATTCTGCTCTCGATCTGGTTCGCGGTGTCTTTCGGCGCGGGCATTCTCGCGCGGGACTGGCTCGACCAATTCTCAATCGGAGGAGCCCCGCTGGGCTTCTGGTTCGCTCAACAAGGCGCCATCTTCGTCTTCGTGGCTCTGATCTTCGTGTACTCCTTCAGGATGCACCAGATCGAGAAGAAGTACGGAATGGACGACGACAACGACTAGGAGGCGGAAATGGATTCGACCCTGCTCTGGACCGCATTCTTCGTTATCGCGACGTTCGGTCTCTACATCGGCATCGCCGTCTGGGCGCGTGCCGGTTCTACTGATGAGTTTTATGTGGCGGGCCATGATGTTCCGCCGATGTTCAATGGCATGGCGACGGCCGCCGACTGGATGAGCGCTGCCTCATTCCTGTCCATGGCCGGCATCATCGCCTTTTCCGGCTATGACGGCTCGGTCTACCTGATGGGCTGGACCGGCGGCTATGTCCTGCTGGCGCTCTTGCTGGCACCCTATCTGCGCAAATTCGGCAAGTTCACCGTGCCCGACTTCGTCGGCGACCGCTATTACAGCCAGGCCGCGCGTATCGTGGCTGTGATCTGCGCCCTGTTTATTTCCTTCACCTATATCGCCGGGCAGATGCGCGGCGTGGGCATCGCCTTCTCCAACTTCCTGCACGTTCCGATCGAGGTCGGCGTCATTGTCGGCGCTATCATCGTTCTGTTCTATGCAGTTCTGGGCGGCATGAAGGGCATCACCTACACGCAGGTGGCGCAGTATTGCGTGCTGATCTTCGCCTTCATGGTTCCGGCGATTTTCCTGTCGCTGCAGATCACCGGCACGCCGATCCCGCAGCTGGGCTTTATCGGCAATGCCGAGAACGGCACGCCGCTACTGCTCAATCTCGACCGGACCCTCGTCGATCTGGGCTTCCAGCCCTACACGGAAGGTTTGAAGAGCAAGCTTGATGTCTTCGCGATCGCGCTGGCCCTGATGGTGGGCACGGCCGGTCTGCCGCACGTCATCATTCGCTTCTTCACCGTTCCCAAGGCGTCCGATGCCCGCAAGTCTGCAGGGTGGGCCCTGGTATTCATCGCCGTGCTCTACACGACCGCGCCGGCCGTGGCTGTTTTCGCCCGTTCGAACTTCATCGATACGGTCAATGAAAGCACCTATTCGGTCGAGGCGGCGCGCGGCGAGATTCCGGCCGCTGACCTGCCGGAAGGCTCCACACCCGGCTGGTTCTACAACTGGGAACGCACGGGTCTGCTCGGCTTTACCGATCACAATGGTGACGGTCGTATCCAGTATCGCGCCGACCCGGCGACCAATGAGGTCACGACGCTCGATCGCGACATTTTCGTGCTGGCCAATCCGGAGATCGGCAATCTGCCGGGCTGGGTGATTGGTCTGGTCGTCGCTGGCGGCCTCGCAGCAGCATTGTCAACGGCTGCCGGCCTGCTCATGGTGATCTCATCAGCCGTGTCACACGATCTGTGCAAGAAAGTCCTCGTTCCGGGTATGAGCGAGAAGCAGGAATTGCTGGTCGCTCGCTCCGCGGCCGTGGCAGCAGTCCTGATCGCCATCCTGGCCGGCATCTATCCGCCCGGCTTTGTGGCCGCGGTTGTCGCCTTCGCTTTCGGCCTGGCTGCAGCGAGCTTCTTCCCGGTCATCTTCCTGGGCATTTTCTGGAAGCGTATGAACAAGGAAGGCGCTATCGCCGGCATGTCGACCGGCCTGTTGATGACGGGCGCCTACATCGTCCACTTCAAGATCGGTTTCTCCTCGGTCGTGCTCGGCGTCCTTGCCGTCATCCTGGCCATCGCCGCGGCGATCCTTTTCCTAGGCACACGCCAGGAAGGGAAGTCGACCCCGGCGCTGATGTACAGCGCAGGTGGTCTGGCCCTGGTCGGCCTGCTGGGACTGATCGGCGTCCTGCCGAACATCCCGATGGGGACCACCGATCAGTGGTTCCTCGGCATTTCTCCGGAGGGCTTTGGCACCGTCGGCATGTTCTTCAGCTTCGCTGTGGCTACCGCCGTCGCGCTGGCGACCAAGACACCGCCGCAGGATGTGCAGGACATGGTGGAGGATATTCGTATCCCGTCCATCCGCGCCCATCCTGTGCATGGCAACGCACCGGCCGAGTAATCGAGCCGCTGCAACACAAACCGGCCCCGGTCCACGTGACCGGGGCCGGTTTGCTTTGCTCTTGTCCCCTTCAACAGACCACGCAATGATCACAATGCGTTAGCCGGGGAGGGTCTGCGCCGCATGTCGATCAACGCCGTTGCCATAACGCTCGGCCTGTACACGGCTTTCCTGTTCCTGCTCGCAGCCTGGGGAGATCGCCACGCGGAGCGGCTGGATCATAATACACGGCTACGCAGTCTGCTGCTGGCCCTGTCGCTGGGCGTTTACTGCACCAGCTGGACCTTCTACGGCGCCGTTGGCGAAGCCTCCCGAAACGGCTGGGACTATCTGCCCATCTATCTTGGCCCGGCGCTCCTCTTCCTTCTGGGCTACCCGATAATCCGCCGCCTCGTTCGGCTCGGGCGCAAACATGATACCGGCTCGATCGCCGACTTCCTGGCGGCCCGGTTCGGCAAGTCCGCCCTCGTCGGCTCCCTTGCTGCGATCGTTCTGGCCGTCGCCTCGGTGCCCTATGTCGCGCTGCAGCTCAAATCGACCGCTACCAGCCTCGAACTCCTGGTCGGCAGCGAGGCGCGCGAGATTGACTGGGCCTTGCTGTCCACCATCGCCTTTGCCGCCTTCGCCATCCTGTTCGGCGCCCGCCGGCCGGACACGTCCAGCGGCAATCGCGGCCTCGTCCTCGCTGTCGCCTTTGAAGCCGTCGTCAAGCTGATCGCCATGATCGCGATCGGCGTGCTGGCCTGGACGATCTGGAAGGGCATGCCCGCCATGGAGCAACAGGCCACGCTTGCGGCCTCGCCGCTGACCGCACCCGATCTGGGTGTCCGCTTTGTCGTGCTGACTGTGCTGGCCGGCTTTGCAGCACTGTGTCTGCCGCGGCAATTCCACATGCTCGTCGTGGAAGCGCGGCAGCCGGACGACACTCGGCGCTCTCGCTGGGCTTTCCCAGCCTATCTCGGCCTGGTCGCCCTCGTCGCCCCGCCCGTGGCGCTGGCGGGAACCATGCTCAGCGGCGACACCAATCCGGACGCCTTTGTCCTTGCCCTGCCGATCGCCGCCGGGTCTGACAGTCTCGCCCTCCTTGCTTTTATCGGCGGCTTTTCAGCCTCTGCCGGCATGATCACAGTCGGCGCCCTGGCCCTGTCGACCATGCTGGTTGATGCTGTGGCCGCGCCTGTCCTGTTGCAGCGCGGCGTACAGAACCGGCCCCGAAACCTGGCCTCCCGCCTGCTGAACTACCGTCGCGCCACCATCCTACTCCTGCTGCTGGCCGCCTATCTCTTCCATCTCGGACTCGACCGGCAGATGGCACTTGCCGATATCGGCCTTGTCGCCTTTGCCGGCGCGGCGCAGCTCGGACCGGCGCTCCTATTCGGCCTGTACTGGAAACGGGCGAACCGGGCTGGTGCCGTCGCCGGCATAGTGACCGGTAGCGCGCTCTGGTTCACCCTGGTCCTGCTTCCCGCCTATGGCGGCACCCCTCTCGCCCTACCGGGCGAGGCCGATGCCTTTGCCTGGACGACCGTGCTCAGCCTGGTCTGCAATGCCATTGCCTTCATCATTGCCGTGGCCTTCTCCCCGGCCCACCTGACCGACCGGGTCCAGGCCGCGCGCTTTTCCGACCGGGACCAGACCAGCCCGGCAGCAGCGGCCGCGACCATCCGCCTGACTGATCTGCGCACCCTGTTTGAACACGTACTCGGCGCCGATGGCGCCCAGCAGGCCGTCACGGATCTGCAAGCCATCGCCGGACGGCCCCTGGAAAGCGGCGGGCCGGTCCCCCGGGAAGTCCTCAACTGGTGCGAGGCCCGCCTCGCCCGGGCCGTGGGCGCACCGGCCGCCCGCATCCTTATCGCCCAGGTCCTGCCCGGCGGCGGCTTGAGTGCCAGTGACGTGGTCACCCTGATCGACGAAACCTCGGAGATTATCCGGACCTCAGAGACGGCCCGGGAGGAAACCGAGCGCTCGGTCCAGTTCTACATGGATCATGTGCCCGCACTAATCTCCTTCTCCGATCAGGATGAATGCCTGCGTTTCGCCAACCGGGCCTATCTCGACTATTTCGGGCTGGAGGCCGGCATCACCGGTCATCGCATCGCCGAATACCTCTCCGCAGAAGAATATGCCCGGCGCGCGCCTTATATTGCCGCGGCGCTGCAGGGTGAGCGTCAGGTCTTCGATATTTCGCGCACCACGCAAGGCGGCGCAGCCCAGACCTGGCAAGTGCTCTACCAGCCCCGGATCGAAGCCGGCGAGGTGGTCGGTTTCTTCGGCGTCTACCAGGACATCACGGCCCGCCGCGTGGCCGAGGAAGGCCTGATGGAGGCCTATGCCACGCTGGAAGACAAGGTCCGCGAACGCACCGCCGAGCTCGAAGCCGAAAGCGCCAAGCGCCTTTCTCTGGTGGAAGACTTGGAAGCGGCCAACGCCCTGGCCGAGGCCGCAACACAGTCCAAGACCCGCTTCCTCGCCGCAGCCAGTCATGACCTGTTACAGC
This sequence comes from Maricaulis sp., assembly GCF_030149235.1. Classification (GTDB taxonomy): domain Bacteria; phylum Pseudomonadota; class Alphaproteobacteria; order Caulobacterales; family Maricaulaceae; genus Maricaulis. The sequence goes on along the minus strand of NZ_JASBRW010000085.1, from coordinate 59,373 downwards.
CCCTCTCGGCGGCGCGCTTGCTGACCTCGGCCCTCGGCAGTGAACTGGAAGCGTCAACCGACTCCACGCAAAGCCTTCTCCAGCGCATCGACCAGTCGATCGAGAATGCCGATCTCCTGCTGCGGGCCCTGCTGGATATTTCCCGTCTCGATGCGGGCGGTGTTACCCCGGATATCAGCCGCTTCCCGCTCGACGCCCTGATCGCTGAAACCGCGGCCCCTATGGCGGAAAAGGCCGCCGAAAAGGGCCTGAGCTTGCGCACAGTCCCCAGCGGCCTCTGGGTCGAAAGTGATCGCGGCCTGATGATGAGCGTGCTGCAGAACCTGATCGCCAACGCGGTCCGCTATACGCAAAGTGGCGGTGTGCTCATCGGGGCACGACGGCACGGCGCGACGATTGTCCTGCAGGTCATCGACACCGGCCCCGGCATAGCCCCCGAAGCACGCCGGCAGGTCTTCAAGGAGTTCGAGCGCGGCCAGGGCACACGCGCCGATGACCGGGGCCTTGGACTGGGCCTGGCGATTGTCGACCGCATCGTGCAACGCCTCGGCCATACCATCACCATTCTCGACGGCCCCGAGGGCGGGTCGACCTTCCAGGTCGACATGCCGCGCTGCGCGCCTCAGGCCGAGCCCAAGCCGAAACGCCGCTCCCGGTCCCGAACGCGCGACCTGAGCGGGGTCGAAGTGCTATGCTTGGACAATGATCCGGCCGTTCTGGAGGGGTTCACCGAATTGCTCGGGCGATGGGGGTGCCAGGTCACCGCCGCCCGGGATGAAGCCGAGGCCCGGACCGCCTATCCCGACAGCGGCCCGGATCTGGCGATTATCGACTACCAGCTGGACGACGGTGAAACCGGTCCGGATGTGTTTGAACGGCTGTGCGAGGACTGGGGTGCACATCCGCCGGCTCTTCTGGCAACCGCCGAGAAAGGTCCCCATGTCGAGGCCGCCGCGACGCGGCTCGGCATGGCCGTGATCACCAAGCCTGTAGCGCCGGCCGTACTGCGCGCGAGCCTGACCGCCCTGCAGACCCGGCGGCGCCAGAAATCAGCCGGATGATCTGCGAACGCTAGACCTTGGCCGGTTCGACGAAAAGGGATTGGGCAATCAGGACCGCCTGGGTCCGATTGATCACACCCAGCTTGCGGAAAATCGCGGTGACGTGTGCCTTCACCGTGGCGATGGAAATATCCATATCATAGGCGATCTGCTTGTTGAGCCGGCCGGCGGCAAGCCCTTCGAGGACGCGGAGCTGGGCCGGCGTCAGGGTGGCCAGCAAGGCGGCATGATCGACGCTCTCATCATCGGCAACATCCTCGGCATCAGCCGGCAGCCAGACCTCGCCCTCGCGCACGGCCTGCAGCGCCGCACAGATGGTGTCGAGATCCGCGGTCTTGGGGATGAAGCCCGAGGCACCAAACTCGACCGCGCGATAGGCAATGCCCGGCGCATCACTGGCCGACACGATAACCACCGGAATGGCAGGATAATCGCGCCGTAGCTCGGTCAGGCCGATAAAGCCGGAACTGTCGCCCATATGCAGGTCGAGACAAACCAGATCGACCGGCCCCTTGGCCATCGCCGCCTTGGCCGCGCCCAGACTGTCGACCTCAACCGGTTCGATATCGCCCTCAAGCCGGCGCACCGCTTCCAGCAGGGCGGCCCGGACCAGCGGGTGATCATCAGCAAGAAGAATGCGTTCTTTGGCCATTCAGGGCGAATTCCAACAGCGGCTTGGATCGATTGCATCCCATCATAGTCCGAGCGCGAAAGCCTGTCTTCTTAGCCCAAAGTCGTAGTCCGATTTGCCCGCTCTACGACCTTTGGAGAATACCGGCGCGCTCCCCCTTTTCCGATACTTCCAGGCCAGACGGACACGAGCGGCAGACCGCCGGCAAGAAACGTCCGGGGAGGACTATCAATGTTGAATTCGCGTTTGCTCAAAACCAAACTTGGCCTGACCACCGCCGTGCTCGCCCTGTCGGCCGGCTTTGCGCCCATGGCCGCGGCCAGCAGCAATCCGGATCTGGAAGCACGTATCGCCGCCCTCGAAGCGATGATTGCGGAGCTGCGCCAGGAGGTCGCCGCCGGCCAGGCCACTGATGCGGTACAGGTAGAGCGCGTCGAACAGATCGAAGCCCGGGTCGCCGCGGCTGCGGCGGTACCGGCATCGGCTGGCGAGTCCGGCTTCATGGCGGGCAATACCCGCATCACCATGGGCGGTTTCGTTGATGCCGATTATCATGTCACCGAGCTCTCCGATGGGGATTTCGCACCGACTTCGATCGCCCGAGATTTCTACATACCCGGCGCCACACCGATCGGCGGATCTGGCGACAGCCGGGTCGATAATGACTTCACCGCCAAAGGCACTCGCTTCTTCTTTGCCACGAGCACCCCGACCGACAATGGCGATATCCGCGGCCGCCTCGAATTCGACTTCCTGGGTTCGCCGGGCGGTAATGAGCGGGTCTCGAATTCCTATAATCCGCGCCTGCGCGCCGCCTGGCTGCAATACGGCAATTGGCGCATGGGCCAGGACTGGTCGACCTTCCAGAACACCGGCGCCATACCCGAAAGCGCCAGCTTCCTGGTCGCCTCTGACGGCATGGTTTTCGTTCGCCAGGCGCAGTTGCGCTACACCTCCGGCAATTGGCAGGTAGCGCTGGAGAACCCGGACACGACGATCACGCCCTTTGGCGGCGGTGCCCGCATTGATGGCGGTGATGGCGCCATTCCCGACCTCGTCGTTCGCTATAACCAGTCCGGCGACTTTGGCAGCTTCTCTATCGCCGGACTGGCGCGCAATCTGACCTATGAGGGCGGTGCCACGGATGACTCCACTTTCGGCTGGGGCCTGTCGGCATCGGGCCGGATCAATCTGGGTGAGGGCTCGGACTTGCGCTTCTCGCTCAGCGGCGGTGAAGGCATGGGCCGCTATATCGGCCTGAATGCCGCCAATGGTGCCGTAATGGACGGAAATGGCGGCATCGAGGCCATCCCGTCCTTTGGCGGGCTGGTCGCCCTGCGCCAGGACCTGGGCGAGGGACGCCGCTTCAATGTCGGTTACTCGCATCTCGAGATCGACAATGACGTCGCCCTGAGCGGGTCGGCAGCGACCGCCAGCGTCTATTCCGGCTTCGCCAATTACATGGTCACGCTCGCCCCGGGCATTACCGCCGGCGCCGAGCTGCTGATCGGCGAACGCGAGCTGGAAAGCGGTGCCTCGGGCACGATCAGCCGCGCCACCTTCTCAACCAAGTACACGTTCTAACCCCAGCGCCGCGAGATCGGCAAAGGAGAGATCGACATGGACGGACAAACCCTACTCGACAAGCCGGACACCGCACCGGAACGCGTGGCGGTCAAGCCCGATTACGCCGAGCGCGGCAAGATCAACGCGGAGCGCTACACGGCGAAATACCTGCAATCCATCCAGCAGCCGGAGACGTTCTGGCGTGAGGAACTGGAGCGTCTCGACTGGTTCAAACACCCGACCCAGCTGGACAATTCCAACTGGGACCCGGACCAGCTGAAAATCTCCTGGTTCGAGGACGGCATTCTCAACGTCGCCCATAACTGCATCGACCGGCACCTGCCGGAGCGCGCCAATGATGTGGCGATTATCTGGGAAGGCGATAATCCCGGCTTCCACCACGCCATCACCTACGCCCAGCTGCACAATCACGTCTGCCGTTTCGCCAATGAGCTTAAGGCCATTGGCGTCAGGAAGGGCGACCGGGTGATGATCTACATGCCGATGATCGCCGAAGCGGCCTACGCCATGCTGGCCTGCGCCCGGATCGGCGCCGTGCATTCAGTCGTCTTTGGCGGTTTCTCCCCTGACGCTCTCGCCGGACGGATCGAGGACTGTGGCGCCCGTTTCGTCGTTACCGCCGATGAAGGCGTACGCGGCGGCAAGGCAGTGCCACTGAAAGCCAATGTGGATGCGGCCCTGGACCGGGTCCAGGTCGATGGTGTGCTCTGCATCCGCCATACCGGTGGCGCCATCGGCTGGACTGAGGGCCGAGATCACTGGCACCACGAGCTGGCCCTGCAGGTCGACGCTAATTGCCCGGCAGAACCGATGAATGCGGAAGACCCGCTCTTCATCCTCTACACCTCCGGCTCGACCGGAAAACCCAAGGGCGTGATGCACACCACGGGCGGCTACCTGCTCTGGACCGCCATGACCTTCGACTACATTTTCGACGTGCAACCGGGCGAGGTGTTCTGGTGTACCGCCGATATCGGTTGGGTCACCGGCCACACCTATCTGATCTACGGACCGCTCGCCAATGGCGTCACCACGTTGATGTTCGAGGGCGTACCGACCTATCCGGGCCCCGACCGGTTCTGGCGTGTCGTTGCCAAACACCAGGTCAATGTCCTCTATACCGCCCCGACCGCGATTCGGGCCCTGATGCGCGAGGGCGACGAGCATGTCGTCAAGCATGACCGGTCCTCGCTACGCCTGCTGGGCAGTGTCGGCGAGCCGATCAATCCGGAGGCGTGGTCGTGGTATTACCGTGTTGTCGGTGAGGAGCGTTGCCCGATCGTCGATACTTGGTGGCAGACCGAGACCGGGGCCTGCCTGATCACGCCGCTGCCCGGCGCCCATGACCTCAAGCCCGGCGCGGCCTCCAAGCCCATGTTCGGCATCGAACCGGCCCTGGTTGATAATGATGGCGTCATGCTCACCGATGATGGCGCGATCGAGGGCAATCTCGTCCTGCTGGGGTCCTGGCCCGGCCAGATGCGTACCGTCTATGGCGACCACAAGCGCTTTGCCGAGACCTATTTCACCACTTATCGCGGCCTCTACTTCACCGGCGATGGCGCCCGCCGCGATGCCGACGGGTATTGGTGGATCACCGGCCGGGTGGATGATGTGCTCAACGTTTCAGGTCATCGCCTGGGTACGGCCGAGATCGAGAGCGCACTGGTCTCCCACCCACTCGTCGCCGAAGCCGCAGTCGTGGGCTATCCGCACGATATCAAGGGACAAGGCGTCTACTGCTACGTCACCCTGAAAGCCGGCCTGCAGCCGACTGAGGCCACCGCCAAGGACTTGCGCAAACATGTGCGCCAGGAAATCGGGCCGGTCGCGACTCCAGACCTGCTCCAGTTTGCGCCCGGCCTGCCCAAGACGCGCTCCGGCAAGATCATGCGCCGCATCCTGCGCAAGATCGCCGAGGACGAGTTCTCCAATCTCGGCGACATCTCAACGCTGGCCGACCCTTCCGTTGTTGAACAACTGATCGAAGGCCGGCTCAATAGATAGCGGTTCCCTCCCCGACCCGACCGCTGAAGCTGCCGCCGGAGCATTCCCGCTCCGGCGGTGGTTTTTTGTATCAGGCCGGCTCCGGCAGCTTTACCGCATGCCGGGACGGCTTCTCGCCGCCCGCGCCGTACAGATTGACCTCGAGACTGGAGATCGCATGCACCAGCGTGTTCGGCGCGATGGTCTGACGGCCGGTCCAGCTGATCTGCGGGAAGCGTTCAAGGATCTTGGTCAGAGCCGACTGTAACTGCATCTGGGCAATGCGCTGGCCCAAGCATTTGTGCGGCCCGTGACCAAAGGCCAGGTGCTTGTCGAAATTGTCCCGCGTCATGTCGAAGCGGTCAGGATCGGGGAAGACCGAGGGGTCACGATTAGCCGCCGGATACCAGAGCAAAAGTTTCTCGTCCTTGGCGATGCGCTGGCCATTGAGCTCGGTGTCGTCCAACGCCGTACGCCGCATATGCTGGACCGGTGAGATCAGGCGGATGGCCTCGTGCGTCATGCGCGGGATGAGGCTGGGATCCGCGATCGCCATTTCGCGCTGGTCCGGGAACTCGGTCAGCAGGCGGATCGTGCCCGACAGCGAATTGCGGGTCGTGTCATTTCCGGCGAAAATGATCAACAGCCAGGACCCGTCGAGATATTCCTGCGGCAGCGGCTTGCCCGCCATCTGTGTATTGGCAATCGCGGTCAGGAGATCACGCCGCGGATTGGCCCGCCGGTCCGCCATGACACGCTCGCCATAATCGAACATCTCGTTGACGTAGTGGTAGAATTTGATCGGGAACCAGGGCCGGCGCGAGAGCAGGGTCCACGGGTTCACATAATACTGGTTGGCCAGCTCCAGATAGTGCATCCACTGGATGACCTTGGGCCGGTCCTCCTCGTCAATGCCGAGCATTTCACACAGGGTGAAGAGGGGGACTTCTTGGGAAAAGAGTTTGACGAAATCGACCACCGGACCCTGTTGTTCCATCTCGTCGAGCAGGGCGTCGATCTTGGCATCCACCCGCTCACGCAGCTCGGCAACAAAGCGCGGGATGAAGAAGTCTTTCTGCTGGATGCGCATCTCCATGTGATGCGGCTGGTCCAGATTGATGATCGAGTTGAAGGCGGCGGGAATCAGCTTCTTCGGCCGCCATTCCTTGCGCGGCTTGATGAACATGTTGATGCTGCCGCGTTCGGATGAAAACACGTCATTGGCCAGCTCGGCCTGCTTGATGTCCTCATAGCGCGAAACGGACCAGAAACCGGCCGTCGACTTGTCGGCCGGGCCGGACCACATGACCGGCGCCTCGTCGCGCATGCGCTTGAAGAAGTCGTGCGGGTGTCCCTGCGTCCAGGACTGCGGGTCCCACAATGTGAACTCGTCCAGCATGGGATAGACCGCATCATTCTGCGGCAGGGCCTGAGGACGATCCTCAAGGATGACATCGCTGACGAGTTGCATACTCAAAACGCTCCCAAACCAAAAAGCGAACAGTGTTCACTCCTGGAAGCTAGGGCGCACCCTGCGGGGTTGGCAAGGGCCCGGACGAGATTTCCGTTGACGTCTGCGTCAGACCCAGACTTCGCGGTACAGAGCGACCATCTCGGCCTGGGTCGGAATCCGCGGATTATTGCCCGGTGAACCCGAGGCTTCCGCCTGTTCCGCCATGGTCTCGATCACCGCCTCGAAGCGCGCGTCCTCGACCCCAAACTCGCACAGGGTCGGCACGGAGAGCTCGGCGTTAAGCGCTTCGAGCTCATCGATCAGCCGCGTGCAGGCGCTGGCATCATCGAGGCCTGCATCTGCAATGGCCATGGTCCGCGCGCATTCGGCATAGCGTTCCCGAGCGGCCGGGACAGACCACCGGGTGATGGCCGGCAGCAGCATGGCGTTGGAAAGCCCGTGCGGGACATGGAAGAAGGCCCCGATGGGCCGGCTCATCCCGTGCACCAGTGCCACCGAGGCATTGGAGAAGGCCATTCCGGCCATCGTCGCTCCCGCCATCATCGCCTCGCGGGCGGCGCGATTATCCGGTTCGTGATAGGCGGCGCGCAGATTGGGCGCGATCAGGCGCATCGCCCCGAGCGCCTGCTGGTCGGAAAAGGCATTGGCCTTGCGGCTGACATAGGCCTCGATGGCGTGGGTCAGCGCATCAATCCCGGTATCGGCCGTCGCCCGGGGCGGCAGGCTGATCGTCAACTCATAATCGACAATCGCGGCGGCCGGCATCAGCCCGGGGCCCATGCAGAGCATTTTCTCGTCGGTTGCCGCATCGGTGATCACAGTGACGCGGGTCACTTCCGAACCCGTCCCCGCCGTTGTCGGGATGGCGATAACCGGCACGGCACCGCGTCCGATAATGTGGGGCACTTTGAGGTCGCGCATCGCGCCGCCAGACGCCGCCAGCGCCGCCATGGCCTTGGCGGTATCGATCGCACTACCGCCACCGAGCGCAATGAGCGCATCGAATGCCCCGTCACGGAAGCTGGCGAGACCGTCCTCGACACAATCGACCGTGGGTTCCGGCACTGTGTCGAGGAAGAGGCCGGCTTCGATCCCGGCTTTACGCAACAAGGCCGAGGCCTGCTCGACATAGCCGAGCTGGGCCAGGATTTGGTCAGAGATGATCAGCGGGCGGCGCGCACCGAGACGGGCCAGCACATCGGGCAGGTCCGCCAGGGCCCCACCCCCGATGCGCAGATCCGGCGTCAGGTCGATACGCGCCACCATGCGGATCAGCTCTCGATCTGGAAGGTCAGGCCGGCATGCTCCTGCAGGCGGCCAATCAGCGCCTCACCCATGGCCGGAGCCGGGGTGTAGACGCCGCCCGGGGTCTCATCCCGGCCGACATTCTTGACCAGGCACAGGGCCGACTCGGCGATCATTTTCGAGGTCGAGCCATAGCCCGGGTCCTTGTCGCCGGCGACGCCGGCGGTCAGGCGCGTCCCGTCTTCAGTGACGCCGGTGAACATGGCGTCGTAGAAACCAGTCTCCCGCTCTTCCTTGCTCGGTCCCTCACCCGGCTTGGGCGGGTTTTCCGCCATGGACTTGTCGTTGGCGATCAGTTTGGCGAACTGCTCGCCATTCTCGCCCGGACCGGTCGCAAACATCTCGTCATAGACAAAGTCCTCGCCATAGCGATGGCCCAGGAGGGCGTTGGAGCGATGAACATTCTTGGTGTTGATCGAGGCCATGATGAAGGGCGCCGACCAGGTATTGAGGTCTTCCTCGAAAATCACCTTCATCCCGGAGGGCTGTTTCGGGCCATCAAAATCCGGCACCAGGCTGAACGGGTCGCGCAGACGGTTGATGACGTCCGGCTCCTTGGCTGCACGGGCCATGGTCTCGGCAAAGCTCGCCGCGGTACCGCCGGAGAACGTGCCCTTCATCTTGCGCACACGGCCTTTGACGCGCGACAGCGGAGCGCCGGACGTGGCAATGGCATGCTGCTGCAGGAAGTAGACGCCGAGGTCGAACGGGATGGAGTCGAAACCGCAGGACAGGACGATACGCGCGCCGCTGGCCTTCGCCGGGGCGTCGTAATTGCGGATGATGTCATACATCCAGGCCGGCTCGCCGCACAGGTCGACATAATCGGTGCCGGCCTCGACGCAAGCCTGGATCAGCGGCTCACCATAGAGCTGGTAGGGCCCAACAGTGGTAACGACCGCGGCAGTTGCTTCCGCCATTGCCTTGAGCGAGGCGGGGTCCGCGCTGTCGGCGACGACCAGCGGCGTATCGGCCGGAGCCCCGATCTCATCGCGCACGGCGGCAAGCTTGTCGGCCGAGCGTCCGGCCATCGCCCAGCGGACGTCTGAGCCGTATTCGGCAGCGAGATATTCAGCGACGAGACGGCCGGTAAAGCCCGTCGCGCCGAAAACGACGACGTCATAAGTGCGCGTATTCATTTTGATTGTCCTGGTCTGGGAGTGGCGAGGATCTGATTTGGACGCTCAACTTGCCGCCCGGATGGAGGCGAGTCGAGGGCCAAGTGAAATGACGCGCTAGAGGATTAGTGCGTCACCACCGAAATCAAGAGGCCAAAGGCCAATAGTCGAGACCGCACCGGTCAGCTGTTTTCCGCCTCGCGATGCATGGCCTTGTCCACCGCCCGTTGCCGCGCAACGATTTCGCGGCCCTGGACATGGACGAAGTCAGCCCGCACCACATCCCAATTGGCCAGCAGCTGGTCCGCCTGGGCGGACCCGGTCTGGGCCAGGTGTTCGATGATCAGGGAGCGGCACAGCGCATCGGCTTCACGCTCGAGCGGGCTGACCACTACCGTCTCGCTGTTGAGACGCGCGGCGAGCCGGTCCTCCGGGTCGTAGACGAGGACATCGCCGCCGGTCATGCCGGCCGCGAAATTGTCGCCGACCGGGCCGATCAGGACAACGACACCGCCAGTCATGTACTCACAGCCATTCGCCCCGCAGCCTTCGACGACCGCCTGGGCCCCGGAATTCCGCACGGCAAAGCGCTGGCCGGCACGGCCGGCGGCGAACAGCCAGCCGGAGGTGGCCCCGTAGAGACAGGTATTACCGATAATGGCGTGGTGGTGGTTTTCCAGCGTTGAACCGCGATAGGGCCGCACGACCAGCTTGCCGCCGGACAGGCCCTTGCCGACATAGTCATTGGCATCGCCGTCCAGCTCGATGCGCAGCCCACGCGCTGCAAACGCGCCCAGCGACTGCCCCGCCGACCCGCGCAGGCGAACCGTCAGGTAGTCCTCGCCGGGCCCGCGCGCGCCGAAGCGAGAAACGAACTCGGAGGAAGTGCGCGCACCGATCGCACGATCGGTATTCCGCACATCGTAATCGAGTTGCATCTTCTCGCCGCGGTCAAAGGCCGGGGCCGCATCGACCAGGATGCGGTCATCCAGCGTCGGCGACACGTCATTGCGCTGCATCCGGGTCGAACGGGCCGGCCGGTCGGCGGCATCGGCGCGCGCCATGATGGCGCTGAGATCGAGGTCATCGAGCGTCGAGGATCCGCGGCTGACCTGGGTCAGCAAGTCGGCCCGGCCGATCACGTCTTCAAGCGAGGTAGCGCCGAGGCTGGCCAGGATATCGCGTACATCCTGGGCCAGATAGGTCATCAGATTGACCACATGATCAGGCGCACCGCCAAAGCGGGCGCGCAGATCATCATCCTGGGTACACACGCCCACCGGACAGGTATTGGAGTGGCACTGACGCACCATCAGACAGCCGAGCGCCAGAAGTGCCGTGGTGCCGATACCGAATTCCTCGGCCCCGATCATCGCGGCAATGACGATATCGCGACCGGTGCGGATACCCCCATCCGCGCGCAGGGTGACGCGCTCGCGCAACCCGTTGAGGGACAGCATCTGGTGCGCCTCGGCGAGGCCCAGCTCCAGCGGCCCGCCGGCAAACTTGATCGAGCTCAGCGCCGCGGCACCCGTGCCCCCGACCGACCCCGAAATATTGATCACATCGGCGCGCGCCTTGGCGACACCGGCAGCGACGGCACCGACCCCGGCCGCAGCGACCAGTTTCACACCGACTCGGGCAATCGGGTTGATCTGTTTGAGGTCGTAGATCAGCTGCGCCAGGTCCTCGATGGAGTAGATATCGTGGTGCGGCGGCGGCGAGATCAGGCTGACGCCCGGCGTCGACAGGCGCATGCGCGCAATGAAGTCGGTAACCTTGAAACCGGGCAATTGCCCGCCCTCACCGGGCTTGGCACCCTGGGCGATCTTGATCTCGATCTCACGGCACTGATTGAGGTATTCCGCCGTCACACCGAAGCGGCCGGAAGCAATCTGCTTCACCGCCGAGTTAAGGTTCTCCCCGCTCGGCAGGGGCGTGTAGCGCTTGGGGTCCTCGCCTCCCTCACCGGACACGGACTTGGCCCCGATCCGGTTCATGGCGATGTTGAGCGCGCCATGGGCCTCCGGCGATAGCGCCCCCAGCGACATGCCCGGCGTCACAAAGCGCCGGCGAATTCCATTGATGGACTCGACCGCATCAACGCTGACCGCCTTGCCCAGCGGGCGCATGGCCATGAGATCACGCAGATGCACTGGCCCCTGGGCCTCAATGGCTTCACGGTACTGCACCCAGGCCGACGGTTCATTGTCGCGCACGGCCTTGTGCAGGGCGTCAATCGACTGGGCCGAAAGCGCATGCCGGTCGCCGCTGCTGCGCTGACGGAAGAAGCCCCCGATCGGCAAACGGGCCCGCTCATGCTGCCAGGCGCCGCGATGCAGATTGACCAGGCGGCCTTCCAGACCGGACAGGCCCATGCCGGAGATCCGGCTCACCACGCCGGGCAGATAGGTTTCCACCAGGGCCCGCGACAGGCCGAGCACTTCGAAGTCACAGCCCCCGCGATAGGAGGAGATCACCGAAATGCCCATCTTCGACATGACTTTCAAAAGCCCGCCATCGAAGGCCTGTTTGAGCAATTGGGCGCGGGTACGGGCCTCGTCCTCATCACCCTTGGCCGGCGCCGTAACGGTGTCGAAGGCGAGATAGGGGTTTATTGTCGTGGCACCGAGACCGATCAGGACCGCTGCATAATGCGGGTCGGCACACTCGGCCGAGCGCACATTGATCGAGCAGCGATTGCGCAGGCCCTGCTCGGTCAGACGCGCATGAACGGCACCGGTGACAAGGATCATCGGCAGGGCGGCCAGCGTCGCGGTCTGGCGGTGATCGGTCAGGATCAGGTGAGCGGCTCCATGGCGGACCGCTTCAATGGCCTGGTCAATGACCGCATCCATCGCCTCCGCCAGCACCCGGCCATCCCCGCTCGCCTTGGCCGGCTCGAACAGGCAATCGATCTCGCGCACCTCGTCCTTGATGTGCTCGCGCCAGCGCCCGAACGCGCCATTGGTCAGAACCGGGCTGTCCAGCACCAGAACGCTGGAGCGCTGCTGGGCCGGACCGAGCAAATTGCCCAGATTGCGGAAACGGGTCTTCAGCCCCATCACCCGGCCTTCGCGCAGCGGGTCGATCGGGGGGTTGGTGACCTGGGAGAAATTCTGCCGAAAGAAGTGTGACAACGGCCGGTAACTGTCCGACAGCACGGCCAAAGGCGTGTCATCGCCCATCGACCCGACGGCTTCCTTGCCCTCGTCTGCCATGACATTGAGGACCAGCTGCACGCTCTCGAAACTATAGCCCGAGGCGATCTGGCGCCGGACGCGATCCGGCTCATCGAACAGCTCCGGCTCGGCGCCGGGACCAACGACGTCCTCGATATCCTCGATCTCACCGATCCAGCGCCGATAGGGTTGCTGCTCGCTCAACCGGTCGAGGATTTCCGTCTCCCGGTAGAACTGACCTTCCTGCAGATCCAGCGCGATCAAACGGCCCGGCGTGATCGCGCCGCGCTCGACCACATCCTCCGGTGCGATCCGCGCCATGCCGGCTTCGGAGCCGGCGACCAGCATGCCGTCGCGGGCGCGGGCCCAGCGGGTCGGGCGCAGACCATTGCGGTCCAGACCCGCCACGATCCAGCGACCATCAAAGGCGGCAATCGCAGCCGGGCCATCCCAGGGCTCCATCACCGAATTGCAGTAGGCATACATGTCACGCCAGGCCGCCGGCATGACATCCTCGCGCTTGGACCAAGCCTCGGGCACCAGCATGGTCTTGGCCATGGGGGCAGGCAATCCGGTCCGCACCAGGAATTCAAAGGTCTGATCGAGAGCCGCACTGTCCGAGGCGCCGGGCTGGATGACCGGCAGGATATCCTCGCCATTGCCCGCCAGCACCGAGTCCTCGACCAGGCGTTCATGGCTCTTCATCCAGTTGGAATTGCCGCGCAGCGTATTGATCTCGCCATTGTGGGCAAGCATGCGGAAAGGCTGTGCCAGGCGCCATTCCGGAAAGGTGTTGGTGGAATAGCGCTGGTGAAAAATCGCGAAGGGCGAGACGAAATCCGGATTGCGCAAATCCTGGTAGAAGGCGTCGATATCCTGGGCCCGGAACAGGCCCTTATAGATCACGTCGCGCGAGGACAGCGAGCAGACATAGAGCTCCCGCAGGCCTTCCTCCCGAGCCCGCTGCTCGATCCGGCGACGGACCACGTAGAGCGTCCGCTCGACCGCTTCGGGATCGCGCCCACCGGGTTCGCGGAACAGGATCTGCTCGATCTCCGGCAGGGTGGCCCGCGCCTTGTCACCGAGCACGCTGGTATCGATGGGCGGCTGGCGCCAGCCATAGAAGGAAAAGCCCTCGCGCAGGATTTCCGCCTCGACAATGGCGCGCGAGCGTTCCCGGGCACTGAAATCGGTGCGCGACATGAAGATCATGCCGACAATGACATCGCCCTGTTCCGGCTCATGCCCGGTGCGCGCCACAGCGGACTTGAAGAAGTCCTGGGCCACGCCGACCCGGAGCCCCGCCCCGTCACCGGTCAGCCCGTCGGCATCCACCGCGCCGCGGTGCCAGACCGATTTGAGGGCATCGATCGCGGTTTCGACAATTTCGCGGCGGGCCCGTCCCTGGATGTCGGCGACCAGGCCGACACCACAGGCATCGCGATCATCCTCGGGCCGGTAAAGACCAGCCTGTTCGAGCACGTCACGGCGGGCGAGATAGTCAGCGGGCGTTCCCGCGCCGCGGCTCATTCCGCCGCCCCCAGAACTTCGAGCCGGTTATCGAGATAGGCCTTGATGGCCTGCGCGGCATCGAGACCATCTTTCAGGGCCCAGACTACGAGCGAGGCACCGCGGACAATATCACCGGCGGCAAACACGCCATCCAGGCTGGTCATCTTGGTGGCGCGGTCGATTTCAAGCTCGCCGGAGCGGCGCACGGCGAGATCGACCGAGTGCAGTTTTCCCGGCAGGTCTTCCGGTGTGAAGCCAAGGGCGGAAATAACCATGTCGGCCTTGATCTCCTTGATAATTTCCGGGCATGGCTCGACCGCGCGGCGGCCGCCAAGACCCGGCGCACCGAGGCGCATGCCCTGGCCGCGCACGGCGCGGACCGCACCCTCGGCATCATGTTCAATCGCGAGCGGGGCCGTGAGCCAGTGGAACTGCACGCCCTCTTCCTCCGCCGAGACCACCTCGCGAGCCGATCCGGGCATATTGGCGCGGTCGCGGCGATAGAGACAGCTGACCGAGGCGGCACCCTGGCGCACCGCCGTGCGGACGCAGTCCATGGCGGTATCACCGCCGCCAATGACAACGACATCCCGGCCTTCAGCATTGAGCGCATTGTCGTCGGCCGGAGCGTCGCCGAGATCATCGCGATTGGCGCGGATCAGGAAATCCAGCGCGCCGATCACACCCTTGTCGGACCCGGGGCAGTCCAGCTCGCGCGGCACATAAACGCCAGTTGCGAGCAGCACGGCGTGATGCTCCGACCGGATCTCTTCCAGGGTGATATCATGGCCCACCTCGACCCCGAGCCGGAATTCGACTCCAGCGGTCTCGAGACGCTCGATGCGGCATTGCACGACCGGCTTTTCCAGCTTGAAGCCCGGAATGCCATAGATCAGCAGACCGCCCGCCCGGTCCGCGCGTTCATAGACGACAATATCGAACCCGGCCTCGCGCAAACGTTCTGCCGCTGCCAGTCCGGCGGGACCAGACCCGATAATCCCCACGCTCTGACCGCGCGGAGGAGCGACCTGGATCGGCTCGACCCAACCTTCTTCCCAGGCCGTGTCGGTAATGTATTGCTCGACCGAGCCGATGGTTACCGCCCCGTGCGAGGACTTCTCGATGACACAGGCCCCCTCACACAGACGGTCTTGCGGGCAGATACGGCCGCAGATTTCCGGCATGGTCGAGGTCGCCGAGGACAGGTCATAGGCCTCGCGCAAATGGCCGTCGGCGGCGAGGGCAAGCCAGTCGGGAATATTGTTACCGAGCGGACAGCCCGACTGACAAAACGGAACCCCGCACTGGGAACACCGCGAGGACTGCTCGGCCGCGGCGGCGGGCTCGAAGCGATTGCGGATTTCGCGGAAATCCTCGCGCCGTTCGGCGGCGGGGCGTTTGTCGGGATAGGTCTGTCGCAGATCGGTAAATCTTAGCAAGGAAGGCCTCATGCGCCGGCTGAAATATGCCGCAAGTGCAGCATAAATTTCGCATTTGCACAAATTGGGGGCTGCGCCTTGCATGATCTGGTCGCGACCAGACTGTCCCGCGAATGAATATTGCCGCTTTGCCGCCAAGCAAGCGACTACCAGCCCCGGCCGCGCGGCCATTGATCAATCAAATAGCCGTCTTCGATGACCATGTAGTGATCGAACTGGGCCGCGGTCGCACAGGCATGATTGGGGGCGATCCGGACCTTGTCTCCGACCGCCAATTCAGGTGCCTCGCCGGACGCATGGGCGCCGCGGCTGATGACGCCGTGCTCCTGGTTGGCGCCGCGGAGGATGAGCCCGCCCAGCGGCTGGCCCTGCAGGTCCCAGACCTCGCCATAACCAAAATCGACCGCCTGCCCCTCGGTTCCGCGATCGCGCGACATCGCCATCCATCCGGCATCGGTCAGGGTCCAGCCCTTGGCGCGCTGATGGCCGATGACGCTGCTGAGCACAGAAATCGCAATCTCGTCATGGCCGCAAACGCCGAGCCCGGCCATCACCAGGTCCTGGAAGGTATAGACCCCGGCCCGCACCTCGGTGACGCCCTCCAGGGAGGTCGCGAAAAAGGCGGTCGGCGTGGATCCGATCGAGACGATGTCGATCGGGTGACCCGCCTCGCGCAACCGCCCGGCGCCCAGTACGGCCAGGCTGCGCTCCTGATCGGCCATCTCTCGGATCGCCTCGACGGAAGCGCAATTATAGGATCCGCCCGCATGGGTCATGACCCCGCCGAGAGCGAGGCCGGGCACTTGGCAGGCCTGCGCCAGCTCCAGCAAGGCATCGCTACGGGGGTCGATGCCGGCACGGTGACCATCCACATCCAGCTCGATCAGAGTGGTGAAGGTGACGCCGAGCTCGGCGCCCCTCGCGGCCACACAGACCGCCATCTCCACACTGTCGAGGATGATCTTGATATCGGCCCCGCGGGCCATCAGGTCAGCGATCTGATCGAGCTTGTTGGGGGCGATACCGACGGCGTAGAGAATATCGCGCTGACCTGCCGCGAAGAAGTATTCCGCCTCGGCCAGGGTCGAGACCGTGATGCCAGAGACAGCGCCGGCCTGTTCCAGCTCGGCCTGAACGTCGAGCGATTTATGGGTCTTCACATGCGGCCGCAGCACCCCGCCCAGGCCTGCGATTTGCTCGGCCATGCGGCGCAGATTGCGCCGCAGCACAGCGCGATCGAGCAGCAGGCAAGGCGTGTTCAGGTCGTGCAGGCTCTGACGGGTAACGGACATGGTTTGAAGGAGACTCCGCTGCCGGCGCCAGGAATGAGTCCTGGCCCGCAAAAGGGTCCTAGCATGGCCAGTGCAGCGATGCGATTGGCCGATGTCTAGCCGGCCCGGCAGTTAAGTCTTCAACAATCGCTTGCGGCTAGCCTCAGCCTGAACCCGCGCTTTGCATGCGGGCATTTGGGGGCCAAACGCATGCCCGTTAACCGGTTTTTCTACTGGCTCTGCATTATGCTGGTGATCCTTGAGATCGTCTACGGGATCTACTGGGCGGTCCCCAATATCGGCATCCGGCTGGGTGTGTGGCCCGCGGATTGGAATACCGGACTGGCGACGCTGATCGAAACCCTGAGCTTCTGGCAGGAAGCGGCGTTCTTTAGCCATATCGTGCTCAACTGCATCGCACTGCTGGCCTTGTTCAACCGGTCCGCCGCCTGCATCCCCGCCTTTGGGGTCGCCTTCATTCTCGACCGTATCGACTGGATCATACTGGGCTTGAACCCGGACTCTCTCAGCCTCGCAGAATCCAGCTTGGATAGGTTCATCTACGCCTTTGGGGGCATCGGCCTGATGGCCATGCTGCAGATGATGTCTATCGCCCTGATGGCGAGCCTGTTGTTCAACGGCCAGCTGTCCACCCATCTGCAGTTCTGGCGCCGACCCGCGCAGTGATGTCCGGGCAAGAAGAAACCGCGGCCCGTCTGGACCGCGGTTCTTCGTTTCGATGAAAGCCGGTCGGGTCTAGCGAACCTCGCCCGCGACCGCCCACATCACATCGCGCAGCGCGTCGATTCGTGCCGCATGTGCAGAACCATTGTCAGCGTCCGGCAGGCTGCGCGACAGGCGACGCAGTTCGGAAGACAGGCCACGGTCGGTAGTACCCGCCTCGATATGCTCTGCCGCACGGCCCAAGGCTGACGATACGGTTTCGGCAGCATCAGCAGACATCACCTCGCCGCGCACCAGCTGGTCGACATAAGCCATACCGACCACCGGATGATCCGGCCAGCTCACCTGGGTCTGCTGCTGCGGATTGAACACCTCGCCCTGATTGGCCAGCGCCGCGGCAGCGATCTCGTTCTCGGTCAGGAACTCGCTCGGTGCCAGCTCGAAGACGTCGAGACCACGGGCGATCTCGGTGCCGTAGATACGGCCGTCATACCAGTAGGACGACCAGTAGCCACCGGAGATCATGACGTCCTCATCGATCGGACCCCGATCAAAGAAGGCAATCTCGTACGGATTGGCCGCATCGGTGAAGTCGATCACCGTCAGCCCGCCCTGATACCAGGACTGAACAAAGATATCGCGGCCCGGGACCGGAACCACGGACCCATTGTGGGCAACGCAGTTCTCTTCCTCGGTCTGAGCAGATGGGATCTTGAAATAGCTGGCAAATTCAAGCTGGCCATTGTCGATCTCATAGATCGCATTGGCGCCCCAGTCAGACGGGTCCTGGGCCCGGCAACGCGGACGGCCGCCACCACCCCACTCATCGGTGAAGAGGACTTTCGTACCGTCATTATTGAAGGTCGCCGAGTGCCAGTAGGCGAAGCCCTGGTCGACGACAGCATCAATCCGCTGCGGCGCACGCGGGTCGGAAATGTCGAGAATGATGCCATTGCCCGAGCACGCACCGGCCGCCAGGTTCAGGGACGGGAAGACGGTGATGTCGTGGCACTGGTCTGTGCGACGGGTGGACTGGGTACCCTCGCCATGATCACCACCGGCCCAAAGCCCGGCAATCCGGCCGGTCTCGTCGTCAGCAAAGACGCGCGGGCTGTCGACGATGCGCGACGCCGCCGGGTTGGCGACCGGGATCTCGATCACATCGATGGAGAAGAGCGCGGTTTCATCATCACCCGGCAGACCGGCGACACAGCCGGCCAGTTCTTCTTCCGGACGGATCGAGCTGGTACCGGAATTATAGACGATGATCGTGTTTTCATCGCTGGTGACCACGGAGTGGGTGTGCGAGCCACGGCAGGTCTGGACCTGACCAACCTGGCGCGGAACCACCGGGTTGGAAATGTCGAAAATCCGGATGCCACGAAAACGCTCTTCGCTGACTTCCTCTTCCACGCCCTGACGGCCGCAATCGACGCGGGCGCGTGTATCCTGGACCGAGACGATCAGCAGATCGCCGACGATGGACACATCGCCCTGGCCGCCCGGACAAACGACCGAGCTGATCAGCTGCGGCGTATCACCGGCGATGTCGTAGACATTGAAGCCGTGATAATTGCCCGCGACCATGAGGTCATTGGCAAAGGCCATGTCGGTATTGGAGAAGCTCAGAAAGGGGGAGCGGTCGCCGAAGCGGCGCTCAACCTCTTCGTCGGTCGCCTCGGCCGGGATTTCCGGTGGCAAACCGGCCGGGTTTTCCGCATCGAAGAAGCCGGTCGGCTTGGGCAGGCTCGCCAGCATTACCAGGTTGGAAATCGCCTCTTCGGCATCGCGGAAACCGGCAGCAAGGCCGTTACGCGGGTCTTCCGACAGGCCGGACAGCAGCGCATCCATGCGGCGGATTTCCGCCCGCTGCTCGCCCCGCACATCATTGACGAAATCGAACAGGACCGGGTCATAGGCCGAGCCACGCTGACGCAGCAAGTGGTCGACCATTTCCACCGCACCATCATGGTGGGCAATCATCAGCTCGAGGAAGAGGGCATCGAATTCGGTACCGCTGGCGGCTGCGAGCGCTTCCATCTGCGCCGGGGTCGCCATACCGGCCATGTCGTGATGACCATGATGCGCATGATGCATGGCGTGCGCATCATTCTGCGGATCCGGGGCATCCTCGCCGCGCTCGATCAGCCAGCCGCGCATGAACTCGATCTCGTCGGCCTGGGTCGCATCAATGCGGCTGGCGATATCGCGGACATCCTCAAGGTCAGCCCGGTCAGGCACCAGGGCAGACATCTGCACCGCCTGGAAATGGTGCAGGATCATGCCCTGCATGAAACGGACATCGTCCTCGGAATAGCGGTTCGCGGCGATCTGCACCGCTTCCTCAGCGGTGAGCTCGCGGCCATCCTGGCCCGGGGCTCCCGGCTGTACGATCGGTGCGTCCTGGGCCAGAACTGCCCCGTTCAAGGTCAAACCGGCGGTCAACGCAATCATTGCGGACCCGATGCTAAGCTTCGCCTTCAAGGCCATGTCACTCCTCCCGACTGGACAAGCCGGAAACATTAGAGTGTGAACGCCCGTCGGCAAGCCTCTCATACCTGCAAGGAAAACGCGGTTGTTCCAGCTTACCGGGCGAGCACCCCATCGATGAACTCGATCATCACCTCACGCGCCGGTGAAACCTCCTCCGGATCGATCATGTTGAAATAGAGCGAGGCGTGCGTGTCGTCGGGATAGTGCGCATAGCTGATCAGACCGGCCGCGGCATGCCCCTCGACCAGGGTCTGGAAATGCTCGGTATAAAGCCCGGTCTGGGCTTCCGAGAGGATCAGCATCGGCGCCTGCAGCGCATTGAGATAGGTCAGCGGAGAAGCCGCCTCATGCCCGGCGCGCGGCCCGAAAACGCCGATGACATGGTCACGTGCCGCGTCTTCACCCATTCCGTCCCGGATCATCCCGTAATAGTGCGGCACGTCATACGTACCCGCGACCGGGATAGAGCCGGCGATGGCATCCAGTGTTAGCCCGTGCGCCACAAGATAGCTTTCATCCGTTGCCAGCAGGGCAGACAGATGACCCCCGGCGGAAAAACCGCTGACAAACAGCGCCTCCCGGTCGAGCCCGTACGTCTCGGCATTGTCCCAAAGCCAGGCAAAGGCCCGGGCCACGTCTTCGATATGCGCGGGATGCTGCACGCCTGTGTCGGGCAGATTCTCCGACATCCAGCGCCCCGGGCTGAGCCGGTAGGACATGACGGCAACGGCAATGCCCTCTTCAGCCAGGGCCTGTGCCAGCCCCATCTCATGCTCACGCCCGCCGGAGGCCCAGGCACCCCCATGGATCCACAACATGGTCGCTCGGGGCGCTCCGTCCGCCGGGAGCACGAGGTTCAACGCATGCCGCTGCGGGTCCGCCCCAGCGCCCTCGAAATAGGCGATATCGGTCAGCGTGCGGGTGGAGGCGATGTCCTCCTGGGCGAGGGACAGGCCGCCCGTGAAGAACATCGCCAGCCCCGCCGCCGCGGCGGCAAGACGTTGGGTGATTGCTTTGATGGTCATGATTTTCTCCTGCCCGCCTGTCACAGCCGGCGCGGTGTGAGTTGGAAAGAACGGGCGGTTCTAGCGGTCGGCATCCGGGGTGAAGACAGGCATATCGACGTTGAAGCGCTCTATGCTCCTCTCGCCGTCCGCCCCGTAACTGAATCGGATCATGGCGGCGCCACCGAGGCCCGGGTGCGCGGTCATCTCGCCCTCGGGGGTGAGGCCGCGAATAGTCTCTACGCGTGTACCGTCCGCAGAATAGGTCCAGCCGACGCGCTGCTGTTCACTACCATCGGCTGCAAGGGTCCAGGACGCGGTGCGATTTCCACGCGCATCATAGG
This sequence comes from Maricaulis sp., assembly GCF_030149235.1. Classification (GTDB taxonomy): domain Bacteria; phylum Pseudomonadota; class Alphaproteobacteria; order Caulobacterales; family Maricaulaceae; genus Maricaulis. Next base: position 38,282 of record NZ_JASBRW010000085.1, on the reverse strand, counting down.
CGGTCCGGGTCATCAGGCTGCCCCAGGAAAACACCTGTGCATTGCCGTGGCGGTCAAAACCGCGCAGACCGATCTTGTTGCCAAGGGCATCGTAGAGATGCTCGCCCAGATGCACGCCGGGGCGATTGCCCTCTACGGCATTGCCGTCGCGGTCATAGACCTGCCAGCGGATGAAATTGCCCGCGAGGTCGTAGGTAATCCGGTCGATCCCGGCGCCTGATGCATTATTCGTGGGCACGCCGTCGAGACCGTAATTGCGCATGAAGGCCAGCTTGCCATCGGCATCATACTCCAGCTTGATCTCGTAGAATTCGAGCTCGGGCCGCATCGGCATCATATCGCCGTTCAGATCATAGCGGCGCTCGAACAGGTGACCATCATCGGATGGGCGCCAGTCATAGCGGTGGACACCCCACTCGCTTTCGCTCGGCTCACCCTCGGCACCAAAGAAGGCCAACGAGGTGCGTTCGCCATCCGCGTCGAGCGTGTAAACGGCAGAATAGACATTGCCATGCGCGCTGATGCGTTCGCCCCGGGTATTGTAATAGCGGTGGACCTCGCGTCCCTGCTCGTAGCTGATGCGGACATCCGGTGCGAACCAGATGAAACTGTCCCAGACACCATTGTCCCAGACCGGCTGGCTTCCGACCTGGTAGACAATGCGGCTCACCCGGCCCTGATCATCATGTTCGAAGGCGTAATGAGCCGCCTCGGAGGCTGTTTGCGTATCGATGGGGTGAATGCCGCGATAGGCCGCATAGGGCGTTTCGCGAAACATGAGATGCCGGTACTGGTCGGCATGGGCTGCCCCGCCGATCGAAGCAAGCAGGGCGAGGGCAAGCGAAATCCGGATCATGGCTGCAACATCCTCCACATCAATGAGCGGCACGTAGCGCATCCTGCATGGTATGAGCAGCGCGAAGAGAAGCTGGATCGAACTTATCGTTTGAGGGCCGGCGCCCGGTTCGGCGCGGCGATAACATCCGCCGAGCTTTACAGCCGGGGTGAGGGTTGTCGTAAGCTGGCGGAGCAAACTGCTCTCCGTCACTCAATGGGATCAAGGCCGTGAACGAGACACTCCTGGGCGTGCTCTATTTCGCCGCCGCGACCCATGCCCTCATGATCACCCTGGTCCTGGCGAACAAGACCCGCGGGCGCGGTCCCGGCGTGCTGCTCGCCCTGATCACCGGGTTGATGGGCTACAAGCTGTTCGAGGGCGGCATGCTGCATTCGGGCTTCTACCCGAGCGCACCTCACCTGCTCGACCTCCTGCCCGGCATGGTGCTCATCCTCGGCCCGGTCTTCTACGCCTATGTCCGGCGCATGACGGGACATGCGCCCTATCCGGCCTGGCTTTGGGCGGTCCAATTGCTGCCGGCGGCTGCAATCTGGATCTATAACGCCCGTCACGTCTTCCAGCCCGCAGCCGCGAAGATCGCCATGTGGGAGGCTGTGCTGAGCCCGGCCACACAGGCGCTCCCGCCCGGGGTCATTGTCCAGCTGGTGGCGATCAAGCTCTTCCTGCTCGCCTATCTCATCCTGTCCTGGCGAATGCTGGGCAATTACGCCGCCCGCATCGACACGCTGCGGGCCGATGACAGCCGCACCCTGCTCGCCCAGATGCGGTTTCTGGCGATCTCGCTCCTGGCGCTGGAAGCGGTGTGGGTGGGGCTCTTCCTGGCCCAGCAGGGGTTCGGCGTGGGCACGCTGTCGCATGTGAGTAGTGCCTGGCTTTTGTTCATGGCGGCGATCATCCTGACCATGGGATATCGCGGCATGCAGGATGCCGACTTCCTGCTCACGCCGGAAGAACGCTCCCTCGCCGAGACACCGCAGACCGCGCCGGCGGCACAGGACGCCAAGATAAAATACCTGCATTCCGCCCTGCCGGAGAGCGCATCGCAGGAGATCGCCGAGCTGATCGAGACCCGGCTTCGCGAACACCAGGACTATCTCGACGAGCGCCTGACCCTGACCAAGCTGGCTGCGAATATCGGCATGAAGTCTCACACGGTATCGCAGGTCATCAACCAGTATATGGGTTCGAATTTCTACAAGCTGGTGAATGCTCATCGCGTCCAGCACGCGATCGACATGATCGATGCCCCGGGCCAGCATTTCCCGCTCGAGCGCATCGCGATCGAGAGTGGCTTTTCCAACCGTGTCACCTTCAACAAGGCGTTCAAGGCCAGCCTGGACATGACACCGTCGCAATACCGGACCCGCAAGAAACAGGCGTCCTGACAGGCCGACCAAGCCCCAAAACCGGAAAATGCGTCCCGAAACATGTTTCGGGTCGTCCTCAATCATGCTTCCGGACGACGCGAGCGAAGCGGGGCCGTAACGATGGGGTCATGTTCAACCATGACAAGGACCCGATAATGTCTTCCCTCCCCGGTTTCTCCGCCCTCGCCCTGACCGCCCTGGCCCTGACCGCAAGCCCGGCAGCCGCCGCCAGCCCGCTCGACCTGCCGGCCGCCATCGAGTTCGGTGCATCGCCGGCTGCGCTCACCGGCACGTTCGACCAGCTTTGCGAGACCTACCAAGTGCGCCAACTCGACCCGGCCGAGCTGCCGATTGCCCAGGACAGCCACACCCAGGTCGACTGCCAGGGCTTTGACCATGCCGGACGCGGACGTCTGGCCGAATTCGTCTTTGCCGACGACAGCCTCGCCTTCATCTGGATCCTCACGGACGCATCAGAAGAAAGCACCCATCTCGCCGCCCTGCGCGCACAATACGGCACCCCGTCGCACGACACGCCGGGTTTCGTGGCGTTTGCCGACCACAACGTCGTCCTGCGCCGGGATATTCCGGAATTTCTCTATTACGGCCAGGCCATCGCTCCGATGTATCGCGGCTGGTTCGACCAGATGGCCGCGCAATAACGGAAAGCGGACAAGACGCCGGGGCCGCGACGCAGGGCCCCGGCCACGCCTCAGCGATGTATGGATTTCAAACGCCTGCGACGCGCCTAGGCCAACGTCGCCATGTCGATCACGAAACGGTATTTCACGTCGCTTTTCAGCATGCGCTCATAAGCCGTGTTGATATCGGCCATGGCAATCATCTCGATATCCGAGGCGATGCCGTGCTCGGCGCAGAAATCGAGCATTTCCTGGGTTTCCGCGATACCGCCGATGAGCGAGCCGGCGAGCGAGCGCCGCTTCATGATCAAGGGGGCCATGCCCGGTGACGGGTGCGGCTCGTCGGGCAGGCCGACCATGACCATCGTGCCTTCAAGCGTAAGCGCGTTGAGATAGGGGTCGAGCTTGTGCGGCGCCGCGACGGTGTTGAGGATGAAGTCGAACTCGCCGCGAACCGCCTTCATCTGGGCGCGATCCTTGGACATCACGACGCGGCTGGCGCCGAGCCGGCGGGCATCATCGGCCTTGCCCGGCGAGGTCGTGAACAAGGTCACCTCGGCGCCCATGGCAGCCGCGATCTTCACGCCCATATGGCCCAGACCGCCCAGACCGACAATGCCAACCTTCTGGCCCGGCCCGACCTTCCAGTGGCGCAGCGGGGAATAGGTGGTGATGCCGGCACAGAGCAGCGGTGCGGCGGCGGCCGGGTCCATGCCCTCGGGAATCCGCAGCACGAAATCCTCACGCACGACGATATGGCGCGAATACCCGCCATAGGTCACAGACCCGTCGGGCAGGACCTTGTCATAGGTCCCCGTCATGCCGTTCTCGCAATACTGCTCGAGCCCCTGATCGCACGGCGCACAGGATTTACAGCTGTCGACCATGCAACCCACGCCAACCCGGTCGCCGGGCTTGAATCCGGTCACCTCGGCCCCGACCGTCCGGACCCGGCCGATGATCTCGTGTCCCGGGACAATGGGGTAGGTCGTGCCGCCCCAGTCATTGCGCGCCGCATGCAGGTCGGAATGGCAGACGCCGCAATACTCGATGTCGATGGCAACATCATTCGGCCGCGGGTCACGGCGGTCGATGGCCATCGGCGCCAGAGCGCTGGTTTCAGACGTGGCCGCGTAGGCGCTGACATTCGGCATGATGATTTCCCCGGCTTTGTTTATCCCGCCTATCTAGCGCAGCCTGGCGACGGGGCAAAATTCGGGGTCAGCCGGACTGCGTAACCTTGACCCAGTCGATCTGGATTCCGACGCCCTCGCGCTGGATCAGCTCGGCCGCGGCCGGCGGCAGGCCATAGCCTGGCACGTCGATGCCATTGGTCTTGCGCGGATATTCCCCACCGATCGCGAGATTGAGGATCATGTGTTTGGGGGTGTCGAACTTCCACTCCCCGTAAACCTCGACCATGGGCCGCGTGACCCGGTAGATGACCCGGTCGTCAATCGTGAACAGAACTTTCTCCTCGTCCCATTCAACGGCATAGACATGCCAATCGGTCGCGTCGGTTTCCGGCGGGAAGAAATACTTGTTCACCAGCGGCGTATCACCGGAATAGCCCGGCCCGTGCAGGGCGACGCCAGTCCAGTCCTTCTCTCCGACATATTCGAGAATATCGATCTCACCGGTCTCGGGCCATTCGCCATTGCCCAGCAGCCAGAAGGCCGGCCATACACCTTCCAGCGCCGGCATGCGGACCCGGGCCGCGGCCCGGCCATGGGTGAAATCAAACTTGTCGCGCGTATCGATGCGGCCGGACACATAATCCGCCACGCGCCCGGTGGGCGTCTTGAAGCCCGCACGGTGCAGCGCGCGCAATTCCAGCACGCCTCCGGTCGCCCCCTCGACGGAACCGGCAGGCAAGAGCCGGATGGTCTCCTCACTGTCGATATAGGCCTGCTCTTCCTTGTTCACCCAGAAGGCCGGCCCTTCAACATTCCACTTGCTCCGGTCGAGCGACGGGGCATTGAACTCATCCAGAAAGACAACCTTGTCACTCCGGTCTTTGGCGGCAGGCGTCTGAGAGGTCTGGGCAGTCATGTCAGGAACTCCGTCAAGGCTTCTGGACCGGGCCGGAACAGAATAGGCGGCCTCCAAAAGCGATGCCGGGAAACTAAGTCGCCCGCCCCCCGGATGGCAAGGCCGTTGGATTTTACCTCGCCATACAGCGACATAACGCGCCATGGCATTCAAGCGGCGCTTCGATCTAGTTTCCTGTTTCACACGCTGAGTCTAGGCTTGCGCGACTCGCTCAACTGCAAGGGCCCACTATGGATTTCCAATGGATCGCGATCGCCCTGGGTGATGTCGTCTGGATTTTCATTGCCTTTGTGCTCGGCCTGCTGGCCCGCTTTGCCGGCCTGCCGCCCCTGGTCGGCTTCCTGGCCACAGGTTTCCTGCTCAATGCGTACGGCATTGCCAGCGGGGAGATGCTGGAAAAGCTCTCTGACCTGGGCATCACACTCCTCTTGTTCACGGTCGGGCTGAAGCTCAATCTGCGCACCCTGGCGCGCCCCCAGGTCTGGGGTGTCACCACCTTGCACACGGCGACCATCGTCGTGGTCTTCGGCTTTGTCATTTACGGGCTAGCCCTGGCCGGCATCCCGTTCCTGACCGACCTCGATCTGCCGCAAGCCTTCCTGATCGCCTTTGCGCTCAGTTTTTCCAGCACGGTCTTCGTCGTCAAAGCCCTGGAAGAGCGCGGCGAGATGACCTCCATGCACGGCCGGATCGCCATCGGCATTCTCGTCATGCAGGACATTGCCGCCGTCGTCTTCCTCGCCGTGTCGACGGGTGCCCTGCCGTCCGTCTGGGCTGTCTTCATCGTGCTGCTGATACCGCTGCGCCCTGTCCTCCACCGCCTCCTTGAGCGCGTCGGCCATGGCGAGCTGCTTGTACTTTACGGCTTCCTGCTGGCCATGGGCGGGGCGGAATTGTTTGAACTGGTGGAGATGAAGGGCGATCTCGGGGCTCTCGTGCTGGGAATCCTGATCGCCAACCACCCCAAGGCTGACGAGCTGGCCAAGACCATGCTCAGCTTCAAGGACCTTTTCCTTCTGGGCTTCTTTCTGTCGATCGGCCTCGCGGGCCAGCCAACTCTGGAAACCCTGACGGTCGGCGCCCTGCTGGCTCCCGCCGTCCTGCTCAAATCGGCTCTTTTCTTCTACCTCCTGACGCGTTTCAAACTGCGCGCCCGCACCGGCCTGCTCGCCTCGCTCAATCTGACGACCTACAGCGAATTCGGCCTCATCGTTGCGGCGATCGGGGTCAGCAATGGCTGGATCAGCACGCAATGGCTGATCGTCATCGCCATTGCCTCGGCGCTGTCCTTCGCCATGGCGGCGGGGCTGAACATGTTCGCCCACCGCATCTACACGCGGCACCGGGACTTCTGGAAAGGCCTGCAGCGCGAGGACTTGGTCGCGGACGATCAATCCCTCGATACGCGCGGAGCAACCATCGCCATTATCGGTATGGGCGGTGTCGGCACTGGCGCCTATGACAAGATGCGCGAAATTCACGGAGATTGCGTGCTCGGCATCGACATCGACCCGATCACCACGGGCAATCAATGTGAAATGGGGCGCAATGTGCTGCACGGAGACCCCAGCGACGCCGATTTCTGGGACCGGATCCAGGCGGCCCACAAGCTCGACCTGGTTCTGCTCGCCATGCCCAAGGTGACGACCAATCTCGCAGTTGTCCGCCAGCTCAAAATGGCGTCTTTCGCCGGGACGATCGCGGCCATCGCCAAATTCCCGGACGAGGTCGAGGCCCTGGAACAGGCCGGTGCGGCCACCGTGTTCAACATCTACACCGAAGCCGGGGCCGGTTTCGCTGGCCATGTCATGGCGCAGAAACAGCCCCCGGAAGTGAGCTAACCGGCGAACCGGGCCGTTGAAATTGGCTTTCCCTATGCCGCCTGCATCGCCTTGCAGCCGGGTCAGCCTAGCCCAGCAAGAGCTCCGCCAGCACGCGTTTGTGATGCGCCTCATCACCGCTCTGCGCGCCGTGCCAGATCGCCCGGCGACGATGCAGCTGGGCATCACAGTCATAGGTGAAGCCAAAACCGCCATGGAACTGGATCGAGCGGTCGCCGGCCCGGCTATAGGCCTCAAGTGCAGAGACCTTGGCCATCCGCGTCGCCACTTCACCCTCGCCCTGGCGATCAAAGCAATGCGCCGCGCTGTAAACATGCGAGCGGGCCTGCTCATAGAGCACATAGGCGTCGACCATGGGGTGTTTGAGCGCCTGGTAGGCGCCAATGGGTTTGCCGAACTGGGTCCGGGTGCGCAGGTAATCCAGCGTGTAGTCGATCAGGGCCAGATTGGCGCCTGCCATATCGGCGGCGGAGAGGAGATTGGTGCACAGCTGGACATGCGCCAGCGTTGCCGCGGCCTGGCCGTCCGGCATTAAGCGGGCCGCCGGCACGGTGATGCCGTCTAGGGTCAGCTCATAGCTGCGGCGGGTTTCATCGACCACGGTCTCGCGCCGCAAGGCGCCCTCGGGCCAATCACCGGGCTCCAGCAAGAGGAGCGCCGGCCCGCCTTCATGCGTCACCGACACGATGATCAGGGCCGCGTCCGAGGCATCCGCCACGAAACGCTTCTGCCCTGACAGCACGACACCGTCGCCGGCCGGTGCGGCCTGACAGGCCGGCGCGCCCAGGTCCCAGTCTCCGCCCGCCTCCAGCACGGCCAGTGTCGCGGCCTCCCCGGCCGCCAGTCGCGGCAACCAGGCCTGTTTCTGATCCTCGGTAGCGCCGTTCAGCAAGGCCTGCGCGGTCAGGGTCGTCGACACGAAGGGGGAGTTGAGAAGATAGCGCCCCATGGCCTCGGCCACCGGTACAACTTCGGCCAGGCTTAGCCCGACGCCGCCATAGCTCTCCGGGATGGCGATGCTGAGCCAGCCCATCTCGCCAATCTCTTTCCAAACCGCAGGGTCATAGCCCCGTTCATCGGTCAGCAGCCCGCGCACGGTCTCGATCGGGGAGCGGCCACGGCAGAAATTCATCGCGACTTCAAGCAGATCACCCTGTTCCTCGGAAAATCCGAGTTCGCCAAGCTTTTCCATGATCGCCCCCTATCCCTTCGGCAGACCGAGCGCGTGCTCGGCCACGATATTGCGCTGAATTTGCGAGGTGCCGCCGCCAATGGTGGCGGAAAAGGCATTGAGATAGGCGCGCGTCCACAGCCCATCATCAACCGCATTGGGATCACCGACATAATAACCGCCATCTACCCCTGTCAGGGAGACAGCAAATTCATTGATGCGGCGCGCGAACTCGGTCGTCATAAGCTTGGAAGCCAAAGGTATGCCAAACGGTTTTTCCTGGTTGAGCGGCGGCACAGCGAGGCGCTGACGGCACAGGGCGTTGGACTGGATCTCGATAATGAAATCGACCAGCTTGTCCTTCAGGACCGGGTCCTCGATCGCCGGCCTGCCGCCGCGTTTCACCCGGCGCGCCAGATCCACGACATCAAAGGCATTCTGCTCGGTGATGATATAGCCACCAGCCTGACCGCCGCGCACACCGCGCTCGTATTCGAGCAATTGCATGGCGAAGGTCCAGCCCTGGCCTTCCTGCCCCATCAGCCCCTTGGCCGGGATGCGGGCTCCGTCAAAGAAGGTCTGGGTGAAACCGTATTCACCGGTCAGCTTGCGGATCGGCATTGTCTCCACCCCGGGCACGCGCATCGGGGCCAGGAAGAAGCTCAGACCATCATATTTGCGCGGCGCATCCGGATTGGTCCGGGCCAGAAGGATCATGTATTTGGCGTAATTGCCCTGGGTGGTCCAAATCTTCGATCCGGTGATGACATACTCATCCCCGTCGCGGACGGCCCGGGTCTGGGCATTGCCCAGATCAGAGCCGTTTTCCGGCTCGGAAAAGCCCTGGCACCAGATATCCTCGGCCGAGAGGATGCCCTTGAGATATTGCGACTTCTGCTCTTCGGTCCCGATGTCCAACAACATCGGACCGGTCCAGTTCAAACCGATGGCATTCAGCATGATCGGGGCGTCATGCTTGCGCATCGCCGCCGTCGCCGCCTTCTGGAATTCCGGGTCCAGCCCCCCACCGCCATAGGCCTTGGGCCACGCCGCACCGAGATAGCCCGCCTCCCAGACCTTGTTCTGCCAATCGCGCAGGAACTCGAATTGCTGGTCCGTCCCCACCTCCATGAAGGTGAGCGGCAGACGGAAACCGGGATCCTTCACCGTGTTTTCCGCGAACCAGGCCTCCGCCGCGGCGGAAAACTCGGCCAATTCCTTTTGATCGACGGCGCTCATCGCCCTCTCCTTCTTGCTACCTTGCTACGCTGCGGTGCGGGTGAAACGCTCACCCGGCTTCGGCGGCGTGGCCGGCGGACCGGCAAAACACTGCGCTTTCGCCATCCAGTCACGGGCAATCTCGCCGGTGACCTGCAGGCGGGTATCCTCGATATTGCGGGTCTGGGTGACCACCTGGCAGAATTCCTCGGCCAGGCCTTCAATACGCCCGCTATCGCCGGCCTCGCCATGGCTCCAGACCTCGCCGGACGGCGCCGTCAGCACCACCTGCGGCATCGGTCCGGGCGCCTCCTGCCCGTGCGCCATATAGGTCCAGCGATAGGTATTCACGCCGAGCACGACGATGCCGCGGATACGGTCCTCATTGGCCCGCACCACGCCGAGCTCGTCATAGATTTCCTGGCCGTGCGCCCAGGTCTCCATCAGCCGGGCGGTGATGGAGGACCGGGCGCTCATGCTCGGCCCGACCCATTTCAGGCGTTGTTTCGGATCGGCCCCAGCAAAGGCGTCGGCCAGGCGTTCCGCCCCGTCGATCCAGGCTGCCAGGAGGTCCGGGCCGCTCAACCCGTCCAGCCGCTCGTTCTCGAAGACGCGCAGCTTGCCCTCCAGCTCGATCAGCCTCGCAAACTGGCGGTCGATCTCGGCCTCGTCGCTGAGCTGAAGCCCGGCCATCATGTTCCAGACATGCAGGTGCTGAAGCACATCATTGATGGTCCAGCCCTTGAACTGGGTCGGGGCCGCAAAGCGCTCGCCTTCAAGCGGTGCGAGCAAGGCATGCAGCGCCCTGGACTCGGCACGAAAATCCTCAGCTTCCTGCATCACCCGCCTCCTCTTTAATGGTCAAAATGAGATCACCGGCGGCCAGTTGGGCGCCTTCCTCGGCGAGCACTTCCGTGACCACACCGCCGACATCGGCGGTGAGCTGGTGCTGCATCTTCATCGCCTCCAGCACCGCCAGCGTATCGCCTGCAGCAACCCGGTCGCCCGGCTTGGCCTTGAGCTCGATCAGGACGCCGTGCATCGACGCGGTGATATCCCCGCCGCCGGCAGCCTCCACACCGGCGGCCAGCATCCCGGCCCGGTTTTCAAACTTGTAGACCTGCGCCCCGGCCTGCAGGAAGACCGCGCCCGGCCCGGCCGGATGCGCCACCAGGCTCAGCGGCACGCCATCGATCATGAGACGGACATCGCCCCGGGTTTGACCGCGCAGCTCGACCGCATGCTCGCCCTCCGACCCGGCGACCCGGAAGGTACCGTTTCCGGCCGGAATGACCTGCCATACTCCGGCTCCGAAATCGGCGCCGAAATCCGCGATCGACGGACGGGGCAGGGAGCTGGACCAGTCGAGCAATTCGTCGGGTACAAGAACAGACGCAGACTGCGCGCCTTGCCGGCCGAAACAGTGCATCAACACCGCCGCCGCCGCGCTCAATTCCGGCGCCGGGGGCGCGGAAAAGGCGCTGAGATCGGACCAGTTTTCGCCGATGAATGCGGTCGTCGCCTCGCCCTGGGCGAAATCCGGACGGGTCAGTGCATCGGCCAGGAAGGCCTGATTGCTCGGCACGCCGAACAGGGTCGTCTGCTCGATCGCTGCGGCGAGACGGCGCAAAGCGACTTCCCGCGTCTCCCCCCAGGCGAGGATTTTCGCAACCATTGCATCATAATAGGGCGAAACCTCGCCCCCCGTGGCGATGCCGTCATCACAGCGAATTCCCGCCCCGGACGGCGCCTTCCACAAGGCGATCGGGCCTGTGGCCGGCTGGAAACCCAGCGCCGGGTCCTCGGCATAGAGCCGCGCCTCGATGGCATGCCCGTTCAGCGCAATGTTCTCCTGCACCAAGCCGAGCGATCTGCCCTGGGCAACATCGAGCTGAAGGGCGACGAGATCGAGCCCGGTCACCATTTCGGTAACCGGATGCTCCACCTGCAAACGGGTATTCATTTCAAGAAAATAGAAGTTCCCGTCGGCATCGAGCAGGAATTCCACCGTGCCCGCGCCGCAATAGTCCACGGCCTTCGCCGCCTCGATTGCGGCCGCCCCCATCGCCGCCCGCAGCTCCGGCGTCATGACCGGGCAGGGCGCTTCCTCGAACACTTTTTGATGGCGGCGCTGAACCGAGCAATCGCGTTCCCCGAGATGGACCGTATGCCCCTGGGCATCAGCGAACACCTGGATCTCCACATGGCGCGGCCGCTCGACCAGCTTCTCCAGCATTAATTCACCGGAACTAAAAGCGTTTTCGGCCTCCGACCGGGCCAGATCCAGCGCCGTGGCGAGGTCCGCCTCACTATCGACCCGGCGCATGCCGCGCCCCCCGCCGCCGGCTGCCGCCTTGACCATGACCGGGAAACCGATCTCCCGGGCCGCCTCGACAAAGCGCGCTTCATCCTGGTCCTCGCCCTCATAACCGGGAATACAGGGGACACCGGCCGCAATCATCGCCCGCTTGGCCCGGGCCTTGTCACCCATGACCTCGATGGCATGTGCAGAGGGTCCGACAAATATCAGCCCCTCAGCTTCAACGGCTTGTGCGAAATCGGCATTTTCCGACAGGAAGCCATAACCGGGGTGGATCGCGTTGGCGCCGGAACGCCGTGCTGCCTCAATCACGGCAGCAGCATCGAGATAACTTTCCGCAACCTGAGCCGGACCAAGACGGACCGCCGCATCGGCAAAGGTCACATGCGGCGCCTTCGCATCCGCATCGGAATAGACAGCGACCGTCCGCATGCCCTGGGCCCGGGCGGTCCGCATGACCCGCAGCGCGATCTCGCCACGATTGGCGACAAGCAAGGTTTTGATCATCGCCATGGTCAAACCTCCTCGGCCCAAAGCGGCTTGCGCTTTTCGAGGAAAGCGGCAATGCCCTCCCGGCCTTCCTCACCCAGCAAGCGTCCCGCAAAATTCCGCGCCGCCGCATCGATCTGGGCGTCACGGTCGAGCCCCGGAAGATCAAGGATCAAACGCTTGATATCCGCCACTGCGCCCGGGGCACATTTGAGGACCTGCCGGCGCAATCCGGCCTCGATTTCGTCCAGCGCTTCAACGCCTTCAGCCACGAAGTCGGTGAATCCGAGATCCACGGCACCCTGGCCGTCAAAACGGGCCGCGGTCAGCATCAAGCGGCGTCCGGTGGAATAGCCCAGCTTGCGGATGACAAAGGGCGCGATCTGCGCCGGGGTCAGCCCGATTGCGGTCTCCGTGAACGCAAAACGCGCACCAGATTCCACCAGAATGACGTCGGCACAGCACGCCAGTCCCAGACCACCCGCCATCGCTGCACCCTCGATCGAGGCGATGACGACCTGCGGCATTGTATCGACCAGATCAAAGATCTCGGCGCCGGATCTGGACAGGGAAACAACGCCTTCGACCGGGTCAGTCGTCTCGCTGCTCTGATGCCCGGACTGGAACGCCTTGAGGTCACCGCCGGCACAGAAGACACCCCCGCGGCCCCGCAGGGTAATGCCGCGCACTGTACGATCCTCGCGCACATCGGCCAGTACCGCCCGCAAGTCTGCGGTCAGCTCGGCGCTGAGCGCATTGCGGCTTGCCGGCTGGTTGAACCAGATGGTCAGCCAACCCTTTTCGAACTCCAGCTCCAGCGCCGTAGTCGGTGGAAAGTCTCTCATGGCGTCCCCCTACATCCGCGCTATGCCGAAACTGTTCCGCCGGATATCCCGGTGGCGCGCTTCCCACACCGTGGCGAGCAAAAAGCCAAGCGCCTTGCGGGTATCGCGCGGGTCGATCATGCCATCATCTGTCTCGTGACCGGAGGTGTAGAATGCCCCTGCTTGGCCATCGAACATCTCCTTGATAAAGGCTTCCTGCTGCGCCAATTGCTCGCGATCCGGCTCGACGCCCGCGGCCTTGGCGGCGCCTTCCGCGACAATCGACATCACGGTCGCAGCCTGGGCTCCACCCATCACGCCGGTCGCGGCATTGGGCCAGGAATAGACAAAATCCGGCCCGAAACCCTGGCCGCACATGCCGTAATTTCCGGCCCCGAAACTGGCGCCGATCATGAAGGTCAGCCGCGGCACCTCGATATTGGTCACCGCCTGGATCATCTTTGATCCGTGTTTGATCATGCCGGCCCGCTCATACTCGGTTCCGACCATGTAGCCGGTCGTATTCTGCAGGAAGACCACCGGCGTATCCGCCTGATCCATGAGCTGCAGGAATTGCGCGACCTTGGTAGCCCCGTCGGGATCAATCGGTCCATTATTGCCAATCAGGCCACAGCGATAGCCCATGACACTGGCCTGCATGCAGACCGTGGATACTCCGTAACGAGGCTTGAAGTCGGAGAAGTCCGAACCGTCAACAATGCGGGCCACGACCTCGCGCACATCATAGGGGATGCGGTAGTCCACCGGCACTACGCCCGCGATCTCGTCGGGGTCGTAGAGTGGTGGCGCGTAGTCGGGGATATCCGGCCTGGGACAGCGCGTATTCCAGCACAGGCGGTCAACCACCTCACGCGCCATCAGCACCGCCTCGCCATCATTCTCGGCAAGATATTCGACCAGCCCGGAGGTCTCGGCGTGCATTTGCGCGCCGCCCAGCTCGGCCTCTGTGGCGATTTCGCCGGTCGCTGCCTTGAGCAGGGGCGGGCCTGCCAGGAAAGCCTTGCCGTTCTCCTTGACGGCAATGACGTAATCACTCATGCCGGGCATGTAGGCGCCCCCCGCGGTGGATGAGCCATGCAGAATGGTGATTACCGGAATACCCGCCTTGGAGAGCCGGGCTTGGCCGGCGAATACGCCGCCACCGCGGACAAAGCCCTCAACGGTGTAATTGATCAGATCGCCCCCGGCGCTTTCCACCAGATGGACGAAGGGAAGTTTCTGCTGCAGCGCAATCTGTTCGGCCCGCAGGATTTTCCACCCCGTGCCGCTCATGATGGCCCCTCCCTTGATGCCGCTGTCATCGACCAGGACCATGCAGCGAACGCCGCGGATGAAGCCAATACCCGAAATCATGGTCGACCCCGGAATGGAGCGCTCTTCCGGCTGTTTGTCGGCGAGATAGCCTGTCAGATTGCCCAGTGACACCCAGGGCATGCCGGGATCGAGCAAGCGCGCCAGGCGTTCGCGCGGTGTCAGCTGGCCCCGGGCCTCGAACCGTGGTTTGCGCTTTTCCGATATCTTGCCGGCGCGACTGTTGAGCTCCTCGAGCTTGGCGATCAGACCGAGCATGTCCTCCCGGTTCTTGCGGAAGCTCTCTGAACTCGTGGAGATGCGGGATTTGAACACGCTCATGACGAGGCCTCCGCCAGTTCAGCCGGGACAGTGACCGGTGTTTGCAGAAGGATCTGGGCATAGGCCTTGCCCTGCGGGTCATTCCGCAAGCTGGCCACACCGCCTCCGCCAAGCACGTCATGCAAGACAATGTTCATGGCGCTTATGCCCGGCATGAAATAGCGATCCACATCCCCTTCGAGATAATGCGAGAAACGGCGCCTGAGGGTTTGCTCGTCCAGAGCAGCCCAGATCCACGGCGCCAGCGCCGGGTCACGGGGCAGGACACCGATATTGGCCTTGTCCCCCTTATCGCCCGAGCGGGCCCAGGCGAGGCGGTGCAAGGGCAGCTCCACCGTCCCGGCCTGGTCGGGCGCAGCCGGCTCGAAGGACGGGCTGTCACCAGGGTGGACGGGTGACCCGTCACCACTTTCCAGGGCGATCATATCGCTACCGATATGGACCACCGGCTGCGCCTGATCGCGGGGCAGAAGGAAGGAAAACAGACGCACGACGGGTGAGGGCTTTGGGCGGTTTCCGGAAAAACCGGAGAGGCCGGGCGGAGCCGCCAGGGCCAGCCCGATCGATTCCCGAAGGATCAGACCCGCTGCCAAGGCGTCGGCATGCTTCACCGCGAGCTTCACGGCGACATCCTTGGCGTCGGGCCGGGTCAGGCTTTCGCCAAAAGCGCTCCCATCCCCGACGACTTCAATCAGGGTCTCGCTATAGTCGGGCGCGCCGAAGGCCTTCAGCTTGCGCCGGGCGCGCGCCAGGGCCGTTTCCGCGAAACATCGCGCCGCACGCGCCGCACCATCGCCAACATAGAAGAAGGTCGAGCCTGCGCGCCATCCATCCTGGAAGGTTACGGAGACCTTGAGATGATCGGGAGCCGGCCGCCCGCGCGTACCGGAGATGACCACCCGGTCCTTACCCGCCTGCTTCAGCTCGACCTTGGTGAAGTCACAAACCACATCCGGCAGGACATAGGCTCCGGGATCACTGATTTCGTAGAGGATCTGCTCACCCACGGTCGCCGGTGTGACCGCGCCACCCGTCTCCGCCGGCTTAGTGATCACCACGGACCCATCGGCGGAAATCTCTGCAATCGGATAACCGATATCGAGCAAGCCGTCGGCCAGCCCTTCCCAATCGGTGAAATTGCCGCCGGTTGCCTGCGGGCCGCACTCGATGACATGACCGGCGAGACTGGCCGCCGCCAGGCGATCCCAGTCCTGCAAACTCCAATCGAAGGCGTGCAGGCAGGCCCCGAGTGTCACCGCGCTATCGACCCCGCGGCCCGTGATGACAATATCGGCGCCGCGGCGCAGGGCTTCTGCGACCGGCGCGGCGCCCAGATAGGCGTTGATGGAGGCGACACTGGCCGGGCCGGGAAACGGTGCACCGGTGAACATCTCGACATGACCGGCGGCCGCCAGTTCGCCCGCCCGTGCCATCAGGTCATCGCCGGTCACGACGGCGACCTTGAGATCCAGCCCGGCTTCCGAGATGGCGGCCTCGACCGCCGCGCCGCAGGCCCGCGGATTCATACCACCGGCATTGGAGATGATCTTGACGCCCTGGCTGGCAATCTTGGCGAGATGCGGCTTTAGGACGAAATCGACGAAGTCGGGAGCATAGCCCTCGCCCGGATCCTTGGCCCGGGCCCGCGCCATGATCGAAAGCGTGATCTCTGCAAGATAATCGAAAACGATGTAGTCGACCCCTCCCGCCGCCAGGAATTGCGGCAGCGCCATATCGGACTCGCCCCAGAAGCCACTGGCGCCACCGATCCGGATCGTATCCTTTGCCGTCACCGCCCTCTCCCTGTCGATTGACAAAATAATGAGACCATCTCAGCATGACACCGTCAAGCGTCAAACCCGTTGGTGAATCCCAGGGACAACCCGCATGGAAAACCCGTTCGAAACCGAAGAACGCCGCGCCTTCCGGGAGACTGTCCGGCGATTTGTGGCCGAGGAAATCATCCCTCATGTTGATGATTGGGACGAACAAGGGTCCGTCCCGCATGAGCTGCACATCAAGGCCGGTGCGCTGGGCGCATTCGGCTTCGGCACCGAGGAAAAATGGGGCGGACTGGGCTTTGATGATTGCTTCATGCGCGCGGCCTGGGGCGAGGAGATGGCCCAATGCGGGGCCGGCGGCGTCGCTGCTGCGCTTGGCGCACGCTCGATCTCGATCAAGCCGATCCGGGATCTCGCACCGGATTCTATCCGAGATCGGGTATTGCCTGAGATCATCTCAGGGCAGAAATCCTCAAGCCTCGCCATTACAGAACCCTCCGGCGATTCCGATGTCGCCGGCATGCGGACAACGGCCCGCCGCGATGGCGACGATTTCATTCTCAATGGCCAGAAGACCTTCATCACCGGCGGCATGACGAGCGATTATTTCGTCGTCGGCGCCCGGACCGCGCCGGGGCGCCTGGATGGCATTTCCCTGTTCTTCGTCGAGGCGGATGCACCCGGCTTCTCGCGTACCGAGATCGACCGGAAGATGGGCTGGTGGTGTTCCGATCAGGCGACGCTGTATTTCGAGGATTGCCGCATTCCGGCCAGCGCGCTCTTGGGCCGGGAAGGGCGCGGCTTCCTGTCCATCGTCGACAATTTCAATGGCGAACGCATCGGATTGATCGCCGGCATGCTGGGCGCCATGAAGCTTTGCCTGCGCGAGGCCCTGGCCTGGGCCCGGGAACGCGAAACCTTCGGCAAACCGCTCTCCCAGCACCAGGTTATTCGCCACAAGCTGGCGGAGATGTCGGCCAGAACCGACATGATCGAGGCCTACCTCAACACCATCTGCTGGCAGGTGAATGAGGGCCGCACCCCGGTCGCAGAAATTTCGAAGGCCAAATTCTCCGCCTCCAAGGCACTGGAATATTGCGCCTCCGAAGCCATGCAGATCCTTGGCGGGGCGGGATATCTGCGCGGCCACCCGGTCGAGCGCATCTATCGCGAGGTCAAGGTCCAGGCGATCGGCGGTGGATCAGAAGAGATCATGCGTGATCTGGCAGCGCGACAGATGGGCTTTTAGACATGGCGGATAATGGCGCACGCAATAGCCGGTCCGCGGAGCGGCGCGATGCTATCCTGAGCGCGGCGCGCGAGGTGTTTATCGAGACCGGCTTCGAGGACGCCCGCATTGCCGAGATCGGGCGGCGGGCCGGTATCGCCGAGGGCACGGTTTATCTCTACTACAAGACCAAGACGGTCCTGATGGAAGCGGTGCTGGCGGATTTCTGGGAAGGTCTGACACAGGGTGCAGGCGACACCACGGCGCGCCATAGTGCCCCGCTGGAACAGCTGCGCGCACTCGCCGATTATCACCTGACCGGGGTGATCCGTGACCTGCCTTTCCTCGACCTGGCGGCGAAGCTGCGCAAGGCCTACAGCATCGATCCGCAAACCCGAGACCGGCTCCGGGCCTATGTCGCCGTGTTCGACGCGGTCTATCAGGCTGGCATCTCCACCGGCGCATTCCGTGACGATCTTCCGCTCTGGATCCCGCGCGACATGTTTTACGGGACATTGGAATATTCCGCCCGCACCATTGCCTTGCGCGAAGCCGAACGGCCCACCGGAGTGGTCGACAATCTGATACAGGCGTTCCAGCGCACCTATGGCCCTGCCCCCACCGAGAGCCTGAGCGAAGCCCTGATCGAGCGCCTCGAACGCGCGGTGGAAAAAATCGACCCGACACCGGGTTAAACGCAAGTCCACCGGTTATGGACTTGATCCGGGGGCTCCGGACGGGCTGAATGCCGCGACGGGGAGAACACAGACATGTATCAAGTCCAGCTGACGCAATCCTATTTTCCGGCCCAGGGCGGACCGGAGCCCGCTGCACTCACCATCGGGGGGATGCTGCGCCAGTCCGCCGACCGCGCGCCGGACCAGGCAGCCCTGGTCGAGCTGGGCTTTGACGGTGAACCGGGACGTGCCTGGACTTACGCGCAATTATTGGCTGAGAGCGAGCGGCTGGCCCGGGCGCTGGCCTCACGCCATGCCGAGGGCGCGCGCATCGCTGTTTATGCCAACAACATCCCGGAATGGGTTCTGCTTGAGCTGGCCTGCGGTTTGGCGGGCGTCATTCTCGTTACCGTCAATCCGGCCTACCAGCCGCGCGAGCTCAAATACGTCCTCGAACAATCCCGGTCGGAAGCGATCTATTACGTCGCGGAATTCCGCGGCAACCCAATGCAACAAATCGCGGATGCCGTTTGCGACGAGCTTCCGGCTATCAAGCACCGCATTCTGCTGACCGACCGCGACGCCATGTTCGCGGGCGAAGAGACCGGCGCGTTACGCACGCCCAGCCCGCGTGATCCGGTCCAGATCCAATACACGTCCGGCACCACCGGCTTCCCCAAGGGTGCCCTCCTGCACCATCACGGCCTGATCCAGAACGGTGTCGATGCCATGGCCCGCGGCGGTATAAACCAGGGCGATGTCTTCGTTCATCACATGCCGCTCTTCCACACCACCGGGTGCGCCATTCTCGTGCTCGGCGGCCTGGCTACGGGCTGCACCATGTTGCTGGCCCCGGCATTTGAACCCGGTATGATTGTCTCTGTCATGGAACGCGAGAAAACGCGTTTCGTGCTGGGCGTTCCGACCATGATTGTCGCCATGCTCGAGGAGGTCCGCCGCAGCGGCCGGGACGTCTCCTCGGTTCGTCACATCATGTGTGGCGGCGCCATGGTCCCGCCACCACTCTGCCGGGCGGCCAAAGACGTGTTCGGCGCATCGATCCAGATCGTTTACGGCCAGACCGAGACCTCTCCGGTTCTGACCCAGGCCTGGTCCGACGACAGCCTGGAGGATCTGACCGAAACCATCGGCCAGCCGGTCAAGCACACCGAAATCTCCATCCAGGACCCGCATAGCGGCGCCATCCTGCCGATCGGGGAACAGGGCGAAATCTGTGCCCGCGGCTATAGCGTCATGCTGGGATATAATGACAATCCGGAAGCCACTGCCGCGACCATCGACAAGGACGGCTGGCTGCACACGGGTGATCTCGGACGCATGGACGCGCGCGGCTATCTCAAGATTACCGGCCGGGTGAAGGAAATGATCATCCGTGGCGGCGAGAACCTTTTCCCGGCGGAAATCGAGAACGCCATGCTGGAACACGACGCGATCAGCGAAATCGCCGTTGTCGGGGTGCCGGAGGAGAAATGGGGCGAGCAGGTCGCCTGCTTCTTCCGCACCGCTGAGCCGACGCAGCTCACCGCCGCCGAGCTCAAGGCTTTCGTCCGCGAACGCCTATCTCCGCAGAAAACGCCGGCCTACTGGGTCCAGGTCGAGGACTGGCCGCTGACCGGCTCCGGCAAGATCCGCAAGTTCAAGCTGGCGGAAAGCTTTGCAGCAGGAGAATTCGAGCCGCTCAACTGAATGTCGGACGCATTTCATTCCAGCGGCCGCATCCTCAACCATTGATCTTGCGGCAGTGACGGGCTCAAAATCCGCCCCGGCACAGTTGGGGTTTCATCATGCAGGAAAGACGGGTCGGGCGCGCGCGCGATTTCTATCGCCGCGACCACCAAAAGCGCGACGGACGGACACTGTCCCTCTACGGCTACGCCCCGCATCACGGGGACCCGGGCGAGGAATTCGAAGATCCGGTTTCGGCGAACGCCGAGATGCGCTTTCATCCGCTGCGTGGTGAGTGGACCCTGTTTGCACCCCACCGCCAGAACCGCACATTCAAGCCGTCAAAGGCGGCCAATCCGCTGGCGCCGGCCCGGCCCGGCGCGCCGGTGACCGAGATCCCGTTTTCTGATTTCGAGCTGGCGGTGTTCGGTAATCGCTTTCCCAGCCTGCATCCCAAGGCCCCCGAACCGGCAGCGACCTCGTGGCGCACCCGCCCAGCCACGGGTCAGGCTGAAGTCATCGTCTACTCGCCAGAAGACGAAGGCAGCCTGGCCACGCTGGGGCAGGATCGCCGGGTGTTGCTCATTGAAGCCCTGATTGATCGCTATCAGACGCATTTTGAAGCGGGCGCGGCCTATGTCCTGCCGTTTGAAAACCGCGGCGAAGCAGTCGGTGTGACGCTGCATCACCCGCACGGCCAGATTTATGCTTTCCCGGAAGTCCCGGCCCCGCAGGCTCGTGCTGAAGCCGCCTTCGCAGCCGGCTATGACCTCGAGGCGGAACGCGGCAGCTGGGGAGGCGAGTACGCGGTTGATGAAGCGGGCGGGATCGAGGCCTACTGCCCGCCCTGGTCGCGTTTCCCCTATGAGGTCTGGCTGTCCGCTGTCTCACGCAAACCCGGCCCGTGGGCGTTCTCGGCCGAGGAAGTGGAAGGACTGGCACAGCTCCTGGGCGACACGACAGCGCGTTATGACGACCTCTTCGGGCATCCCATGCCCTATATGATGAGCCTTCAGGCCGCGCCGCGCGAAACCTCTGGCCAGTTCCAGTTCACGGTTCAGTTCTATCCCATCCAGCGCGCCGCCGGGCGCCTGAAATATCTGGCCAGTGTCGAGCAGGCGACGGGGGTATTCACCGTCGACATCGACCCTCTCGCGGCCGCCAAAGCCCTTCGCGAGGCGTCGGCATGAGGACCAGCTGGACACCGGGGCGGGTCAATCTGATCGGCGAATGGATCGATTTTAACGGCGGCTGGGTTTTGCCGGCCGCCCTTCCTCTGGGCGTAACCGTCAGACTGACCCCGTCGGACGACGGGATCGATACGGTGCGGTCGGTCCAGTTCGAGGGCCTGTCCAGCGCGACGCTTGACCAAGGCGCGAGCGGTCACTGGGCTGACTATGTATTCGGCGCGCTGCAGGCCGCCCGGACACGCGGCTGGTTGACCGGCGGCGCCGAGGTGAGCCTCGACAGCGATATACCTGCCGGTGCCGGGGTCTCGTCCTCCGCCGCGGTAACTGTGGGCGTTTTGCGTGCTACCGCCCCGGATGGCACCGACCTGACTGAGCTTGCAACGCTCGCCCGCCAAGTCGAGAACCACTTTGTTGGCGTCCCCTGCGGCATCATGGATCAGATGGCCGTTGCCCATACCGGCCCCGGTGAAGCCCTGGCCCTCAACACCCGCACGCTCGAGTTTGACCGCCTGGCCTTTCCGGCGGATTGGCGCTTTGCCGTCCTGCATTCCGGCGTCGACCGCAAGCTCGCCGATGGCCGCTATGGCGCACGACGTGAAGCCTGCGAGAGCTCGGCCAGACAGCTCGGCCTCGACTATCTTTGCGATGGCGGCGACCTGTCCGCCCTCCCCCAGGACCTGCTTCCGGTCGCCCGTCACGCCGTCAGCGAAGACAAGCGAACGCAAGACGCGATCGACGCGCTGAAAGCCGGGGACGGCGAGCGGTTCGGAACCCTGATGACCCAGTCGCATGCCTCTTTGCGCGACGACTTCCAGGTTTCGACCCCGAGGATTGATGCTCTAATCGACGACGCGCTCGGTCTGGGCGCCCTCGGCGCACGCTTGACCGGTGCCGGCTTTGGAGGCTGTGTCGTCATATTGCTCCCGCCGGAAGCCGGTGAAGCCTGGACAGGCCGTTTGCTGGACCGCCACCCCAAAGCCTGGTCAGTCGCTGAAGTGGGCGCTCGGGCCGATGATGCCGTGCCCCAAAATGTCGAGGACCTGCCATCATGAAACTGAAGCTGGACGGCCACAGCACCGCGCTGATCCTCGAGCAGACGGACGACGACGACATCCACTGGAGCTGGTTCGGACCTGCAAGCCTTGCCGAAATGGCGACGCCGGCCGGTTTTCAGCGCCTGCCCGCCAGCCCTGACCAACCCGTCGGCCCAAGCCTGATGCCCGGACATGGCAGAGGGTTCCACGGCATCGCGCAGATT
Source organism: Maricaulis sp. (assembly GCF_030149235.1). Taxonomy (GTDB): domain Bacteria; phylum Pseudomonadota; class Alphaproteobacteria; order Caulobacterales; family Maricaulaceae; genus Maricaulis. Next base: position 16,027 of record NZ_JASBRW010000085.1, on the reverse strand, counting down.
GAAGCGTTCTGCGCGACCACCCGTCGCCGGGTCCAGCTCGGCCAGCCGGAGCTTCGCCAGAACGGTGATGCCCTGCATATCGCCGCGCGCGATGACCATCTCGGCCTCGAGGTCGGTACCACCTTCAAATTCCAGGGTGACGCCCTGGTCATCACCACCACCCTCAATCACACCGGCCAATCGCCCATCGACCTCATCCGCGCGGCCAGCGCCTTGCCGCCAGCGCCCGACTGGGCCAACGAAGTCGTCACGCATGCCGGCGCCTGGGGGCGGGAAGGATATGAAGCGCGTCGCAGCTGGACGACGGGGCGTGTTGAGCAGCTGGGCCGGGGCGGGCGGCCCGGCTTTGATGGTGGACCGACGCTCAGCCTGACCGAAGCAGGGGCCGGCGAAAACCGTGGTCGCTGGCTGACCGCGCATCTGGCCTGGAGCGGACCGTTCCGGATGGCGGTCGAAAAAGCGACGGATGGGAGCGCACAAATCCTGGCCGAAAGACGTTTCGCGCCGGGCGAGATCCGGCTTGAACCCGGCGAGGAACTGGACCTGCCGGCGGTCATGCTGACGGTCTCAGAAAGCGGCCTGAATACGATCCGCCGAGCGCTCAACACTGCCATCCGTTCCATGGGCCGATCACTCGTGCGCCCGGTTCACTTCAACACCTGGGAAGCGCGATACTTCGATGTCACTGAAGCCGGGTGCATCGCTCTGGCGCAGGACGCCGCTGGCCTCGGTGCCGAGCGTTTCGTGCTCGATGATGGCTGGTTCAAGGGCCGCAGGAATGATCAGACCAGCCTCGGAGACTGGACCGTCGACCCGGTTCAGTTCCCCAACGGACTGGGCCCGCTGATCACAGCCGTGCAGCAGGCGGGCATGGAGTTCGGGCTCTGGCTGGAACCGGAAATGGTCAGCCCCGACAGCGACGTCTACCGCGCCCATCCGGACTGGGTGCTGGGATGGCCACAGGAGCCGCTGCCCACGGGCCGCAACCAGCTGGTCCTCGACCTCGCCCTTCCGGCCGTCGCCGACTACCTATTCGAGAGCATCTCCGCCCTGCTCGATGCCAATGAGATCAGCTATCTGAAATGGGATTGTAACCGCGACCTCTATCCGGCAATGCGCGATGGCATCGAGCGGCCGGGCGCGCAGACCAAAGCTCTTTACCGCCTACTAGACCGGATACGTTCGAATTACCCGGTGGAAATTGAAAGCTGTGCCAGCGGTGGCGGTCGGATTGATGCGGGCATTGCCCGGCACACCGACCGTTTCTGGGCCAGCGATGCCACTGACGCGATTGACCGGTTGCGTATCCAGCGCTCAACCGGGCTGATCATGCCGCACGAGCGGCTGGGCGCCCATGTCGGCCCAAGCCCCAACCCGATGACCGGACGCCAGATCCCGATGAGTTTCCGTGTGTTGACGGCCTTCTTTGGCCATTTCGGGATCGAGGCTGATCCGGGCCATTTCAGTCCGGACGAAAAAGCCGTTCTCCAGCGCGGGATCGAATTCTACAAGTCCCATCGCAACTGGATGCATGAGGGCCAGCTCGTCATGGCCAGCGAGCCCGGCGATGATCCGGACGTCCAGCTACTGGTGTCCGATGATGGCGCACGCGCCTTCGCCCGTGTCATGCGGATTGATACCCCGAAGCGCCCGCTCCCGTCCCGGGTCAGACTGGCGGGGCTGACAGCCGATGCCCGCTATAACCTGGTCGAATACGCTCTAGCGGGCGACCCGGTGGAATGGCCGATAGGTGAGTATTCCGGCGCGGGCCTGATGGCGGAGGGGCTCGCCCTCGATCCGGGCCGGGCCTTGAGCGGCCGGCTGATTTACCTCGAAAGGACAGCGTGATGCGTCTGGGTGTCTGTTATTATCCCGAACACTGGCCCAAACAGCGCTGGGCCATTGATGCGGAACAAATGGCCAAGCTCGGCATCAGCCATGTGCGCTTGGGCGAGTTTGCCTGGGCCCGCTTCGAGCCGGAACCGGGACAGTATGACTGGGCCTGGTTCGACGAGGCCATCGAGGTCCTGCACGCCGCCGGGCTGAAGCTCATCCTCGGCACCCCGACCGCGACCCCTCCCAAATGGCTGGTCGATCAAGACCCCTCCATGCTCGCCGTCGACGCCGAAGGCCGGACACGCGGCTTCGGTTCGCGCCGTCACTACTGTTTCTCGAGCGCCTCCTACCGGGCCGAGTGCCGGCGCATCGTGACCGCGATGGCCCAGCGCTATGGCGAACACCCAGCCGTGGTGATGTGGCAGACCGACAATGAGTATGGCTGTCACGACACCGTGGAGAGCTATTCACAAAACGCGCGCGCAGCGTTCCGGGTCTGGCTCAAGGCGCGCTATGGCGATGTCACCGCACTCAATACCGCCTGGGGGAATGTTTTCTGGTCGATGGAGTATCGCAGCTTCGATGAGGTCGACCCGCCCGTGGGCACCGTGACAGAACCCAACCCGTCCCATGTCGTGGACTATCAGCGTTTCTGTTCTGACCAGGTCGCAAGCTTCAATGCCGAGCAGGTTGAGATCCTGCGCCGGCTCAGCCCCGGCCGCGAAATCACCCATAACTTCATGGGTGCCTTCACCGCCTTTGATCATCACAAGGTGGGCGCCGATATGGATCTGGCGACCTGGGACAGCTATCCGCTTGGCTTCCTGGACATGTCGCCCTTCCCGGACGCGATGAAGCAGCGCTATCTGCGCCAGGGCCATCCCGATTTCCAGGCCTTCCACCACGACCTCTATCGCGGTTGTTCATCCCGTTGGGGCGTCATGGAGCAGCAACCCGGTCCGGTGAATTGGGCCCCAAACAACCCGGCGCCCCTCGATGGCATGGTCCGGCTGTGGAGCCTTGAAGCCTTCGCCCATGGTGCCGACCTGGTAAGCTGGTTCCGCTGGCGCCAATGCCCCTATGCCCAGGAGCAGATGCATGCCGGGCTGCTGCGGGTAGATGCCGAACCGGCACCGGCGTTCGCCGAGGCGGGTCAGGTCGCACGCGATCTCAAGCAGATCGCCGGTGCACTGCCGCAACAGGCCCCGGTTGCCCTGCTCTGGTCCTATGACGGGCAGTGGATCCACCACGCCCAGCCTCAGGGTGAAGGGCTCGACCTCCTGCGCCAGACCTATGAGACCTATACCGTCCTGCGCCGCCTCGGACTTGATATCGACATTGTGCCGCCGCAGGCCGATCTCGACGGATATCGGCTCATTATCCTGCCGGGCTTACCGCACCTGTCCGAGACACTGATGGCCAGCCTGAGCGCCAGCTCAGCTCAGATCATCGCCCTGTGCCGGACCGGTTCGAAAACGCAGAGCTTCCAGATCCCCGCCAACCTCGCACCCGGTCCTATGCAGGCACTGCTGGCGCTGAAGGTCACCCGCGTCGAGAGCTTGCGCGAGGGAATCGTCGAAGCGGTCGAACTGCACGGCGAACAACGCGGTGTGGAGCGCTGGCGCGAAGCCGTCGAAACCGATCTGCCGGTCCAGGCGCGCTATCGGGATGGCGCGCCCTTCTGGGTTCGCGACGGCCACCTATCCTATCTCGCAGGCTGGCCGCAGCCGGAACTGCTCGGGCATATCATCGCCACCCTGGCTCTGGAGGCCGGGATGGAGATCGCTCTAACGCACGAGGATGTCCGCCTGCGCACGCTTGGCAATCTGCGCTTTGCCTTCAATTACGGGCCCGAGCCGGTCAGCCTCGCTGGCATGGCGCCGGACGGGGCAGACTTTGTACTGGGCAGCGCCGAACTGGCGCCGGCCGGGGTCGCAGCCTGGCGCCTCTAGCGCGGCAGGCCGACGAACTCTTCCCGGTTCCCGAGCACCAGACGGTTGTAGATCAACGCGATGGAGATCGACGCAATCAACGTGATCATCATCAGGTGGATATAGTGAAGCGGTGTCCAGACGAAGGTGAAGACGGCGTAGAGGGCCGTGCCCGACAGGACACCCGTCATTGCCGCACCGGCACCGACATTGCGGAAGACCAGGCCGACGATAAAGGCGGACAGGATCGGCATCGACAGCAGTCCGAAGAGTTGCTGGACCAGGTTGATGATGCTTTCCGCGCTCTGATAGATCGGCACCAGGGCAATCGAGCTGGCCACGAAGAGCAGGGTGATGATCATATTCATCCGGCCGACATTCGGCGTTGAATCAAAATAGGTCTCGTGAATGTCGAGGACGTAGAGCGTCGTCGAGGAGTTCAGCACCGAGTTGAAACTGGTCAGCACCGCAGCCGCAATCATCGCGGCGAAGGCACCGGAGAGCCAAGGCGGCAGAACCGCGGCCACCACCTGTCCATAAGCCGCATCGCCGACATCACCGAACAACTTGTAGGCCGCGATACCCGGGATCACGACAATGGCCGGCACGATCAGCAGGCGAATACCGGCCGCCGCGAGCACGCCCTTTTGGGCCTCTTTCAGGCTCTTGGCCGCCATGGCGCGCTGGGTGATCGTCTGATTAGTGCTCCAGTAGAAGATCTGGATGAAAATCATACCGGTCAGCAGGGTGTGCCAGGGTATGGGGGAGTCATTATCACCAATCAGCGTGAGCCGCTCTGCGGGAATACCCGTGAAGTCGAAGTCGATGGCCTTGAGAGCCAGGACCACGACCAGAACGGCGACACCCAGAACCCCGACGCCGGAAATCGCATCCGACACCGCGACCGCCCGCAGACCGCCGAACACGGCGTAGGCTGAACCGATCAGCGCCAGCGGAATGGCGAACGCCAGGATCGGCCAGTCGACGCCGAACATCGACTTGAGGAAAAGCGAGCCGGTGTAGAGCATCACCGGAAGGAAGACGATGACATTGCCCGCAAGGAAGAGGAATGCAATCAAGGCCCTGATATTGCTATCGTTATAGCGCTGCCCTAGAAGCTCAGTGGTGGTCCGGCAGTTGTTCTTGTAGTAGATCGGCAGGAAGACGAAGGCCAGGATAATCAGGCCAGCGACAGCCGCGAGTTCCCACCAGGCCAAGAGCAGCATCTGATTGCCATTCATCCCGACCAGCTGATCGGTCGACAGATTGGTCAAAGTGATTGAACCGGCGACCAGGATCCAGCCGAGCGACCGGCCCGCGAGAAAATACTCGCTCTCATCATCGGTCGCCGTCTTCTTCATCGCCGAAACCCGCCACCAGGTCAGCGCGCCGATCGAGATGGTCAGAACCGCGAAAATACCCAGCTGAAGCGGATCGAGTGCAAATGTATCTGTCATGAAATTCTCCCCGCCCCGAGCGTGGAGAATTTCGGCGCCGATCACAAGCGGAAGATCGCGCGCGGGCGGAGGGGGACTATGGCCCCCGGACCTCAGGCGCCGCCGACGCAGTCGCTGTACCACATCCTATGGCCTGCGTAGCTGTGCCGTCTAACCAAACCGGATTGGCTTCGTAAATCCGCGCTTGAACCTAAATCAGGCCGCGAGCTAGCGTCATTGAACCAGCGAAAATGTAGCACCCAAGTTTTCACGTGGCGCAGGGCCTTCACACGTTAGCGCCATGCCGCCTGCAGCGAGGAATAGGCCACGCCACCAGCCTGGCGTGCGGCGTCAGGCATGGCATCGTCACTGGTTTCCCAGGTTATCGCCAGGGCGCCAATCCCGTTGAATACCGCCTTTGACGTCTCACCATTGGCGCTTTGGGTAATTCTGGGCTCCGGGGCGGATGCCCCGAGCGCAGCGGCAAGCCCTGCCATCCATTCTTCGATCACACCCGCGCGCCAATCTTCGGGCGCATAGGCATCCCGATAAACCAGATCGCGCCGAGTCGAGTGAAAATCCACCATGACCACTCGTTCTCGCTCAAGCATACCAAGGGCAACAAGATAGCGCCACGCTGCCTGCGTTTCTGGCTGAGTGCGGCTGGCCCAATCGCGGTTGATGTCAAGCAGACCGGCATTGGTCCGCCAATGGCCGCGCGCCATACCGTCCGGATTGAGCATGGGCAGGATGACAAGATCAAACGGAGTCTGGTTCTCGCCGGATTCCTGCAAGGCGGCACTGACAAACCCGTCCATGGCGAAAGCCCCCGTCACCTCGGGCGGATGCGAGCGTCCCAGAATAACCAGCAGCGGTCGTGACGCCTCGTGGGGCGGGGCTAAGAGGGTGAAGGCCTCAAGCGGGCGAGCGTCCACAGACTGGCCGAAAACCTGACGCCTCAGCCCCGGCTCAGTCTCCATCCAACGCGCATACCACGCCTCCGCTCTCTCAAAGTCCACCACTGGATGAGCGGCGATCCGATTATCTCCCGGAGCAAGCCTGCCGGAAATCACTACTGAGTCCTCAGCCACCTGCACCGCGTCATCGGGAAGTCGAGCCCAACTGCCATCGTCCTGGCTTATCCAGGGATGATAGCGATGCTCGTGCCGGCCGTAATCGATCTCGATCTCGACCACTCCGCCCGCCGGAGATTCCAGCGCCATCGCATACCAGGGACTGGGATTGATCGGCAGGGTTTCGGGCCAAACGCTGAGTTTAACTCGGTCACAATCGTGGACAAGCGCGGCATTGACGCTGGCGCCAACAAAATCAAGGTGGGCACGGTCAACGACGCAAACCTCGCGGGGTTGAACCGCCGCACATGCGCTGACCAGAAATAATATAACCAGAGATGCGCCGCGGCGCGCGAGGTCAGCTCCGTCATGCATCAACCGAACACCATCGGAGCCAGTGTCAGGGCCACGACGCTCAACACTGCCACGGCAATGACATTCAGCACCAAGCCTGCGCGAGCCATTTTCGGGATGGAGAGCAGGCCAGAGCTGAAAACAATCGCATTCGGCGGTGTGGCAACGGGCAGCATGAAGGCGCAACTCGCCGCCAGAGTTACCGGTATGACGAAGACCATCGGATCTTGCCCCGTCTCGACCGCAATGGCGGCGATTACGGGCAGGAAAGTTGCCGTTGTGGCCAGGTTGGACGTCAGCTCAGTCAGGAAGATCACCAGCGCCGTCGCCGCAACCACCAGAAGTGCGATATTGATCAGACCGAGTGGCGAGAGCTGTTGCCCGAGCCATAGCGCCAGGCCGGAGGTGGAAACCGCTGAAGCCAAAGCCAGGCCTCCTCCGAACAGAATCAAGACGCCCCAGGGCAGCCGGGTCATATCCTCCCAGACCATCAGTGCCTGGCCGCGTTTGCCAGAAGGAATAAGGAAGGCAGCTACAGCCGCAATCATCGCAATGCCGGTATCGGAGATCGACCCTTCGATCGGCAACAGGGCCCCGATCTGGTTGCGGAAGATCCAGCCGACCACCAAAAAGGCAAACAGTGCCCCGGTTCGCCATTCCGCCTTGCTCATTTCACCCAGGCCCGCTTGCATGGACTCGATGTGCTTGGCGGCCTCCCGGGACGCTTTGAAGTTCACCGGGTAGATGAAACGGGTGAGCGAAACCCAGGCAATGGGCAGGAGAATGATACTGACCGGCACGCCGACCAGCATCCAACGGGCGAAATCAATCTCGACGCCGTAATTATCAGCCATGAAGCCCGCCATGAAAGCGTTCGGCGGTGTGCCGACCAGCGTGGAGAGACCGCCCAGGGTAGCGCCATAGGCCAGTCCAAGCAGCAGAGCGACACCGAAATTGGTGCGTTGCTTGATACTGAGCTCTGGCATGGTCTCGCCAATCACAGTGACCACGGACACCGCGATAGGCAGCAGCATGAGTGAGGTGGAGGTGTTGGATATCCACATCGACACCAGCGCAGCCGCAATCATGAAACCGCCGACCAAGGCTCTGGCATCAGTACCGACCAGCCGGAAAATTCCCAGCGCGATGCGCCGGTGCAACCCACACCGCTCGATCGCCAGGGCCACCACGAACCCTCCGAAAAACAAGTAAATCATCGGGTGGGCGTAAGGCGCCGCGATTTCACGGATTGGCGCCACGCCCAGGATGGGTAAAGCAACCAACGGGAGGAATGCGGTGATGGCGACAGGTATCGCTTCCGTCGCCCACCATATCGCCATCCAGCTGCCGACAGCCGCGACCAGTACAGCTTCGCGCGGCAGACCTTCCGTCTCGAAGCCTGCGGCGATCATCAACGCGATGATGGGACCGGCGATTAGGCCGATGCGTTGATAGGCAGCGGGTGTGTCGTCCATGGACTTATCTGTCACTGGTTAGTCTCCTCGCGCAAGCGCGGCGCAGCGCGGTCGCGCGAGGCGTTCCGCATCAAGCAAGTAATTCAGGGCAGGCCCGGCCATACGGGCATTGTCATGGCCGACGCCGGGGACGACGCCTATGGACCAGGCCGGGCTTACGCCTTCCGCGTCGGCCAGACGCTCAATGCGCTCCATCATGAAATGCCCACGGGCAAAGCGATGAGGACCTTGCGCATTGGCCTCTGGTGTCTGACGCAGGAAAGGGGCGTCGGGATCGTTGTCAGCATCGCCCAAGAGCAAGGTGACGGGACGCTTTAGCAGCTCCGCTGCCGGCAGCGGATCAGCAGGCGCCGCCTCCATGCCGTAGGGCCAGCTCGCGCTATCATCGGGCAGTGTATACCACCCGGCATTGGCCGCGACGGCCTGTGTCACGCGGGTATCCGGCGTGAACATCATGTAACGGTGTACGACCTGTGAGCCCGCCGAATGACCAAAAATCGCATAGCCCTCGGCATCAAGGTCAAAACGCTCGCGAATATGGTCGAAGGCAGGCTCGATAGCGTCGAAGGCCCGTGACCCGGCCGGCGCAATGGCCAGTCCGCCGAGATTGTAACCATCAGCGCCGGGAAAGCTCTCGCGCGCAAATTGCGGGGCGACCACCAGGACAGAGCAGGCTTCGGCAATCTCCAGCCAGGCATCGCGATAATCATCACCATTGCGGCGAACGCCATGCATGACCATCACGACCGGCGTATCCGGACCCAAACTGGACGGAACCGCCAAATGCAGCGGGAGGTTGGGCCCGCCCCAACCTGAGAGTGTCAACTCTGGCGCAGCAGCTCGGGCCGATACCGGGGCAGTCAACTCATCAGGCACTGGCAGTCCGAGCGCACAAGCATGTAGCAGGGCGGTCGCAAGGATAGCAGTTACCGATTTTTGCATGAAAATGGGGGGCGCTATCAAACGAAATAGCGCCCCTACCCTCGAGATTAGAACTCTTTGCTAACGTCGAAATATATCTGGCGACCGCGGATACTATGATAAGCTGCATCATAGCCGTTGGTCTCATCCGCTAGCGGCGGGTCTTCATCGAATATGTTGTTTGACCCAATCCGAATTCGAAGATCGTCGAGCGGGCCATTTCTGTCGGTTGTATACTGGATATAGGCATTGGTTTGGGTCCATTCCTCGACAATGAAAGGATCACCGTTGGGGTCAAGCCCTGCGCCCGTGTCAATGAACTCACTGGTGTAATCGGCACGGACACCCGCACCCCAGCCATTGTCATGTCTCCAGGTTAAACTGGCACCCGCGCGCCATTCAGGTTGACCGTTCTGAAGGATGATATCGCCTTCCTGAGACACGGTAATCTCACTGGCGATCGTGCCCGCCTCGACAGCGTCGCGGATCTGCTGCGCACCAGGCGAGAGGGAGATGAAGTACGTATCGAGATAGGAGGCGTTGACCCGCAACCCAAAGTCGCCCCAGGCGGTGTCATCGAGGTTCAAATAAATACCGTAGTCCCAACCGGTTACCTCGATCTCCTCGTTATTGTCATAGGTATCTCGGATGAAGAGGATCTCGCCCACCGGATCGAGGCCGGCCGCTGTGAAAAAGTCGATCTCGTCCTGATCCGGCGCATCGCGGACCACATTCGGGTTCGACGAGTTCTGGAGACGAAGGAGATAATCGAGGCTGATATGGTTTTCAGCACCGAATACGCCGACAACTCCCGAACGGTCAATTTCCCAGCGGTCAACCGTCACGGTGAGCGAATTCAGGAAGCTCATCGGCCCGCTAATGCCACTCGGCTCGAAGACTACGCCCAATGTCACATTGGTGTCGTCCTCCGGTCCGATATCATCGGCAACCGAACGCCGCTCCGTCCGGCCTTCGGTATACCCATTACAATCCGCAAACGTCGCAAATGTTCCATTGCGCACGCCTGCCTCGCAGAAATAGCTGTCCTCGCGAGAGTTGGACCGGTCCACACCCTCGTTGACAACTATCAGGTTCGGGGCACGGAAGCCCTCCGAGTAGGATCCTCGGAACATCAGACCGTCAAACGGCCGCCAGGCACCGGCGATACGGGGATTGATGCCGCTGTCGCCAAAATCGGAATAGTCCTCAATGCGGGCGGCAATTTGCAGGTCGAATGACCGGACCAGCGGGATGTTCATCTCCGAGCTGATCACCGGAATTGATGCCTCCGCGAATGCCGCGAGGACCTCACGTGATCCGCTCGAGTCCGGTGTGGGACTGGTACCGTAGACATCGGTGCCGCTGACCTCACCGGTTACCTGATCGGTAAAGGTGATTGTACCGTCGAGGCGATCGTCGCGGTCTTCGTCATAGGACTCGTAACGGAATTCCACCCCGGCCGCGACGCCAATGGTTCCGCCGGGCAGGGTGAATACATCACCGTTGGCCACCTTGAAATCCACAAGCGCGAGTTCTGCAGTGCTTTCACGAACAACATCGATCAAGAAAGGTTCTATCAGATTACGGGCGTTCGGTGTGGCATCCCCGATCGACGGGTTGTTCGGATCACCGCCATTGAAGATATTGTATACATTGGGTGTTTCATTGAACAACGCCTGCTGGAAGAGAGTGCGAGACACCGAATTATTGGCTGTGTCCTGCGCATAGGAGCGGTTGTAGAGAATCGCCGAATCCCAATCCCAGCCATTGGAGAACTCGCCGCGCGCGCCACCCAGAGCGCGGAACTGGGAATTGATAACCTCGATATCCCGGAAACCCACATCCACGAACCGGTAGCGGCCCGCGTCAGTGAATACGGGAAGCCCCTCATCAGGCACATTCGTCAGACCGGGAAGCCGGTTGGGGTTTAGCGAACCATCTGAGAAACGCACTGGACCAAACGGGTTCCAGTAGTAGTTGGCTGGGATGGAAATATCGGTCGCGCCAATACCATTCCGTGGCTCATTCGTCTTCCGCGTCTCGGCATAGTAATAGCCCAGCTCACCGTAGACGCGAACGCCGTTGTCGAGATCGTGGTTCAGAAATGCGAAGCCGTTGAAGCGATCCCGGTCAGAGATGATCGAACGCTCGTAGGCTCCGTCAAAGCGCAAATCCCGGTCGAGACTGCTGTCATCGATACAGAGGTCTGCGACCGACAAGGCGCCAGCGGTGTCGGCACGACACCCTGCAAAGCTTGTCGGCTGCAAGTGGAAACGTCCAGATGAGGTGGTCAGCGTGACGCCATTCTGACGCACACGGGTGCCGGAGGTTGTCCGCAGCGTCCACTGCCCCCAGGGCGACTGGGTCGCGCGATTGTCGAAGGACGTGTCACCCTCGAAGCTTGTCCCCTCGACAAATGAACGACGATCCTCCGTAGCCGCCACCGGGACCTCCGAGGCGAACAGTCCCTCTCTGAGCGAGTACTGGGCGGTAAAGGAAATGTTTGTACGGCCATCGTTGAAATCATCGCCACCGCGCAATGTCATCGTCTGCTCGTTCAAGCCATTTCCGGTCGCATACAAATGACGCGCCCTAAGCCGGAGTCCGACAAAATCATCGTCCAGAATCGTGTTGAACACACCGGCAACAGCGTCCGTGCCATAGATAGCCGACGCTCCGTCATTGAGCACTTCGACGCGCGCGATCCCGGCGACCGGCAGGGCGTTAACATTGACTGTGGTAACAGGCGTCGAGAGCTCGGCCTGAGTGGACGGGTGATTGACGACGCGGCGACCGTTCAACAGGACCAGCGTGCCACTGGATCCGATCGATCGCAGGTTGATCGAGGCAACGTCACCGCGTGCATTGTTTACCGTGGTGTTGTTGTCGGTGCGGAAGTTGACTGCCCCTTGTGAAGGCAGGGACCTTATCAGATCCTCACCATCAACGCCGCCAATAGCGGCGATATCATCTTCATTGAATATCGTGACCGGCAGAGTTTCGTTGATCCGCGAGCCCTGAATATTGGAACCGGTGACAACGATGATATCGGCATCGTCGGCCGGGGCGGCTTCCTGGGCCGACGCGCCCGCCGCGAGACTAAAGACGCTAAGCGCGAGACCGCACTTTAAGAAACTCTTGTAAGACATGGGACCTCCCCTGGTACCAGTGATTTTGAATTGACCTTGACGCCAATCCCAAGACAGTGTCAATAAAAAACATACACGCGGTACAAATTGTATCCGCGCAGGGTTGCGCGTTTTGCAACTCGGGAGAATTTATGCTGTGAAAGAACAACGGCCCAACAGCATGGCGAGCGGCTCAACGAGCGAGCCGCCGGACGCTCCCGAAGGTCAAGATATGCCTGTTATTCGTCCTGAGTTTCCCGATCACAGCTCGCCCTTTTCTCGCGAACAGGAGCGCAAGCGAAAGGAGACGGCCATCCTGTCTGCGGCAGCGCAGCGCTTCGATTCTGATGGGGTTCATGGCACGCGCCTGGAAGATATCGCCGCTGATCTGGGACTGACCAAAACCTCGATCGGCTATTATTTCGCTTCCAAGTCGGACCTGGCTGCTGCCGTCTACAAGCACTCTGCCGATTTGCTGGATGAAGCTATAACGCGCGGACTCGCTGATGGCGGCAGTCATGCCGAGCAGATCGTGAGCCTGTTCAAATGGTTTGCGTCCATGCTGCAGGAGATTGATGCCGGACAGCGCCCTTTCCTCGCTTCTATCACTGATCTGAACGCGCTGAATGAGCAGGCCTGCGAGGATGTGGCGGCGAGGCTTTCGAGCTGCGTGGAACGGGTCAATCGCCTGGTCGAGGGCTGGATGAAGGAAAGCGGCTACCCCTTGGGCAGGGCTGAGCCGGCAACCTTCTTTATCTTCGGATTGCTGGACTGGATGACCGGCTGGCTTCGCCGCAAACGCCATTTCGACATCCAGGAGGCCAGTTCGACACTGTTTGACCTTGTCGAACACGGTCTGGCGAATGGTGATTGGAAACCGATCCAGATACGCGCCGGCTCGCCACAAATGGGTGTGCCGCAGATTTTTGATCGCGAAGCCCGCAACAGGATGAAGCGAGAAGCCTTCCTCAAGGCCGGCACACGCTTCTTCAATTCCCTCGGTTTCGCCGGTGTCGCCCTATCAGAAGTCGCAGCCTCACTGGGCGTCACCCGAGGTGCGTTCTACTACCACTTCCCGGACAAGGAGCAGCTGCTCGATCAATGCCTTGAACGCTCCCTGGCCGCGGTCGAAGCGGCTCTCGACCGCGCCGAGGAAACCGCGGAGACGAGCCTTTCAGTGATCGAGCACAGCCTGCGAGACCTGATCTACCAACAGGCCGGCGGTGTTGAACTCTTGCTGCGGCCCAGCCTGATATCTGCCCTGCCCGCTCCCCGACAACGCCGCCACTCCGCGCGCCTGCGCAATATAGCCCGCCGCTTCGGCGATGCGTTGGAGAACGCGGTCTCGACTGGAGAAGCGCGCAGCGTTGATGTCGGCATTGTCGAGCAGATCGTCACCAACGCGGTTTTCCTCAATGGCGGCTACACCATCGCCGCCGCAAACAGCTTTACCGATTGGCGGATTTCGGAAGACCCGATGACCGCCACAGTCGATTACACCTATATCTTGATGAGCGGGCTGGGAGCGGGCCGGTGATATCCAGAAAATCTGCCGCGCTTGGCCTCCTGGCTTTTGTCCTGGCCGCCTGCGGCCAGGCCGAGGAGACACCCGCCCCTCCTTCGACTGACGCCGCGATTGAACCCACCACAACGCAGCCGCATGCTGACGCCAGCCCGCAGGTTCCGGCGCCCGGACCGGGAACGACTCGCACGACTCCCGTCTGCCTGGCCGATATCGAAACGGTGTTCACGACCACCAGCCTCAACAGTTTCGTGCTGCAAATCGAGGCGGCGTTGGCGCGCGCCCAGGCCGAGCACGGCGTCATTCCTGTCGAGGCCGCAGCCGAAATCACGGCCTCTGCCATTCCGGCCTCCATCCCGCACGAGGAGATCAACGCCGAGAACGCGATTGTACGCCATCGCATGGTCGCCTTGCTCAATGTCTGGCGCAGCCGGCTGTCTCCTGAGACGGCTGACTATCTCCACTATGGCGCCACAACGGTGGACATCTACGATAGCGCCCGCATGTTGCAATTGCGGGCCAGCGTCTTCCTGCTGATCGAGGACCTGCAGGAGCTGGAAGACGCCCTCATCGACCTGGCCCGCGAACATCGCGACACGCCGATGATTGGACGCACGCTGGGCCAGCATGCCTTGCCCATCACCTTCGGGAAGAAGCTCTCCGGCTATATCGGTGAAAACCGGCGCCATATTGACCGGCTAAGCGATCTGCTCGACCGCATTGAGCGCTCTGTCATCATGAAGGGGGCTGTCGGAAGCTATGTCGGGCTGGGTGACAGCGCGATGGCCATCGAGCAGAGCTTTGCCCGTGAGCTTGGCCTTGAACCTCCCTATCTCGATGATTGGCACGCGGCGCGTGACGTCTTCGCGGAATACGCCGGCGTTCTGTCCCTGATCGCACGGAGCCAGGGCCGCTTTGGTCAGGAAATTTTCCTGCTGCAAGGCAATGATATTGGCGAAGTGGTGGAGCGACGCCCTGTAACGGCGGTCGGGTCCTCTACCATGCCGCACAAGAACAACCCCTCGCTATCCGAGGCGCTGATCCAGCGCGCCCGCATCATTCCGCGCCTGGCCGAAATCGTGGCCGACGACATGAACAACATGTTCGAACGGGACAACACCTCGCGCCCCAACAGCATGCTCGGCGAGATTTCCATCGATACCGAAAACATGCTGTCGGAGGCCCGCAGGCTGGTCCAACGGCTGGATGTAAACGAGGCTCGCATGCGCGACAATCTGGACCGCACCGGCGGCTGGATCCTCGCCCAGCGCTTCGTCTTCGCCCTTTCTCCCGCGATGGGCCGGGAGGCGGCCGAAGAGCATTTACGTGTCTTGGCGGCGGAGGCCCGCTCCAGCGGGGCGAGTTTCTACGCAATCGCGCCGTCCGACCCCGTGATTGCCGACGCGCTGCCGTCCAACGAAATCGAGCGGTTACTGGACCCCACCAGCTATACCGGCCTGGCCGCCCCGCAGACAGACGCCGTCATAGCTGCAGCACTTCAAGCGCGCACAAGCGACCCGGTGAATGAGTGCCAAACACCGTAAGGGTGAAGTCAGACTAAAGCGGACTACTCTGGGATAGCGACCGGCGTGCGGATCTAGGCCGCCAGCAACTCACGCCACTCGATGAGAGCCGCGTCGCGAAGGTCCTTGAAGCGGGTTCGTCTTTCTAGTGAACGGTCGTGGTTGAAGTGATTGTGAAC
This sequence comes from Maricaulis sp., assembly GCF_030149235.1. Taxonomy (GTDB): domain Bacteria; phylum Pseudomonadota; class Alphaproteobacteria; order Caulobacterales; family Maricaulaceae; genus Maricaulis. The sequence goes on along the minus strand of NZ_JASBRW010000085.1, from coordinate 649 downwards.
GGAAGCATGGGTGGCGGCGAACTTTTGCAGACTTCGCATTTGCCTAAACCGTGCCATCGCTCGCTCTCGTCGTAGAAACGGTAGATGAGAATTTTCGGCTCGGTTGTTTTCATGCCGACCAGTGGCCTGCCGGTTCGCGTTTCCTAGCTCACGCATAGCCGCGCCGTATGAGCGCAATCGATCGGTGACGACCTCTTGCGGACTGCCGTACCGCTTCATGGCTTTCTTCAGAAATTTCAATGCTGAAGCCTTGTCACGCGTCTTCGTGACATAGGATTCTAGCACCTCCCCTTCGTGGTCCACGGCCCTCCACAAGTAGTGGGTTTGGCCGTTGATCTTCACGAGGACCTCATCAAGGTGCCAGCGCCATTGAGTGACCTGGCGAAGCTGCTGAGATCGACGCCTCTTAATCTCGCGCGCCATCATCGGGCCGAAACGGTTCCACCAGAAGCGAACTGTCTCGTGCGTGACGTCGATCCCGCGCTCATGGAGAAGGTCTTCGACGTTCCGAAGCGACAGCGGGAACCGGATATACATCATCACCGCCAGGCGGATGATCTCAGGTGATGTTTTGAAATAGCGAAATGGGTTGCTCATTCGCACAGAGTGGAGCCAAACCCGATAACGGGGCGTTTAATCTGACAGCACC
>NZ_JASBRW010000050.1 GCF_030149235.1 Maricaulis sp. | reverse complement strand
GACAACACTCCAGGGGAAGGCCGATGTGTCCATGAAGACCCGGTCATCGAAACCGAAATAATGGTCATTAATGCCCATCGGGCGCTCGCGGCCGAAACAGTCGGCCCGGTCCGAGCGGGCGGCGCAGGTGCCATCGCCGATATCCGGCTCGTTGCAGACGCCGTTGAACGCGGTCTCGCAGCTGTCATTGCGGAAGCGGAGGTGGATGACGCTGCCACAATCGGCGAGATCGGTCGCCTGCGTACAGGCACCGGTACCGAAACCGGGCTCGTCACACTCGCCGTCATTGGCCCAGCGGCAGGAATTGTCCTCGACGCCTTCCGCCAGGCGCCAGCAATCTGAATAATCCGTGCCCTGGCGGCAGGCTCCGGTGCCCAGGCCCGGGTCATCACACTCACCGTCATTGGCGTACTGGCAAGTGTCCGAGCCGGTATAGCGTCCGGTCGACACGCCGGTCGGCTTGTCCGGTTTCTGGGTATAGGTGCGCAGATAATTACCGATTTCCCGGCTGGTCAGATGAACAGTTTCGTCTGCCGTATCCTGAGCCAGCGCCGCCGGTGCCAGGAAAAGCGTCGCAGCGAGCGCGATCCAACCCATCCGCATAGATGAACTCCCATACCTATTGCTTTGCAATTATGGCCCTTATTCGCGGCAAGACCAAGGCAGCGCGTATCGTTCAGCAAGATGACCCCCAGCTGAACCGGGCATTCAAGGCGCGCTCAGGCGCGCTGGTGTTTGTTGTCTCCATCAACGGCCCGGTGCGGCCGGAAACGGCAAAGGAGACCGCCATGTCATTTTTCAAGAGCGCCATCGCCGCCGCCCTTCTGGCCGGCATGGGAGCTGCAGCACTGCCCGCCGCCGCATCGGCCGGCACCTGGTACCTCAATGCCCGGGCCTGCCCCGATCTGCGTGAGGATCGCCGCGATCGCCGGGTCTATGAAGGCCGATGGGATGTGCGCGAGGATCGCCGCGATCGACGGGTGATCGAATGCCCGCCGCGCGCCTGGACCTATGTCCCCGACCGCTGGGAACGCCGTAATGGTCTTGAGCGCGGCACCGGCGCCCGCCTTGGTACGCCGGGTATCGTCTACCGCCGCCATGGCGAGTTTTACCGGGAAACCCGCCGCGGCGATCTGCGCCAGATCAATGTCGTGATCGAACGTGGTCGCCGGGGTGTCCGCGACCATCGCCGGGACCGTCGCCATGATCGTCGCAGCCGCTATGGCAGCTATCGTCACTAATCCGGTCGGTCAGACCAGGATTGATCCTTCCAGATAACGCGGCGCGTGGCCATGCAAGGCCACGCGCTCGCCTTTGTGCTCGACCTCCAGCGCACCCGGGCGCTGGCCGATCTGGCGGGCGATCAGGCCGGACTTGCCGAGCCGCTCGGCCCAGTAGGGTGTCAGGGTGCAATGGGCTGAGCCGGTGACCGGGTCCTCATTCACACCGGAGGCCGGGGCAAAGAAGCGCGACACGAAATCGGTCGTACGGCCGGGCGCGGTGAGAATGATATTGGTGTTGTGGCGGCGCAAAAGGCCGTGATCGGGCAGGGCAGTCGAGACGAGGCCCTCATGCGGCATCACCCACATCTGATAGCCGGCACCGTGAATGCGTTCGATCTGATAGACCTCGTCGGGAGAAGCTTCGATACCGATCGCGGCCTGGAGGGCATCGCTTGGGCGACCTGGCCGGTAGCCGATGGCCGGCAGGTCCATGGCGAAGCGCTCGCCGTCCTGGCTGACCTCAAGCCGTCCCGAGCGGGTATCGAATTTCGCGCTCTCGCCCTTCACCGCCTTCTCACCGAACAGGACGGCGCCGGCCGACAAGGTCGCATGGCCGCACAAATCGACCTCGACCGCGGGCGTGAACCAACGCAAATGCCAGGTGTCCTCGCCGGTCGGCACGACGAAGGCGGTCTCGGAGAGATTGTTCGAGGCGGCAATGCCGAGCAGGACCTTGTCCGCCGGGAAGTCGTCCATCAGGCAGACCCCGGCCGGATTGCCGCTGAAGGGCATGGCCGGATCGGAAAAGGCGTGAATTTCGAAATAGGGCAGACGCGGCATGGAAGGCTCCTCAATCTTTAGTCACGAGGTGAACCTGATTTGCCGGGAA
>NZ_JASBRW010000041.1 GCF_030149235.1 Maricaulis sp. | reverse complement strand
CTGCCGCTCCCTGCAAGCAGGGCGCTCGACTTGCATGTGTTAAGCCTGCCGCCAGCGTTCGTTCTGAGCCAGAATCAAACTCTCAGGTTGAGTTTTGATCCCGACGCGCTTGGCATTCAAAGTTCTTAACGGGATTGTCATTCGACCTGTTTGACCAGATCGAAATCAATCGTCGTATAAGAGAACGCTTCAGCGTATCGGTGTTCAAGTGGTGGTCTGACCCACCGCAGAACGCCGCCGCCTGCGTTTCTCTTTCCAATCCAACAATGTCAAAGAGCCGGGCCGTCGATGCTTCCGCTTCGGAGCCCGAACTGCTTGAGCCCGTGTGGGCCGCCGCAGCAGGGAGCGCGGTGTTTAGTCCGCGCCGTTTTTGAAGTCAACCGGCTTTTCCAGCATTTTCAGCAGAAGGCGCAGACCGGAGGATTTTCTTTCGAAAACCTGCCGGCGGAGACTGCATCGACCGCCTATGAAAAGCTGGAAGACTGATTGTCTCCCGGTGCCGTCCGTGACCCGTTTGACCAGGCCGCTTCGAGCGAGGAGCGCGGTGTTTAGATCGCGCCACTTTCGAAGTCAATCGCCTTTTTCAGGGTTTGTGCAGCGAGCCATCCGATTGATTTTCCGCAGAAAACCGCTCGGCATTTTGACCCTCAAAACACCTATGAAACCCCGAAGACTTTTGCCTTCGCCCCTCCGGTTTGCTCCGCCCTTCAGCGGCCCTCCCCGGCGAGGAGCGCGGTGTTTAGTCCGCGCCGTTTTTGAAGTCAATCGCGTTTCTTCAGGGAATGTGCAGTTCGTTGGGAGACCGCCGAAACGGCAACAAACTTACTGAACCCGGTGCCTCATATTCGACTCACCGGCCCTATAAACGAAAAAACGCCAAGACCTCGTATAATAAGTAAACGGCGCCGATCCGCAAGTGAAAACCTGCGCCCAGCGCCGTCGGGAGCGCCCTTCTACAGGAAGGCCGGATCAGCGCAACCCCTCTTGCAGCAATTATCTGATCTTTTTCCCGCCGTGCCGGGTTGGCGCCCTGCCCTGCAAGGCGAACCCGGTGTGCAGAGAAATATCAGGACAAGATGTAATCGCGCATGGCGGTGGTCTGGGCCTCAGCGTCAGCAATCTTGGCGTTGACCACATCACCGATAGACTCGATCCCCGCGGGCTTGCCGACCTCTAGTACCGGCAGGTGTCGAACCCGCCGGTGTGAATCACTCTTACGTAGACACCCGGCTTTGGCTGGGCCAACGTTTCACTAAGCAGGAACCTGCCATGGCGCGAAGGGAAGCCCCATGAGTTATCAGTCACGCATCCGCAAGGATCTGGAACGCTGGATCGAAGCCGGCTGGGTCGATGCCGACCAGCGCGACGTAATACTGGGCGATGTCGCCAGCTCCGGCCGGGCCTGGAATGCAGCGGGAGCGCTGTCGATTCTCGGGGCCGTCCTGCTCGCCATGTCCGCGATCAGCTTTGTCGCCGCCAATTGGGACGCCATGCCCAAACTGCTGGCCTTTGTCTTCCTGGTCACCGCGATCTGGGGGGCGCTCCTGGGCGCTGGCAAGGCCTTCGACCGGAATGCCCCGACGCTTGGCCATGCCCTCGCCTTGCTCGGCGCACTGCTGTTCGGCGCCGCGATCGCGCTCACGGCCCAGACCTTCAACATGTCTTCTTTCCGCAATACCGCGGTCCTGATCTGGGCCTTTGGTGCGCTGGCGACAGCCGTGATCATCCCCTCGCGCCCGCTACTGATCCTGGCGACCGTACTGAGCGCTTTCTGGGTGACGCTAGAAATTTTCAACCCCGCCGCGCCGCAGATCATGTGGAGCTATCTCGCGGTTTGGTCCCTGATGATGGTAGCGGCCGCGCGTCTTGGATCGCGCGTCTCGGCGAATCTCCTCGGTCTCGCCCTGTTGTTCTGGGTCTCCAATGCGATCTGGCGGGAGCTGGGCCAATTCACCCCGTTCGACGTCGAGATCATCTCCCTGCATCCGCTCATCTACGGCGCCCTCGCCCTGCTCGCCGCCCAAGGGCGCAATCGTGGCATAGCTGGCCTCGGCGTCATATCCGCCTGGCTCGGACTGGCGGCCGTGATCGGCGGCGCGGTCTTGCAATGGCCATTGGGCGGGATCCAGACCGAGGTCCGCGAGTACGGGATGGATGCCGACGAACTCTATGTCTCCGGCGCCTATTGGCTGTCTGGCGGAATCGCCGTGGCGGCGGTCGCGGCGCTCTCCTTCCTGCAAACCGGGGAACTGTCGCGCCGCGTGCTGACCAGTGCCAGCCTGACAGCGGCCGCACTGGCCGCCTTTGTCGTGCCGCTGATCGGACACATCACCGCGCCGGAAGTGATTTTCGTCGTGCGCTTGTTGATTGGCGCCGCCTACTACGCCCTCTGCGTTGCCCTGATCCTGATCGGGTCGCGCGACGGCTTCCGGACTACCGGAACGATGGGCATTATCGGCTTCACGCTGCAGACCTTCTATGTCTATTGGGAGACTTTCGAGGGCCTGCTCACCGCATCCGTCTTCTTCCTCGGCGCCGGCCTGCTTCTGTTCGGCCTCAGCTTTGCGCTGATGCGATGGCGCTCGCGATTGCTGCCGGCCGGCAAGGGAGTGACGTCATGAGCTTTATGATGCGTCTTGGCCTCGTCGCCCTGATCATGACGGGCTTTCTCACCGTCATGCTGACCAGTCACGCGCTCAAGCGCGCGGGCGGTACAGAAGTCACCCTCGCGGTTGAAGGCTATGACCCGCGCGATCCGCTGCTCGGCTATTACAGCCGTATTCGTATCTCGCTGGCCGAACTCGACGCCGTGGTGCTGGATGGCGACGACGGCTTCGAAATGGGCGACGACATCTATGTCAGCCTGGCGCCGGGTGACGACGGGGTCTGGATCCCGACCGCGCTGCACCAGCACCGCCCGGCAACGGGCACCATCATTCGCGGCTATGTCACCGGAACCACAGGGCCCGCCTTTGAATGGGTCAACCAGGTCGCCCCGCAGACCGGTGAGGTTGAGCGCGTGCGCGTCGAGCGGGAGCGACAAGTGATCTACGTCAATTACAACCTGTCACGCTATTACGCCTCGCGGGACACGGCACAGGAGCTCGACGGTATTTTACGGGATTCCAGCCAGTCACCGCGCCTGATTCTGTCGCTGCAGGACAATGGCGACGCCCTCATCAAGGGGCTCGAGATCAATGGCGAGCGCCGTTATGAGCGGCTCTGGTAGCCACTAGCGACGGGCAAAGATCGGCTGCAGCACCGGGAACAGGACGGCGCCGGCGACCGTGCCGCCGATATGGGCCACCCATCCGATCGGGATGGGAATGCCAATCCCGACAATGCCGATGACGATGTTCAACCCGGCCCAGGGCAGAGCCAGACGCAGCATGCCGCGATAGCCGCCCATCACCCAGCCCGCTGCCGCGATCAGCCCGGACACACCGGTTGAGGCGCCGCCCATAGTGGCTGCCTCAGCGCCGCTGAAGGCGACTTGCGCCGCAGCACCGGCGACCGAACACAGGGCGAAGAACACCAGGAACCCCAGCGTGCCGCTCGCATCAGTCCCGAAACTCGTCCCCACAGCGCGACCTGCGCTGACCAGGACGGTGAGATTCATGGCGATGTGTAGAAGGCCGAAATGAATCAGGATGTGGAGCAGATACGGCGCCCACGGTCCCAGCGGCTGCTGCGGCGCGACTTGCCCCGGTCCCGGCGAGACCACGACCGAGGCAGCAAACACCCAGCGCTCCAGCTCGGGGGCGATGAACGGAAGCAGTGCGACCCCCACGATCGGAAGCGCAATAAGCAGCACACCCGGCGGTATATTATTGAAAACAGGTTCGCGCGAACCGCCTCGAGGCGGTTCATATCCGTCATCGTCCCGCTCCGGCACACTCATCCCCTGTCAGCGCTCCCAAATTGGCCCATTACGGCCCGAAATCTTGGCATCCACGCGATTCCCCTAACGAGAGAACAGCATTTCAGCCACTCCCGTCTGGCACGCGCGTTGCACCTATCCCGGTACGATTTGACCGAGATGGACACAAGGCCATGCCCAAAGCTGTTCTTTATACCGTCGCCGCAATTGCCCTCGCAGTCGCGATCGACACCGGCGCCCAAGCGCAAAGCGTACAGACGTCCGGCGCCTGGGAACAGCCCTATGGCGTGGCTCCGGGGCAGACGACCCAGCCCTGGTCCGGCGCGCGCTCCAGCGCAGGTGCCGCAGCGGGAGCTGCTGCACGGTCGCAGGCGGGCAATCGTGTGATCATTGACGGCGTCATCCAGACCGGTGTCGGCGTTTCCAGCCAGACCGGCATGTTTGGCGGCGGTGTTGGGTCGTCCGCAGCGGCGATCGGCAACCAGCTGAACGTCAATGTCTCCGGCCAGTACAACACCGTCATCGTCAATTCCAACCAGATCAATAATGGCGACATCAACGCCAATGCCGATGCGAATGGATATGTGAGTAGTGCCAATGACCCCGACTAAGCTTCTCATCTCCGCCCTAGCGAGTGCGCTGGCCTTGACCGGCTGCGCCACCACCAATTCGACCGGTGGCAGCGACGGGCTTTACGCGCAGCCGATCGGCGGCGCCCCGGTTGTCGCCAACCCGACGCCCTATTCCGAGGCGCTGGTCTGCCTGGCCAATTACGCCCGGGCCAATAATCTGCAATCGCCGCGCATCGCCGTGGGCCGGCTGTCCGATTATACCGGCCGCGCTTCGCTGGAGGGCGGCGCCGCGCTCACCCAGGGCGCCTCGCTGATGGCGATCTCGGCCTTTGCCAAGGCCGGTGTGCGCCTGGTCGAGCGTTTCGACACCTCGGTTTCCGAGCTGGAACTGCGCTATGCCAACAACTCGCTGATCGGCGATGAGGACGGCAATCAGCGTCAGATCTACGCCGCCTCCCTGCCCGGTTCCGACTATCATCTGGTCGGCGGCATTACCGAGCTGAACTATAATATCCGCTCCAATGGCGTGGACGTACTGGCCGGCGATCGCATCGACAGCGACCCGACGGGCCTGTTCAACCGTCGCGCCTGGGTGATGAATATCGGCCTGGATCTGCGCCTCAATGACACGCGCTCCATGGAGACGGTCGATGTCATCTCCTACCAGAAGCAGATCATCGGTCGCGAGATCAGCGCCGGCATCTTCGCCTTCTGGGATGAGGCCGTGATCGACATTTCCGCGGGCGGCCGCTCGCTCGAGCCGGTCCAGCTGGCCGTGCGCTCGGTGATCGAACGCGCCGTGCTGGAAATCTCGGCCCAGCTCTACGGCGTCGACCCGGCTCAGGCCTGCCACTATGCCGATCCGATCGGCGGATCGACCAATTCCACCGGCGGCATCGCCACCCACCATGCAGCTTACGGCTCCCAGGAGACCTCGAATGTTCAAGCGCGCCAGACTGTTAGCCACGGCCACGAGCGTCGTGATGACCATGTCCGCAGCTACGTTCGCGGACGATACAACTGAGATCCTGAACGGCCAGGTCAATCTGGATGCGGCCATCAATGCGGTCGTCACCACCGAAACCGACCAGGCTGACAGCGCCACCACGACCGCCATCGGCATTGCCAATGCGCTGACCGTGGACGTAATCACGCCGCATGATGTCCAGTCGAGCCAGGCTTTCTCCGGTTCGGTTGCCACATCGGCCACGACCACAGCCCGGATCACCGACGGCGTTGCGCTGACGACCTCCACGGCTTTCGGCAATACCGCGTCGGTTCTGACCGATGCCAATATGGATCTGGTCTCCGAGCAGAGCGCGGCGGACGGCTCGACCGTGACCTCGAACGCCCAGCTCAATGTCGGCAGCTATTCGATCTCCTCGGTCACCACGGCAACGGCCAGCGCCAATGCCTACGAATCCATCGCCTCTGGCGGCGAGACCAATCTTGATCTGCGCCAGGACAGCGGTGCAGCGGTAACGGCTGATGCCTATGTCCTCGCGCCCGATGCGGGCCTGGGCTATGGCGCCGCCGCCATCGGTGCAGCCAATGGCAATAGCGTGCTGGTTGAGGGCTATATAGGCGCCTCCCAGATCGTTGATGTCGACCAGACCAATCGCGGCGATGTCACCGGCCGCGTGCGCATGGATGCCGGAGGCACGGCGATCTCCAGCCAGGCCATGGCCTCGGCCAATGGCAATGCCGTGCGGATCCAGAATGAAGACGGCTATGCCCACCTGCAGGGCGGCCAAACCAATTCCGGCACGGTTACCGCGGACGCGGAAATCCTGGTCGGGAATTTCGATGCCGACGCGCTGACGGTCTCGTCCGAAGGCGTCGGCAACTCCGCCATCATCTCCAATCTCGGCGCCGACGCCTTTATGGGCCTGGACCAGAACAATACCGGTGCGGTCAATGCCCGCGCCAATTTCGCCGGCGATGCTGGCGGCAGCGTGATGATGTCGGCCACCGCCTTCGGCAATGCAGCGACCAGCTATATCTGTTCGGAATGCCCGGTGACCTCCTATGGCAATATGAACCAGGTCAACGACGCCAATGTGTCCTCGGTCGTCACCGGCCAGATGACGACGGGCCAGAACATCTCCGGCACCGCCACGGCGATCGGCAATTCCGCGACCTTCCGGACCTCGAACGGGTATTGACCCAAACCCGGTTCGCGCGCCGCGCCGACCCACAACTGTCGTGACGCGCAAACTAACCCCGGCTGGCAACAGCCGGGGTTAGTTGTGTTGGGGTGTCGAATAAACGGGGGCAAGTTCCGGTTTTCTCCGGATCTGCTCACCGATAAATACTTGTCCCAATTTAATCGACGCCGGGCTCCCCCGCGGGCTGGGACGCCGGAGGTGATCCACATCACGAGATAAACGGGGGGCCTGCCCATTACTCCCGGGCTCGTATCCGCGATGGCCCTCACTCTCGCCCCGCACAATCATTCAAGAAACAGCGCGCGCACCGAGATAGACCCGGGGGTATTCACCACGAATGGATCGCCCATGGCCGCTCTTGCATCGGACATCCTGCGCCGCGCTTCCGCGCTGTTTGATCTCACCTTGATCATCGGCACGCTTCTGCTGCTGAAAACAGCCTTGCTGAACATTGATGCCCTCTGGAGCCTGGCCGGCCCAGTTGCTCTGGTCGCCGCCCTGACCCTGGCCACCTGGAGCTTGCGTCGCCGCGGCAAGGGCTGGGCGGATCTCGGTATGGGGCGCCCGAAGTGCTTTTTCTGGACCGCCATCTGGACGGTGGTGGCCCTGGTTGTGACGATGGGTGTTGGCATTCTCGCCGACGGCCTGGCCACCAGCCTGATAGCTCCACCCAGCGAGGCGGTGCAGGCGATTGATGAGCGGTTTTCCGGGCGCTTTGATGCGGTCCCCGGCAATCTGTCCGCCTTCCTGTTCTGGCTCGCCATCGCCTGGGTGATCGGCGGGTTTGTCGAGGAAATGCTGTTCCGCGGGGCCTTGTTTGAACGCTTCGAAACCGTGTTTTCCGGTCTGCCCTTAGCCGCGGTCCTGGCGGTGATGTGCCAGGCCGCGCTGTTCGGGCACCAGCACCTTTACTATCAGGGCGTGGCCGGCTGGGTCGCCACCGGGGCCATCGCCGTGGTCTCCGGCCTTTTATACCTCGCCTTCAACCGCAATCTCTGGCCGCTAATCCTGTCGCACGGGCTGAGCAATACGATCGGGCTGACGCTGATGTATCAGGGCATGGCCAGCTAGACCGGACCAGCGATCAAAAAAAGCCCCGGCTGAAGTTCAGCCGGGGCAGGTCATGCCGATGGCATGGATGGATCTGGTTTGAAACGGGATCAGCGATAACCGCCGACACCGCCGTCGAGCATCAGTGTCATGTTGAGGCTCTCGCGCTCGGCAACACGCTCGTATTCGGTGATGACTTCGGTGCGGCGCATATAGAAGACTTTCTCCCCCGGACCGTAGCGGCGCAGGAGGGAGCGTTCATTGCAATTGCGCTGCGGCGTCTGGGTGGCGCAGCGCAGCTCGCCCCCCGGGCTGTGCCAGAGCGCTTCACCGCGGCGGCACATAATGGTCTGGGCTTCATCCCACCAAGCTTCGCCCTCGAGGCGCCAGCCGACCGTGACCTGAAGCGTCGTGCCGGCCATGCAGCGATACACTTCGCCATCATAGATGGCCGGGATTTCCTCATCCGGGTCGACCTGGGAGGCCGGGTGCGGATTGCCGCGATCATCCAGGCAGACGGCCCGCATCATGCGCCATTCCTCGATGATCTCGATGCGCTCGTATTCTTCTTCATACTCGCGCTCAACGACACGCAGGCCGGAAATGGCCGTAGGCGCCGGAGCGGTGGACGGGGCGTAATAGCTGCCACCGCCGATGAAGGTGATCGAGCCAGCGCCGGCCGAGGAGCCTGCCCCGGCGTTGGCGGCCGCATTGGCATTGGCCACCGCGCTGACATTGGCATTGACGTTGGCCGTCACATTGACGCTCGAATGGATATTCACGCCGACATTGATATTGCCGCCATGAATATTGACGTGCGGGACATTGACCGTATGGCCGCCGCCATGGGTGCAACAGCCGTGACCGCCGCCATGACCGCCACCATGGCCGCCGTCATGCGGCGGGCCACCGGCGCTGGCCGGGGCTGCTGTCAGCGCCATCACAGAGGTGGCGATCATCAATAAAGCGTGCCGGGCTGATACGCGCATGGCCGTGCTCCTTTGCTCTGCCCCTGTCCATTGCAAACCTCGGGCCGGTTTAAGGGAAGTCCGCTCGCTTGGCCGGGGAGCCCTGCTGGGACTGGTCGCTTTTGAGGCGTATGGCCCCGTTCTTGAAGCTGAGCGCGACGAACAGGGGCGGCGTTGTGCTGCCCCGGGAATACCGGAGAGCGTCATGCGCCACGCGCAATCACGAGCGCTTCATACCTATTGGCAGACCTTGCGTCTGGGCAGCGCCGCGCCGCAGCGCGAGGATATCGCGCCGCAGGACATCTCCGAACTGCTCGGCCATGTCTTTATATTGCGCCGTATCGATCCGGCGCATCATGTCTTCCGCCTGGCCGGCACGCAGCTGTGCGATCTCTACCAGCGCGAATTTCGCGACCAGAACTTCCTCAGCCTGTGGCGTGGCCATGATGCGGTCCATGTCCAGGCCGTGCTGGAATCGTCCCTGTCCGGGGCATCGCCGGCTTCCATGGTGGCGCGCGCCAGCTCGATGGACATGCACCAACTGCCGGTCGAAATCTCCGTCTTCCCCTTGCGCGGACCGGAAGGCGTGGTCGACCGCATCCTCGGCCTTTTCCAGCCGCTGGATGATACCGAGCCCTTCCGCGGACGCCCCGTCGTCCGCACGACGCTGCGCGAGATTCGCCCGCCCGCCGTGCCCGGACATCTCCTGCCTGTCTCGCGGCGGCACACGGGGGACATGCAACTTCACATCGCGAATGATCACTAGCTGCAAAGGGTTCTTAACCCCTCTGTTCTAGCCTCACAGACTGGAACGGAGAAAAGGCCATGACTGACGAACCCGGACGTCTTGACCGTCGCAAGATCAAGATCGCGGCCCGCGGCTCCCAGGAGCGGCGCCGGCATGCGCGTGTTTCACTGCGCTTGCATGGCCGTTTCTGGTCAGAAGTACACGGTGAACATGCCTGCCGCCTGATCGACATCTCGCCCGGCGGTGCGCGCATCCTGGCCCGCCTCAAGCCGGCACAGGGCGATCGCATTATTCTCCTCGTCAATGGCATTGGCCGCCTGGAAGGCGAAGTCGTCCGCACCGGCGAAGAAGACTTCTCGATGGCCTTCCGCGCCACTGACCGGAAACGGGACAAGCTGGCCGATGCCATCACCTGGCGCTTCAACAAGGAACGCCTCGGTCTGGACGAAGACCGCCACGCCCCGCGCAAGCCGGGCCGCGGTCGCGCGCGCATCCGCCTGAGCGATGGTGTGGTGATTGCCGCCAATGTCATCGATGTCTCGGTCTCCGGCGCAGCCTTTGAGTGCCTGGAACGGCCGCGCATCGATGAAGTCGTTCGTGTCGGCGAGATGTCAGGACGTGTGGCGCGCATTCTGGACAATGGCTTTGCAGTCGTGTTCGATCCGCCTGAAGCGCAGACGAATGACAGCGAAGCAGCCTAATTCGCCCTAGATCACGTTTTAGTCGCTCAAGATGAGTATGGTTGGGATGCGGCCCGATTCTTGCCGCATCCATGCCCTAGAGAGTATGAGTGCAAGTGCGAGAGAGAGTGTCATGCCCCGCGATGACGGAATCGCTATGTCCTGGTTTGTAAAGGTCGAAGGCCAAATCTATGGCCCCTATACGCCCGCCCAGATGCGTGCCTTCGTTGGCGAGGGCCGCATTGCTGCGCACTCGCTGGTCAGCGAGGAGCGTGACGGCGAATTCGCGGCCGCTTCCGGCCAGGACGCGTTCAGCGACTGGTTTTCCGAGGAGAATGGCGGCACCCAGGTGGAAAAACGCGTCACACCCGGCGCCCGCCCGGCCAATTTCGTCATTGTCGGCGAAATCACGTCTGACAAGGCCGGCGAATTCCGCACCGCCCTCTCCGCTTATGGCGATGTCGAATCGGTCACCGGCGGTGTCTGGCTGCTGCGCGGCCCGACCACGGCGGCCGTGCTGCGCAACGAACTCAGCCATGTGCTCGATCGCCAGGACAAGCTCCTGATCATCGACGCCTCCCATGATCGTGCCGCCTGGTTCAACCTGGGCAGCGAAGCAGATCAGAATATCCGCGACCTGTGGGGCCGGGCCGGCTAGGTCTCGATCAGGCGCAGATCGGTTTTGTGCCGTTTTGAATTCTCGACATAGTGATCGGCTGAGGCCTTGAGCAGCTCGGCTGTGCCTTCATCCAGCGTGCGGATGACCTTGCCCGGGGCGCCAACGACGAGGGAATTGTCAGGGATTTCCTTGCCTTCGGGAATCAGGGCGTGGGCGCCGATAATGCAGTTCTTGCCAATCTTGGCGTTGTTGAGAATGCGCGCGCCGATGCCTATCAGGGAGTAATCACCGACCTCGCAGCCATGCAACATGGCATGGTGGCCCACGGTAACGCCCTTGCCGATCTTCAGACGGATGCCGTGATCGGTGTGCAGCACGGAGAGGTCTTGGACATTGCTGTCCTCACCGATCTCGATCCAATCCGTATCACCGCGAACGACGCAGCCATACCAGATGCTGGCATTGCGTTTGAGCTCGACCATGCCGATGACGCGCGCATCGGGCGCCACCCAATACTCACCATTCTCCGGCAGTTTCGGCTCCGAATCGCCAAGTGCATAAATCGCCATCGATGTCCGCCCCCAAAATTTTGTGAAATATCCACGACGCACGCGTTTAGATTCTTTTCATCACGCTACACTGACACTGTACACACGATTCGGGACTTGGTTTCCGGGTCGCATCGGAAACTCCAGCAGGAGGCTTTGCAGTCACATGTGTTGTCTGCATCCAAGTCCACCACCCGGTTCCGGCCCTCAGCCCCCGAAGCTGCCGGAGTTTTCCGACTCACCCTTATCGCAACGCGTTGTCGCCCCTCTGCCTGTCGCTGAGGGGTTTTTCATGTGTGGAGGTTCCAGTCATGGGTAAACGGTCCGTCAAACGTCGTCTGAAAGCCGGAGAGTTCAATTCCGGTCACTACCAGTCCGAGGAGGACAAAGTGCAGGCTCTTTTCCCGGGCACCCAATGGTCGCCTGACGATAAGGAACCCATGCGCGATCAGCGCTTCATCAAGAAGGTCAAACCGCGTTCGCCCGGTCAGGAAAAACTGATGAAGGCGGTCGATGTACAAAATCTCGTGCTCGCGCTCGGACCGGCCGGCACCGGCAAGACCTATCTCGCCGTCGCCAAGGGGGTTGAGGCGCTGGAGAAAGGCGAGGTCAGCCGCATCGTTCTTTCCCGCCCCGCCGTCGAGGCCGGCGAATCAATCGGCTTCCTGCCCGGCGCCATGGAAGAAAAGCTCGCGCCCTATCTGCGCCCGCTCTACGACGCCCTCGCCGACCGGCTGTCACCGAAAAAGCTCAAGGCGATGATGGCCGAAGGCGTTATCGAGATCGCCCCGATCGGCTATATGCGCGGGCGCACGCTCAACAATGCCTTCGTCGTCGTCGACGAGGCCCAGAACTGCACCTATGTGCAGCTGAAGATGCTGCTGACGCGCCTGGGCTGGAACTCGACCATGGTCATTACCGGCGACCCGGCCCAGTCCGACCTGCTGCCGGAAATGTCCGGCCTGGCCGAGATTGCCAACAAGATGGAAGACCTGGAAAACATCTCGGTCTGCCGTCTCGAGGCCAAGGACATTGTTCGCCACCCGCTGGTCGCAACCATGTTGACCGTCCTCTAGCGCCGCAAACAGGTTCAGAAACCGGACGGCACGCGCCCCGCCCCGGGCCGTCTGGTTTCTTTTTGAAACATTGACGACACACCTCAGCAGCGCGATATTACAGGCAGTTGGGAGGGGTGAATGCCTTATACGCGTACATTCAATGCCCAGGCGCGCCGGTTCGAGGCGCATTTTACCGGCAAGGTCACGGCCGACGAGATCGTTCAGAACTATATGGAAATGATCCAGTCGCCCGAATGGGGGCCGGATGTCGTGCGCCTGATTGTCATCGAGGCGGGCAGTGATCTGAGCGACATTACCCTCGGCCTGTTCCAGAATCGTTTTGTCCAGCTTCTTGAGGATACGGCCGACATCGCCGGCCCGCCTAACAAGAATGCCTGGGTCTTCGAATCAGAACTCACCGCGCCCATCGGCCAGCTCTGGG
This sequence comes from Maricaulis sp., assembly GCF_030149235.1. Classification (GTDB taxonomy): domain Bacteria; phylum Pseudomonadota; class Alphaproteobacteria; order Caulobacterales; family Maricaulaceae; genus Maricaulis. Next base: position 78,367 of record NZ_JASBRW010000041.1, on the reverse strand, counting down.
AGCTGATGCCCCAGACCGGTGAGCTCGACGTGTTTCGCGTCTTCCGCACGCGCAAGGCCGCGCTCGACTGGCTGGAGAGCTAGTGCACCGTCACCGGCTTGCGCCGGAAGCGCACCAGATGGCGCAGGGTCAGCGGGTGCTTGGTCGTGGTTTCCAGGCCGAGATTGCGCATGCGGAACCGGGCTTCATCCGCACGGCGGCGTGAACGCACCACCTGGATCACTACGTAAAGCGCCAGCAGGCTGGTGACGCCCAGCCGGGTCACGCCCAGATAATCGGGAACAAAGAGCCAGATCAGAATAGTCGCGAAACAGGCCACGATCAGATCCATGGGCCACCCCTCACCGGCATTGAAATAGGCAATAGCCGGAAACACGGTCGGATCGATATCGCCTTCCGGATCGACTTTTTTCAGAAGATCCTCGAATTCCGCCTGCTGCTGGGTATAGACCGCATTGAGGACAGTATCGGAATTGATCGGGGCGGCGTGCGAAGGCCAGTCGCGATTGAGTTCCGCGCAGGCCCGCATGAGCCATTCCTCATCCTGCAATCGTCCGCGTGCAAAATAGCCGCTCATCACTCACCCAGCCCGATCTCGTTCAACAACCAGCCGGCAGCCTGGGACGGCGTTTGCCGCTCCAGATCCACAAGCCGGTTCGCTTCGCGCATATCGGTACTGTCGATGGCGCCGACAAGGGGCGCGAGCGCATCGGCGAGCCCGGCGCGGGCCGCAGCTTCCGGCGAGAGCAGGATCACAGCGTCATAGGGCGGCAGCACGCCAAGCGGGTCGTTCAGTACTACCAGGTCGTAGGCCGCGATACGGCCGTCGGTCGTATAGGCGGTGATCAGATCGACCTGCCCGTCACGGACGGCGTCATACATGAAGGTCGCATCCATCGCCCGGGTCGACATGGCACCAAACCCATAGGCATCGCGGGTACTGATCCATTCCGAGCGTGTGAAAACCTCGGCATCACCGCCGACCTGGAGATCGCGGGCATGCGGCGCCAGATCGCCCAGAGCGCGGGCATCCAGCTCAGCGGCGCGGTCAGCCCGCATGGCGAAGCCATAAGCGTTTTCAAACCCGAGACGGCCGAGGGTGACGATGCCATACTGCTCATAGAGCCAGCCCGACATCTCCGCGAACATGGCGTAGCGGTCGACCGGCTCCGGCCGGTTCATGATCGTGGCCCAGATCGTACCGGTATAATCGACCAGGACATCAATCTCATTGGTGCGCAGGGCATCGAAAACGATGGTCGAGCCCAGATTATCGCGGCGCTCGACCTCTGCGCCCTCGGCTTCGAGGACGGTCTCGATCAGATCGGCCAGGATGTACTGCTCGGAAAAGGCCTTGGCCCCGATCCGCACCCGCGCGCCCTGCAACGCCCCCTCTTCCGCTCGCAAGCGCGTCGGCGTCTCACCCTCTGCGAGGACGGGCGCCGGTGCATTCACGGGCAATTCGACAAAACGTGGCAGGGTTGCCGCCATCAGGACGATCATCAGGGCGCCGCCGACGCGGATGGCTAGTCCCTTCTGACGCTCCCGGGCCGCCACTTCCATCAGCCGGATCAGTTGATCGAGGACGATGGCCAGGCCCGCAGCGAACAGGCAGCCGAAAATCACGGACAGCCAGTTCCGGGTCTGCAGACCGGCGAAGATATAATTGCCAAGACTCGGCGCCCCGACCGGGGTCGCCAGGGTGGCCGCACCGACGACCCAGACCGTAGCTGTACGCAATCCGGCAACGATCACCGGCAAGGCCAGCGGCAGCTCGACTTGCCAAAGTCGCTCCCGGTCCGTCAGCCCCAGACCTCGCGCCGCCTCGATCACCCCGCGGTCCACACCCTGCAGCCCGACAATCGTATTCCGCAGGATCGGCAGAATGGAATACAGCATCAAGGCCATGAAGGCCGGGGCATAACCGATCGTCCCCCCCAGCAGCGGCACCATCAGCGCCAGTAGGGCCAGGCCCGGAATCGTCTGGATTACGCTGGCAATATTCAACACGGTATTGGCGAGGTGACGATGCGGGGCCGCGAAAATGCCCAGCGGCAGACTGATCGCCATGCCCACAGCCAGGGCGGCGACGGACAGCAACACATGACCGGATAACAGGTCCGGAAGCTCGGCAAAGCGTTCAGCGAGATTGGGATTCATGCGTCCAGCTCCGCAATCGCACGAATCTGACGCCGGGGCGTGTCCAGCAATTGCGAGACGTAGGCCTCCGACGGGGCCCGCAGGAGTTCGCGCGGCGTCCCCTGCTGGATGATCTCGCCATCGCGCATCACCGCGATCCGGTCGGCCATTATCAGCGCTTCGGCCATGTCATGGGTCACCATGACCGCGGAAAAACCAAGCTCGGTCTGCAAGCGTTTGAAGTCTTGCTGCAGCGTGTCACGCGTGATCGGGTCAAGCGCGCTGAAGGCCTCATCCATCAATACCAGGCCCGGATTGCCCGCCAGGGCGCGGGCAAATCCCACGCGCTGGCGCTGCCCGCCGGACAAGGCTTGCGGATAGCGCTCGCCGAATTCGTCGACATCGAGCTGGACCAGCTTCATCATTTCCCGGACACGCAGCTCGCAGCGCGCCGGTTCCCAGCCCAGAAGCTTGGGTAGAATGGCGATGTTTTCGCGCACGGTGAAGTGCGGAAACAGACCATCGCCCTGCATCACCCAGCCGATCTGACGGCGCAGATGCACAGGATCGATACCAGCAATATCGCGCCCCTCAAAAACAATCGAACCGCCTGAAGCTTGCTCCAGGCGGTTGATCATTTTCAGAACCGTCGTCTTGCCGCAGCCGGACTCACCGGTCAGCGCCAGCAGCTCGCCGGGTGCCAGCGACAGGTCGACGCCGCGAACGGCCTCCACGCCGCCGGCATAGGTCTTGGCGACCGAGCGCAGCTCGAGGATTGGCGTGGCTGGATCAGCCAAGTTCTTCTAGGTCGATATCCAGAATGGTGATCTCGAAGGAGTAGGACGTTTCGCCCTCATCGATGATCTTGGACACGACGCCCAGGCACTCGTCGCCGAGATGGATCTCGGCACACTCGTCCGGACGATTGCGGCGCTGGACCTGAAGGTCGGGGTTGAGCTTGCCGCGCAGGAATTGCTGCAGCTTGGCGGCCTCAACCGGGTTCATATTCTTATCCAAAATGCGTCTCCTGAAGGGGATTCGAATTGGCGCTAACTAACCCCAATTCCGCCCCTGCCGTCCACCCGCTGGCCTGATTCACCCGCGCGCGGATCAATCCAGCGAATTGTCCGGAATGTTCTGGTCCATGGAACGGGCCGGTTGCGGGCAGCAATCGCCGACGATCCGGGCCGGCACGCCGGCGACGGTGCAGCCTGCCGGAACCGGCTTGAGCACGACAGAACCGGCGGCGATACGGGCGTTATCACCGACCGTGATATTGCCGAGCACCTTGGCGCCCGCTCCGATCAGGACACCACGCCCGACCTTGGGATGGCGGTCCTCATGCGAGGCACCGGTTCCGCCCAGCGTGACCTCGTGCAGCAATGAGCAATCATCACCGACAACGGCCGTCTCGCCGATCACAACCGAGGTCGCATGGTCGATCATCACGCCCTTGCCTATACGGGCGGCCGGATGGATGTCGAGACCGAAACGCTCGCTGATCCGGCTTTGCAGATGGAAGGCGAGCGTATGCCGCCCTTCTTTCCATAGCCAATGCGCGACGCGATAGGCCTGCAGGGAATGGAAGCCTTTGAAATAGAGGAAAGGCTGTAACAGGCTCACACTGGCCGGGTCACGCTCATCGATAGCGAGCATATCGGCCGAGGCCTGTTCGACGATTTCCGGATCGGCCTTGATCGCTTCCAGCGCCACATCATGCGCCAGCATGGTGTCGAGCTGGGCATCGGCCAGCTTCGCTGCCAGACGGTAAGCCAGGGCATCGGCGAAATTGTCGTGACGCAGAATGGCAGCGTTGAGGAAGCTGGCGAGGATCGGCTCTTCCGCCGAGGCTGCCGCGGCTTCAACTCGCAGACGGGCCCAGACGGAGTCCACGCCGGTACGTACTTCGATCGGGCTGCGCGGTTCGCTCACAGACATGTTCTTTTCCTTCCCCGGGATCCCTAGACCCCGATCACCGGCGTTTCAGCATGGCCGCGCTCAAGCCGGGATCCAGCAAGCCGTTCGACGCCATGTAGTGCGCCTTGAGCAGAATTGCCACACTCAGCGCGTCAGTGATCTTGCCCGAAACCGCCTCCTCCAGGGCATCACAAAAATGTAAGCGGCGTATACGCAGCTCCTCTGTGCCCTCCGGATCCGGCTCACCCTCGCTCAATCCGGTGGCGATGTAACCGATGGCATTTTCATCGGTCACCGAGTTGGACAGCTGCATGCGGAGCATGTCCTGCCAGTGCTCGGCGGTCAGCCCGGTTTCCTCGGCCAGCTCGCGCCGGGCTTCCTCCAGCGGATCGGCATCAAGCCGACCACCGCCTTCAGGCACCTCCCAGCTATAGCGGTCATGCGGGAAACGGTGCTGCCCGACCAGAACAGTCGTGCCGTCTTCGAACAGCGGCAGGATGGCGATGGCGATATTCTTGAAGTGAACCACGCCATATTCACCCGGCTTCCCGTCCGGCTGGGTCACATCGAAGGCGTCCAGCCGCAACCACGGATTCTCGAACTTCACCGCTTCGCTGTGCAGTTTCCAGGGGCCTCGCTTGTCCATCACATACCGCCTCACTCCTTGCCAGAGCGCCTAAGCCTATTCGGCCGGCTCTATCAAGTCGCCCTTGGGTTTGGCATGACGCTTCAACGCCTCGACCAGACGCGCCCGCTTTTCCTCGCCGCGCGCCAGCAGCACAAAGGCCGAGGGTGCCAGAATGAGGGCCAGGACCGCCGATCCGGACACCCCCCCGACCATGGCCGCCGCGAAGGGAAGCCAGAAACTGTCGCCATCGAGGATCAGCGGCACAAACCCGCCGATCGTGGTGAGCGTGGTCGAGATGATGTGACGGGTGGAGTCCATCACGCCCTGCACCACGGCGCCCTCTTCCAGCGCCACAGCGGCCGGGTCGGCCTTCAATCCCGACAGGACGACAATGGCTCCATTGATCGCCAGTCCCATCAACCCCATGGCGCCGACAATGGCGTTGAAACCCAGCGGCGTGCCGAACAGCCAGACACCGAACATGGCCAGTCCGATGGACAGGAAGGCGACGAACAGGATCACGCCGGCATAGCGGAAGCTGTTGAAGGCCAGGACGACGGAACCGATCATCAAAACGATCAGCGGCACGGCCGTGCCCAGGAGGTTGCCAACAGCATCACCGCGCTCGGCCGCCTCACCGCCCACCAGGAGCTCATAACCCGGGGGCAGTTCCAGCCCGGCCTCATCGAGTGACTCGAAAAAGGAGGCCAGCGCCGTCGCCGGCAGGGTGAAGGGATCCAGATAGGCGTAGATACGGTTGATACGGCGCCCGTTCTCGTGCGGGATCTGAGCCACTTGCGGGGCCAGTTCGATATCGCCCAGTGCCGCCACCGGGCTGGCCAGAACCTCGCCGCCGCGGGTCGTCAACGGTGTGCCGCTGACATCGGTCAGGGTGGTCCGGCGGGCCTCGCTGGAGACGATGCGGACCGGGAGTTCCTCAACCCCTTCCAGCACGCTGCCACCGATCACGCCATCGAGATCGCTGCGCAATTGCCCGGCCAGGTCGGTCAATCGAAGCCCGGCCAGTTCAGCCGCGGCCTCGTCCGCCATCACCCGGGCGACCGGCTCTCCCATTTCCAGCTGGGCCAGGGTGTGGGTCACTGTCGGCGTGCGGGCCAGCAAGGCGCGCAGCTCATTGCCCAGCCGGTCAAGTTCCTCCAGTTCCGGACCAACGACGACAAGCTCGATCGGGGCCGGGATTGGCGGGCCTTGCTCAAACGGCAGGGTCAGGATCCGGGCTTCCGGGAATTCCTGCATCACCCGCTGCTGCAACTCCGGCAGAATACGCGCCGTATCCTGCGCCGAGGTGGTGCGGACAAAACCGGCGGCGAAGTTGGAAATGCCCGACCGGTTGCCAACCACATTATAATAGGTCCGCGGCGCGCTTTCACCGATCACCCAGGTGACGCGCTCAACCCCGTCATAGCTCTCGATCACCTCACGCACGCGCTCGGTCTGCCGGCGTGTCTCCTCGATCGAGGCCGTAGTCGGCAATTCCATCGTCACCTGGAACATGTCGCGGTCGGTCGGGGGGAAGAACTGCATCGGCAGGGTGGAGACCGCGATAAATCCGGCAATCGGCAGCAGGACCGAGGCGAAGATACCGATCCAGGGACGCGCCACAACGACCTTGAGAATGCCGCGATAGAGCCAGGCCAGAGGCGCGATATTCAGCCCCGTCCGCCAGAAACGGCGCGGCCCGCCATCGATTTTCGGGTCGTCGCACCAGGCCGCCAGCGCCCCCACCACCGTCATCGCCAGCAGGAAGGAGGCGGTGATGGCGAAGATCACCGAGATGCCGATCATGGAAATGAACTCGCCCGCCGCGCCCGGCATCAGGGCGATCGGGGCGAAGGCGAAGACGGTTGTCAGCGTCGAGGCCAGCAATGGTGCAAACAGCAGGCGTACGGCGCCATCCAGCGCCTCAAGCGGCGACAGGCCCTTCGAGCGCAGGAGGCGGTATTCCTCGACCACGACGATGGCATTGTCGATCAACAGCCCCAGCGCCACGACCAGGCCGGTCACCGACATCTGGTGCAGCGGCTCGTCATACAGGCGCATCATCAGCATCACGGCCAGCACGGTCAGCGGCAGGGCGGAGCCGACGATGAAGGCGGCGCGCCAGCCCATCATCAAGAACAGCACGCCGAACACGATCAGCGCGGAATAACCCAGATTGCGGGCCAGACCATTGAGTCGGCTCTCGACATAATCGCCCTGGCGGAAGATCGTCTCGACATCGATACCGGGAACACTGGCCGCGAACTCGGCAACGACTTCATCTGCCGCCTGGGCCCAGAGGTCTGCGCGCAGATCCGGCTGCAGGTAGGCAGCCACCAGAACGGTGCGCTCACCATCAGTGGTCGCCATCGTGGCGGCCGGCAGGCGCTCACCCTTCTCGACCGTCGCGACATCGCCCAAGCGAACGAAATCACCGCTGCGCCCCTCGGTCAGGGCGATGGCGCGGATGCGGTCGACGCCGTCGAATTCACCATCGACCTCAACCCCGAGATCCACGCGTTCCCCGCGCAATTCACCGGCCGGTGTCTTGGCATCGGCCGCACGGGTCAGGCCGGCAATGTCATTAACCGTCAGCCCGAGGGCCGCGAGCGTTTCCGGTTCGACCTCGACCCGGATTTCTTCCTCGATGGCCCCGAAAATATCGGTTTCTTCGGTCCCGTTGAGATTGCGCAGATCGCGTTCCAGATCGCGTCCGAGGCGGGACAGGATGGCGGCATTTTCTTCGCCCGCATCGCTCCAGGTCAGGGCGACGATCAGGGTCGCCGCGCCAATATACTGACGCTGGACGTCGGGGGCGCCGGAGCCATTGGGCAAGACGGGGCGGACCGTGTCGACCTGTTCGCTGATCTTGGTCCAGGCCTGGTCGACTTCGGTAGCGTTGAGGTCCTCGCGGATCGCGAGGCCGACAACAGAAATGCCCGAACGGGAGGTCGAGAAGGTCTCGTCAATCTCCGCCAGCTCATTTATCACATCTTCCAGCGGTTCCGTAATCAGCGCTTCCACGCGCTCCGCCGAAGCCCCCGGATAGGGTGTCACGATGGTGCCGAAGCGTTCGGTCAGGGTCGGGTCTTCCTGGCGGCCGAGGGAGAAGAAGGCTCCCAGTCCCGCCGCGATCAAGAGGATCACGGCGAGCACGGTGAGGCGGTGATAGCGATAGAAGAGCGTGGGCATGGCGACTACTCCCCGGCCTGGGATCGGCCACTGCCACCATTGAAGGCGACCAGCTGGCCCGGCGTGACACGGCTGATCCCGCCGGACAGGACGTACTCGCCCTCGGCTACGGCACCACGGACGAAGACGCGTTCGGTTTCAACGCGCACGGTTTCCACCACGCGCGCTTCAAGCCGGTAATCACCATTCTCCGGCTGCAGCACATAAACCGACCATAGGCCCCGCCGGCTCTCGACCAGCGCCGAAGTGGGCACCCAGAACCCGCTGGCATCGATGCTCAGCGGGACAGACAATCGAGCCACCTCGCCGGCAACAGCGCCGCTGTCTGCGTCAAGGTCAAACACGGCCGTCACGGTGCGGGTCTGACGGTCGACCACGCCGGTCGTCGCCCGTAACCGGGCCTCGAAAGCCCGGCGCTCTGAGCGGAAGGTGTAGACTTCGTCCGCATTCAACCGGGCGGCGACGTCGCCCGGCAGGCCGATCCGCACTTCCAGGGCATCGGCCTCGACCAGATCCAGGACCGGCATGCCCGGCGAGGCGATCGCGCCTTCATCGGCGTAGCGCGCCGTCACCACGCCATCGAACGGGGCCTCAAGCACCGCTAGGTCAAGTTGGACGCGCAAGGCGTCCGCCGCTGCGGCGGCAGCTCGCTGGCGGGCTTCGGCAGCCCGCGTCGTCGTCGCCACCTCGTCATAGCGTTGCGGTGAGATATGCCCTCTTTCCAGCAGGGTCTGCTGGCGCTCCTGGGTGTCGCGTGCGAGCGCGGTCTGCGCGGCGGCTTCTGCGGTCTGGGCGTCGGCTGCAGCGACCTGGGCATTGAGGACACGCAGGTCGAGGCGTGCCAGTTCCTGCCCGCTTTCGACCCGGTCGCCGACGTCGACGAGAAGACGATCAATACGCCCGCCGCGCTCAAAACCCAGCGCACTTTCACGCCGCGCTGAGATCAGCCCGGGAAATTGCTCATCTATTGTCGCATTATTTGCGTATAAGACTTCGATGGCGCTGACCGGCAGCGGCGGCGGTGCAGATTGCACGCCGTTCGCTTCAGCCCGCAGGGCCGAAAGACCAAACACCCCCGCAGCCAGCGCGGCCGCGGTGAACAGCACGATCCCGCCAGCCCAAGAGGTTTTGGACTTCCGGGGCGCTTTGGTTTTCGAAGACATCTGACATCCCTTATCCGGTCGACAAACAAGAGATAGGGCGCAGAACGGCGCTTGGAAAGTAAACGGCGTTCACTTTTCTCCGCATAGAGGATATGCGCTAGGGCATAAGGCCCCGGATCATCATTTTCGCATGAAAATCGAGGACCTCTTCCCGGGTCACATGCTCGGAGCCGGGCATGCCATTGGGGAAGTCATTGAGGCTGACCATCAACATGGTGAGACCGTGCAGGCTGGCCCAAACGCTCTTGGAGGCCACGCGCGGGTCGACCTTGCGGAAGACACCTTCCTTCATGCCCTCCTCGATCATTTCCACGAGTTTGCTCTCGGCCTGGAAGGACACATCCCCCTCCCAATGCTCGTGCTGCTCGCGCACTGAAGCCGGAGAAAACGCCATCATGTAATGATTGGGCTCCTCGATACCGACTTCGATATAAGCCCGCACACATCTCTCGGTCAGACCGGGAACGTCACCGCCCTCTTCCAGGGCCATATGAATTCGGGCCAGAAGGCGTTCGAAAAACATTTCACGGATCGCCGTGAACAGCTCATGCTTGGAGGAGAAATACTTGTAGATCGCCGCCGGGCTGTAATCGATCGCCTCGGCCAGGCGGCGCATGGAGATGCCCTCCTCGCCTTCCGCGGAGAAGATTGACTCGGCCGCATCAATAATCGCCTCGCGCACCTTGCGGCGGCGGCGATCAGCTGGAGACCCATCTTCTATGGCGACTTCTGCATTCATACCCAAAACTACTCCCCCCCGGAGCCATTTCGCATTGCTTTGTGCACTGACAGATATAACGATCCGGGACCTGTTTGGTCAAAGATACAATCATATAACGTCGCAAGAGCCACATAATGAATCACAACGACAGCGCTGTATTTCCCGCCCCGGGCGAGCGCCTCGCCCCGTCCCACCCGTCTGAGGAGACGCTGACCCTGCTCACGCGGCGGCGTTCCACCCCGGCGATTGGGCTGAGCGAACCCGGCCCGGACAGCGCCCAGGTCGAGCATCTCCTCGGCATTGCTGCCCGTGTACCCGACCATGGCAAGCTGGCACCGTGGCGATTCATTGTTTTTGAAAATGAGGCGCGCGAGAGCTTCGGCCGGGTTCTCGGCAAGGTCTGGGCGGCGCGCACGCCGGACGCGACGGACGAGCAAATTGCCTTTGAAGCCAATCGCTTCACACGCGCACCCCTGGTCATTGCTGTGATCTCCAAAGTGACGGAGAAACACGCCATTCCCGTCTGGGAACAGGAATTGTCCGCCGGCGCGGCCTGCCAAAATTTGCTGATTGCGGCCTCCGCCATGGGTTTCGGCGCCCAGTGGCTGACCGAATGGTATGCGTTCGACCAGAATGTCAAAGATGCGCTTGGCCTGCTTTCAGGCGAGCGCGTGGCGGGCTTCATCTATATCGGGACGGCCGAAAACGAGGTCGTGGAGCGCAAGCGTCCACAGGCTGAAGTTCACCACTGGGCGGGCTGATCGCGCCTCCTCCATGCGCCCCACCTCATTTGCCGCTGTGAGCAGATCGGGCTAGTTCTGATCTGCAACGACTCGGGGTGCTCTCGTATGACAGCCGATACATCGCTTGAGGACTCAACGCTTTCGGATCTGGTTTTTTCTGCCATTGGTGATGGCTTGTGGGACTGGAACATAACCGAGGACAGCATCTACCGCTCTCCGCAATGCGAAGCGATCTCCGGGCGCCCGCCGATGACCGAGCGGATCTCAATGGGGCAACTGGAAGACAGTTGCCACCCTAGCGATCTTCCGACCGTCCAGGCGCGCATCAAGCAGGCTGTTGAGAGCGGCAGCCAGTATTACAGCGAACATCGCCTTGTTCACGTCGACGGTCATATCGTCTGGGTCCAGTCCCGAGGGCGCGTGGTGGAATATACCGACGACGGCAAGCCAGCCCGGATGATCGGGACCCTGCGCGATATCTCCGAACGCAAACGGACAGAAGCCAATCTCCTCGAGAGCGAACGCAAGTTCACCGATCTCGCCAGCAACATTCCCGGCGCGATTTTCCAGTATCTGCAATACCCGGACGGCCGCAATCAGGTGCTCTACATGAGCTCCGGTTGCGAGGGCATCTGGGAGGTATCCTCCGATCAGGTACATGAGGACGCCTCCATCCTCTGGGGCATGGTCGTGCCCGAGGACCTGCCGGACATGCAGGCCTCCGTGATGAAGTCGGCGACGGAATTGTCGCCCTGGGTCCATTCCTGGCGCATCACGACCCCATCGGGAAAACGCAAATGGCTGCAGGGGCGCGGCCGCCCGCAGCCGCCGCGCGAGGGTGGCGCCATGCTGTGGAACAGCCTCATCCTCGATATTACCCAGACCAAGCAGCTGGAAATCCAGCTGGCCGAAAGCGCCAAACTCGAGGCCCTGGGTCAGCTGACCGGCGGCATCGCCCACGACTTCAATAATTATCTCGGCATCATCATGGGCAATCTCGACCTGCTGTCTGAGCGTGTCGAGATGGAGGACAAGCATGCCCGCCTGCTGCAAACGGCCATCCGCGCCGCCGAACACAGCGCCGAACTGACCTCGGACCTGCTGTCCTTTGCCCGCCGGCGGACCCTGGAACAGACCCGTTTTGAAATCGACCCGGCTCTGTCCAGCGTTGCCGACATGCTCAAGCGCAGCCTGGGTGATCATATCGATATCCAGCTCGAGCCCGGCGTTCCAGGCGCCTTTATCCATACCGACAAGACCCAGTTGGAAACCGCGCTGATCAACCTGGTCAATAATGCGCGCGACGCCATGCCCTCCGGTGGCAGGCTGACGCTTCGCTCCCGGCGGGTTCCGGCGCCTGATGTCAGCAGCGCAGCCAACCCGGCTGCCCCGGCTGAGTTCTTCGCCATCATGGTTGAGGATAGCGGCACGGGCATGGATGCAGACACATTGGCGGCGGCGACCGACCCTTTCTTCACCACCAAACCGGTTGGCCAGGGCACCGGCCTGGGGCTCAGCTCCGCATATGGGTTTGCCAAACAGGCCGGCGGTTCCCTCGATATCCGCAGCGAGCTCGGCCGCGGCACGGTTGTGACGCTCTATCTGCCCCAGGCAGACGAAGCCCCGCAGAGTGATGCCCCCCCGGCCACCGACAATCTCCTGATCAGAACCAAGAATTTCCGGGTCTTGCTGGTGGAGGACAATCCTTCACTTCTCGACAGCGCCTCGGCGCAATTGCGCGACCTGGGCTACTCGGTCACGGCGGCGAGGGATGTGACGACCGCGCTCGCGGCCCTGAACACACAGGACGACCGACCAGACGTTATGCTCAGCGACGTCATGCTGGGCAATGAAAGATCCGGGTTTGATCTCGCGGTGACCGCCCTCGCCCTGGGAATACCGACAGTTTTGACATCCGGCTATCCGAACCGGCCAAGCGAGGCGCCGCAAACCCTTCCGGAAGACATCCCCTTCGTGCCCAAGCCCTATACGCGCAAGCAATTGGCGGTCGCCCTGAGCCAGGCCCTCAACGTGACCAGCCCGGAGCCCGGCACCGCATGACGGTCAGCCGCGCCGTGGGAGAGCGCAGTCTGAACATGCAGGGCATTTTCAACACCCCCTGCGGGCTGCCTCACTACGTCAGATCTTGCCAGCGATGATGGCTTAGCCGCGTCCGCGATAGGGCGCGACACCCTGCTCGGGAATCCAGACACCGGCCGGCGGCTCACCCGTGGCATAGAAGACGTCAATCGGGATACCGCCGCGCGGATACCAGTAACCGCCAATGCGCAGCCAGACGGGGTCGAGCTCCTTGACCAGGCGTTGCCCGATCATGGTGGTGCAAGCCTCGTGGAATGCGCCATGATTGCGGAAGGCACCCAGATAAAGCTTCAGCGACTTTGACTCGACGATCCAGTCGCGCGGCACATAGTCGATGACCAGGTGAGCGAAATCCGGTGCACTGGTCACCGGGCAGATCGAGGTAAACTCCGGACAGGCAAAGCGCACCATGTAGGGCGCATCGCACGGGTTCGCGACCCGTTCGAGATCTGCGGTTTCCGGATTATCCGGCAGCGGCGTGTCGGTGCCGAGCTGCTCGAGTTTTTCGTAGCGAGTATCAGTCATGCGGGCGGAGTTAGTGCCCAGCCGGGAAATTGGCAAGCGCAGCTTTCGCTAACCCTCCGCAACCGGCATTTCGGTACGTGAGAAAACACGACGAATACTGAAGCTGGAATGCAGGCGCGCCACACCGGGCAGAGCGGAAAGCACTTCGCGGTGGACCCGCTCATAATCATTGGCGTCGCGAACCAGGACGCGGACGAGATAATCCGCCTCGCCGCTCATCAGGTAGCATTCCATGACTTCCGGCACCGCCTCCACGGCGGCCTCGAAGCCCAGCAGGGTATCGCGCTTTTGATTGTCCAACGTCACCTGGACATAGACGGTGATCCCGCGGCCGAGCGCTTCCTGGCTGAGAATAGCGACATAGCGATCGATAATGCCCGAGGCCTCAAGCGCCTTGACCCGGCGATGGCAAGCAGACGGCGACAAGCCGGCTCGTTCAGCCAGCTCGGCATTGGTCAGGCGGCCATTACTCTGCAGCTCGTTGAGGATGGCGATATCGACGTCGTCGAGGCGCATGGGAACTCCATTCACACACAAAGAAGATTATTCTGGAATAGACGCACCAGAGCGTATATACGACCGCGCATTCCAGTTTGGACGATCCATTCTTCGATGGATTTAGCAAAAAAGTCAAAATATTTCATCCGGGCATCAGGATATCGGCGATATTCGTAGATTTGCGCGGCAGAAGGACAGGAAGCGGGAGAAATCATGCGCATTGGTGTACCCAAGGAAATCAAAGTTCGCGAATACCGCGTCGGCCTGACCCCGAACAGCGTCGCTGAACTCGTCTCTCACGGCCATGAAGTCGTGGTCGAAACCAATGCCGGTATTGGCATTGGCTGCCCGGACGACACCTATGTCGCCGCCGGCGCGAAAATCCTGCCCGACGCCGCCTCGGTCTTCGAAGCCGCCGAGATGATCGTCAAGGTGAAGGAGCCCCAGCCGGTTGAAACGGCGATGCTCAAGCCGCACCACATTCTCTACACCTATCTCCACCTAGCTCCCGATCCGGTCCAGGCCGAGGGGCTGCGCAAGTCCGGCTGTACCGCGATTGCCTATGAGACCGTCACTGACAACGCCGGCCGCCTGCCGCTGCTGACGCCAATGTCACAGGTCGCCGGCCGCATGTCGGTCTCCGTTGCCGCCCACTGCCTGCAAAAGGCCCAGGGCGGTCTCGGCCTGATGCTCGGCGGTGTGCCGGGCGTGCTGCCGGCCAAGGTCGTGATCATCGGCGGCGGTGTCGCCGGCACCCATGCCGCTGAAATGGCGATCGGTGCGCGCGCCGACGTGACCGTGTTCGACCGCTCCAACGCGCGCCTGGCAGAGCTTGACGTGCAGTTTGCCGGCGCTGTGAAGACCGCCTACTCGACCCAGGCTGCGCTTGACGCCGCCGTGCGTGATGCGGACGTGGTCATCGGCGCTGTCCTGATCCCGGGCGCTGCGGCTCCGAAGCTGGTCACCAAGGCCATGCTGTCGGAGATGAAGGACGGGGCCGTGCTCGTCGACATTGCCATTGACCAGGGCGGCTGTTTCGAAACCTCGAAGGCGACCACGCATGATGACCCGACCTATGTCGTCGACGGGGTCGTCCACTATTGCGTGGCCAACATGCCAGGCGCCTATGCCCGCACTTCGGCCTTTGCCCTCAATAACGCGACCCTGCCGCACGCCATCGCGATCGCCAACAAGGGTGTCAAGCAAGCCCTCAATGACGACGCCAACCTGGCCCGTGGCCTCAATGTCGAAGCCGGTGAGATCAGCTACAAGTCCGTCGCTGACGATCTCGGCCTGCCCTATGTGAAGCCGGACTGGCTCACCAGCATCTAGGCGGCTTAGCCGCGATTAGCTGTAAATGGCTAAAACCCCGCGTCTCAGGCGCGGGGTTTTCTCATGGCCCGGACACCGCTGGCCAGCAGGGTCGCAGCTACCGCCCCCATCAAACCCAGCGCGAGCATCGGCAGAACCTCATCCCCACGCATATCCGTCGCGATATGAACGGCGTAGAGTGCCCAGGCGACCGCAGCGAAATAAGACAGGGACGGCAGCCGCGACAGGACAAGCGAAGCGGCCAGCGACGCTGCCACCAGAACCAGCACGGCCGGCGCAAGCTCGCCTGAACCGAGCCAGGTGAGTTCATAGAAGTTCGAGGTCGCGAGAATATTGACGAAGGCTGCCGCATTGAGCCAGCCCGCAAGCGCGAATAGCGGTGCCCGGAACACCCGGTCCCAGAACCCCGCCTGATCATCACCAGAAGCCCGCAGCAACAACACCACCAGAAGAAGCCAGGTCAGCTGGATGATCACCAGGGACACACCGTCCAGACCCTGGAAGGGGACATAGGTTTCCCAGATCGCATTGAGCCAGAAGGCATTGCCGGCCAGCCAACCGATGCGCCGGAGCGGCTCATGAGCCGGCCGGGCAAGCTGGTAGATCGAGAACAGCAAAGAGCCGGCGAACAACACGCTCCAGATGGAAAAGGCATAGCCCGCCGGGGTGATCAGGGTGAAGGTCTCCGCCGAGCGCGACCCGACCGTATGCTCCCACCCGAGAATGAAAGGCAGCGCTCCGAAGACAATCTGGGCGACAGCTCCGCCCAGCGTGTAAAGCCCGCGCATCCAGTCTGACATATTGGCCTGTTTCATGACGCTCCCCAGCCCGTTTCCCCTTGTTACGCAAACTAGCGGCAAATGGATGATCCGTCGTGGAAAACCACACTCAATTTAACCCAATAACTGGTGCAACCGGCAGGAGAATCATAAAACCGTAACAGCGTCGGTGTAGTCCGGCGCGCTAGGGGACCAGGGGACGCCACGCATGCGACGCTATGATCTGGTGATATTCGATTTCGACGGCACGCTTGCGGACAGCCTGACCTGGTTCCGCACAGCGATGACCGAAGTGATCGACCGCCATGGTCTCAAACCGCTCTGTGAGGAGCGGGCCGAGGCCCTGCGCGGCATGCGTCCTAAAGAGATCATGACCGAGCTCGGCATCCCGGCCTGGAAACTCCCCTTCATCGCCGCCGATGTCCGGGCCCGCGCAGCCGAGAATGTCGACAAGATCCATTTGTTTGAGGGCATTGCACCGGCGCTGCACGAACTGCATGCCTCGGGCGTGAAACTGGCCCTGGTCAGCTCCAATGGTGAAACCGCCGTGCGCGAGGTTCTCGGGCCTGAACTGAGCAGCCTGTTCAGCCAGTTTTCCTGCGGCGCAGCCCTGTTCGGCAAGGCCTCGGTCTTCCGCAAGGTCATGCGCAAGGCACATGCGACGCCGGATCGCACGCTTTCAGTCGGTGATGAAACCCGTGACATCGAAGCGGCGCGCGAAGCGGGCTGCGACTGCGCGGCTGTATCCTGGGGCTTTGCCACCCGCGATGCACTCGAGCGCGAGGCCGCAGACCTGCTGCTCGACTCGCCTGCGATGCTTGGATCTCTGTCGGCCAGCCAGCCGGTGTTGGCGCGCGGCGCCTAGCGGGTGATTAGTTGGGCAGTTGCCCCGCTTGCCGGAATTCCCAAAGGCTCATGGCCGCCCAGCAACCAGGCCGCATAGGCCGTTGCCAGGACAGCGGTCACGAAAACCGCGATTGTTGGATCGAAACGGCGGCGCATTTTCCATCATCCTCAATGCGCCCCCCAGTGCATTGAACATAACAGGTTTAACGCGCCGCCGGCGTTAAGCTTTGTTTAGCCGCAGACGCGGGCCTGTGCGGCCTTGTATTCGCGCTCCAGCTGATCGATGTAATCGCCCGCGCTCTGGACGGCCTTGATCGAGCCGATGCCCTGGCCGGAACCCCAGATATCCTTCCAGGCCTTGGCGTCGGTATTGCCACCGGAACCGAAATTCATTGCCGAGGGATCACTGACCGGCAGATTGTCCGGGTCGAGACCGGCATCCTCGATCGACTTGCGCAGATAGTTGCCGTGCACGCCGGTGAAGAGGTTGGTGTAGACAATGTCTTCCGCGGAGCCTTCGACGATGCCCTGCTTGTAGCGCTCATCGGCGCGCGCTTCCTGCGTCGCGATAAAGGCCGAGCCGATATAGGCATAGTCCGCACCCATGGCCTGGGCTGCAAGGACACCGCCACCGGTCGAGATTGAACCGGAACACAGGATTGGGCCGTCAAACCATTCGCGGGTCTCGGCGATGAAGCCGAAGGGCGAGAGCGCACCGGCATGGCCGCCGGCGCCGGCGGAAACGCAGATCAGGCCCGTCGCCCCCTTCTCGATCGCCTTGTGGGCAAAGCGCTGGTTGATGACATCATGCAGGGTGATACCGCCCCAGCCGTCAACGGCTTTGTAAACGTCCTCGCGGGCGCCGAGCGAACAGATCACCACCGGCACCTTGTATTTCTCACACATCGCCATGTCTTCCTCGAGGCGATTATTGGAGCGGTGGACGATCTGGTTGACCGCGAAAGGAGCGGCGGGCCGATCCGGATTGGCGCGGTTGTAGCTCTCCAGCTCGGACGTGATCTGGTCGAGCCATTCATCGAGCTGACTGA
Source organism: Maricaulis sp. (assembly GCF_030149235.1). Lineage (GTDB taxonomy): Bacteria > Pseudomonadota > Alphaproteobacteria > Caulobacterales > Maricaulaceae > Maricaulis. Next base: position 60,735 of record NZ_JASBRW010000041.1, on the reverse strand, counting down.
CCGGACGCGCATTGAGCGACGGGAAAGATCCGACAATGCCGGCCTTGCACTGGGCGATGACAAGATCGGGATTGGAAATGATGAAGAGCGGCGCGCCAATGACCGGCAGGCGCAGCTTACCCTTGAGAATATCCGGTTCGGCCATGATGTCCCCTTTTGACTTAATCGACCGGTCCACCCGCGTCTCTTGTGGCAATCCGGACGCTCGTGTGAACACTGTTCGCGACGTTAGTTTGCGCCTGCAGCCCTGTCGAGGTGTGCATGTAGTGCTTTTGGCGGCAACCTGCCGCATAGCCCTGATGCATCGAGGCTCTATAACGACAGTAACGAAACAAACCGGAGTAGTGCCCATGTCCCGTCTGTTGTTGATTGCCGTCTCGACGCTTGCCCTGACCGCTTGTGGCGGTGGAGGCGATGAAGCGCCGGCACCGGAACCGCGTGAAACGGCACAAGCTACGCCAAGCCCGGCGACGCAGCCGGCGGCTGAAGCACCGACCGCGGCTGAAGCACCGGCCGCGGCTGAAGCACCGGCAGAGCCCGCAGCCCCCGCCGTCGATGTACAGGCCGTGCTCGCGACCCTCGGCCCTGAATTCGCCAATGCCGACGTTGCCAATGGCGGCCGACAGTATCGCCGCTGCCAGTCCTGCCACACACTGAATGAAGGGGGCCGGAACCTGGTTGGGCCGAACCTCTATGGCATCATCGGGCAACCGGCGGGCGCCCGGGAGGGCTTTGGCTATTCCCGCCAGCTGACAGAAGCAGGCCTGGTCTGGGATGTGGAAACCATGGATGCTTGGCTGGAGAATCCGCGCGCCTTCGTACCCGGCAACCGGATGAGCTTTGTCGGCCTGCGCGATCCGGAAGCGCGCCGCAATGTCATCGCCTACATGGCCGTTGAATCTGCGCGCTAGAACCGGCGCCAGACCGACAGGAAGAGCGCACGCTCATCGAGCGCATTGCGGCCTGACGGGGTGAAGAAGGCTCCCGCCTGGATGTCGACTTCTCCCCAGGCCCGACGCACCGAGAGCTGGACTTTGTGCTGGTCGAATTCCGGCGCGCCCGGACGTTCGCGTTCAGCGCTCCATACCGAAAAGGACTGCGCCAGCACCTGCCAGTCTTCAATGGGCTCAAAGCCATAGGTCAGGTCAAGACGCACTTCATTGAGATCGCGGCCACCGCGCCAGCGATGCGCGAGCTGGACATCCCAGAAGCTGTTGCCCTCGAGACCGCGCCCCCACAGGGCGCGCAGCTCATGGGCGCGCTCACCTTCGCCGAGCGGCTGGTTGGTGACATTCTCACCGGGCCCCGGGATCAGCATGCCCGCTTGTAGCGAAACAACATCCTGGTCATGGCGCCAGAACAGACGGCGGATGGCAAACTCGGAAGCGGCGAGGCCGCGGGCGCTGTCATAGCCGTCTGCGCTGACCTGTTCGACTGTTTGCCAAGCCGTGCGGCCAACCAAGGTAATCCGGTCGGTCAGGCCGTATTCGCCGTAAAGGGCGACCTCATCCTTGTAGAAATAGCCCTCATCCCGGCGCTCGCGCTCATCATCCCAGAACCCGTCGGCCCGGTCGTAGAGCGCGGTGGAGATGAGCAGGGCCTCCCCCTTGCCCTGCGGCCAGGCCCCGGCCTCGACCGGGGCCGCCGCAAATACGGCGAGGCAAAGAGACTGCCCTAGACGTCGAAGCCCGGGCTTTGCCGGCGCACGCGATCGAGGATCGCCGCCCAGCCGATCTCCTTGAAAAGATCGTTGGTCGAAATCTCGGCCGACTGGCCAAAGACCCGGTCCTGCATTGCCTGATCGCATTCAATCAGCTCGCCGCCAGCCTGCGCCATCACCTGGATCTTGCAAGCACGTTCCAGTAGATAAATGCGAACATACGCGCTAAACGGGTGATCGCCAACCGACAACGTGCCATGGTTGTTCAGGATCATCAGGTTTTTCTCACCGAGATCACCAACCAGGCGGACTTTTTCATCCGCCTCCAAGGCGATGCCCTCATACTCGTGATAGCTGACGTCGTTATAGACATTCATGGCCAGCTGGCTGATCGGAAGCAGGCCGCGCTTCTGGGCGGCAACAGCAACACCGGCGTCGGAATGCAGGTGCAAGGCGACCTTCACGTCCGGGCGCGCGGCGTGGATGGCCGAGTGGATGGTGAAACCGGCCGGATTGATGCCATAGGTCGAAGGCGGCAGAACATTGCCTTCCAGATCCACCTTCACCAGGTTCGATGCCGTCACGTCCTCGTAAAGCAGGCCGAACGGGTTGAGCAGAAAGTGCTCTTCGGGGCCTGGAACGCGCATCGAGATGTGCGTGAAGAAAAGGTCGTCCCAGCCGTGCATGTAGACAAGACGGTAAAGGGCGGCGAGATCGCAGCGCGCCTTCCACTCTTCAGCTGAAACCAGATCTTTTACATTCGGTGCGGATTGATCATCCATCTTGAAGCCTCCCCGGGTTTGTTACCCGTCTTCGATTATCGCCAACTGGTCGACAACATCTGCCCTCAGAGCGCTCAGGTCAAATATCCTTCGCCAGCCGGAGACCGGAGAACTGCCAGCGCGCATCCGGCGGGAAGAAATTGCGATAGCTGGCACGCACATGGCCCGGCGCCGTGGCACACGAGCCCCCGCGCAAAACCAGTTGGCCAGACATGAACTTGCCATTGTACTCGCCCACGGCTCCCGCTGCCGGGCGATAGCGCGGGTATGGGCTATAGGCCGAGCGCGTCCATTCCCAGACATCGCCAAACATCTGTACCAGCCCCTCACCCGCCGAAGCTGGTGCAGGATGCGCGGCAATAGCCGGATCCATGAAGCGACCCTGAGCGCCGCCGGCGGTTCGCGCTGCGAGCTCCCATTCCCGCTCTTCCGGCAGGCGGGCCCCGGCCCATTCTGCGAAAGCGGCCGCTTCATAAAAGCTGATGTGGGTGACCGGCGCATGCGGATTGAGCGGCGCCTCGCCGGCCAGGGTGAACTCGTTCCAACTGCCGTCTTCCTGGCGCCGCCAGTAGAGCGGCGCCTGCCAGCCCTCGCCGAGTACTGTGCCCCAGCCATCCGACAGCCAGAGCGTGGCCGTGCGATAGCCGCCATCGTCGATAAAGGCCTGGTATTCGGCATTGGTCACGGCGCGTGTCGCCAGAGCGAAGGGTGTCAGCAGGGCCTCATGCACCGGGCTCTCATTGTCGAAGGCAAACCCATCGCCCACGTGTCCGAAACTGTACTGGCCGCCGTCGAACTCGACCCAGCCCAGCGCGGGCGCAGACACTGAGGTGTTCCCGGCCGGGTAGGCGGCCGGACCAAAGGGGTGCCGGGAGAGGACATGCTTGATGTCCGTCAGCAGCAATTCCTGATGCTGCTCCTCATGAGCAATGCCAAGCCGGATCAGCGCCTCGGCATCCGGGTTTCTCGCGACATAGTCACCGACGAGTAAAGACCGCATACCGGCATCGACATGCGCCCGATAGGCCATCACCTCATCCAGCGAGGGACGGGTCAGGAAACCCCGCTCGGGCCGCGGGTGGCGGGCTCCAACCCGCTCATAGTAGGAGTTGAACAGATAGTTGAATTCCTTATTGAATTCCACATACCCCTCGAGCTCCGGCAGGAGCAGAAACCGCTCCCAGAACCAGGTCGTATGGGCCAGGTGCCACTTGGTCGGCGACACGTCCGGCATGGTCTGCACACACATGTCCTCGGCACTCAGCGTCACAACCAGGGCCTGCGAGCGCTCCCGAACGCCCGAATAAAGCGTCAAAACAGTGTCGTCCAATACCTGCGTCACAGCCGTTTTCCCCTTCCCCACCAATGGAATTAACAAGTTCTCAAACTGAATGGGATAAATAACGCCAAACAGGATTTAGTACGCATCAGGACTGCATGGCTGCCAATCCGCAAGAAGCTCTGACCGCGCTCGCAAAAATGCGCGACCCGTCCAAGCGGCACCAGCTCGCCCTTGGCGTGACGGATATGTGCATCGCTCAAAAACTCTCTCCGAGTGCCGAGCCCGTCGCGGGCGAGTTGCTGGTTACACTGTCCGGGACGGCCCAGACGGAAACGAAAATCGCCATGGCGGAGAAACTCTCCGCCAGCAAGTTCGCGCCCAACGCTATTCTTCGCCATCTGGCCACGCAAGAGCTGGAAATTGCCAGCATCATCATCAAGAAAAGCGCCAATCTGACCGATGAGGACATGATCCACATCGCGCAGACGACCTCGCCGGATCATCGCCTGATCCTGGCCAAGCGTCAGAATCTGCGCGTCCGCGTGACCGATGCGGTGGCCCAGCCGGGCGAAGCCCCGGTGCTGCGCGCGCTCGCCGATAATGATACGGCTGAGATTTCCGAAGGCACGCTGGAAATCTGCCTGACCGTTGCCAAGAACCACCCCAAGCTGCGCGAGGCCCTGGCCCGCCGGCATGACCTGTCGACCGACTACGCGACCCAGCTCTGCATCATGCTGCCGGAAAGCTGGCGCGAAGAGCTGTGCCGCCGTTTCGGTCTCGACAAGGACCGGGTCGAGGAGCTGACCGTGGAAGCGGCCCTGCGGGTGCCGAACGAAAATTTCGAGGACGAAGCTGCGGCGGCTGTCATCGCCGCTGAGGACGCGGGAACACTGAACGGCCAGTTCGCCCTGTCGGCGCTGAAGACCGGCAATCTTGCGCTGTTCGACCATGCCCTCGCCAAGCTGTGCTCGGTGACCCCGGCGCAATGGCGCGTAGCCTTGGCTATGGGCGGCGTACGCGCTGCGGCCATGGCCTGCCAGGCCGCCGGTCTTGACCGCACCGCCTATCCCGTCATGCACAAGGGCCTGCGCCACCATGGCCGCATGCACCAGGCGCTCGAAGGCGATGCCATGACCGCGGCCGCGAATGTTTTCCGCATGTATGGTCCGGAAAAAGCGTCGAAAGTCTTGCGTCAGATGGGCCGGGGAGTTTGAATGACGTCCACTTAGCCGGGCGTACATTTTGACCTCCACTTCCCAGCCTTCCCTCGCCTTCCTCGCCAGCCGCAAGCCGGGTGCGCTTGCCGCCAAGGAGCGGCTCGAGCAGCGCTATGGATCCGTGTCCGTCTATGACGCCGACATTATCGTCGCCCTTGGCGGTGACGGGTTGATGCTGGATGCCCTGCACACCTCGATTGCAACCGGGGCCCAGGTCTACGGCATGAATTTCGGATCGGTCGGATTCCTGATGAATGATTTTCATGAGGACAATCTTGTCGAGCGCATCCAGGCGGCCGAGCCGGCAAGGATCCGCCCGCTACGGGCTACGGGCGAAGACATCCATCACAACGCCTTCGAGGCGCTGGCGATCAATGAGGTCTCGCTGCTGCGCGAAACCCGCCAGACCGCCAAGATCAAGATCCGGATCGACGACAAGGACCGGCTGGCCGAATTGCAAGCCGACGGCGTTCTCGTCGCCACGCCCGCCGGGTCGACCGCCTACAACCTGTCCGCCCACGGGCCCATCCTGCCGCTGGACAGCCGGGTGCTGGCCCTGACGCCGATCAGTGCCTTCCGGCCCCGGCGTTGGCGCGGCGCGCTCCTGCCGCACACGGTCAAGGTCAGTTTCGAGGTCTGCGAACCGACTTATCGGCCGGTATCGGCGGTGGCGGACAACAAGGAATTTCGCGAAATCGTCCGCGTCGAGGTCGAGGAAGCCCGCGACATAACCCTGACCATGCTGTTCGACGGCGACCGCAATCTCTCCGAACGCATCCTGGCCGAACAGTTCGAAAGCTGACCGGTTTAGCGCGCCGTTAAGCAAGCGACCCTATGCTAGCGGTCGGTTTTGAATGACGGGCGCCAGGCCATGACGGAACAGACCCAGGACGATTACGGCATCAGCCGGCAGCGCGTACTTGTCGTTGACGACAATGCGGCCCTGCGGGGTTTGCTGCGGGTTTCGCTAAACGCCTTCGGTGTCGCCAAGGTCACCGATGTGGATGGCGTCGACCGTGCCCTCGCCCAGCTTCGCCAGGATCCGTACGACATTGTGCTGACAGACTGGAAGAAGATGCGCCCGCGCAGCGGTTTCGACCTGTTGCGCGAACTGCGCGATCCGCAGCGCACCCCCGCGCCCGGGGTCAAGGTGGTCATGCTGACGGCCTATGACGACGCCGAGCGCATCACCATGGCCCGCGCTGCGGGCGCCAATGGCTTCCTCGTCAAACCCTTCACGGCCGCCTCATTGTCCCAGACTTTGCGCGAAGTCATTACAGATGAGCGGAATTTTATCCAAACCGAAACGTTTTTAGGGCCAGATCGTCGATCGAGAGACAGGTCCCTCGATGGCCCCATGACTATTGCCAGGTAAAGGAACGCCCCATGGCCAAGCCGCAACAAGATGTCGAGATTGTGAATCCGCCGAACCTTCTGCAGGTGAAAATCGGTGGTCCAATCAGCGCGGGCGATCTGCACCTGATCGAAAAAGCGGAAGATGCGATCAAGGATCTGCGCAGCGATTTTGGCACCTGGCTGGAAGAAGAGGTTCAGAAGCTTGAGGAAGCAGCGGCCGAGGTCAAAGCCGAAGGGCTCAAGGGCAAGGCCGGTGAGACTCTGTTCATTCGCGCGCACGACCTGCGCGGCGTCGGCTCGACCTATGAATTCCCGATCATTACCCGTCTGGCGAAATCCCTGACCAAGCTGATCGATCTGGACGAGAAACGTGAGAAGGCTCCGCGCGCCCTCGCCCTAGCCCACGTCAATGCAATCCGCGCGGCGCTGAGCCAGAATATCCGCGACACCAATGACGCAGTTGCCGCAGCCCTGGCAGAAGAGCTGGAAACGCAGTCGGCAGCCTTCGCCGAGCCGTGGAAAGACGACTAGGGTCTTATAAAAAATTGGAAGACTGAAAGCGGCCGGGTTTTTACCCGGCCATTTTCATGGGCGCATCGCTGTCGAAACGCGACAGCACATAGTCCAGATCATCCTCCGGGATGCCTTGGAAGCGGGTGATGGCGCGTTCGGCGAGGACGCGCTGGAAGTGCGAGCGTCCGGCCTCGTCCTGAGGCATTTCCATAGAATGATAGACATCCAGAACCGCCCGGATCGCCGGATAGAGACGCGGCGGCATGCCGGTACGGTCATAGACCGCACGCAGCCCCAGCGGACCGGCATCATGGACCAGCAACCAGGCTCGGCCATGCGTGACGCCGGCGAGCTCGGCAAAGGCGTGCTCGAGGAAAACGATGTGACCACGCAGGACGGCCCGCAGGATGAGAGAAGGCGTCAGGCGCCCGCTCATCCGCAGATGTTTGACGAAGGCTTCCGGGTCCTGCGCCACGCCAGCCTGATCGACGAGATCGATCGTCGCCCGCTCACGCGCGCCCTCGGCCAGCTCAATCGCCAGCTGCGGCGGCAGGGCGTGGTTTCGCACCAGGCGCTCGGCCGCCTCCTGGCTGACATGGGCGACCAGCTTCTCGGTGATCTCCACCGGCAGATGCGTCCGGGCCACAAAGGAATCCATCACGGCCGGATTCTCGCAGAAAGCCGCGAACGCCTTCTCATAGGCCTCGGTGTCAAACTCGGCGCCGTTATTCGACGCCGCGATACCGGTCGCCTTGTCGTCACCGGACTCGATAATCTCGTGCACAACGCTGGGCGGCAGGCTCTCGCGCGCGGCAATGGCGCAGCGCTTGGAGCTGTCCGAGGCCCGAACCAGCACCTCCAGATCCTCGGCCTCAAACGACGGCGAGGACAAAAGGACTGGCGTGGCAACCGAATCAACATCCGCCGCAAGCTTGATGGCGATCTCGCGCGGCAGGTTCTTGGACTGGCGTAGCGTCACCGCCATGGAGCGGCGCACCATTTCCGCAGCGTCCTGGACAATGAGATCCAGAATACCGCCGACGGCAGACCGCTCGACATCGGTAAGCTTGGCAGTATCGATCAGCTGACACACCTTGCGCGCCGCGAGGGCCCGGTCTTCCTCATCCCGTCCGCGCACCAGGCGCCGGATATCGGTATCAGTCAGTCGGTTTCGAAGGGTAACAACGCTCATCGCTTGCTCGCCGGATAAATGGGTCTGAGCGAGCAGGATGAGCCGGTATGCTTAATGAAGTCTTTCGCTGACCGCGTCCGGTTAAGCCTTTTCCCGGTCCCCACGCTCCGGCGCATCCAGCTCGGCCAGGATTTCCACGACCGCCGGTGACAGTTCGCCGCCGTGAAAACGCGTCATACCCGGTGCCACCGGACCAGTTGAACGGGACGCCGTCGCACCTGGTGCGGCGGCAATCTGGATCGGGACCGGATTGACAGGGACCGGATTGACAGGGACCGGCGCCATAACCGCTGCGGAGCCATTGGCCTCGCCAGTGAGAGAGGCCAGCACCTCGGCGACGCCGCGCGGGCGGGCACCATCATAGAAAATCGGGCGATTGGCAGCGGCAGCCTGCGGGAATAATTCATCAGCACGGCGCTGCGGCGTACGCTCGGCCGCAGCGATCAACCCGGCGGCTCCATTGGCTCCCAGGAAATGGGCGGCGTACAGCTCGCCTCCGCTGGCCGGGCGTCCGAGTCGGCTTTCGATGACCTGCGCATTCTCTCCGGCCAGTTCGGCGGCCATGCGCGCCGAGGCAGCCGGGTCAAACCGCAGATCGAGGATTTCCTGTTGCCGGGCCGGATCGGAAATGGTGAAGCGGCCATCGGCGCCGCGATCGATCGCGGCCGCGGCAGCGGCATAGCCATGCTTGGCGCCATGGCGCTGCAACGTGCCCAGCCAGGTCTGTTCGATGAACTGGAACATACCGGCAGCACTGGATGTCCGCGCCTCGGCCCGCGCATCGAAATTGCTCTCGCGCGCTGCTGTCCGAGCCAAATAGCCAAAATCGACCCCGGTCTCGCTGGCCGTCTGGCGCAAAAGCCCGGCTGTGGCCTCGGGGATATTCATTTCGACGCGGCTCACCACAGCGCGGCTCCTGCAAGGCTTGAAAACGAATCGAGCCCAAGCCTCGCTGCGCCGCTCCTAACCGCTCGTTAACGCCTTGGTTCTCCCGGGTCGTCGTGCTAGGGTTCAACCGAGGGATGAATCTGTGGAGAGATGCCATGAAGATCGCCGCAAGTATCACGACCGCCGCCATTGCCGCCTGCCTGATGGCCCTGCCCGCGACCGCGGATGAGGGCGAGGAGGAACGGCGCAATGAGCGTGTCCGCCTCGTCCATATCAATGGCTACACCGTGATGGATAACGAGCATCTGCTTCTGCGCGGCGGTGTATCTCGCCGTTATCTGGTGACGATGCAGCGCCAGTGCTTCGGTTTGCGCGCGGGCGTCCATATCCGGACCAGTTTCGGGCGCACCCAGACGATTTACAGCCCGCAATTTGAATACATTACCACCCGCGAGGGACGCTGCTATATCCGCAGTATTGAAGAGGTGGACAGCGAGGAAGCAGCCCGCATCCTGATCGAACAACGCGCTGCCGCGGACGCCGCCGAAGACGCGGAAGCCGGATCGCGCTGAGCTTTTTCGACTGCTTGGCCCGGCATCAATGGCGATAGGTCAGAGCGATCCAGATTTTTGACTGGTCTCCCGGCTACACCGGGTCATTGGTTCCCTCGAAGTCAAAAGAATCAAAGCGCAGCGCGATATTGCCGTGCGGGTCGAACGACACCCAGGCACCCCATTCGCTGCCCAGGTCACGGCCCGTACGCGGAGCGGAAAGCTCGTGCCGGCACAGCCCAAACTCGACCTGCTCGAAAAAGCCAAGCTCCGGCTCAACGAATTAGTAGACAGCAAGGTTAGCGTCCTCGAGACCATCAACGCTCCCCTGGAGACCACCACCCGTGAAGACATCGGCATAGCCCAGCACGGAATGATTGGCCCCGAGCGGGTTGAGAATGCGTTTGCTGTCGTCACCCTTTAGGACACGCCAACCGGCCGTGAAGGTCACCGGGCCATATGCGAGAGAGAGATCGGTAATGATATAGGTCAGGTCGAACTCGGCTCTGCGCTATTATCTCGGCTCGGATGTCCTGCCCTACGCCGCCTCGCCTATCCCCTATGTACTCGGAGTGGTCGCGCTGGGCGTGATTCTCCGGCGCTGGTTTTTCTGCCTGGCGCGTGCCCTGGCGCTGCGGCTGGTCCTCGCTGGTGCGGCCTTCGTCAGCGGCGCCGTCGGGATCGAACTGATCGCCGGCGAATACCTCGCCCACATCGATCCGCACCATCTCGGGATCACACACCCTACGCGGGACCTGTTCGCGACCCTGGAGGAAAGCCTGGAAATGGCGGCGCTGATCTTTCTTATCCAGACCCTGGCCGCCGGGGTCGCCGCAGGCCAGGCCGATACCGATCCCGCCACCAATAAAAAGGATACCCGGCCTGCCAACGACCGGGTGTCTCAGCCGGTATAACGTCGTGATGGTGTCGTAGGAGAAAAATGGTACCGCCTCCCCGGTTCGAACGGGGGACCTCTAGATCCACAATCTAGCGCTCTAACCAACTGAGCTAAGGCGGCACGCGTGAGCAGGTGGCACACGACCTGCGTCAAGGCGCGGGAAATTAGCGCCCGCGCCCTGATTAGGCAAGCATCGGAACAGGGCTTTTTCAGGCGCGATTACACGCTGGCAGAACCTGCCCTACACATACCCTCGCGCCGTCATGTGCGAACGCATCGCGGCGATGCGGTTATCGTCTGACGGGTGGGTCGACATGAATTCGAGACGGCCGCCCTGGTGCAGGTCGGACATGTTCTGCCAGAAATCGATCGCCTGGCGCGGATTGTAATTGCCCTGCACCATGTAATCGACGCCGAGGCGGTCAGCCTCGTATTCGTGCTGACGGCTATAGGGCAGAATAACGCCGAGCGTCACACCCATGCCAAGCGCCGCGCCGATATCGTCATTATAGGCCGCGGTCTGCTGGTTCGAGCCCAGCGCAGAGGTAATCAGAGAGACGCCCATCTGGGCCGCGATTTGCTGGCTGGCACGCTCGGCAGAGTGGCGACCCGCGACATGACCGACTTCATGCCCCATCACGGTGGCGATCTGGTCATCACTCTCCATGATGTCGAGAATGCCCTTGTAGAAGCCGACCTTGCCGTTGGGCAGGACCCAGGCATTGATGGTGTCACTGTCGAAGACAACGAATTCCCAGTCCTTGTCAGTCTGGCCGGAGGCATCGACGACGCGCTGGCCGACCCGGTTCAGGCGGCGCTGATAGCTCGGATCCCGCAACACCCGTTCACGCTGCAGGCTGTCGCGCCAGGCTTGGTCTGAGAGCTGGGCCAGTTGCCCGTCCGAGACCAGCATCAGTTGGGACCGGCCCAGCGCTGCATTGTCGGCGCAGCCCCCCAGCATGGGCACGATGGAACCCGCAGCCAGGCCCATGATGACCTCGCGACGCTGCATCAGATTTTTCAACTCGTTCGACGACATGCCTTCTTCCCCCTTCGACTGATGGTCTGTCTATGTATAGAATAGCGCAGCAGTTTCTGCCTGTCTCGCCCAGAAATGGTCACGACGGGCGGCTAACACGGAACAGTCCCGCCCGAGGAGCACGCCGCACCATGCCCCGCCTTTTACGCTTTCTTCTGATCCTCATTGTCTTGCTGGTTGGCCTGGCGATCGCTGTGCCGATGCTGATTCCCGCCGAGGCTTATCGCGAGCGCGTCGCCAGCGAAGCGTCCACAGCGCTGGGCCGTGATGTCGTGCTGGCCGGGGATATGCGCCTGTCACTACTACCGCGGGTCGAGATCCGGGCCGGTGATGTAAGCATCGCGAATGCAGAGGGCTTTGGCGGCGATCCGATGGCGCAGATGTCGGAACTGCGGGTCGGCATCCGCCTGATCCCGCTCTTCTCGCGCTCGGTGGAGGTCGAGGAATTCGTCCTCGTGGATCCGGTGATCCGGCTTTCGAGCAATGCGCGAGGGAATAACTGGACCTTCCGCAGCGACACCGCCCCGGCCGCCCAGCCGGCCGCCGGACCGGGTTTTGAGCGCCGCCCGGGCGCGCTGCCCTTTGACGCCTCCTTTGGCGATGTCCGGGTGGAAAACGCCACGCTGATCTATTCCGGCAATGGCCAGACCCGCGAGATCCGCGGCCTCAATGCCCGCCTTGCCCTGCCATCTCTGGACGAGCCGGCCGGTCTGACCGGCGCCTTGAACGCCGATGGCGAGCAATTGACCTTCAATGCCGAGCTGGGCTCGGTGCGCGGCCTGTTCGAAGGCGCTGAAACCCCGATCTCGCTCCGTCTCGGCGGAGATATCATGCGGGCAAGTTTTGATGGCTTGGTTCGCGAAGGCCCTGATTTCGTGCTGGCCGGCACGATCGACACCACAATCCCGTCACTGCGCAGCCTGGCCACCTTTGCCGGCAGCGAACTGCCGCCGGGCGATCAGCTGCAACGGGTCGAAGCCTCCGGCAATCTGGTCGCCAGCGCTGAGCGGATCGAGCTAAACGGCGCCCAGGTCCGCCTCGACGAGATTACAGGGAATGGCGATCTCGACATTGCCCTCAGCGGCCCGCGCCCGCGCGTCACAGGCGCATTGACGGTCCCGGCACTCGATATCACCCCCTATCTCCCCGAACAGTCCACCGGTGGCTCCGGCAATGGTGAAGGCGCTGGCATTCCGCCGTGGAGCGAAGCCCCCATCGACCTGTCCGGCCTGGGTGTAATCGATGCCGATCTCGATCTTTCCGTCGGCCTGTTCGAATATGGTGAAGTCGACATCTCCGATGTTGATCTGGATGTGGCGATCGAAAACAGCCGCCTGGATGCACGTCTGCGCCGTTTCGGCCTTTATGACGGAAGTGGTGCGGTTCGTGTTGTGGCCAATAATCGCACTAATCGCCCCTCTTTCCGCGTCACTGCCAATCTTGACGGGCTTGATGCTGGCCCCTTCCTGACAGCAGCAGCGGGTTTTGACCGGCTTGCCGGTCACGGCGGCATGAATGTCGATCTGCGCGCGTCGGGTAACAGCCAAGCGGCGATCATGCGCTCGCTCTCGGGCAATGGTCAGTTCGCCTTCCGCGACGGCGCCATTATCGGCATCAACCTGGCCGAGACGATCCGCAATGTGAACAGCTTCTTCAACGCGGCCCCGGCCGGCGAAGCGGAAACCAGCAGCGAGGATGAGAGCCAGGCCGAGACCGGGGACCAGGCGCAAACCGATTTCTCCTCGCTCAACGGCTCTTTCACCCTGACCGGTGGCCGCGCCACGACCGACGATCTGTCCATGCTCAGCCCCCTGCTGCGGGTGGGCGGCAATGGCTGGGTCAATATGGGCGAGCAAAACCTCGACCTGCGCATGCGCCCGCGGTTGGTCGCCTCGATCGAGGGCCAGGGCGGCGCGTCTGATCTTCAAGGGGTGGAAATTCCGGTCCGCATCCGCGGCGGTTTCAATGACGTCTCCGTCGGTGTGGATACCGATGCGGTCGGCCGCGCCCTCCTGGGCGGTGCCTTGAGCAATGCGCTGGGCGGTGATGGCGGTGCACAAAGCCCGGAGGACGCGTTGCGCCAGGGCCTGCTCGACGCCATCGGCCTGGGCCAGCGGGATGAAGAGCCGGCCTCCGATGACGGCAATAGCGAACCGCAAGAGGTCGACCCGGCGGAGCAACTCTTGCGCGGCCTGTTCGGCAGCCGCTCTTCCGATGATGATAATGGCGACGGGCCGGACTAGGCCCTGCGTGAAGGCCTGCGCTGCGCACTTTTGACCATTGGCCGGATGGGGTGGCCGAGCTATAACTAGTTTCAAATGAAACTAGTTCCCTGGAGCAAGCCATGCCTGTCAATGATCCCGTGGTGACCGAACAGACCCCGGCCGATGATTTTACCATCGACCAGAAGTGGGATCTGTATTCACGCGAGGAACACGGAATCTGGAGCAAGCTGTATGAGCGCCAGATGGGCGTGCTGAGTGGGCGTGCCGCTCCCGAGCATTTCAAGGGTCTCGAACTGCTCGACCTCAATGAGGGCGGCATTCCCGATTTCCGCCGCGTCAATGAGAAGCTGGAAAAGCTGACCGGCTGGACCGTGGTGACCGTTCCCGGCCTGATCCCGGAAAAGGAATTCTACGAGCACCTGGCCAATCGCCGGTTTGTCTCCGGCCGCTTCATCCGCGATCCGCACAAGCTGGACTACCTGCCTGAGCCGGACATTTTCCATGATGTCTTCGGACACGTGCCGCTGCTGACCCAGCCGGTGTTTGCCGACTATATGGAGGCCTACGGCAAGGGCGGGCTGCGCTCGATGGAGTTCGACGCCATCCAGAACATGGCGCGGCTGTACTGGTATACTGTGGAGTTTGGCCTCATCAACACACCGGAAGGCCGCCGCATCTATGGCGCAGGCATCGTGTCATCGAAATCGGAATCCATCTTCTCGCTGGAAGCCCGCTCACCCAACCGGGTCCATTTCGATCTCGAGCGCATCATGCGGACCGATTACCGTTATGATGATTTCCAGCAGACCTATTTCGTCATCGACAGTTTCGACGAGCTGATGGAAGCGACCTATGCCGACTTCGCGCCGATCTATGAGCGTCTGCCGGACCTGGGCGAGTTGAAGCCGTCTGATATAGTCGAAGGGGACAAGGTCTATTCCCGCGGTACACAGGAATACGCCATGAGCGGCGGGCTCACCGGCCACGCCGAAGCGGTCTAGGTCTGGACCCAGGCGCTGAGCCTAGAGGTCTGCCGGCTTGATGACGATGTGCAGGCTGCCATCTTCGCGGCGCTCTGCATGCAGGCCCGGCGCCTCAATGATGACTTCCTCGAGCTTCTGCCGGGTCACCGGTTTGACGATATAGAAACGCGCGCCGGCATCGCGGTAACGCTGCTCGGCCTCGGGATTGCGGGTGCCGGAATAGACGCCGATGGCGCCAACCGGGAGCATGTCCGCGGTTTCTCGAATAAGCTGCATGGCGCCATCAGCGGCCAGACTGAGGTCCGTCAGCACCAGCGCCGCCTGGCCTGCCTGAGCCCGTAAATGCTCAAGCGCCTCCTCCGCCTTGGTGAAGGCATGGAAGTCAAAATCCACACCCGCATCCTCAAGGTCGGCTCGGAACAGGAAATGTTCGTCCGGGTCATCATCCACCAGGATGATCGGAACGCGTTGACCCTCGCTCACTATTGCCCCCCAACAAAAAACTGCGCGAAACTACCACAAATTTCCAGCTGACCAGAGACCAGCAATGGCACGGGCCAGTTTAGCCCGGGACTATTGATAGTCTTTCAGGCGGTTGCAGGCATAAAAACATTCACAAACAGTCTGCGCCACTTAGGCGCAAGATTTACAATGGCTGCGCCTAGTGATTCGGCCGTCCAAAACCCTACCCGACTAGTCCAGACCCCGCACGCTCATCCGCTCCGGTTCTCGTGCCGCCTGCGTGGCTACCGGGTAGGCGCAATAATCGGCTGCATAATAGGCACTGGGGCGCAGGTTTCCGGACTGCCCCGGACCGCCAAACGGCATATTGGAGGCGGCACCGCAGGTCGGACGGTTCCAGTTGACGATACCGGCTCGGCTTTCCACCCAGAACCGCTCCCACAGGCTTTCATCATCGCTGACGAGACCCGCGGACAGCCCATAGGCGGTATTATTGGCCTCGGCGATCGCCGCATCGAAACTGTCAACGCGGACAACCTGGATCAGCGGCCCGAAGACCTCCTCGTCCGGCACCTCGACACCAGTGACATCGACCACGCCCGGCTTGAGAAAGGCCGAGCCGAGATCACTTTGTTCAACCGGGATGACGATTTTAGCGCCGCGCTTGATAAGATCATCTTGCGCCGCCAGCACGCCTTGCGCCGCACTTTCGGAGACCAGCGGGCCGATAAAGGGCTGCGGATCGGCATCCCATTTTCCAATGCTCAGCTCGCGCGCGATCTCGGCGATGCGATTGACCACGGCATCTCCCGCCTCGCCCTGCGGCACGATCAGGCGGCGCGCGCAGGAGCAGCGCTGGCCGGCGGTGATGAAAGAGGAATTGACGGCGATCCGGGCCGCGGCCTCGGCGTCTGCGGCATCCCAGACCACGAGTGGATTGTTGCCACCCATTTCCAGGGCCAGCTGGACGCCGGTGCGGCCGGCGAATTTCTGATGAATGAATTTCCCGGTCGGCCAGGAGCCGGTGAAGAGCACACCATCGAGCTCGGCATGATCGAGCGCGGCTGCGCCGGTATCCCGTGCACCATGGACGAGATTGACTACACCGGCCGGCACGCCGGCCGCCTCGAAGGCATTGACCATGAACTCGCCCACCGCCGGGGTGATCTCGGACGGTTTGAACACAATCGTATTGCCCGCCAGAAGCGCCGGGATGATGTGCCCGTTCGGCAAATGGCCCGGAAAGTTATACGGCCCGAGCACGAACATCACACCCACCGGCTTGTGCGCCAGGGCCGCATAGCCGAACGCGGTATCGGCCGATTGCTCGCCCGTACGTTCCTGGTAGGCAGTGCGGGAGATCTCGACCTTGCCGATCATCGCCCCGGCCTCGCCCGCCGTTTCCCACAGCGGCTTGCCGGTTTCGCGGGCAATCAGCTCGGCGAGCTCATCCTTGTGGGCGTCCAGATAGGCCTTGTAGGCCAGCACGATCTCGACGCGTTCGGGATAGGCACGGCGGCCCCAGGCCGGGAAAGCAGCGCGCGCCGCCTTGAAAGCCTGGTCGACCTGATCGGCACCGGCGGCCCGGCCTTCCCAGATCAGGCTACCGTCTGCCGGGTTGTCCGAGCGCATGACCTCGGCGCTGCCCTCGACCCAGTTTCCATCAATATAGTTCATGCCATCATCCTTAGCGGCGCCAGAAGCGGGCGCGTTCACCATCCTGCAGGTCAAGCGCCTGCATCGTCTCATAGGGCAGCCCGACCACATCGCCGTCGATCATGGCCTGGGTCTGGCAGGTACGGAAATTATCGACCCGGTCTGTCGACACGATGCCGGACACGCCACCGGCCACCGAAGCGGCGCGGGCCGTCACGGCACGGCTCTCATTCAGGGTGCGGATCTGTTCGGTCCAGGCCGAGACCAGCGGACCGCCATCGAAGATGTCGACATAGCGGTTATAGTGGAAGCCTTCCCACTCCAGCAGGCGCAGGGCCCCGGCACCGTCCTTGTGGGTCTTGCCGACCACGTCCTGGACCGCCTTGGGTAGCAGATCGAGATAGATCAGGTGCTGCGGGCCCAGATCGAGGATGAACTGGTTGTCCGTCGACGCGCTCAGCTTGTCGGCCTCGGCAAAATCCATGCGGAAAAAGGGGCGCGAGACGGCGTCGTAGAAGGGCGAGGAGCCGTCGTCGTGAACCACACCGCGCAGCTCGGCGAGCACTTTCTCGCCGAACCGCTCGCGTCCGGCCGCGATCAGCAGATAGCGCGATTGCGCGACCAGCCGCCCGGCGCCGGTGCCACGCCCGGCCTCGGATACGAAGAGCGTCCCGACCTCGGTCGCGCCAGCAAAGTCATTGACCAGCATCATCGCATCCATATCAAAACGGCGATCCGCCTCGACGGAATGCTGGGCCAGGGTCAGGATCTTGAAATCCCAATAGGGTTTGGACACCCCAACCATTGCCTTGACCGCCGAACAGCCAACCACGCGGCCGGTCTCGCTATCCTCCAGCATGAGCTGATAGGTGTCCTCGGTCTGCTTTGTCCCGGGCGAGGCAAACGCCGCCTCGGACTTGGCCAGACGCGCTTCCAGCGCTTCCGGCGGCACGGCCAGCGAGGTAAAGCCAGTCCCAGCCTCCTTGGCCAGCTGGACAAAGGCGTCGATATCAGTGCGGCGCGCCGCCCGGACTATAAGCATCCTGTTTCCCCCCTAAAGACGCCTACTCGCCGCGCGCCAAAGCACGCGCCTGGCGGGCATCAAATTCGCCCTGTGCAAATTTCATCAGCATCACGGCAGACAGTTTCGCCCGCTCGGCGAAGCTGGACAGTTTCACGATTTCCCGGTCGGAATGGATATCCGCGCCGCGTACACCCAGCGTATCGACATTGGGACAACCGGCAGCCCAGAGATTATTGCCCTCGCAGACACCACCCGTGTCCTGCCAGCGAATATCCAGTCCGATGGCACCGCCGGCAGCGCGCGTCCACTCGAACATTTTCGCATTGGCCGGTGTCATCGGCTTGGGCGGGCGGGTAAAACCACCATGCAGCTCGGCCTCGATCCCGTCGCGGATGCGGACCTCGTCGAGCAGACGTTCCAGCTCGGCTTCGACCCAGATCTTGTCATTCTCGCTGGCGACACGGACGTTGAAGCGCGCCACGGCGGTGTCCGGCACCACATTTTCCGGCCCACCGCCATCGATTCGCGCCAGGTTGAAAGTGACGTCCGGCCGCTTGCCATTGAGGTCATCAAGACCGAGGCCGAAAGCGCAGGCCGCGGCGATCGCATTGCGGCCAAGATGGTGCTCGCGACCGGCATGGGCCGCGCGACCGGAGACCTTCAGCGCCCAATTGCCCGAGCCCTTGCGCGCCCCGGCCAGAGACCCGTCTGCCAGCGCCGGCTCATAGGTCATGCCGACATCAGCGCCCGAGGCCAGTTCAGCGAGGATGGGCGCGGAGCCGCGCGATCCGATTTCCTCGTCCGGGCTGATCAGGACATCGACCCCGATCTCATCCTTCCAGGGCGAGCGCTGCAGCCCTAAAAGGCCATGCAGCATCACGATGATCCCGCCCTTCATATCGGCGACACCGGGGCCGTTGAGCGTGTCCTCATCCCACAGCTGCGAGGTCTGGAAATGACTGTTTTCCGGGAACACCGTGTCGTGGTGCCCAGTCATGACGATGCGAATCGGAGCTTGCGGTCGGATACGGCAGTGGAAAGAGGGCGTGTAGGCTTTCTCGGTCACCGTGCCATCGCGCTCGACTACGGTCGAGGGCGGCAGGTCGACCGCGGAAATCTCCCCGCCTAGCTCGGCAAAGGCCTCTTCGAGCTTGGCGCGCATACGCTCCAGCCCGGCCGCGTTATGGCTGCCTGAATTGATCGCGGACCAGTCCTTGACGGTCGCGATCATGTGATCAGCGCGGCTGTCGATCCAATCGAGGACCGCGCGCTCGTCGGCGTTGAGCTCTACCCGTTCTAGCATAGGGAATTGATAGCCGTTTCGCGCGGCGGGTTCACCCCCGCAATGACATCATTGCGGGGGTGAAAACGGTCAGACGTGTTCCAGCGCCTGTTTCAGATCGGCGATCAGATCATCGGGATTCTCGATACCGACCGACATGCGGACAAGACCGTCGGTAAAGCCCTGACGCTCGCGCAGAGCCGGGTCGACACCGCGGTGCGTGGTCGAGCCAGGATGGCAAATCAGCGTCTCGGTGCCCCCGAGGCTGACGGCAAGTTTCATGACCCGCAGGGCGTTGAGCATGCGGAAGGCGGCCGCCTCGTCTTCGAGATCGAAAGCGAAGGTCGAACCGGCCGTGGTGCACTGGGCTGCAAAGACGCGGGCATCGCGGCTGCCCTCTTCCTGGAAACCAAGATAGCGAACACGCTGGACCTTGGGGTGGTCGCGCAGATACTCGGCGACTTTGCGGGCACCGGCTGCAGCAGCCTCCATGCGGACCTTTACCGTTTCCAGCGAGCGCAGCAGCATCCAGCTGGTGTGAGCATCGAGGTTGGTTCCGAGATAACCGCGCAGCCCGCGAATTTTGGCCATCAGCTCAGAGGATCCGACAGCGGAGCCCGCGATCAGATCACTGTGACCGCCGATATATTTGGTCAGCGAGTAGACCAGCACATCTGCACCCAGAGAAAGCGGCGAGGTATTGACCGGGCCGAGGAAGGTGTTGTCAGTGACGATGGTCGGCCGCTTGCCCTGCTTTTCAGCGATCAAGTCTGCGACACGGCCGACGGCGGCCAGTTCAACCAGGTCATTGGTCGGGTTGGTCGGGCTTTCCGTGTAGATAACCGAAACCTCGCCCTGGGCCATGGCCTGCTCAGCGGCAACCATGATGTCTGCCTCTTCAGCACCGGCGTCGAAATCAACCGCCTTGATGCCGTAATTGGGCAGGAACTTGCGGATCAGGCTTTCCGTGCCGCCATAGAGCGGTGTGGATTGCAGGATCACCGAGCCAGCATGGGCGAGGGCCATGAGCGTCGTCGAGATCGCGGCCATGCCAGAAGAAAAGACCGCCGCCTCTTCAGCCCCGTCATAGATCGCAAGACGGTCTTCCAGAACTTCCATATTCGGGTTGTTGAAACGCGAATACATAAGGCCTGCGGCTTCCGGATCCCCCTCTTCGGCCTGGCCGAGATTGACACGGAAGAAGGCCGCGCCCTCTTCAGCGCTGGAAAAGGCGAAGGTCGAGGTCAGGAAGACCGGCGGCTTGATCGACATTTCAGAGAGCTTGGGATCAAACCCATAGCTCATCATCTGGGTTTCCGGGCTCAGTACGTGACCGGCGACATCGCGCTTGCGGTAGGGTTTGTCCGGCTTGCTCATAATTTCCTCCCGTGGCTCGCGAAGGCGCGAGCTGTGTGTTCCGTGAGGGCATTTGACGAGGTCTAGGGGGCGGGTCAAGCCCATACTCAGCAGCACAAAAAAAGCGACCGAAACGCCCTCGATCGCAGCCTGTTTGAGCAATTTTATTCCAAAAAAGAACGGCCCGGCGAAATGCCGGGCCGTTCCAATCGGTTACGATCGACGATTAGTCGAGCGTGATAACCACTTCCGTACGACGGTTCAGCGGCTCACGAACGCCGTCAGCCGTAGAGACTGCGGTATTCGTTTCACCGAAGGCTTCCATCGAGATGGAGCTGCCGGCGATGCCCAGGCGAACCAGCTCGTCGCGGACGACGTTGGCGCGGCGCTCAGACAGACGCACGTTGTAGGCAGCTGCGCCCGAACGGTCGGTGAAGCCAGCAACGGACACGCGGGTCACGTCGCAAGAACCGGTCTGGTTCGCAGCCTGAGCGATCACGGCACGTGCCTGATCGGTCAGATCCGAACGATCCCACTCGAAGTAGACGACGAAGTCGACGTCGTCACAATCCGGCGGCGGCGGAGGCGGCGGCGGAGGAGGCGGGGGCGGCGGCGGCGGAGGCGGCGGCGGCGGCGGCGGAGGCGGCGGCGGCGGAGCTGCGAAGGAATAACGCAGACCAACCCAGGCCTCGTGGCCGGCCAGTGCATCAACGTTCACGCCGTTCTCGTAGTCAGCCGGACCAACCGAGACGTAGCGGTATTCGGTGTCGAGGGTCAGACGCTGGGTCAGTTCCCAACCAATACCCGCCATCACCTGCCAGGTGAAGACCGTGTCATCGTCGTGAACCTGAACCAGGCTGCCGGGAACAACGACGCTGCCCGGGAAGCCAACGATGTACGCATCGGTTTCGGTGAAACCAACACCCATACCAACATACGGGTGGTAGGAGCCGTCCGGGTTGAAGTCGAACAGAATGTTCGCCATCGCGGACCACATCTGGAAGTCGCTGTCGCTTTCCGGACCACCGTCAATCGCGCCGGTCTGGTTGAAGCGGTGAGCGAGTTCACCTTCGATGCGCAGGCCGTCAGCCCACTCATAGCCGAGAGCAAGTGCTTCGCGCAGATTGCCTTCGCCGTTGATTTCGCCAGCGAGCGCGCCAGAAACTGCGGTATCGCCCGGAGCGCCATAGCCTACAGCGCCGCGAACGTACCAGCCTTCGTCAGCGAACGCAGGAGCCGCTGCGAGAATGGCACCAACGGCGGCCGCCGTGAAAAGCCGTGTTTTCATCATTCCCCCTCCGGAGGCATGCGCCCCCTTGGTGTGACTAAACAATTCTCATCCGGCCGAAACTGGACCGAACTGAATTTCCTTGGAGTGCCCCCTGCGGACATTCCTACCAATTTGACTACAGCAATTAACAATCGGAAGCTATAGCAAGCTGCGCGATTTCAGGCATTTGGTGCGAAAAATCAGTTCCGTTGCAAGACTGCTACACCCGGCACAAAAAATCTCGTAAGTGATTGTTTTATAGTATCTCGATTGCCGTCGCGGCGACACAGGGCCGACACCCGATCGCCTCAGAGGCGAGCCGCTTCCCCTCTGGCGTGCGCCTTTGTCGCGCCTCTCGAACCTTTCCGGTTAATGAAGCGCCGCTTCCAGCGACTCATGCACAGCCGCGACGGCGCTCTGATCAGGCTGGAACGCGTCAAAGGCCCGCACATATGCAGAAATGAGAGCGCTATCACGCCGATAAAGGTCATTCAGATAGCGCACCTCGCCATCGCTATCGCCGACAACGGTCCAATAGGCGATGTGAACCGGCAATTGCTCGTCGAGCCAGACCACGTCTGGGGAGTTGCCGGCAGCCACCTCATCGAGGCGCGCCCGGTCATAGCCGTCCTGGCCATCGAGAATCCACTCGGCCAGCGCAAACGGGTCCTGGACCCGGATACAGCCAGCGGAGAAATCACGCCGAGTACGGACAAACTGGTCGCGCTCCGTCGTGTCGTGAATGTAGACATTATAGCGATTGGGGAAGATGAACTTGACCTCGCCCATCGGATTGGTCGGACCGGGCGCCTGGGACATCCGGTAAGGCCAGTTGCTGGTGCCCCACCGCGACCAGTCGATCTCGTAGGGGCGCACGGCCTGCCCGGCCCCATCGAACACCCGGAAGCCGTGATAGGCGGCGACATTGGGATTACGCCGGATTGACCGGAAACGTGAGCGCGCCGACCCCGTCGGCACACCCCACCAGGGATTGATGACCAGATACTCCATCATGTCGGAGAATTCCGGGGTCGAGCTGGCAACGCCTCCAACCATGACCTGGTGCTCGCGTACCAGAGATCCGTCTTCCCAGGCCTCGAGATGGAAGTCGGCGATATTGACCCAGATATGGCGCCGGCCCAGCTCGCGATCGCGCCAGCGCCGCTGCTCCATATTGGCGCGCAACTGCGCAATACGGGCTTCTGGCTGGATATTGAGCTGGCGCAGCGTATTTTGATCCATGCGACCGGTCGGAGCCAGATTGACCCGCCCCTGGAACCGGCGCACGGCGGTTTCCAGGCGCATATCGAAGGCATCGCCCTCTTCCCAGCGTCCGGGATAAAGACCCTCCGCCACCAGCCGGGCCCGCAATTGATCCACGCGCGGGCCGCTATCGCCCAGCGTCAGCGACGCTCCGGTTTCAATGGTCGGCCAGATCGGCTGCAGCGCCGTCAGCCGGATCATCTCCCGGCGCAGGATGTCATAATCGCGCACCCGAGGCGCAAACTCGGCCAGCACGGCAGCAAAATCGCCGCTATCCAGGGCACTTGCCAACCCGTCAATCAGGATATTGCGCTCGGCATTGTTCAGCTGGCGGGTCTCGAGGCTCTCCTGGTCGACCAGCCCGAACCGCAACCAGCCGCCAAAGCGCATGAAAGCCCGCTCGGCCATGGCGGCACGGTCAGCCAGCGCAATGGTGGGATTGGAGAGCATGAACGCAGTATCGTCGAGCGAGGGCAGGCCATGACTGGGCGCTTCGAACAATTGCCCCGCCAGGGCGTCGATATGGGTTTCGCTCCACGCCGCACGCGACGGCATGGCGAGCAAGGGCACCTCCGGTTCCGGTGCGATATCCTCGACCACCGGCGCCGGCATGCCCGGGCCATCCGGGTCCTGTGCCATTACCGGTGAGGCAAAGGCGGCCAGGCACATCAATGTGGTCAGGACTGCTCGCACCAGTCGTCCCCCGAGATCTTAACTTATCTTAACCAAGCAAAATCGATTCCAATACCCATTTCCGACGCTTGCAGGAGAAACTTTATGAAAGCGCGGCTTTTTGGTCGCATGGTCAAGCGGCGCGGGCCTCAATACCCTCATATAAAGGGAGGACATCCATGGGCCGCGAGATTACGTCGGACGAACGCCTCGACGAAGGCGCTTTCCAGGAGCGGTTGCGCGCTGAGAGCAAGCTCGCCATGACCTGGTTCAGGGACAAGGCGTTCGAGGCGCCCGACACACCCAGTATCGGTCTTGAAGTCGAGGCCTGGCTGGTCGATCGTGACGGGCTGCCCAGCCCCCGCAATATCGAGTTTCTCAACATCCTCGACGATCCACTGATGGTGCCGGAACTGGCTGCCTTCAATTTTGAGTACAACGCCCCGCCAGCGGAACTGGGGGGCAGTGTTTTCGCCGACATGACGGCGCGGCTGAGCCGGGTCTGGAAAGCCGCCAGCGACGCCGCCGAAAGCCTCGAGCTTACGCCTTTGATGACCGGCATTCCTGCCACCTTGCGTGAACCGATGCTGTCGCTCGAGACCATTACCGAGTCGGCACGCTATCGCCTGCTCAATGACCGTCTGTTCCAATTGCGCGGCGGTGCGCCACTGACCATCGCCATCGACGGCCGCGAACGTCTCGATCTAGTGCAGGACCATCTCATGATCGAGGCCGCCTGTACCTCGCTCCAGGTCCATCTGATGCTGACCCAGGACAATGCGGCCGCCAGCTATAACGCCTCACAGATCGCCTCGGCGCCGCTGATCGCCATCAGCTCCAACTCCCCCTTCCTGTATGGCCGCCGGCTGTGGGAGGAGACCCGGATCCCGGCCTTTGAGTCTGCCGTCAACCTGCCCGGCTACCGTCAGGCCGATGGCCGCCGAGCCAACCGGGTCTCGTTCGGCCAGAACCATTTGCGCAGCTCCATGATGGAACTCTTCCTGGAGAATCTCGACGGCTATCCGCCCTTCCTGCCGATGGTCTCGGACACGCCCGACGAGCACCTAGTGCATTTCAACCTGCACAATGGAACCATCTGGCGCTGGACGCGGCCGATCCTCTACCCCGGCAAGGGCAAGACCCCGCACCTGCGGCTGGAGAACCGGGTCATGCCGGCCGGCCCGACCGTCATTGACATGGTGGCCAACACCGCGTTCTGCATCGGACTCATCCTGCATCTGCGGGACGAGGAAAACCTGGCGGACCGTCTGCCGTTTGAAATGGCCCGGCGGAATTTCTATGCCGGCGCCAAGCAAGGCCTGAGCGCCGATCTGGTCTGGCTTGATGGCGAGGTGATCAATACCCAGGTTCTGATCCGTGAGCGCCTGGCCGACGCGGCTGAGCAGGCCCTGGTCAAGGCGGGGGTTGCGGCCATGGATGCCAAGAGCGCGATCGACATTATCCGCGGCCGCAGCCGCAATGGTCAGACCGGCGCCGCCTGGCAGCGCGCCCATGCCAACTGCAATGGCAATGACCATCAAAAGCTCATTCTCGACTATCTTGCCCGCCAGCAGGAAGGAGCCCCGGTTCATCGATGGACCATCTAGCCCTGCCGTTGGCCCGGTATGACGCCCTGCCCGACGCGCTTTTGCGTATCGGGCCGCGCGATATCCGTTCCGTCTTTCCCGACTCTGCGCTGATCGAGCTCACGGGCCTCGCCGGTGCGCCGGTCTTCCTGTCGGTCTTGCTGCACGGCAATGAGACGACCGGGTTTTACGTGCTGCAGCGCCTGGCGCACTGGATGCGCACCCACAAACTGCCGCGCCCCCTGCTCGTCTTCGTCGGCAATGTCACTGCGACCGAGGCCGGTGTCCGGCATCTCAGCGGTCAACCGGATTATAACCGCATCTGGGAAGGCGGCCGGGACCGCGAACATGACTTGGCGCAACAGGTCCTCGCCGAAGTACGCGCGGCTCAGCCCTTTGCCGCCATCGACATCCACAACAATACCGGCCTCAACCCGCACTATGCCTGCGTCAACCGGCTGGAGCCGGAATTCCTGCATCTGGGATCCCTGTTCAGCCCGACCCTGGTGACCTTCAACAATCCTTCCAGCGTGATCTCAATGGCAATGTCGAAGATCTGCCCGTCGGTCACGGTAGAGGCCGGCAAGTCGGGTGATGCGCGCGGCATTGAACGCGCCTTCGACCTTGTCCTCGACACGCTGCACCTGCACGCCTTCCGCGCCTCCGGCCTCGACCGCGAGGTCAGCATTTACGAGACCATCGGGCGGGTCGAGCTGGCGCGCCATGTCTCCTTCGGTTTCACCGAAACCTCCGATGCGGACCTGGTCTTTCCCGCTGATCTTGAACGCTGGAATTTCACGCCGCTCGAAGCCGGCACGCCGTTCGCCACCAGCCGCGTCCCGGCCCCGGTCCTGCGCGTGCTCAATGCCGAGCGGGAAGACATCACCGAGCGCTTCTTCACGCGTGAAGGCGAGGTGATCCGGCTAGCGCGCGCCATCACCCCGTCCATGCTGACCCAGGACCCGCAGATCCTGCGCGAGGACTGCCTGTGCTATCTCATGCGAGACATCGCGGCCCCGGTTAAGGCCTAGTACCGGCTAGCAGGTCAGCACCGCATCGAAGTCCGGCCGCAATTGCGGATCACGCGACAGGATCGACGCGGCAACGGCGCATTTGAGATCATCGGTCAGGCGGTCATCACTGGCCAGGTCAGCCGCGATCTGCGCCGGTGTTTCAACACCGGACATCATCTCGCCGCCACCCTCAACCGTGTCAAAGCGCATCAAGCTCCCCGCCTCGCTCCAGGCTGCCCAATCCGCGCCCGGGCGCCCCGTCGCAGCCAGGCTGGCCCAGTGACGCCCCATGGCCCCTGCAACATCGGCCCGCCCCGCAGCGTTCGAGCCATTGAACAGGATCGGATCGAGCTGGCCGTAGAATTCGAAATGGTTGAACACGAAGGGGATTTCCATCGAGTGGGCCGCCCCCATGAGGTGGGCCAAATCGGTCACCAGGAAACTCCCACCCTCGTCCCAGTCAAAACGATAGGCCCAGACCTGATCATGCCCGGCCGCGTTCAGGGCGATGGCGAGCTCATCCACCGCCAGGGCGCGCCAGAGGCGGCTGGGATATTCCGACACCGCATCATAGACATCGCGGTCCTTGGCCCAGATGAACGGGCCGATACGGTTAACCAGTAGCGGGTTGAGCAGGCCGTACAGTTTCATTTCGTCGAGATTGGCCCCGGTAATGACCGGCACCGGTGCAAATCCCTCCGGTGTCAGTGCCGCAGCGAGGATGCCGCCTTCGGGAATGGCCACACCATCCTCGATCATGCGCGGCAGATTGCTGCCCTCGGCCAGGGCCGCACGATAGGCCTCATAGACCGTGTTCAGCGGCGTCGACCGGATCGTGGCAGCATCGGCATCCGGCCCGGCAAAGACATTGGCCCTATCGATGGCGGAGTTCGGCGCCGTCTGTTCGGCCTCTTCCAGCGTCACAGTGCGGGTGCTGCCGCTCTGGATGACCGCGGCATGGAAGAGCCCACGCGCCGGCGCACTGGCCAGAAGCGCGGCGACATTATGCCCGCCGGCACTCTCGCCGAATATCGTCACACGCGAGGTGTCACCGCCAAAGGCTTCACCATTGGCCTGCACCCATTCCAGCGCGGCGATCATGTCGAGCACGGCGAAATTGGCGGCCGCGTCCTCACTTGTTTCGGCATCAGAACGGATCGCCGGGTGGGCAAACCAGCCGAGTGGCCCGAGCCGGTATTGCATGGCGATGACAATCACATCGCGGTCGATGGCCAGTTGCGACCCATCATAGGCCGAGGAACGCCCCCAGGTATTGGCACCGCCATGGATCCACAGCATCACCGGCAGGTCATCACCCGGCTGCGTGTCCGGCGGGGCGTAGATATCCAGGGTCAGGCAGTCCTCGTTACCGATGATCTGGCCCGCCTCAAGCCCCTCGCCCTCATCGAGCGCATTGGTGATCTGCGGACAACGCGGACCGAATTCCAGGGCTTCAAAACGGGTCTCGAACGCTTCCGCCGGCCGTGGCGCGCGCCAACGCAAATCACCGACAGGCGCGGCGGCATACGGCACAGCGCGCCAGACCTGTGCACCGGCTGCATTGGTGAAACCGACCAGCTCGCCCTGGCTGATCGTCCGCGTGGTCGTGTCGTCCACGACGGGCGGCGCCTCGTCCGTTTGCCCGCAAGCCACCAGTCCGGCCAGCGCAGCTGGCACCGCAAAGAATTTGAACAAACGCATGAAGCCCTCCCCGTTTGTAGAGAAGAGTAGGCGTTTCGAGCGCGCTGACAATTGCTGGAAAGGATTGAAATGGTGAGCCGACAGGGATTCGAACCCTGGACCGTCTGATTAAAAGTCAGATGCTCTACCAGCTGAGCTATCGGCTCCCGTTTCGGAAGAGCGCGGAACGTATACGCGCGAATCTGTGTGGTCAATGCGCATTTGCTGATCGATTTCAGTATTTTTGATGCGTTTTCGTCACAATCATTTGTATGATGGTTTGCATGACGGGGAGAGTTCAGATTTTCGCATGTGTTCTCGCGGCGTTAGCGGCGAGTGCGTGCAGTTCCACAAGGGACCGGGCGAGCCAGGCGGGCGGTTTTGCGCGCGATGAGACCCGCACGGCGGTGGAAGATGCGGTCGGCCTGCCGCGCCAGCGTCCAGGCGAGATCATGGTCGATGAAGGCGATGACACCGTGCCCACCCCCTATGGCGGTGAGGGGTCGCGCCGGCGCTGCTCGACCGTGTCACGCGATATTGCCCGGCTGACCGTGGTTCTCGGCCCGGATATCGAGGAAGAGCGGCGCATCGAAGAAGAAGCCGACCATGAACACGAGACCTGGATCGGACGGGGTGCCCATGCGGCGCGTCAGGCCCCCGGCGCCGCCGCCGATGCGACCCGAGGTCTGTATCGCTCGACCATTGTCGGCCTCAACCCGGTGCGCCCGGTTGTCCGCTTTATCGGCGGTGCCGGACGGATTGAACGTGAAGCGCAGGAACAGCGCGACCACGCCCAGCGCCGTCGCGCCTATCTGCGCGGGCTTTATGACGGGTTTGGCTGCCCGGAAAGCTATATGGAACGGGCGTTTGAAGCCTATGGCCTGATCGAGGAAGCCGACGGCAGCCATAACGCCAGTCGCTAGCCCTTCGAGGTCCCCTGCGCCCAGCGCGCATTGAATTCAGCCCGGAAGGCCGCGAACTCGCCCGCTTCGATGGCCGCGCGCATGCGTGCGGTGAGGTCCTCGAAGTAAGCGATATTGTGCCAGCTGAGCAGCATGGCCGAGAGGTATTCGCCCGAGCGGAAGAGATGGTTGAGATAGGCCTTGGAATAATCGCGGCTGGCGGGACAGTTGAGCTCCGGATTGAGCGGCGTGTCGTCCTCGATGAATTCGGCCCGCTTGATATTGATCGGGCCATAATCCGACCAGGCTTGGCCATGCCGGCCTGACCGGGTCGGCAGCACGCAGTCAAACATGTCGACACCGCGGGCTACGGCTTCCACCAGATCAATCGGCTTGCCCACGCCCATCAGATAGCGCGGCCGTTCGACCGGCAGGTGCGGGGTGGTGAAGTCGAGCACCTGGCACATCAGCTCAAAGCCTTCGCCAACCGCCAGCCCGCCAATGGCATAGCCGTCATAACCGGTCTCGATCGAACGCTCGGCGCTTTCCCGGCGCAGATCGTCAAAGACGGAGCCCTGGACGATCCCGAACAGCGCCTGGTCAAACCGCTCGCCAAACGCGGCCTTGGAGCGCGCGCCCCAGCGCAGGGAGAGCTCCATCGAGGAGGCGGCCTCGTCCTTGGAGCAGCCAAAGGCGGTGCATTCATCCAGCTGCATTGAGATGTCAGCGCCCAGCAGGTCGGCCTGGATCTCGATCGAGCGTTCCGGGGTCAGCGAATGCTTCGACCCGTCGATATGCGAGGAGAAGGTCACCCCCTCCTCGCTCATCTTGCGCAGCTTGGACAGCGACCAGACCTGGAAGCCACCGCTATCGGTGAGGATCGGGCCTTTCCAGGTGGAGAAATTGTGCAGCCCGCCGAGCTTCTTCACCCGCTCCGCGCCAGGACGCAGCATCAGGTGATAGGTATTGCCCAGGATGATATCGGCCCCGGTCTCCTTGACCTGATCCATATACAGCGCCTTGACCGTGCCGGCCGTGCCGACCGGCATGAAGGCCGGAGTACGGATCTCGCCGCGCGAAGTGGTCAGGACACCGGAACGGGCCGCGCCGTCGGTCGCTTTGATCGTGTAAGGAAATGCGCTCATGGGGCGCGCTTCTAGTCCGCCTTGGGCCAAAGCGAAAGCCATGGCGTTCATCTTCAGCTCAGACGCAGGGGAATATATGCTAGCATATTCGCTCTAACGGGGAGGTAGAGATGAGTTTTCTTTTGATGGCAGCGGCCAGCCTTCTGGCCACCGATGCAGATTTTCAGCAACGTGAGCGCGGCTCCGGCCTAGCCACTGGTCGGCGCACCTATGAGCCCGTCCGGGCCGCCGGAAATTATCCGGCCAATGATCTGCTCGCCGGACAGCCCAATCATTTTCCCGGCGTGGACTGGAGCGGCATCGAGATTCGCCAGGTCGACGCCACTGCCTTTCCCGGCGTCGACTGGCAGCCCGCAGGGCATTGCCAGGGCCGCAATGGTCAGGTTGGCTATGTCTACCGCGCCCGCGGCAATAACAATGAACGCCCGACCGAAGAGGTCAATTTCTACTACCAGAAAATCCTCTTCGCCCAGGCACCCTCCGGTGATGGCCGGGGCGTACACCAGCCCGGCAGCGGCGCGACCGGCGCCACGCGCCGGCGCGGCGTAGAGCGGGAAAATATCGGCAGCGATCTCAGCGCGACCGCCAATACCGAAACGGAAGTCTTCCGCGATGACATGGGCCAGGTCCAGAGCCCGCGCCGGACCGCTGCTTCAGTGCAATGGCCCTATCAGTTGTCCGCATTCGACATCTCATCCAGCAATCATTGCCCGCGCTAGGGCCGAGGGGGAAACACTATGAGCATTTTTCTGATCACGGCTGCCAGCCTGTTGATGACTGATATTCAGCAAGACCCGGCCACGGGGCAGGCCTCCAGCCACCGTCGGCACCTGCCGCCCGTTACCACCCAGGTCGATCCGTCCGCCCTTCGCGTCGCGTCCGAGCCGGTTCCCGACGCCGTCTATCCCCGTCGGGATTTACTGGCTGGACAACCCGACTTGTTCCCCGGCGTCGACTGGACCTCGACCAGGGTTCAGCATGTTGGCCGGATCGAGTTTCCGACCGAGGAATGGTTTCCGACTGAAGAATGGTTCCCGACCGAGGAGTGGTTTCCGACCGAGGAATGGCGCCCGGCCGGGCAGTGCCAGCTATCCGATGGCAATGCAGCCCGCGTCGAGCGCCTTTGCCCAGACGGTGAAGGGGTCTGCTACCAGCGCGTTGCCACCGGTGAACCGGCTCGCGCACGCCTCAATCGCCGCAGCATCGTTGGTGAGCGAGGGATTGTCGGAGAGCGCGGTATTGTGGGAGAGCGCGGGTTCGTTGGTGAGCGCGGGATTGTCGGTGAGCGCGGTATCGTCGGAGAGCGCGGTATCGTCGGAGAGCGCGGTATCGTGGGAGAACGCGGTGTCGTCGAGGAAGAGGCGCAAACCACAGCCGGCCGCGGATCGCGCAATGTTCTTCGCACCCGGACCCGCTTAACATCGGTACAGGTCGATAACGCCTTGCCCCGCTGCCCGGGCTAGTCCGCCGCCAGTTCCAGCAGCGAGCTGTCGCCGTAGGAATAGAAACGATAGCCGGTCTCGATGGCATGGGCGTAGGCGCGCTGCATGACATCGAGACCGCAAATCGAACTGACCAGCATGAACAGCGTCGATTTGGGAAGGTGGAAATTGGTCATCAGCGCATCGATGACCTGGAACTCATAGCCCGGCGTGATGAAGATATCAGTGTCGCGGCTACCCGCGCGCACCCGGCCCTTGCCATCGGCCAGGCTCTCCAGCGTCCGAAGCGCCGTCGTGCCAACCGCAATGACACGGCGCCCCGCCGCCTTGGCCACATTGATCTGTTCCGCAGCCGAAGCGGAAATCGTGCACCATTCCGAATGCATGTCATGATCGTCCGTGTCCTCGACCTTGACCGGCAGGAAAGTGCCCGCGCCGACATGCAGGGTCACATGGACGGGAATCACACCGCGCTCATCGAGCGCTTTGAGCAGACGATCAGTGAAATGCAGACCCGCCGTCGGGGCTGCGACCGAGCCCTCTTCATTCGCATAGACGGTCTGATAGTCCTCAACGTCCTGCTCATCGACATCACGCTTGGAAGCGATATAGGGCGGCAGCGGCGGCGCGCCGGTGGCGGCAATCGCCTCATCCAGCTGAGCGCCGGAATAATCAAAGCGCAAGAGCGTATCGCCGCCCTCATACTTGGCTTCGACAACGGCCTTCAGCGCCTCGCCAAAGGCGATTTCATCGCCCTCCCTCACGCGCTTGGCCGGGCGGATAAAGGCGCGCCAGCCATCGGTGCCGTCGCGTTTGTGCAGATTGACTTCAAGCGTGACATCCCCGCCCCCGCCAACGGCACGAGCCGGGCGGATCCCCTCAAGCGCGGCCGGAATCACCTTGGTGTCGTTGAACACGAGGACATCGCCGGGCTGCAGCAGGTCAGGCAGATCCAGCACACCCCTGTCGTCGAGCGCCCCATTGGGTGCGACATGCAGCAGGCGTGCGCTATCGCGCGGCCGGGCGGGGCGCAGAGCGATATTCTCCTCGGGGAGATGGAAATCGAAATCGGAAACGCGCATGGCAGCTGCAGTAATCGATACCCCGATTGCGCCCAAGCAATATTGTCACTCAGCTCGGCCGATTCATGCGGCCGGATTTCGGCTTGAACCTGTCTGGAAACCCGTATGAGTGACCGCGCTCTTGCCCCCTCTTCAACAGGCCGGATTGCCGTTCTTGGCGCAGGTCTCGCTGGCAGCCTGACCGCGCTGAAGCTCGCTCGCACCGGGTTTGACGTCATCTTGATCGATGCAGCGGCGGACGCGATGCGTGGTGCGAGCCTGCACAATGAGGGCAAGTTGCATCTGGGCTATGTCTATGGCGCAGACCAGAGCGGCGAGACCTATGCCCGGATGATCGAGGGGAGTCTGAGCTTTATCCGGATCGTGGAGGAGCTGACCGGACATTCCATCCCGCCGGCCGCGTGGTCACGCCCCTTCATCTATGGCGTGATGGCAGACTCCCGGCTGCACACGACCGCGATCGAAGACCACCTTGCACGTGTCGACGCAGCGATTGCGGCCTATCCCGGCGCGCCCGCCGACTGGCCCGGCGGCTTTGCCCCGGCCCGCCGGCTGAACTCCGCAGAGCTGGCCTCACGCTTCAATCCAGACTGTGTCACCGCAGCCTTCCAGACGAATGAAGTCTCGGTGGACACCCGCAGCCTCGCAAACGCTGTCCGGAATGCCATCAAGACCTGTCCGCGCATTACGCCATTGTGGAATACCCGTGTGCAGAGCGCGAGAGGCGGTAAGCATGACACCTACATACTCTCGCTAGATCACCCGGACGGATGCCGCGACCTTGGTGCCGATTTCGTCATCAACGCGTTGTGGCAAAACCGTTTGCAGATTGACGCCAGTGCCGGCCTGCCGCCCGCGGCGGCGCAATTGATGCGGTACAAGCTGGCGATCACGCTCAACCTGCCGCCCGGCCAGATCGACACCATCCCCACAGCGACTTTCGTCTCCGGGCCCTATGGCGATGTGGTCAATCATGGCGATGGGCGTTTTTACCTGTCCTGGTATCCCGCCTGCAAGCTGGCGGAAACGCAGGACCTGGATACCGGTTCGCTTGAACACATCATCGCTGCAACCGACCGCTCGGCGCGTTACCGTGAAACGCTGGCCGCCCTCGGCGAAATTATTCCCGGCCTCGCTTGCGCGGCCGACAAGGCGACTGACATCGACATCGCCGGCGGCTTTATCATGGCGCGCGGCAGCAGCGATATAACCGACGCCAACAGCGAACTGCATCAACGCTACCGGATCGGACCGCGCTCAGTCGGCAACTGGATCAGTGTCGATACCGGGAAATACTGTACCGCGCCGTCTGCGGCGCTTGCTGCCGCCAACATGCTGCTGGATGTTCTGTGACATGGTCTCGTCAATCACTCTCTCATCCCGCTCTACCGCTCCAACCGGTTTTTCGAGAATATTTGCGGCAATATCGATGCGGTGCTGGATCAGGGTGTGAAGGTGCTGCTCTCCGATCAGCACGGCCATGATGACTGCGCCGAACGGCTGCGCCAACGCTATGCTGGCCACGAGAATATTCGCGTTTTGGCGAACGACACAGGCGGCGACTGGGTTGCCAATATCAATGTGCTGATCAAGGCGTGCGAGACCGAGTTCTTTCGCATTCTACCGCACGATGACATGAGCGGGCTGGAAGATCTGGCCGCCCTGCATCAGGCCCTTCTGGACACCCCCGACGCGGTTTTGAGCTTCGGGCCGGTTCATGCCGAGACGCTTGAAGGCGAGCCCTTGCCGGCAAGAAATGAACTCAATCTCGACGAAGCCGAGCGCAATGGAGAGCCATGGGACCGGCTTGAGGGCGCCCGGCTGTTCTCGACCGGCCGTTTCAGCGGCGCGTTCAAAGGACTGGTTCGAGCTGCAGCAGTCAGACGGCATCGATTATGGATTGAGCGCACCGACCGGCTCATACATTCCGAACGCGCCTGGCTGGCCGGTCTCGCCTTTGTCGGGCGATTCACCTACGCCCCGCGCGGCGGACTGCGAAAGCGCTATCATCCCGACAGCACTCATGCGCAGTGGAATGTCGAGGCGGCGGACTTTGTCTCCACCACGCGCGTCATGATCAATTATGCCAACCGCTTGCTTGAAAACGAGACCGACCGGTTCGCGGCGGAACAGGAATTGACCGGGCATTTGACGCGGCGTCTCGCCGCACTGTCCGCGAACGCCTGATCGCAAGCGCCCAGACCGAAAATGAAACGGGGCGGCTCCAGATCTGGAACCGCCCCGCTCAATCAGAAACAAATCGGCCTACGCCTCGACGACGCTCGCCTTGACGATCTTGCCCGGGCTGGCCGGCGGCTCCCCCTTCGGCAGGGCATCGACATGTTCCATGCCGGAGATGACTTCGCCCCAGACCGTGTACTGATTGTCGAGGTAAGGCACATCATCCAGGCAGATGAAGAACTGGCTCGATGCGCTATCCGGATCAGCGGCGCGGGCCATGGACATGGTACCGCGCTTGTGCGGCTCGGCAGAGAACTCGGCCGGGATATTGGTGCCGGAACCACCCATGCCATTGCCATTCGGGCAACCGCCCTGGGCCACGAAACCGTCAATCACGCGGTGGAAGGTCAGCCCGTCATAGAAGCCGTCCTTGGCCAGCTTGGTGATCTGCGCCACGTGCTTGGGCGCCAGGTCCGGGCGCAGTTTGATGATGACATCGCCGCCGTCGACGGTGAATACGAGTTGTTCTTCAGCCATGGGTCCTAATCCTGAATGCGGGAGGGAATATCGATTTCGCAAACGTCGGGCAGAGCACCCGAAGCGTCACGCAGACTGTCGAGATAGGCATTGAAAGCGGGATGAGTGCTGTCAACGACCTGGATATTGGTGCGCTCGTCTTCGGCGATATCCGCCTCGACGCGCATGGAGCGGATCACATCCGGGGTAAAGCCCTCGGTCTCGAACAGCGTACCTTCCTCAATCGCATTGATAGCCTCCTGGCCATAACGCACACGGCCCCAGACCGTGTAGGTCGCATTGAGATGCTCGGCATCACCACGGGTGATGTAGAACTGGCTGCCGGCGCTGTTGGGATCACTGGTGCGCGCCATGGCGGCCGCGCCCTGGCAATGCAGCAGCCAGCTTTGAACCTGGCCGGTCGCCGTGATCATGGCCTGGGCAATCGGCTGGGTGCCAGCCGGGAAGGAATTCCAGAAACCAGCCTGGCCGATCTGCGGCAGGGTCGGACTGACCTGGCGCGGCATAAGCTCGGAAATCGCCAGTTCCGGACCCCGCTGAACGGTGAACTCGGCCTGCAGCGATGGCAGGTCGGTCCGGTGGCTCGGATTGGAGCGGGTACCGCCGGCCTGGGCCATGAAGCCGTCAATCACCCGGTGCCAGACCAGGAAATCATAGAACTGGTCACGCGCCAGCGTCTTCATGCGTTCGACATGGGCAGGCGCAAATTCCGGGGCCAGCTCGACGACCACAAGGCCGTGATTGGTTTCGATATAAAGCGTGTTCTCCGGATCCAGGTCGCGCCAGGCATCTTCCGGGAAATCAAAGACCGGGGCCGCGCTGGCTTCCTGGCTGACGGCGACAGCCGCAGCGCCTTCACTCCCGGTTTCTGCCGTTTCCGCCTCGCGGGCACAGGCCGTGGTTGCCAGCGCGAGGCTGGCCAGGGTGGCAAAAGACAAACGCATGATCACGCAAAACGCTCCTTCAGTCGGCGCTCGATGGCCGGCGGCACAAAGGCCGTAATGTCACCGCCCAGTGCGGCAATTTCCTTCACCAGGCGCGATGCAATGGCCTGGTGCTGGGGATCGGCCATAAGGAAGACAGTCTCGATATCATCATTGAGCTTCTGGTTCATAGCGACCATCTGGAATTCGTACTCGAAATCCGACACGGCGCGAAGCCCGCGGACGATGGATTGCGCCCGCACAGCCTCGGCAAAATGCATCAGCAGGCCCTCAAACGGCCGCACCTCGATCTCGGCCGTCTCGCGCAGGTCCTCGACCTCGGCCTCGACCATCGCAACCCGCTCCTCCAGATCAAAGAGCGGCTTCTTCGCCTCATTGATCGCCACACCGATAACCAGCTTGTCGACCAGTTTCACCGCACGGCGGATGATATCGAGATGGCCGTTGGTCAGAGGATCAAACGTGCCGGGATAGAGTGCCGTGCGGAACATGGATCAGGTCTCGCTTTCGCCGCCTTCAGAGGCCGTGTTGTCGCCGGTTTCGGCGTCGTCGCCCTCTTCATCGCCCGCATCTTCAATTCTGACAACCGCGACGACGTTTTCACCTTCATTCAAGCGGATCAGACGCACACCCCGGGTGGAGCGTCCGGCAATGCGCACCCCGTCGACCGGGAAGCGGATCAGCTGACCACCATCGGTGACGGCCATGATCTGGTCGGCATCCTCGACCGGGAAGCTGGCTGCCAGCATGGCACCGCGGGACAGGTCCTGTGCGGCGACGCCCTGATTGCCACGGCCCATGACGCGATAATCATAGCCCGAGGAGCGCTTGCCCATGCCGTCAGCTCCGACGGTGAGCAGGAATTGCTCCGCCGCGCCCAGCTCGGCAATACGTTCCGGCGACAGGGCCGCCTCTTCGCCCTCTTCACCCGGCTCGACGGCGGGCATCTCGGCCTCGTCATCACCCAGGGCACGACGCATGGCCGTCGCGTGTTTCATATAGGCGCGGGCTTCCGGCGAAGTCACTTCGACATGGCGCAGGATGGCCATGGAGATCAGCGTATCCTCGGCACCGAGACGGATGCCGCGCACACCGATCGAATTGCGGCCGGCAAAGACACGCACATCGGTAACCGGGAAGCGGATCGCCCGGCCTTTGTCGGAGACCAGGAAGACATCATCATCCTCGGTACACAGGCGGACATCGATGATGCGCTCATCCTCGCCCTCCAGCTTCATCGCAATCTTGCCATTGCGATTGACCTGGACGAAGTCGGACAGCTTGTTGCGGCGCACGGTGCCGGACTTGGTGGCGAACATCACATTGAGATCGGCCCAGCTGCTCTCATCCTCCGGCAGCGCCATGATCGAGGTGATGGTCTCGCCCTGATCCAGCGGCAGGAGGTTCACCAATGCCTTGCCCTTGGTATTCGGCGCACCCAGCGGCAGGCGCCAGGTCTTGGTCTTGTAGACCATGCCCTTGTTGGAGAAGAACAGGAGCGGTGAATGGGTTGAGGCGACGAAGAGCGTGGAGATGAAATCCTCGTCCTTGGTCGCCATGCCGGAGCGGCCCTTGCCGCCGCGGCGCTGGGCCCGGTAGTCCGACAGGGCGGTGCGCTTGGCATAACCGCCATGGGTCACCGTCACCACCATCTCCTCGCGCGGGATGAGGTCCTCATCCTCGAAATCGAGACCGGCGTCAGTGAACTCGGAGCGGCGCGGGGTGGCAAAGTTGTCACGCACCTCGGTCATCTCATCGCGGATGATCTGCAACACGCGGACGCGCGAGCGCAGGATGTCCAGCAGGTCCGCAATCTCTTCCGCCAGTTTGGCCGCTTCATTGCCGAGCTCCTCACGGCCCAGACCGGTCAAACGGTTGAGGCGCAGCTCGAGAATGGCGCGGGCCTGCTCCTCGGTCAGGCGCAGGGTGCCCTTATCGGTCAGGATGGAACGCGGATCAGCCACCAGCTCGACCAGCGGCGCCACATCAGCAGCCGGCCAGTCGCGCGCCATCAGCTGGGCACGGGCCTCAGCCGGGTTGGGCGCATTGCGAATCAGGGCGATGACTTCGTCGATATTGGCCACCGCCAGGGCGAGGCCGACGATGACGTGGGCCCGGTCGCGAGCCTTGTTGAGCTCATGCTTGGCACGTCGGGCCACGACCTGCTCGCGGAAGCGCAGGAAGACCTGGATGATCTCGCGCGCGCCGAGCAATTGCGGCCGGCCATCGACCAGCGACAGCATGTTGGCACCAAAGCTCGTCTGCATCGGCGACCAGCGATAGAGCTGGTTGAGGATGACGTCCGCATTGGCATCGCGCTTGAGCTCGATGACGACACGGATACCCGAGCGGTCACTTTCATCACGCAGATCGGCAATGCCCTCGATCTTCTTCTCGCGCACCAGGTCGGCGATCTTCTCGATCATCGTCGACTTGTTCACCTGGTAAGGAATCTCGGTGACGATGATGGCCTGGCGGTCCTTGCGAACTTCCTCGATTTCGGTCTTCGAGCGCATGACGATGGATCCACGCCCGGTCTGCACCGCGTTGCGGGCGCCGGAACGACCGAGGATCAAACCACCCGTCGGGAAATCCGGACCCGGCAGCAATTCGTGGAATTCCTCATCGCTGAGCGCCGGATTGTCCAGCAGCGCCAGCGAGGCATCGATCACCTCGCCGAGATTATGCGGCGGGATATTGGTCGCCATACCCACGGCGATACCGTTGGCGCCATTGACCAGAAGATTGGGATAGCGCGCCGGCAGGACCACCGGCTCCTGGCGCTCGGCGGAATAGTTCTCGACAAAATCGACAGTCGACTTGTCGATATCGGCCAGCAGCGACTGCGCGACCTTCTGCATGCGGCTTTCAGTGTAACGATAAGCCGCCGGCGGATCGCCATCGATGGAGCCGAAATTACCCTGGCCGTCAATGAGCGGCACCCGCATCGACCAGTCCTGGGCCAGGCGCACGAGGGCGTCATAGACCGCCTGGTCACCATGCGGGTGATATCGGCCCATCACGTCACCGACGGCGGTCGCACATTTGCGGTAGGACTTTTCGTGCGTCTGCCCGTTCTCGTGCATGGTGTAGAGGATCCGGCGGTGCACCGGCTTCAGCCCGTCGCGCGCATCGGGGATGGCGCGGCTGACGATCACGCTCATGGCGTAATCGAGATAGGAACGGCGCATTTCCTCTTCGATGGCGATATTGCCCACACCTTCAGGCAAGCCGGAATCGGAGGAGTTCAGGTCGTCGTCGTGATCGCTCAAGGCGGCCTCTTTCGCTACGCTTGGGACAGGGCGGACGGCCCTGCGGCAGAAGACAAACACCGCCCGATTTAGAGACCGGTCATGCGGCCCGTGAATCAGGCGGTATCGCTGTCACCAAGCTTTAACAATTAGGCCGGTTCGGCGCAAACGGCGCTGACCGCAGCTCTTGGTCACCATCCGGGCCAAGGTCGGCAGACTTCGGACCCATCTGATGGCTGTCGCGGACTGGAATATGGCCGCCTCCCGACGGCCTATCGCCCCGGCCGGACGCTATTGCGCGTCCCGGGCCGCAAGCGCCGCGCGCAGAAGATTGATCTGGCTGAGAAGATTCGCGTTGATATTGCTCTGCTCGGTGGCCCAGCGCGACTGCACTTTGAGCCATTCAGGCCCGGTCATTTCCGCACCATTGGACGCGGCCGTGTACGCGCTGGTGCCGTAGGAGCAGGCCCACCAGGGCGAAGCCTGGCTGGTATAGGCCGTGCCGGCGGAATACATGGTTTCCAGTACGCTGGAGACCGTCTCCAGACGGTCATTGAGCAATTGCTCAACCTCTTCGCCGGCATAGGCCGTGGCAATGTTGAGAATGCCGGCCGAGCTGGAATCGAGACAGCGGGAAATGTCGTAAATCGTGCGCACCCGTCCAAGCATATAGGCTTCAATCGCCAGCTCGGGATTGGTCGTGACCGAGCGGCGCGCCACTTCCATCAGGAAGATCGGCGGGTTGTTGTCACGCTCCGCCCAGAGCTGCTGGGAAATCGCGGCGCTGTTTTCCTCAGGCAGCTGTGCCAGGCGCGCCAGGGCGCCGTAGACATTGCCCCAGGCCGTTTCACCGACGACATACTGCACCTGGGTGCCTTCAATCTCGATGGTATGGATTTGCGGCCGACGTAGATTGGGATCCGCATCGCCAGACGTGTTGTCCTGCGCCACGGCCGGAGCGGTGGCGAGCGCCAACGCCAAACTCAATACACCTGCAACCCGCATCCCGGTCCCCTGTACACTGTCCGGACACCTGTCCAGCTTCGAAACACTTGCCCGAACTTGGCCGGGCAAGACGGCAATTTCGTGGCCTAGAACGGGATTTCGTCGTCCAGATCGGCGCTTTGGAAGTTTTCCTTCGGAGCATCCATCGCCGCCGCGCCGCCACGAGAGGGAGCAGATTCAAAACTGCTGCCACCTTCATTACGACCGTCGAGCATCTGCAGCTCGCCGCGGAAACGCTGCAGCACGACCTCGGTGGTGTATTTTTCCTGACCGTTCTGATCAGTCCATTTGCGCGTCTGCAAAGAGCCCTCGACATAGACCTTCGAGCCCTTGCGCAGATAATTCTCGGCGACCTTGGCCAGGTTCTCGTTGAAGATCACCACATTGTGCCATTCGGTCTTCTCACGGCGCTCACCGGTCGACTTGTCGCGCCACTGGTCCGACGTCGCGATGCGCAGATTGACCACCGGATCGCCCGAGTTCAGGCGCCGGATTTCCGGATCACGTCCCAGATTACCGACCAGAATTACCTTGTTCACGCCAGCCATCGCCCAGTCTCCACTTCTTGCGGTCGTCACTACCGCTATTTTGTTCACATTATGTTCCGGGCGTCAAACACCCGATTCTCGGAGGCCACTGTGGACCCGCCGCGAACGGCCTGTCCAGCGCTGAGCGCTGCAGGCACAGACGCTCTAGCCGATCGCCTCTCCATCCGGCGGAGCATCCTGGTGTGCCCACATGTAAAGCGCCAGCCAGGACCGATAGGGTTTGAAACGCTCAGCCGTGCGCAGGGTCTTGCGGCGCTTCGAGGTCAGGGCCTCCAGCGCCTTACGCGCCGCCAGGTCTCCGTCCGGCCAGATATCCTCCTCGCCGAAATAAAACATGTTCATCATGTCTGCCGTCCATTGTCCTACGCCCCAGAGCTGGGTCAGGCGCGCCGCGCGCTCGGGAGCAGCAACAACCGCGAGAGCATCCCGTTCCAGCCCCGCGTCCAGATGCGCCCGGGCAATGCCCTGGATGGTCTTGGCTTTCGAATTGGACAGGCCGCAGCCGCGCAACGCATCATGCGAGCAGCCGGCGAAATGCTCGATCAGGTCCGCGCCTTCGGCACCGGCGACGACGCGGCTCCAGATGCTCTGCGCCGCCTTGACCGAGATTTGCTGGCCGGAGATCGCGCGGCAGAGATATTCCGGAAAGGCCACATCATCGCGGCGCGGAAACTCCAGCGGTCCGAGGCGTATCAAGGCAGCATGAAGGTCCGGCGCAAAGGGCTCGGCGGCTTCAAGCAGATGCGTGTGGACTAGCTCGTGGGACATCGGACCGGTCGCGCTGCGCGCATGGGCCGCACAGGCTTGCAAACATTATTCATGGAGGAGCTCAATTCAGCATGATATGCGCGATGTATGCAATCGGCCTCGAACCCGCGTCCGTCTTTCCTCGCCCAGACCCTCCTGGTTCTGGCGCTGCTGGCTGCCGGTACTCATGCGATGATCCCGAAAGGCTACATGCTCGATCGCAGCGCCGATACCGGCCAGGTCTCGGTTGTCTTCTGCTCCGCCGGCATGGGCACTCAAGTGCGGATGATGGATCTGCAGACCGGTGAATTCACTTCCGCGGCCGAACTCCCCGAATCCGGCGGCTCCAACCTGTGTGCCCTGACAGTTGCCGGGCTGGGCGATGCGGCCTTCCCGGTGGACGGCCTGCTGCGCGCGCCGGAACTGCAGATCGAGCAGCGCCGCGCCGCCGACCTGCACCTGGTCCTCGCCCGGTCACCGGAACTGACCCGGCCACCTGGTCGTGCTCCTCCCGCACGTCTCTGATCTTCTCTTGTTGTATTGTTGGCTCGCACTCGCTGCGGGCTGACGCTGATTGATCAGATTGCCGTTGATGACGGCTGTAACGGAGTCCAGCCATGACCCGCCATTTCCTCGTATCCACGAGCGCCCTCGCCCTGTTTGCAGCCCCGGCTGCGGCCGACCACCCGCTGGTCGACATCATCACCATCCATTCCCACACCACCGTGCATGACACGACTGAGGTGTTGTCGCCGGAGACCCTACCGCCCAATGCCGGTCCGGATCCGGCAGCCCTGATCGCGCGCCTGCCCGGTGCCGCAGCTATCGGCAATGGCGCCCTGTCGGGACAGCTTCAGTATCGCGGCATGTTCGGCTCGCGGATCAATATCCGCATCGACGGGCATGCCTTTGCCTCGGGCGGTCCCAATCTGATGGACCCGCCGCTGCACTATGCCCCCCTGCCCCTGGTCGAACGCTTCGAACTGGATCGCGGCCTGTCGCCGGTCAGCGCCGGACCGGGCCTGGGCGGCGGTCTCAATGCGGTGCTGAAACGCTCCGAGTTCGGTGACAGCGCAGACTTTGTGTCGGAGCTCGACTGGAGCCTGGGCGCGCGCTCGGTCGATGAAAGCTATTCCGCTGGCGGCCTGACCGCCATCGCCAATGAAAACTGGCGCGTCCATGCCCTCTATTCGATCGAGAATGGCGGCGATGTGGAGACGCCGCGCGGGACGCTGGTCGGGACCGAGCATAATCGCCTTGTCTATGGTGTCGGTGCTGGCTGGCGCTCCGGTGCGCACGAGATTTCCCTCGATCTGCGCCGCAGTGAAACCGGGGAAACCGGCAATCCGCCCTTCGCCATGGATATCCGCTTTTTCGACACGGATATCGCCCGCCTCGCCTACACGCTTGATCTCGGAGACACCGAGGTGCGGCTGCATGCG
Source organism: Maricaulis sp. (assembly GCF_030149235.1). GTDB lineage: Bacteria > Pseudomonadota > Alphaproteobacteria > Caulobacterales > Maricaulaceae > Maricaulis. The sequence continues at coordinate 17,659 of NZ_JASBRW010000041.1, read as the reverse complement.
GGCTACAGCGATGTCGACCATGCGATGACGAATTTCCACCTGCGCCCGGCACCACCGGCCATGCGCCAGCGCGAAACCTTCGCCTATGCCACCAGCCGCAGCCTGGGCGCCGAGGTCGAGATGGACGCCATGGGCGGCCGCCTGACCCTCGGTGCGGACCGGTCGCGCTCGGATCACGATGTGACCATCACCAACCCGAACAATCCCGATTTCTTCCTCAACAGCTTCGCCGACATCGACGTCAAGCGCACCGGTGTCTTCGTCGAGTGGACGGGCCAAGGCCCGCTCGGCTGGTCTTCGGAGATGGGGATCCGGATCGATTCCCACGACGCCATGGGCGCACCGGCCAGTACCGGAACGGCGGTTCCGATGGGCCCGTCCATGCTCGCCACGGGCTATAATAACAGCGACCGCAATTGGAGTGACGGCACGATCGACGCCGCCGGCCGCTTCTGGCGCGAGCTGTCGGACACACTCACCGCACGCTTTGCCCTCGCCCACAAATCCCGTGTCCCGGGCTATGTCGAGCGTTTCGCCTGGCTGCCGACCCCGGCCTCGGGCGGTCTGGCCGACGGCAATACCTATGTCGGTGATCGCGACCTGGTCCCGGAAACCGCCTGGATCGCGGAAGCCGGTTTCGATTGGCAGCATGACCGCGCCTATGCCCGCCCCACCGTGTACTGGCGCGAGATCGACAATTACATCCAGGGTGTACCCTTCGATGATACGCCGGGTGTGATCAATTCTCCGGTCGAGATGGTCTCGAGCATGAATGGCGATCCGACGCCTCTGCGTTTCGGCAATGTCGACGCGCGCATCTATGGCCTCGATGTCGATTTCGGATATCGCCTGAGTGATCACTGGCACCTTGATGGTGTGGTCAGCTGGGTCCGCGGCGAGCGCCGCGATATCGACGACAATCTCTATCGCATCGCCCCGCCCTCCCTGCGCCTGGGAGCCACTTACGAGACCGGCGACTGGTACGCCACGCTGGAAGGTCTGATGGTCGGCGAGCAGGATCGCATCTCGGCCTCCAATTCCGAGCAGGCCACGGATGGCTATGCCATCGCCAATGCCTATGCCGGCTGGGCAATCGGCGACGGCATTACGCTGGCACTGAGCGCGGAAAATCTGCTGGACGAGGACTATGAGCAGCATCTGGCGGGCTATAACCGCAATGCCGCCTCTGTAGTCGGTCTGGGCGAGCGCCTGCCCGGCTCGGGCCGCTCGATCGGCCTGCGCCTCAGCATCCAGCGCTAGGGCTCAGCCCTCATCCTTCAGCGGGAAGCACATGCTGGCCCGCAAACCGGGGCCCCGGCCGTCGACAGAGACGCCGGGGCCTTCGCCCAGCTCGAAACGGCCATGATGCACATCGACAATCGCCTGCACCAGCGACAGGCCGAGGCCTGAGCCCGGCAGGGTACGCGAATTGTCCAGCCGCACGAAGCGCTGGGTCACGCGCGACCGGTCCTCATCGGGAATGCCCGGCCCGGTATCGGTGACCGAAAACTCCGCCCGGCCCTCGCCATTCTTGCGCAGACGCAAGGTCACGGCACCGCCATCGGGCGTGTATTTCACGGCATTGTCGAGAATATTGGCCAGCGCCTGGGAGAGCAGTCCGCGATCGCCCATCACGATCATGCCGCGCTCGATCTCGCTGGCAAAGCCCAGCCCCTCATCCTCGCAGACCGGCTCGTAGAGCTCGGCCAGATCCGCGGCAATATCGGCCGGGTCGATCGGCTGGATGGATTTGCGGCTCTCACCGGATTCCAGTCGCGACAGGGACAGGATGGCGTTGAAGATGCCGAGCAATTCATCGGTATCGCTGATGGCGCGCTCCAGCGTCTGCTCGCGCGCTTCCAGATCGCCATCCTCGCGCAAGGCTTCATCAAGCCGGCTGCGCATGCGCGTCAGCGGCGTGCGCAGGTCATGGGCGATACTGTCTCCGGTCTGGCGCATGCGGTGCATCAGCGCTTCGACGCGGTCGAGCATGTCATTGAAATTCTCCGACAGCTCGTCAAGCTCGTCGCCGGTATGATTGCGCGGCGCACGCTGCTTGAGGTCACCGGAGCGGACCGACCGGGCGACGTCATTGATCAGGTCGAGGCGGCGCACGAAACGGCGCGAGATGAAGATGCCACCGGCAACACCCAGCGCCAGGGCCAGGGCCGAGGCGGCCAGGATGGTGTTGAACATCCTGTCGACGAGCGAGCTCTCCTCATCGACATCGACACCGACAAACAGCTTGTAGCCCGAGGGCAGATCGATAATGCGGCCGCGCGCCGTGCGGTCATCCTTCTCGCTGTCCTCTGTGCCCAGCACGCGCGGTCGGCGATAGGTGAACTGGACCCGTCCCTCATCATCCGCCTGGGCATCGGGCAGGCCGGTGATCAGATTGCCTGACAGGCTGCGGCCATTGGGATTGACCAGCAGGTAGAGATAATCCGCCCCGCCGCCGACGGTGCGCTGCAGAATATAGCGATTGATGGCGCGGATACCGCCGGCGTCGAAGCGCTCGGACAGGGTCGCGACCTCTTCATTCACCACCGCATCGGCACGCCGCAGCATCATCCCCGCCGAAGCCGCGTAGACAAAGGCGAGGATGACGAAGCTGGACAGGGCGAACAGGGCTGCCGACAGGAGGGTTTGCCGGAAAGCCGTCGTCCGCAGGATGGCGGGAAGACGGGTCTGCACGCTGATCTAGGCCTGCAGACGGTAGCCGGCGCCACGCACCGTGTGCAGCAATGCACGCGGGAAGGGCTTGTCGATCTTCGACCGCAGACGCGAGATATGCACGTCGATGACATTGGTCTGGGGGTCGAAATGATAATCCCAGACTTTCTCCAGCAGCATGGTGCGGGTCACGACCTGGCCGGAATGCTTCATGAGAAATTCCAGCAGGCGGAATTCGCGCGGTTGCAGCAGGATTTCTTCTTCGCCACGAACCACCGTGCGGGCCAGGAGATCCATTTCCAGATCCCCGACCACCAGCTTGGTGCGGACCGTTTCCGGATCGCGGCGACGGGCCAGGGCCTCGACGCGGGCGAGAAGCTCGGCGAAGGCATAGGGCTTGACCAGATAGTCATCGCCACCGGCCTTGAGACCCTCAACGCGGTCATCGACCTCGCCCAGCGCAGACAGGATGAGCACCGGGGTGCGGTCATCATCATCGCGCAGGGTTTCGATCATGGTCAGACCGTCCATGCGCGGCATCATGCGATCAACCACGAGGATGTCGTATTCCGCGGCCCGGGCCATTTCCAGGCCCTCTTCACCGTCGGCGGCATGGTCGGCGACATGGCCACTCTCGCGCAGGCCCTTGCGGATATAGCTGGCCGCCTCGCGATCGTCTTCAACAATGAGAATGCGCACCCTCGTCTCTCCTTCTTATTCGTTCTCGTCGAGCTGCATGGCGACATAACGCTGGCCGCCACGGCCCTCGACCAGAAGCAGGATGGCGGAACGGCCATCGCGGGCGGCTTCATCCACCGCCGCCTGGAATGCATCGATGGAACCGACGGCATCACCGCCCGCTTCCAGAACGACATCACCGCGCATCAGCCCCTTGCGGTTGGCTTCACTGCCCGGAGCAACGCTTTCAACCACCAGGCCGACCTGGTCATCCGCCAGGCCACGGGCCTCGCGAACCTCGTCGGTCAGCGCCATCATGCGCATACCGAACATCACGACTTCGGTTTCCGCCTGCTGGCGGCTTTGCATCTGGTTCAGCGCGTTTTCGTCCGGACGATCGGAGAGCTCGGCGCGAACCGTGATCTCGCGGCCCTCGCGCACGACCCGAAAACGGATCCGGTCACCTGCATTGAACTGGCCGATCCGGCGCGTCAGGTCACGCGAGCCTTCAACCGCCTCGCCATTGACTTCGAGAATGACGTCGCGGCGCTGGAAACCGGCTTCATCGGCCGGCCCACCGGCGACGATGGAGCTAATGATGGCGCCTACCGGCTCATCCAGGCCTTCAGCCTCGGCAATATCCTCGGTGACATTCTGGATTGAAACACCCAGCCAGCCGCGCGACACGCGTCCGTCTTCGATCAGCTCGTCAACGATACGGGCCGCCACATCAGACGGAATGGCAAAACCGATCCCGACATTGCCGCCGGTCGGGGAGAAGATCTGGGAGTTCACGCCGACCACATTGCCTTCCAGGTCGAAGGTCGGACCACCGGAATTGCCCTGGTTGATGGGGGCATCGATCTGGATGAAATCATTATAGGTGGAGTTGCCGATCTCGCGGCCGGTCGCGGAAATGATACCCGCGGTCGCGGTGCCGCCGAGGCCGAAGGGATTGCCAACGGCGACGACCCAGTCACCGACGCGGTAGGCTGGATCACGATCCAGCGTCACAAACGGGAATGCAATGTCTTCATCGACCTTGAGCAGGGCCAGGTCGGTCTGCGGATCGGTTCCGAGCAGGGTTGCCGAATAGCTCTCGCCATCGCTGGTGCCGATGGTGATCTCCTGAGCCCCGCGCACCACGTGCTCATTGGTGACAATGTGACCTTCGGAGGAAATGAAGAAACCCGAACCCAGGCTCTGGCGCGGCCGCGTCTGCGGCGCTTGCCCGTCACCGCGGAACTGGCGTTCCAGCCATTCGCGGAACTGGCGCGGGTTTTCAAACTGCTGGTCCTCGGCCTGTTCGTCCGGCAACGTATTGGCCTGTATCGTCACCACGGACGGGCTCACGCTTTCGATCAGATCGGCAAAGGACATCGGCGCGCCATTGGGCACGGCCGCCGCAAATCGCGGCTCATCCTGAACGGCAAAAGCCGGGTTCGTGGCATTATCGACAAGGAACGCCGCAGAGGCGATGGCGAGGACCATGAGAGAGGCACCGCCAAGGCGGCCAAGACGCTGAATCGGCTTCATCTGTAGAAACGACCTTTCACTTCCAAACTGACGATAGATGTCGCAGGCGGACCTTATCCGCTGCCTGACCTCTACATTACAATAACATTACAAACGGTAACTTCCCGTTCATCTAGACAAATCGGGCTCAGGCTTCTTCCGTCCGGATCACGACAGGCGCGTTGAGGGTCCGATGAACCGGGCATTTGTCCGCGATTTCAAGGAGTTTGGCCCGCTGCCCGGAATCCAAATCCCCGTCGAAGGTGAAGCGGCGTTCAAAGATATCCACCTTCACCTCCTGGCCCTCGAGACAAGTCTCACAGTCCTCTGCGTGACCCTTGTTATGGGTCAGGCGCAGAGAGATTTTTTCCAGCGGCCAGCCCTTGTGATCGGCATACATGCGCACCGTCATCACCGAACACGTCCCCAGCGCCGCGGTGAGATAGCCATAGGGCGTCGGGCCATTATCCGTTCCGCCCACGCTTTCCGGTTCATCGGCCAGCATGACGTGATCATCGGCGATGACAAAATTCTCGAACTTGCCGCGCCCGGTCTCTTCGATCAGGACTTCACCGGATCGTCCGCGCGGCAGCGGCGGTAGCGGCTCGACCACAACATAGCGCTTTGCCCAGGCAGCAATGATATCGGCCGCATGCTCGGCATGCTCCAGCTGGGTCAGCAGGTGATCAGCACCGTCAAGGCTGACGAAATTCTTGGGATGCTTGGCCGCGACAAACAGCTTGGTCGCATTGTCGATACTGACCGTGCCATCGGTGGGCGCATGAGCGATCAACAGCGGACGCTTGAGCGTCGCGACCGCCTCTTCCAGCGACCGGCCTTTGATGTCGTCGAGAAACTGCTTCTTGATGGTGAAGGGACGCCCGGCCAGAGAAACTTTGGCAATACCGTCGCGATCGATATCTTCGAGATGGGCGTGGAATTGATGACCGACATGCTCGGCGTCGGCCGGCGCGCCAAGCGTCGCCACCGCCTTGACCGAGGGGAGTTGATGCGCCGCTGCGATTACCGCGGCACCGCCGAGGCTGTGGCCCACAAGAAGCGCGGGCGCTTCATATTCCGCCGCCAGAAACTCCCCGGCCTTCACCAGGTCCTCAATGTTGGAAGAGAAATTGGTGTTGGCGAAGTCGCCGTCGGACTGACCGAGCCCGGTGAAATCGAAGCGCAGCACGGCAATTCCCGACTGGGCCAGGCGCCGGGCAATGCGGTTGGCGGCAAAAATGTCTTTGGAACAGGAAAAGCAATGCGCGAAAATGGCGAAGGCATCCGCCTTGCCGGCCGGCCATTCCAGGCGGGCGGCGAGCTTTTCTCCCAGAGAACCGGTGAAGTCTACGCGTTGTGAACGGGCCATGCCTGTCTCCTTGTCTTGGGAAACAGCTAGTGACGCGACGGCAAAACGCAACTCATCTTGCGATGACGATCATGTCATCGCGAGCCGGGCTCATCCTCCTCGCCTTGCCAGGTTCCCGCTTCGCGCAGGGCTTCAGCCACCTCCGGCGGCATGTAGGTCTCGTCATGCTTGGCCAGCACAGTCTCTGCATTGAAGCGGCCATCCTGTGTCATGCGCCCTTCGGCAACGACCCCCTGCCCCTCGCGGAACAGGTCGGGAAGAATGCCGAAATAAGTCACGTCGACGCTTTCCGCACCATCGGTGATGACGAAGACAAATCCATCATCCTCGGCATCCCCGACCGAACCCTCGGCAACAAGACCGCCGACCCGGATACGCTCGCCGACAGCCGGCGGCTCGGAGGCGAGCTCGGAGGGGCTGTAGAAGAAAACAACCGCGTCGCGCAGGGCGAACAGGCCAAGGGCAACGGCCGCGACAAGAACAGTGCCGGCCGCGGCAATCGTGGCAAGGCGGCGATTACGATGACGCATCAGCGGATACTCCGGTACGGAAAATCAGGGAGAGATTATTGGCCGGCATGTCGACCCGTTCCAGTGAAACCAGACCGCTGCCTGCCATCAGAGCCTGGACATCGCTCAGGGCCCGCACGCCCCAGTCGGGATTGCGGGCCTTGAGATTGCGGTCAAAATCGAGATTGGACGGCGCGGTGGCCTCGCCCTCCTGGAAGGGACCATAGAAATAAACCAGCCCCTCTGGCCGATTGAGCATGTGTTCGGAGGCCTCAGCAATCGCCCGCGCCACATCCCAGGGCGCGATGTGGATCACATTCATCGACACGATCGCATCGAACGGCCCCAGCCCGTCCATCCAGCCCGGGCGGACCAGGTCAAGCGCCAGCGAGGGCTTCATGCGGCCGTCGAAATCTGACCCCCAGGCATCCTCGCTCAGACGCGAGGCCGAATCCGGATCACTTGGCTGCCAGACGACATCCTGGCGCAGCCCCAGTAGGGTCGCGGCGTGTTCGCCGGTACCCGAGCCGATCTCCAGCACCCAAGCCTGCGCCGGCAAAATGCGCGCCAGCACCTCGGCAATGGCGTGACGATTGCGCCCCGCACTGGGCGAAAACAGGCGATCCGCCTCATTGCGGCGGGCTTCCAATGCGGGAGGGGTCTCTCTGGGTGCGCTCATGGGCCTGAACTAGGCACTTGTGCGGCCGTGTGCAAGCGGACGCTATGCCGCGGCTGCATTACCCCGGCGGCGCAGCGTGGCGGCAACTTCGTCGGCATCTGCAATGGCAAGCAGGCGGGCCGTGATTTCCAGGCCTTCACGGGCCACATTGCGGTTCTGGCCCTCGCTTTCCGCGACCAGGTCGACCAGCAGTTCGCCGGCATCCTGCATGCGCGTCACCGCATCGGTCGAAATCCGCTTCTGCGAACTGGCAATCGCAGCGGCGGTCGCGTGCTCTCGGGCCTTGGTGGCGAAGTAGAGCAGACCTTCAGCCCGTTCGATGGCGCTGTCCGGCGGCAATTGCGCCGGGATGATGCGGCCGGACTTGCCGCGGCGCGGCTCCGGCAGGCCGGAATCAAGCGCCAGCGGAACCTTGGCGAGGATCTTCTCGACATGCATCGAGGCTTCAGCCCGCAACGAAAACAGCGACTGGCCCCAGCGGCCCGCCTTGCGGATTCCGAATTCCTGGGTCATGCCGACCGAATAATTGACGAATTTGTCGAACAGCGCGTAGGTCGCCTTGGCCTCTTCCAGCGTCGCCGGCGGCGATTGCAGGCGCGAGGCGAAATATCCGGTATCGGCCAGTACGGCATCACCGACCGCAGCCAGCTCGGTTTTGGAGACGACGAGGTCATCACCGCGCTTGCCGATCCGCTCGATGACCCGGAAAATCTCCCACGGGCGATCGAGCCGCCCCATGGTGATGATCAACACCCAGACCGCCGCGTCCGGCGCGGTTTCCATCATCTCGTCGTGAATTTTCTTCAGGCGCGTGCACAAATCCTCGTCGAGATCGAAAATCTTCGGCGGGATACGTGACATGGCCTGGTCGATGGCCTGGCTATTGCGCAGCAAAATGACGGCATCGCGCAGCATGGCGCCGCCATCACCGCTGAAGCGCTTGGCCAGGGCGGTCATGTCCTTGGGCACGCGCTCAGCCTTGTTGACAGCGTCTTCGAGCGCATCGGCGAGCTTGCCGCGGAATTCATACCAGATCGGTTCCGATGGCGGCTGTTTGCACTTCTTCGCCATCTCGATCGTTTCCTTGGCCAGCTGGCGACCGAGCCAGCCCCATACTTTCGAGATCTGCTCCGGGCTGAACCGGGCGCGCGAGGGCGGCGTGGTGGCCGGGTCGCCGACCAGCGGTTTCAGCGGAGCGAGCAGATAGCCCTTGGCCGCATCACCGGCGGGCTCCTGGATTGCGGTTTGCAATTCCTGGAAGACTTCAACGAGGCGTTTGGAACTGGGATCCGTGGCCGCCGCAGCCCGCGCCGAGGCCGCCAGCGCATCGCGCATGTGCGCGGGCATGCTGCGCCATAGCGCTTCCAGCTTTGCTCTTTGGGACGGCGAAAGTTTAGCCATGACGGGCCGTGAAACTCCGGATTACACGCCAGTTTCGGCCCAATAGGGTTAAGGATGATTTAGCGCGACGGGGCAGGCAATAAAACCTGGGCGCACAAGCCGCCCAGCCCGGAGCGTGAAAGCTCGACCTGACCGTCATAGGCCTTGGCCAGATCGGTGACGATCGACAGCCCCAGACCGGACCCGGGCGCCTGCTCATCGAGACGTACACCGCGCTGCAGGGCAGTCTCGCTCTCCTCATCGGTCAGGCCCGGCCCGTCATCCTCGATCAGGATTTCCAGCTCACGCTCGCCACTGCGCCGAGCCGTGATTCGGGCCTCGGAGGTGGCCCATTTACAGGCATTGTCGAGTAGATTGCCGATCATTTCCTCGAGATCCTGCCGTTCACCACGGAAAGTCACTTCGCCGGCCAGATCCGTTGTGATTGAGATGCCGCGGCGGGCGTAGATTTTCTCCAACGTGCGGGAGAGATCACCGATGACGGCGGACACATCGGTCCGGGCCCCGACCGCCTTGGCGTGGGCGGCAGCCCGTGCACGCCGCAAATGGTGATCCACCTGCTTGGCCATCACCCCGGTCTGGCGCTCGACAATATCCGCCAGCTCGCCTTCAGAGGCCCGGCTTTCATTGGTCAAAACGGCAATCGGGGTTTTCAGCGCATGGGCCAGATTACCGACATGGGTGCGCGAACGTTCCACCAGCTCGCGCGAATGGTCGAGCATGGCATTGAGCTCGTCAGCCAGCGGCTGCAATTCGTTGGGGAATTGACCATCAACGCGCTCCGCATGCCCCTCGCGCACCTCCGAGACGCTGTCACGCATGCGGATCACGGGCTCGAGGCCAATACGGACCTGGAAGAAGACGCCCGCGGCGATCGCCGCGGCGAAGCCAAGGAACATCAGGGCCGAGGTGATGGCGAAATTGCGCACTTCGCGGTCTGCAGGGCGCCGGTCCTCGGCGGCGAGCATGACCACGAAGTCGGGACGGTTCGGCAATTGCACCGCCTGCAGCACGACGCGCAGCGGCTCGCGGTCCGGGCCCTTGGTATCACTGGATATGATCTCGCCAGGCGCTGATCGGGCCCGCTCCAGGAGCGGTGGCGGCACGGCCAATTGCTCATCCCACAGCGAACGCGAAACGACCAGAACCCGGGCCGGCTCATCGCCGGCTAGGTCGAGAATTTCCCAGTAACGACCGGAGAAAACACGCGCATAGGCCGGGTCTGACGGGCGCCGGGCGAGCGCCACATCGCCGCCGGGATCGGTTTCCGCGGCCGCGACCAGGGCGCCGACCACACTGGTCAGCCGGTCATCCATGGTGCGCATGACATTGCGCTGATAGAGCACGGACAGCGCGATCGCGCCGAGCAGCAACAGGACCAACGCCCAGGCAGCTGCCCCGGCGAAAAGACGAAAGGCGAGCGAGCCCGTCCGCCTCACGAAACCGGTCGTGCCACCGGATCGACCAGCCGGTAGCCGAGCCCGCGCACGGTCTCGATCCGGTCAGACCCGATCTTCTTGCGCAAACGCCCGACAAAGACCTCGATCGTATTGCTGTCGCGGTCGAAGTCCTGATCGTAGATATGCTCGACCAGCTCGGTCCGCGAAATCACCCGGTCCTGGTGGTGGGCGAGGTAGCTGAGCATGCGAAACTCGTGCGACGTCACCTTGACCGGTGCACCCTCGATGAAGACGCGGGCACCGCGCGTATCGATGCTCAGGCCCCCGCACTCGATCGTCGAGGAGGAGTGACCGGCGGCGCGGCGGGTCAGGGCCCGCAGTCGCGCCAGCAATTCCTCGGTATGGAACGGCTTGGTCAGATAATCATCAGCGCCGGCATCAAAGCCTGCGACCTTTTCCGACCAGCGATCCCGCGCCGTCAGAATCAGTACCGGGAAATCGCGTCCGTCCGAGCGCCAGCGCTCCAGCACGGTCACACCGTCAAGCTTGGGCAAGCCGAGATCGAGCACGACGACGTCATACGGCTCGGTATCACCGAGAAAATGACCATCCTCACCGTCCAGGGCGACATCCACGGCATAGCCGGAGTCTTCCAGGGCACGGCCAAGCTGGCGGCTCAGATCCGAATCGTCTTCGACAATAAGTGCGCGCATCTTATCTCCCTAGCCTCTCGATAATACGCGACCCGTCCGCGCATCCAATACCACATCGATACGCCGGCCATTATCGACCATAACCTTGACGACAAAGCGCGGTTCGCGATCACGGACCAGCTCGACATCAAGGATATCGCCATTGGGATACATGTCGCGCACAATGGCACGAGCCCGGCGCGCGGGGATGGTTTCCCCGCTTTGGCGGCTACGACGGGCCTCGCCGGCAGTGAAGCGTTCGCTCTGGCTGGCAAAGGCCAGCATGGCACTGACCGGCCCGGACGCCTGGGCGGCGGCCGGAGCACTGATTCCTGCGACAAGCGCTGTGATGATGACCAGTTTTCTCAACATGACACACACATTTACCGACCGCCGCTGAACCCGGCCTGAACGACACCCTAACGGATGCTTGCGCTCAGGACTGCAAGCCCTTGCGCGGATTATAACCACTCGGCGGTGACCAGGTCTGCAGGAATTCCTGCAAGGCCTCGTCCCGCTCAGGCAGCGCCACCATCAAACGGATGATCTGATCGCCGCGCTTGCCCCCGCTTCCCGCAAATCCCTTGCCACGCAGCCGCAGAAGACCGCCGCTGGATGCACCGGCGGGCACGCGGACATCGACCATGCCGTCAATCGTGGGGACACGGACCTTGGCACCAAGGGCCGCCTCCTTGAGCGTGATTGGCAGATCGAGGCGCACATCCTGGCCATCGCGAGAGAAGAATTTGTGTTCAGCGACGGTAATCTCGATCAGCACATCACCGGGCTGACCACCAACGCGCGAGGGATGCCCCTGGCCGCGCAGGCGCAGCACCTGGCCTTCCGCCGCACCGGCCGGCACGGCGACATCGACAGAGCGGCCGCCGGGCAGGACCACCCGGTGCTTGCCACCCTGGGCCGCCTGCATGAAATCGAGCTTGAGGCTCTGTCGCACATCCTCGCCCTTGGACCGCTGCTGCTGTTGTTGCTGCTGCCCGGCCCCGCCCCCAAAATCGGTGAACAGGTCGGAGAAGATATCCTCGAACCCGCGGCCGCCGCCGGTACGGGTCTGGCGGAAATTGAAAGGTCCGCGCTGACCGCCCATACCGGCACCGCCCATGCCCGCGCCCATGCCCGGCTGGTATTGCGATCCGAAACCGGCACGCGCTGCGGTGTCATAATCGGCCCGCTTGTCCGGATCGGACAGCAGGTTGAAGGCGGCAGAGACCTGTTTGAATTTCTCTTCAGCAGCCTTGTCGCCCGGATTGGCATCCGGATGCAGCGCCTTGGCCAGCTTGCGATAGGCCTTGCGGATTTCATCCTGGGAGGCGGATTTGCTCACGCCAAGCGTCTTGTAAGGGTCTTCCATGCACAGGGTCCGTCGGGCGGTTTGACCTCATGCATGTAAGCGTCTTCGCGCCGATCGCAAAGGCCGCCCTCACAGCGTGATGTCAGCGCGCGCGCTCAGCCCGGCTCCGCTGTCACGGGAGATCTGCGCAACATGGATCGTCAAGACCGTGCCCGCCCCGCCCGCCAGGGCTGTCAGTGTGCTCACATCCGACTGCCAGGCCGGGGTCGTCACCCGCTGGCGCAGCACCTCGCCCTGCGATCGCGAAACACGGACCTCATAGAGCTCTTCCGCCTCGCCCAGGGGCACGTCTTCTACGCCCCAGTGATCGCCCCCGATCCGCGTGCACCGGATCCAGCGGGCCCGCACCTCATCGGCGGACCGGGAGAGACGCAAATGCACGGGCGCATGACATCGCGCACCCCGGCGACGGGAGACAACCGGCTCGATCGCCGCGTTTTGCACGCTGCTCGCCGCCGGCCAGGCCCGCACACTCAGGTCAATACCGGTTTCGTGTGCGGCCAGGGACAGCGTTGCCAAGGCCCCGTCGAGGAGCACAAGGCGCGCGCCCACCTTGGCGCCCGCGGCGACCGAGCCGGCCTGCCCGCGCAATAACCCGCTCAACCGGTAACACTGCTCGGCCACCAGCTCGGCCCGGGCGAAATCCATCACCTCCCACTCGCCGCCCGCCTGCTCGATAGCCAGGCGATTCTTGCCGGCGAACACATCTCGCCGGGCCCGGCTTTCAAGCCGGCCCTCATACACACAGACCTCCAGCGAGCCCGCCTCATCCCAATAGCCCACAGGGCCCGGCGCCAGATCGGTGAGCAGCTCACCCATGATAGCCCGCTGGTCGCACTGGCCACGAGCCTCGAAAACCGCCCCGTCAGTTGAGACTGCCAGCTCGACCGGCGCCGACCAGGGACGGCCATGGACAGCAGCCAGCAGCCCGTCCGGATGGCGATTGAGCAGGAGCAGAACCGGTCGCGCCGGCGGCATCAGGGGGCCGGTGGCGGTGCCGGCTTCACTACCAGCCAGCCTCGGTGTCTCCGCCTGCCAAGGCACGAGGTGGGCCTGCCGCTCTGTCCCGCCCTGCAGGGCCTCAATGCGATAATCCTGTCCCGCAAACCCGACCTTGTCGCCCGGCATCAGGGCCAGGGCGGACGGCGGCAGCGTGATGATGACCGATCCGCCGGACGAGCGCTGGCGGGCAAAATGCTGCTCGGCCCAGCGCTGGGCCAGGGAGGGGTCCGCCAGCACCGGGGCAGAAATGATATCAACGCCCGACGCGCCGACGGCCTGGCGCGCGCTGGCCACCGCGGGCGCGTAATCCGCACTGTCATCGAGATGATAGAGACGGGTATCGCGGCTTTGATCCTCTGCAGCGGGGTAATGCACCTGAAAATCTCCGGCATCGCCGGCCTGCCGATCATGGATTTGAAACGACCCGTCAAAACGGCCCGCGGACCGCACCACCAGGCCCTGCGGCCCCTCGATGACTGACAGGCCTAACAGATTGACCAGCGGCGCCAGCGCGTCGCGACCGGTCCCGGCCTGGGCCAGCACATAGCCCGAGACGAGATCATCCAGCGCCTCGACATCCAGCGCGCTCACCTCGCATTGTCCGGCGATGTCGCTGACGATCCGAGCCACCGGCACCAGACCGGCTCGACCATTGAGCCAATGGCCCAGGCGCCAGTTTCCGCCATCAGCCCACACGGTTTGCCGAGCCGGGAAGTCCGGCCAGGGCCGTGCATCAAAGGCCAAGACATGCACCCAATCAGCTTCCACCATCGGCCCGTCATAAAGCGAGGAGAGCGGATTATGCGCGCCGCTTTGCGACCAATGCGACAGCAAGGCCTCCAGGCCCCGGCGCTGGATCAGGTCATCGCGCTCACCGCTGGAAAAATGCGGCAAGGCACTCTCGGTGCTTTTCGGATCGAAGAAGACATTGGGCTGATTGGCGCCCTTGTCCGCCGCCGGCAGCCCGATCCGTCACACCAGGCGATTTCAAACTGCGGCCCGCGCAGACTGTCCGGGTCTTCCGCGGAAAACGCCTGGGCGACAGCCCCGTTAGGCCAGACCAGGCGGCGGCGGCTGACCTCATAGCGCGGGCGCTCGTCCGGCGGCCCGACACCCAGCAAACCCGACTCGCCATCAATCATCACCTCGCGCGTATCCGCAAAGGCCGGCCCGACAAGCGCCACACGGCGGCGACCGGCCTTGACCTGGGCGCGGACCCATTCCGCGCCGGCGCGGGTCTTGCCCGCCCCGCGCCCGCCCAGGAAGAGCCAGATCAGCCAGTCGCCAGCGGGCGGTTTCTGGGCGTCACTCCTCTGCTCGCTCCAGTCGTAGAGCAGCCGGATCTGCTGCGCGGTCGACTGGGCTCGCACCCAGCGATTTCTGGTCTTGCGCGGCAGCGAGGCGATCAAGGCGAGCGATGAGTTCAGCGGCGGGATCGCCAGCATCTCCGACGACTTGCATCCGGCCCGCCTCGACCGCGTTAGTCTTCCTGCCATTTAGAGCCACTAATCCCTCCAGATCGCGCGCGGCTTTCGCCGCCAAAGTTATGCGGCGCAAGAGCGCATCGGCTGTCTTGCCCTGGCCTTTATCCATGGCGGCCCGGGCCAGGATAAGCTGGCGCCTCAGGGAGACGGACATATCCTGCGCCAGGCTCCACTCGGCCGCACGCAGCCCCTCGCGGAGACGGCGCTGGACATAGTCCAGCTCCCGCCCGGTCTCGGCGGCAATCGCCTCAGCCGAGGTTTTGCCCTCAATGCTTTGCAGCACATAATCATCCCACTGCGCCGAGCTCACCATCGCCCTGCCCCATTTCCGGCCATAGCCAAATATAGCCGGGCGGCGTGTCAGCCGGATTGTTTGTGGCAAGTGACTGGAAAGGGCCCAGGTTTGACGGGACAGGCGGGTCTCTATCCCCGCTCACTGCGCGTCATCACCCTCGCCGGCGTCTAAAAACTGGGACAGACACAATTAATCCGGAAAATGTGTCTGTCCTGGTTTATCGGGACAACTCGACTGGACGATAGAAACTAGGGTTTAGCTTGCCTCGAGAGGGCGTGTAGATGCGAAAAAAGACCGGCGATGTCGTGGAGTTTTCTCTACCGGACGGGGGATTTGCCTATGCGAAAATACTCAAGTCCCCGCTTGTTGCATTTTACGATTGTATCACTGCTGAGCGCGTGCCTCTTGCAGACGTTACAAGCGCCAAGACTGCCTTTTCCGTGTGGGTCATGGACGAAGCTGTGAATTCCAAGGCCTGGAAAAAAATTGGCACTACCGCGCTTACCGAAGATGATCTTCGAGAGAGACTGTTTTTCTCACGAGATATGATAAGCAAAGATTATGTCCTTCACGATGACTTCGGTACCGCACCCGCTTCAAAGGAAGATTGCATAGGTCTTGAAGTGGCTGCAATTTGGTCCAAGAAGCAGATCGAGGAGCGGCTCTCTCACCACAGGCGGGGTGAAAGCTCCCCAATTCTTCGGCGCCATCAAGAGATGCTCAGCGAGCACTGGGACTTCCCATCCAGAAAATGATCCGTCGCCGCGCTTGAATAAACGGGAACACGAAAAAACTGGGACAGACACATTTCCTGTCCGGTGACATCAATAAATGCGTCTGTCCCAGTTATTCGGAGGGGGTGTTTTGCGGAACTTATCAATAAAGCTGGTGTTCATCATCGCATTGAGCCTCGGTGCTTGCGGAGTGGCTGAGTTCTCCGTTGACTCAATAATTGACGAAGCGCGCCACGAACTGGAAGCAATACATTCTCAATCTCCGGACTGGAGAACAAGTCGAATGTATTTTAGTTCAGAATCAGATTCGATTTCACGCGAGGAAGCTTTTGAAATCGCAGGTGAATGTGCACCAATGGATTTCGTTCTTGATGAATCGCAGAGTGAGATACGTGAACGTGAAATAGTTAGGGTGTTTTTCGTTTGCCGGGCGGCTGAACATTGGGTGATTTACCAAAGATATTTGTCAGCTGATCTTCGCGAAGGGTACAACGCGATGATTGTTTGCGAAGCCGAAAATTGCGATGGTTATCCTGAGCGGCATTTTAGCTTGGGATGACTATTGTTAGTCCCCAGTAAAAACGGGGACAGACACATTTTCCTGCCCGGCTGCATCATTAAATGTGTCTGTCCCCGTTTATTACGGGCAGCTAGTCGGCCTCACCCTCACCAGGCCATTCAACGATGTGCTCCTCCCAGTCGATCTGGTCGAGCTTCTCGTCGGGTACGGAGACGGTCTGGCCGATGACGGACATGCCGGCCTTGTGGGTCGACATCGGGTCGCCGGTGACCAGCGGGTGCCAGTCATAGAGGTCCTTGCCTTCAGCGAGCAGGCGGTAAGCGCAGGTTTTCGGGATCCAGGGCAGGGTGTGCACGCTCTCAGGCGTCAGCACGACACAGTCGGGGACCTTGGCCTTGCGGTTCGTGTAATCCTTGCAGCGGCAGGTCTCGCCATCAAACAGCTTGCAGGCGATGTCGGTTTCCAGGCGCAGGCCGGTATCCTCGTCCTCGAGCTTGACCAGGCAGCACTTCCCGCACCCGTCGCACAGTGACTCCCACTCATCCTTGCTCATCTCAGAGAGAGTTTTCATCTTCCAGAAAGGCCGTGACATGAAGGATCGCCTGATTTTCGCCGCTTTCGCGGAGCCTTAGACGGTGTGGCGGGGCGCGGCAAGGGATGCTGGCCCGCGCGCGGGGACAACAGGAATGAGCATGGAGCCCTACCGGGCCGATCATATGATGGAGCGGCAGCGCCGCGAACGCCGCAATCGCCTGATTGCCGGCGCCATTGCCGGTGCGGTGCTCTTTTTCGGCATTATTGTCTCCGGCTCGCTCTGGCACTGGGCTTTCCACGACCTGCCCGACACGCCGCAAACCGCCGCGGAACTGTGGTCGACGCGGCGTGAACCGTCCGTGACCTTGCAGGACAGGAATGGCGAGGTGCTGGCCGTGCGCGGGCCGCTCTATGCCCGCGCCGTGGCGCTCGATGCACTTCCCGCGCATGTCCCCAACGCCTTCCTGGCCATTGAGGACCAGCGCTTTTTCGAGCATGGCGGGGTCGATTATCGCGGCCTGATGCGGGCCGTGTGGACCAATATCGGTGCGGGCCGCTCACTGCAGGGCGGCTCGACCATCACCATGCAATTGGTGAAAAACCTGATCCTGAGCCCGGAACGCCGCCTGCGCCGCAAGCTGCAGGAAATCCGCATCGCCTGGACGCTGGAAGACCAGCTCTCCAAGACCGAGATCCTCGAGCTTTATCTCAACCGCATCTATCTCGGCGCCCGCGCCTATGGCGTGGAGGCTGCGGCGCAGCGCTATTTCGGTAAATCCTCGACCCAGCTCAGCCTGGCCGAGGC
>NZ_JASBRW010000040.1 GCF_030149235.1 Maricaulis sp. | reverse complement strand
GAGGCCAATCTGCGTCTCGTCATCTCCATCGCCAAGAAATACACCAATCGCGGCCTGCAATTCCTCGACCTGATCCAGGAAGGCAATATCGGCCTGATGAAGGCCGTCGATAAGTTCGAATACCGCCGCGGTTACAAGTTCTCGACCTATGCCACCTGGTGGATCCGTCAGGCCATTACGCGTTCCATCGCGGACCAGGCCCGCACCATCCGTATCCCGGTGCACATGATCGAGACGATCAACAAGATCGTCCGCACCTCGCGTCAGATGCTGCACGAGATCGGTCGCGAACCGACGCCGGAAGAACTGGCCGAGAAGCTCGCCATGCCGCTGGAGAAAGTGCGCAAGGTGATGAAGATCGCCAAGGAGCCGATCTCCCTGGAAACGCCGATCGGCGACGAGGAAGACAGCCATCTCGGCGATTTCATCGAGGACAAGAATGCGGTCCTGCCGATCGACGCCGCGATCCAGTCCAACCTGCGCGAAACCACGACCCGCGTCCTGGCCTCGCTCACTCCGCGTGAGGAACGCGTGCTGCGCATGCGTTTCGGCATCGGCATGAATACCGATCACACGCTGGAAGAGGTTGGCCAGCAATTCTCGGTGACCCGCGAGCGTATCCGCCAGATCGAGGCCAAGGCCCTGCGCAAGCTCAAGCACCCGAGCCGTTCGCGCAAGCTGCGGAGCTTCCTGGATAATTGATCCGCCGCCAGCGGCGGATCATCCCGGACACGTTCCGGGATCCAGACAAGACAGACACAAGCCGGGCTGGTTCAGCCCGGCTTTTTCTTTCTGCGGTGGTAGACTGGGTTTCTACACTCTGGTTTGAATGACGACATGATCGATATTCCTCGTCATTCCCGTGCTTTGCCCTCCGTTCCACCCGATTGGCAGCTGGTATCGGCGAACATCACGCTAGATCGAAAGCTCCTCGTGATCTTTCGGGACGCGGCACATCGCGGGCATATTTGTTCTCTGAACAAGACCGCCTGGGATGTTTATACGGTGATGGAAAACTGCCCGGCCTTTCCACTGATGGATCGATGTGCCGATGGGACCATATTGATAGCGTCGTCTCGGCGCAAACCGGGGCAGCTCAACGGGGCGGTGATCAGGCCAGACCATGTAGTCGAACCCATAAGCTGCGGTGACGCGATTGAGCACTTACAGCTCGACAATACCGGTAACGCCTGGATTGGCTATTTTGATGAGGGTGTCTTCGGAGCGGACCAGTTGTCACAACGCGGGCTGGTTCGATTGGGTCTTGAGGGAACGCTGCTGTGTGATGCCGGTGAGCCGATTGATGACTGCTATGCGCTCAACGTCAGCGAAGACCGCGTGTTGGCCTCTTGGTATTCGGACTTTCCCATCGCCGAGTGCACGTTGGAAATGACCGAACGGAACCGTCTCCCGCGGGCCCCCTATCCGATCAAGCGTCTCGCCTTCTTTGAAGACAAGCTGCTTCTTCAGGAAGCCTACAAGGATGGGCAATTCCATTTTGGCCGCTGGGTCCCGGCCGGCTGGGAGCATGAAGAAAGCCTAACAGCGGTTGAATTGTTCGGGTGCGGGATTGGGCAGCAGGATCGGCTGATTGCTCGCAGCAGCCAGTTTCATCTCATCAACACGGACAAGTGGATTTGGGTCGACATCGCCGATTTTTGACAAACTTTGCCATCAGACGCATCCTTTCCGCTAAAGGAGCGCCCCATGGCCACCATGAATATCTCATTGCCGCAAGCGCTGAAGGACTGGGTCGAGGCCAAGGCGGATCGCGGGCTGTATGCCAATTCCTCTGACTATGTGCGTGACCTGATCCGGCGCGATGTCGAGCGGCAGGAGAAGATCGAGGCTTTGCGCGAAGCCGTCGAGGAGGGTGAGCGCAGCGGGTTTCGCGAGATGACGGTGGCGGAAGTCCAGGCGGAGCTGCGTGCCCGGCGTACCAGGTGAGGGTTAAGATCACAGAGGTGGGGCTTCTCGCCGTGGAGGCGCTGGATGGCGCGCGGACGCACCGGTCCTGGTGGGTGGCCCGCGGCGCGGTCGAGAGCGTCAGGCGCACCAATGGCAAGGCCGAACTGACCCTGACCGGCAATATCAAGGCGCCGGTCAGCCGGTCTTTTGCACCGGCTTTGCGCGAGGCGGGATGGTTCTAGCCGCCGGGCCTGCCTAGAGTGATCGAGAGGGGGAGATCATCATGCACAAATTACTTCTGGCCGGCGCGAGTCTGGCCCTCCTGGCAGCCTGCAAACCGGACGTCGAAGCGCCAGCGACGGACGAGGCGGCCGATCCTGCTGCCCTCAATGGGTTCAGCGTGCAAGGTTTTCGCACCCAGATCGTGGTCGAGATCGATGCGGCGCGCCAGGACGTCTGGGACACCGCCACCGGCGATATCTCGTCCTGGTGGGATCACTCCTTTGCGCTTGAGCCCGCCGAGCTATTCATCGAACCGGTTCCGGGTGGGCTTTTCTACGAACGCCTGGAGGACAGCTCGGATGATGGCGCGGTGCACGCCACAGTGATCTATGTCGATGCGCCGGAGAGCCTGCGCCTGCACGGTCCGCTGGGCCTGACCGGGCGGTCCTATGACCTCGTTTCCAGCTGGACGTTGAGCGAAGCCGAGGGCGGCGGCACGACCTTTACCGTCGATCTTGCCATGCACGGCGAGATCGACGAGCAAATGGCCGGCGTGGTCCGCAATGTCTGGATCCATTTCATCGAGAACCGTCTCAAGACCTTTATGGAAAGTGGCTGCTACCTGGAGCCGGAGGCGCCGTGTGCGGCGTTCGGAGACTAGATCCAGATGTTCCGCCTGATACGCTTGGTCTGCTTTCCTGTCGCGCGTCGCATCGGCTGCTGGCCGATGGCCGTCTATTTCGCGCTGGTCGGCCCGCTGATCGTGATCCGGCGCATCGTCTATCCCTTGCCGGAGGACGCTTTGGCGCAGTTGCCGGTTTGGTTTTTCCCGGCGCTTTACGGTTTTGTGCTGATCGGCTTCCCGCTACTGGCCTATGTGCGCAAGGGGGGCTGGTATGACGTGCCGGAGCGGGGCCGTTGAGCATTCATTGTCACAGCCTGCAGACGAACGGCCCGGGGCTCTACGACTTCACGGCCGCGGCTGATGCGTTCCTTCGCGACCAAGTCGTCCATGAGGGGCTTCTTACGGTCTTTGTGCGTCACACCTCCTGTTCCCTGGTGATCCAGGAAAACGCGGATCCGGATGTGCAGAGGGACCTCAACGCTTTCTTCAAGCGCCTGGTCCCATCCGCGGACCACGCCTCCATGTCCTGGCTGCGTCATACGACAGAGGGGGCCGATGACATGCCGGCCCATATCAAGGCAGCTTTGACCCAGACCTCCATCGGCATCCCGGTCATGGACGGGCAGATGGCGCTGGGAACGTGGCAGGGGATCTATCTGTTCGAGCATCGCGACCGGCCGCACCGGCGCGAGGTGGTGCTGCATCTGAGCGCCTAGGCCCATCGAGCAAGCAAAGCCCAAAAAGCAAGAAGCAGGCTGCTTGGGCGGCAGCCTGCTTCGCTCGGGTATGAGACTTGGGGCTCCCATACCCACCGGTCCGGCGTGCATTAGCGAAGTGTTGGGCGCACTCCTGTCCCCCCGGCCCGGAAATGGGTGTACGGCTTCCTATTGGTTGTCTTGGACACAGACGCGGTCGAGCTCTTCGTCATCACCGTCTCGTCTGACGACGGAGCGGGGGCGATAACAAGCAGCAGTGCCAGACCGGCATAGGTCAGAAGGATTGCCGTCAGTTTCATCCGATCCTCTTGTCACGGCGGCCCGGCTGGCTCGCCATGAAGCGCGTAAGTGCGGATCCAGTTTTTAAAATATTACCGGGTGCGAGAAGGTGTATGTCACAACAATGGCGCGCACGGAGTTGCATG
Organism: Maricaulis sp.; assembly: GCF_030149235.1. Classification (GTDB taxonomy): domain Bacteria; phylum Pseudomonadota; class Alphaproteobacteria; order Caulobacterales; family Maricaulaceae; genus Maricaulis. Next base: position 5,517 of record NZ_JASBRW010000040.1, on the reverse strand, counting down.
GGGTTGCACGCGAGTTGCACAGGCCCGCATCGCATGACATGTTCGAAGCATGAAGATGGACCATTTCTCAGACAAACTCGGCCTTGTCCTGAAGACCCTGGTGCTGAGCCGGACCGGGCTTGCATCGGCTCTCAATGTCGACAAGTCGTTGGTCGGCCGCTGGGCTGCCGGAACGGTTACGCCCTCCGAGCACAATCTGGCCAAGCTGACGCGTTACATCGCCAGCCGGGTGGATGGCTTCACCATGCTCGACTGGGAAAAGGACCTGACCGGCTTTGCTCGCGGTCTCGGTGTTGAGGTCGAGATCAGCGCTTCGGACGCGGGCACGCAGACGGGTTTGTTCCCGGCGGCGATCTACAAGGAAGGTCTGCGCGGTGCAGAAATGCGGGCCGAGGCCTATGAAGGCTTCTGGCGCACCACGCGTCCCTCCAGCGATGTGCCGGGGTGTTACCTGCGCGATATCACCATGGTGCGCCGCCGCGAAGACGGTCTCATGGGCTGGTATACCGGTGTAGAGGGTGAGCGATTTGAAGGCTGGTCGCTCTTGCTGGGGCACCAGTTTTTCTCCATCGGCTGGGACCCTTCACACGGCACGCTGATGTTCGCGATTTTCAATGGCGTTGCGCGGCAAAAGGCTGAGGTCGTGGAGGGCCTGTCCCTGGCCAATCTGCGCGATGCCGGCAGCTCCCCGGTCTGTTCCGCCTGCGTCATGGAGCGTATCGGCGAGCTTTCCGGCGATAGCGCTCGTGATGATGCCCATTTCGACGCCCAGGTGCGCGGCCTGGACCCGCTCGTCCCGGCCAGTGAGGTGCCTGAGGAAATCCGGGCTCACCTGGCTCAGACGATCAGCGATGAGGTGCCGGGCATGATGCGCATGCTGTTCACCACCTCGATGGCCCGCGGGCCGGTACTCGACCCGCTGGGCGCGAAATAGCCTAGCTGTCGCGACCGTCGAGCAGGCGCTCATAGCTGTCCACCAGGGCCATGTAGGGCGGCACATTGGTGTTGGAGATGCCGCTGCCGGTGTCGATCGCCATCTTGATCTCGAAATGCAGATGGATCGTGGTCGGCGTGCCTCCGAACTCGTTGGAGACATATCCCAGCCGCTGGCCGCGCACGACACGATCGCCCGGTGCCACGGTCAGGCTGGAGGCCTCCAGGTGGAGATAGGTGTAGCGCACGCCGCTATCGGTCATCAGGCGTACCGAGTAGGAACCGACCGAGGTAATCGTGCCGTCTTCCGTGGCGACGGCCCAGTGGATCGCGTCCTGGCAGGTGGCAGGGCGGATGTCCTGGCCCTGGTGACCGACACCGGCCGGACACATCGGCGTGGAATAACCGCGCGTCTCGCAGAAATTATCGCGCCAGGCATAGGCATAGTTATTGGCATTGCACTGGCCGCCGCCCGGTCCAAGATAACCGCCATGGCCGTAGACCTGGCTGTTGGAATAGGCCTGGCCCATCTCCATCGGGAAACGCATGGCCGGGGCATAATTGGGCTGGATTGTCTGCCCGGTGCCAGAGCCCGGCACGAGGTCACCCGGCGGCATATAACTGAATTCCACACCGGCTGCGTCGGTCGGGACGACCGGCTCGAGCTCGGGTTCGGGCTCGGGCTCGGGTTCGGATTCCGGCTCAGGCTCTGGGTCCGGAGCCGCTTCCTCGACCGCTTCGGGGTCGGCCGGCGGTTCCGAAGCCTCTTCGGCGGGCCAGAACACCATGGCCGCGATGCCCAGCGAGGCCACGATGGCGGCGAGGGTGCGTTCGGTGCTGGGAGACATGATTATTCTCCTTCGTCCGGTGAGCCGGCCACAATGCCGAGGCTGAGTGCCAGGTTGCGGGCATAATCGGGCTGGGTACAGCGCGGGTCGGTTTCCGGGTTGAAGCACTCCACAGTGACCGAATAGGCGGCGCCATAGCGATTGAGATTGACCTCAACGCCGCCTTCGGTGCGGGTGATCTGAAAACCGTCACCATCGCGGGTGCGCAGGCGTCTCAGCGAGACCGGGTCAGGTGCCTCGGCATGGGCGAGGCGGGTACCGAAAACCTCGATCAGGATGTCGGAACCGGTGATCGAGATGGTGAAGAAGTCCTCCTGCGGGAAAAGCAGGACCCGCGGTTCCGCCGGCAGGGCGAGAGCGGCGCGTGAGGGCATCAGCACGGGTAGCCGGGTCTGGTTGGCTCCGGCGGCTGCATCATTGCTTGGCTGCGGGTAGCGCTGCACCAGCGCGGTTACGGCGGTGGTGAAGTTGTTGTCCCGGGCGTTCTGGGCGCGGATGTCGGCGCGGACCTGGTCCCAGTCAATCGCCACACGGCGCGGATTGTCCGGCGTGGCCCGACGGGCGGGCTGCAGCGCAGATACGGTGCCGACGCGGTTTGACAGCTGCGCGGTTACAGTTCGCGCGGCGCGCAAATCCCGACTGTTGTCGGAGCGGCTCTGGGCATCAACGGCCACGGATCCGCTCATCACGGCACTGACGGCGAGGATGGTGGTGAGATTAAGCTGGTTTCGCATGGGCGCCTCCCTTTCCCAAGGATAACCCATGATTGCCGCACTTGCATGAATGCAGGATGAGAGGGGAAGTCAAAACCGGTTCAGCTTCACCGGGCGCTGCCTTCGGGCCGGCTGGGCAGGCTCGGCGGTGTCGCGTCATTGAATTTTGCCGCGCGAGACCGTATGTGCAGCCCACCTAGTGCGTAAGCAGGAGTTGAGCGCGATGCGTCTCACCATGATGAAAGCCAAGCTTCACCGGGCCGTCGTGACCCAGGCAGACCTGCATTATGAAGGGTCGATATCGATCGACACCGATCTGCTGGAAGCCTCCGGTATCCTGCCGAACGAACAGGTTGATGTCCTCAACATCAATAATGGCGAGCGCTTCACCACTTATGCCATCAAGGCACCGCGTGGCAGCCGGACGTTCGGCATCAATGGCGCCGCCGCCCGTCTGGCCCAGCCGGGTGACCGCATCATCGTGGTCGCCTACGCGGAGATGGAAGCGGCCGAGGCCGAGGTCTGGGACCCGACGGTCATCCTGCTCGACGAGATGAACAAGGTGGTCGAGGCCTCCGAAGCGGCCTGACGCTTTTCCTTAATCCTGGCGAATACAGAAATCGGCACTGACCGACGCGGTCAGGGTGAGCTGGCCGGCGGCGATCGGCGTATCGGCACTGGCCATGCGCGCCATGGCCATTTCCGGCGTGGCGACCGGGCGCGGTTGGCTATACCCCTCGCTCATGCGCAGTATGCCACAGAGCTCGAACCCGGCCGCATCGGCGTAGAGCTGGGCCCGCTCGAGCAATTGCGCCACCGCATCGCGGCGGGCCGCATTCATCGCGTCCTCGGTCTCATCCGCACCGAAGCTGACGCCCTGGATATTATTCGCCCCGGCAGAGACCATGGCATCGATCACCTCGCCGACCGCATCGATCTCATTGATGCGGGCGATGACAGTATTGCGGGCCTCATAGCCGACGATCTCGTTGATATAGGTGCCGGGCACGCGGCGGTCGGAGTAGACCGGGCTGACCGAGAGCTGGGCCGTCTGCATGTCCTCGGTCTCGACCCCGGCCCGGCGCAGAGCGGTGAAGACCCGCTCCATCAGGGCCGCATTGGCCGCAACCGCCTCGGCCGCGGTTTCGCCGCGGGTCACCGTGCCCGAGCGCACCGTGGCGAAATCCGGCGCGATCTCGGCCTGCGACTGCGCGCTCAGCGAGAGCTGCGGCACCGGCGTGGCCGGCAAGGTCTGGGCCGAACAGGCGGGCAGGGCAGTCAGGGCCAGGGCGGAGGTGGCCAGAAGCGTGCGGATCATCCATCTTCTCCAAACATCGAACCGATTTTGCGGTTCACACTAGACGCGCGACCGGCCTGCGTCATGGGCAAACCGGTCCGATGCGCCCACAGGTCGCACGGCGGGCCTGCACCGGACATGAATGCCCCAGCCCCCAAGCCGTCGCATTTCTCCCTGCACGCCCGTCTTGGCCTTGGCGCCAAAGGAGGCTAACCCTGTGCCTTCTTCCAATAGAGCGGGCCTGTAGCTCAATTGGTTAGAGCCGGCGGCTCATAACCGCTTGGTTGGGGGTTCGAGTCCCTCCGGGCCCACCAATTCTTTCAGTGGCTTATTGGATTTTCCTCCCTTTAGGGACTCGGGAAATTCCTCTTGGGGTTCTGCTGGGGTTCCAAATGGAAGGCCCGTCCTGCAGTTGCGCTTGGGCGCGGGTCCCGATAAAATAATTATGTTGCCTGCGGGCAATATCCCCAAAAACTTGGATCCGGTGCGTTGCGCCGGGGTGGCGCTGACGGTGACCGGTCCTTCATCGAAGGAAATTTGTTGTGTCAGAAAAATTCGAACCGCCCAAAATCAAGAACCTTGGCCTACCGGCACCGGGAGAGCCGGGGTGGGGACACTTCGTGGCGGCCTATTGCCACCGCATCTGGTCGATGGAAGCCCAGCTGGCTCACCATTATGCCCTGGAAGCGGCCAAGAAGGTTGAGGCCGACCTGCAAGCTGAAAAAGACAAGAAGGAGACATCCTGATCCTCGACTTAACTTCACAAGACCGGATCGACTTCATCGGTGATATTCACGGGCATCACGCCGTGCTTGAGACCGCATTGGACCGCCTTGGCTATCAAAACCTCTCCGGGATTTGGCGTCACCCTCAAGGGGTGAAGGCGGTATTCCTTGGCGACCTGATTGATCGCGGGCCGGCCAATATCGCAGTCGTGGAAACCGTCAAAGCCATGGTCGAAGCCGGTGAGGCGATTTGCCTGATGGGCAATCATGAGCTCAATGCGATCCACTTCTCGACCCCGGACCCGAGCAATGAGGGGGCGTATCTCCGGGCCCGGTCAGACAAGAACCTGCGCCAGCACATCGCCTTCCTGTCCGAATATCATCGAGATCCGAAGAAGGCAGGCTTGCTTCAGGAGCACATCGCCTGGTTCAAGACACTGCCGCTTTGGATCGATCATGACGAGTTCCGAGCGGTTCATGCGTGTTGGAGCCCGAAGCACCTGGAGCGCTTCTCTGCGAGTGAAAGGGACGGAGGCGATCGTTCGAAACAGTTCTGGCTACGAACAGCGCGGGCTGGTGACCGGCATAAGGATGCCGTTGAGGTGTTGCTTAAAGGCGCGGAGTACAAGCTGCCGCCAGGCGTTTCCTATCGCGATAAAGACGGAAACGAACGAACGGTCGCGAGGCTGCAATGGTGGGGCGAGCAACAGGACTGGCGCTCGACTGTCTGGGCTTGGGAAGAGGTTTACCAAGAGCTAGAGCAGCACAAATTTGACGCTCAACGAGGCCGGTTCGATGACAATGATGAGCGGCCTGTCTTCTTCGGGCACTATTGGGTCCCGCCGCGACGTGGGCAGCCGTGGATCGTGGCGCCGCCCAAGGCCGTCTGTCTGGATTTCTGCGCGGGTTCCGGTGGGCCTCTCTGTGTCTATCGCTGGAGTGCGGCCGACCTCGGGCTCGACGCGGCCAACCAGTTGCTATTTCGGAATATTTGAGGACTG
>NZ_JASBRW010000029.1 GCF_030149235.1 Maricaulis sp. | reverse complement strand
AAACTTCATTTTTATTACTCCCGTGTAGGTACCTCACCATCAGGAGCCGATCCGTCCCGACCCCTCCTGAACGATGCCCATTAAACACAGGAACAATTTCCATTCAGTAAAAACACGTACTTAACAGAGTCTTTAAATGCCGAAAGCTCGACTATAGTTAACAAATGCAAAATTCATGGAAGCAATTGATTCCGACAATAAATACAGGCCTATTTAGGAAAGATTCAGACGCGCGCGCGATAGTGGCCTCCAGTTTACCCTGGTCCGGACGGAGTACCGCCATGATCGCCCGCCTCGCAGCCCTGTTTACCTTGGCCCTGGTCGCCGCCTTCCCGGCCGCCGCTGATGATGTGGTAATGCCGGCCAACCATGCCGAGGTGGTACGCTTGCCCGGTGAAGCCTCCACCGTGGTGGTGGGAAATCCATCCATTGCCGATGCCCTCGTCCATGACGGACGCACGCTGGTGATCACCGCCCGGCTCCCGGGACGGACGAATATCATTGCCCTTGACCGGGTGGGTCGCGTGCTGATGTCGCGTCAGCTTGTTGTCACCACTGCGACAGACAACCAGATCGCCCTGTTCCGCGGTGCTGAACGCTACACGCTCAATTGCGGCGATGTTTGTGAGGACGTGCCGATGGTGGGCGATGAACAGGCCCGCACCAATCAGCTGTCCGATCAGCAAAGCGATCGCCTCGACGTGGTCTCCATGGCCATGGGCGAGAACTCCGAGGCACCGCAGTAAGCGGGATATCGAGCCATGATCGCTGCCAGCATCCGCTTTCTCAGACGCTTCCGGCGCGCCGAAAAAGGCGCGACCGCCGTCGAGTTCGCCATGGTGGCAGCGCCGTTTTTCTTTCTGCTTTTCGCCATGATCGAAATCGCCGCGGTCTTCTTCACCAGCACCGTGCTGGAAAACGCGGTGCTGGAATCAGCCCGCCAAATCAGGACCGGGCAGGCCCAGTCGGCCGGCATGTCAATTCAGGGCTTCCGCAATGAAGTCTGCCAGCGCGTCGAAGTCATCGCCGATTGCGATCGCCTGGCCTTCGATGTCCGGGTGTTCGAGGATTTCGACGGTATCGACCAGTCCAGCCCGATCCGCGAAGACGGCACGCTCGACACCAGCGGTTTCGGCTGGGACCCCGGCAATGCCGGCGATATCGTCCTGGTGCGTGTCTTCTATCGCTGGCGCCTGATCACCCCGAATATGGGCCGGGCCCTGTCCAATATGAATAACAATCAGCGCCTGATCTCGGCTGCAACCGTATTCCGGAACGAGCCCTATGATGATTGAGGCCGCCAAGACATTCCTGCGACGCTTCCGGCGCAATGAGAAAGGCGTCTCGGCGATCGAGTTTGCCCTGATCGCACCCTTGATGCTGATCATCTATCTCGGTTCGGTCGAGGTCAGCCTGGCTTTGTCGATAGACCGCAAGATCACCTCCACCGCCAGTGCGCTGGCTGATCTCGTGGCCCAGGACGATGTCATCACCGATGATGAGATCCGCGACATTCTCAATGCCGGCGGCGCCATCATCGCCCCCTTCTCTGCCGAACCCCTGGAGATCCGGATCTCAAGTGTCTTCATGGATCTGAGCGGCGATGTGGAGGTTCAGTGGAGTGATGCGGACGGCATGGCCCCTCTGGGCGAAGGCTCGGCCTTTGAACCGCCGGCCGGGGTGCTCACCCAGGGCCGTTCAGTCATCATGGTGGAAGTGGACTATCGCTACGAGACGCTGTTCACCCAGCTGGGCGTCCAGCATTTCGATATATCCGAAGTCTTCTACCTGCGCCCGCGCCGCTCCATGGTGGTCTCGCGCAGCTAGGCCAGCGCATCGCGCCAGGCTTCAACCCAGTCCATATTCACGTCCAAGAGCCGCTCACCAATCGCTGTCACCGGCACAACACCGATCAGGCTGTTGGTCACGATCACGGCCTGCGCGGCGGCCAGCGCCTCCATGCCGTGAGCCCCTTCCTCGACACTGAAACGCCCGCACAGGGCCTCGCGCACAGTGCCGGGCAGGACTGCTCCATTGAGCGCCGGCGTATAGATCCGCTCTCCGCTGAGCCAGAAAATATTGGCGCAATCCGCGCAGGCGATGTGGCCGTCTGTATCCAGCATCAATCCCATATCCGCGCCGGCGTCGATGGCCTCGCGGCGCGCCAGGACATTATCGATATAGCTGAGCGTCTTGTGCCGGGCTGAGGGGCTCGATGCCGATCGGCGGATCGAAGTGAGATGCAGGCGAACAACCTGTGGCGGCGCGGCCAGCGGTGCGCAGCTGAGCCGGCGTGAAACCTCGGGCCTCGCCTCCCGAACAAGACCGCGGGCGCCCTCGCCGGCCGTAAAGGTGAAGCGCAAGGCCGCCTGTGTCAGCCGCGATCGGGCGACCAGCTCCTCGCACAGCCCGGCGAGATCAAGCCCGCCGACCGGGTCGGGCAAGCCCAGTACCGTCGCGCTGTGTCGGATCCGGGCCACGTGCCGGTCGAGATCCTTGACCCGCCCCCCATCGAAACACAGGGTTTCAAACAAGCCATCGCCCAGGAGCGCGCCGCGATCAGAGGCTCCAAATCCAGCATCGGCCGCCGAGCGGAACTCGCCATCGACCCAGATCATCATGCCAGCCTCCCCAGCGCCGCCTTGAGGGCCGAGGCCTTGGCCAGCGTTTCCTCATATTCGGCCAACGGTTCACTGTCCGCAACGATCCCCCCGCCAGAGCGGATGCTGGCCGTCCAGCCGTCCGGCTCCCGGCGCAGGGCGGCGGTTCGGATCATGACGTTGAGATCCATGTCCCCGTCACGCGAGATCCACCCCAGCGCGCCGCAATAGGGGCCGCGGGGCTCGCCCTCCAGCTCGGCGATGATCTCCATGGCGCGGACTTTCGGCGCACCGGTGATCGAGCCGGGCGGGAAGCTGGCAGCGATCAGGTCGACCAGGTCCCGGTCCTCATCCAGCTGCCCGCGGACAACCGAGACCAGGTGATGAACATTGGCATAGCTCTCGACCTCACACAGGAGCGGCACATCAACAGAGCCAGGCCGGCAGACGCGCGCCAGATCATTGCGCATCAGATCGACGATCATCAGGTTCTCGGCGCGGTCCTTGGCCGATGCCGACAGCGCGTCAATCTCTGCCTGGTCGGCGGCGGGATCACTGCGGCGCGGGCGGGTACCCTTAATCGGCCGCGCCTCGACCTCGCCGTTACGCACCGAAAGGAAACGCTCGGGCGAATTGGTCAGCACAACCCGTTCGTCATCGAGGCGCAAATAGGCCGCATGCGGCGCCGGGCTCTGACTGCACAGCCGGGTGAAATAGGCCAGCGGACTATCGCCCCTGCCGAGCCCGGCATCAAAAACCTGGGCCAGATTGACCTGGAACACGTCACCCGCATGGACATAGTCAACCGCGCGGCGTGCTGCATCGAGATAGCGGGCCTGCGGCCAGCGCGGCGCCCAGCGGGCCGAAGTTTGCGGTAGTGGCTGCTGCACGGCGACGGCCTCGAGGGCCGCGATCAGGCGGGCAGCCCCGGCAAGATCTGGCGCATGTGCAACATAGCTTCCGGCATCCCGGTCAAACTCGGCCCAATGTGTGTAGCGCCCCATGGCGATGACGGGCCAGTGCGGTGCCGGCGTCTCGACCTGTTCGAAAGCGCTGGCCAGGTCATAGCCCAGCAAACCGGCCCAGAGCCCGCCGGAAACCGGATCGCGGAACCGCTCACCAAAACGCTGAAACGTCGCAGCTTCATCGCCTTCAACGGTTTCCTCCGGCCAGACGAAAATGCGTGCCCTCCCATTGCGCCCGTCATGCAGGAGCAGAGCATAGGGCTCCGCTTCCAGGGCCGCGAAAGCGGCCAGCGGGTCGACCCACGGCCGCTCCTGATGCACCGGAGAGCTGGCCGCGTTGCTCAAGGCGTGAGCCATCGCTCGCGCAGGGCTGCCCGCTCGGCTTCGCTGATGCCGAGGGTCTCGGTCAGATAGCGCCCGCGATCACCAATCACCTCATAGGCCTGGGCCAGCAGGTCCGCATCGACGCCGAGGAAGGTTCGCAGCGCGGCTTCGTCTACCGGCTTGTCGAGCTGTTCGCTCATGCGTTCCTGAACCTTGGGAACAAGGGTGTCGAAATCCACGGCCGTATTGGTCAGCAGATAATCCTCGAAAATCGTGTCGCGATCGACGCCGAGCTCGTCGAGCACCAGAGCACAGAAAATCCCGGTCCGGTCCTTGCCGGCGGCGCAATGCACCAGGAATCCACTATCGGCCTCGCCCGAGGCCAGCGCCTTGAAGCCCTCGCGGAACACCGCCTGGTTTCCGGCCTCTTGCGGGATCCGGCGATAGGCGCTGAGCATGTAGCCGCGCACAGCGGGAGCTGAGAGGTCGCCCTTGCGCAGAAACTGCATGTGCGGCGGCTCGGAATTGTCGTCCTCGTCGGATTCAATAATCCGGAAAGGCTCGACCTGGGGCCAGTTGGACGGCTCGTTCTGGCGTTCGCGCGGCCGGCGCAGATCCGCGATCACGGCAATGCCAAGATCGGCGATCAGGTCGCGATCGGCCTCGGTAGAGCGGGAGAAATGCCCGGAGCGGAAAAGCCCCTCGCGGACGCGAGCGCCATCGGCGGCGTCATAGCCGTGGAAATGACGGAAATTGTGAACGCCCTCGAGCGGCGTGACCCTGTTCATGGCCCTGAGTTAAGCCGCAGCGCGGCGCGGGGCAAGCGGCTTATTCGATCCGTTTGCGGACCGGCCGTTTATTTCTCGGCCGGCCCTGACCCGGGCATGACATCTATCGGAAGGGAGGCTCGTCGAAACTGCGCAGCTTGCGCGAATGCAGCGCCGCGGCATCGTCGCGCTTGAGAATCTCGATCGTCTCGATCCCCGCGGCCAGGTGTTCCGACACCGAGCGCTGGTAGAAGAGATTGGCCGCGCCCGGCAGTTTGAGCTCGCCGTGCAGGGGCTTGTCTGAGACACACAGAAGCGTGCCGTAGGGCACGCGCATGCGCAGCCCATTGGCCGCGATGGTCGCTGATTCCATGTCCACCGCGATCGAGCGGGACTGGTTGATGCGCCGCGCCTGGGCCGCATAGCGCAGCTCCCAGTTCCGGTCGGCATAGGTTGCGACCGTGCCGGTGCGCAGACGCGATTTCAGCGCCTCGCCGCTATCGCCACTGACCGAGGCCACAGCGTTTTGCAGCGCGATCTGGATTTCCGCGATCGGCGGGATCGGCACTTCCAGCGGCAGATCCTCGTCCAGCACGGCGTCATAGCGCAGATAGGCGTGGGCCAGGACATAATCGCCGAGCCTTTGCGAGTGACGCAGACCGCCGCAATGGCCAATCATCAGCCAGCATTGCGGCCGCAGCACTGCGAGGTGGTCGGTGATGTTTTTCGCATTGGACGGACCGACACCGATATTCACCAGCGTGATCCCGCGCCCGCCCGGCGCCTTCAGGTGATAGGCCGGCATCTGGAACCGGCGCCAGGGTGCACCTTCGATCAGTGCGTGGGCGTTGGGCGTATTGGCATCCACGGTGACATTGCCTGCGGCGGAAAACGACTCGTAGTGATTGTCTTCCTTGAGCTGGCGGATCGCCCAGGCCGTGAAGGCGTCGACATAGCGATGGTAATTGGTGAAGAGGATGAATTGCTGAACATCCTCATACGGCGTGCCGGTATAGTGGCGCAGACGCTGTAGCGAGTAATCGGTACGCGGCGCGTCAAACAGGCTCAGCGGCCGCTGCTCACCGGCCTCGGACGGGCGCAGCCCATTGGGCAGGGCATCATCGATCCTGGACAGGTCCGCATAGGGGAAATGCCGGACCAGATCGGCCGGGTTGGCGGCATTCATGTCGAGATCGTCAGCGCCGTCGAGGACGTAGGAGAAGGGGATCTCCGTATCCGACAGCCCGGTTTCGATGGTGATGTCATAATCATCATCCAGCAGGGTGAGCTGCTCGATCAGATAATCGCGGAACAGGGCCGGATTGGTGATGGTCGAGGCATAGACACCCGGATCGGTGAATTTTCCGAAGGCGCGGCTGACCGGCGGCGGCGGGCCGTCCGGAGCATAGGTGACGCGCAATAGCGGATAGGCGAAAGCCTTTTCGGCCCGCATGTCGGGCGTTGGCGGAGCGCCGCCATCAAGGAAGGTTTTCAGGGCCGTGCGGAGACGATCAACGGAGGCCTGGTAGAGCGCTTCAAGCTGGTCTACCGCCTCTTGCGGCGAAGTCGCAGTGGAGAATTCGGACATAAAAAAGCCGTGTGCCCGATTTTTCCCGGGCCGTAAATGGGGATTGCAAGCCTGAGCCGGTCAGCGCACGGTCCCACCCGGCATCGAGCGGCGGGAGAATTAAGCCATGGCAGAGACAAAACAGTTCGGCGAGCGCGTCGAAATCAGCATCGAAAATCATGTCGCCAAGGTCGAGATGGTCCGCGAGGACAAGCTCAATGCGCTCGACCCGGCCATGTTTGATGCCCTCATCGATGCCGCAGGCTGGCTGCGCGAGAAGCCCCGGGCGCGGGTTGTCGTGCTGTGCGGGCGCGGTCGCATGTTCTGCGCCGGGCTCGACTTCGGCAGTTTCGCCGCCATGGCCAATCCCGGCGAGGAGCGCCCGCAATCGCTCGAGGACCGCACCCATGGCGTGGCCAACAAGCCGCAATACGCGGCCTATGCCTGGCATGAGCTTCCCATCCCGGTGATCGTCGCCATCCAGGGAGGCGCCCTGGGCGGCGGACTGCAGATCGCGCTGGCGGCCGATATCCGAATCGCCGCGCCGGACGCCAAGATCGCGATTGCCGAGACCCAGTGGGGATTGGTGCCGGACATGTCGGGCAATGCCACCGTGCGGCGCCTGGTGCGCGACGACATCCTGCGCCAGCTGACCTACACGGCGGAACGGATTGACGGCGTGCGCGCCCAGTCCGTGGGCCTCGTCACCGAGATCCACGAGGACCCGCTCGCCCGCGCGATGGCCATCGCCACCCAAGTCGCCGGACGCAGCCCGTCCGCCATTCGTGGCTCCAAAGCTCTGCTGAACACACTCGATGACGGCACCAGCGAAAGCATTTTGCTGGCGGAAAGCCGCGAGCAGCAGGCCATTATCGGCAAGCCGCATCAGGTCGAAGCGGTGATGGCCAATCTGGAAAAACGCGAACCGGTCTTCGACTAGATCCCCGCTGGAGAGCCGCCGGCCTGTCTAGTCATGGCTGCTGTCACAATCATTGTCGATGCCGTCACCATCATTGTCGGCGTCGAGCGCCGGAGCGGTGCGGTTAGCTCGGGTCGTGTTGTGATTGGCACAATCCGGGGCGACCACAGACGAGGAATTATTGGAGCGGCTGGAATTATAGTCCTGGGCCCGCGTTCCGTTATCCCCATCCCGGTCTGTATTGACATCACCCGCCGGACCGGCAGCGCTGGTCGTGTTTGAACGACTGGAATTGTAATCCTGAGCCCGGGTCTGCTGTTGCCCGGCATCAGCGAATGCGGGCGCCGACATGGCCAGTATTCCGACACTGGCGATCATCATCACAGATTTCATGAAACCCTCCCGTTTTTTCATGACGCGGAGACTAACACTTCGCCCCCACAACCGGAAATGAACGAGGCCGCCACGATTCCCCTGAGGGGAGGTATTCAGCGCTACACGTGGAAGTGATTGTGCACTGCGACATATATCTGTAATCACCCGGCTCGCCTTGTAGCACTATGGAGAAGATGATGAGTGATGCCCGGAACTGGACGGTTCTGAAATTCGGCGGCACCAGCGTCAAGTCGCTGGCCGACTGGCGCATCATCCATAAACGCGCGGCGGGTCTCAAAGCGGCCGGGAAACGTGTTTTCATCGTTCACAGCGCCATCCGCGGCATCTCCGACGCGCTCGATGCGCTGGCCGGCCAAGCCGTTGCCGGCCGGGCCGACGCCGCGCTAGAACCAATCTTCGAGCGCCACCGCGAACTCGCGGCCGAGCTCGATCTCGACGCCGACACCCTGCTGGCCGTCGAATTCGCTGACCTGTCGCGACTGGCGGCCGGGATCGCCCTGACCCGCGATGCCAGCCCCCGCCTCAAGGCTGAAATCATGGCCAAGGGCGAACTGATGGCGACCCGGCTGGGCGCGGCCTGGCTCAACGCCCAGGGCCTCGCCACCCACTGGCTCGATGCCCGCGATGCTCTGACAGCCCAGACCGATGGACCGGTACAGGGTTATCTGGCGGTCGATTGCGACCATGCATGCGACGACGATTTGCTGGCCCGCCTTGACGAAGAAGCTAGCGGCGGCGTCCTCACCCAGGGCTTTATCGCCCGCCGCCGCGACGGCGACACCGCCCTTCTCGGCCGCGGCGGTTCCGATACATCAGCCGCCTATTTTGCCGCCAAGCTCGACGCCGAGGCGCTGGAAATCTGGACCGATGTACCCGGTTTCTTCTCCGCCGATCCGCGTCTCACGGGCTCGGCCCGCCAGATCAAGGCGCTGAGCTATGACGAGGCCCAGGAACTGGCCTCGATGGGGGCCGGCGTATTGCATCCGCGCACGATCGCGCCGGTGCGCAGGGCCGGGATCGAGATGCAGGTGCTGTGCACCCAGCGCCCCGACATGGCCGGGACGCGTATCAGCGCAGCGCCTTCCGAGGATGCCCCGCGCCTGAAGGCGGTCTCGGTCAAGCATGGCGTGCGCCTGATCACACTCGAGACCGACGGCATGTGGCGCGCTTCAGGCTTCCTGGCCCAGGCCTTCGAACCCTTTGCCCGGCATGGCGTGTCGATTGACCTTGTGTCCACCTCGGAGACGAGCGTCACCGTTTCCCTCGACGCAGATCCGTCACTGACCACCGACCTGATCGAGACGCTAGAAACCGATCTGGCTCGCATCGCCCAGGTCACGGTGATCGAGAATTGCGCCGCTGTCAGCCTGGTCGGACGCGGCGTACGCGCGCTGCTGGCCCAGTTCGGCCCGGCCATGGAAGCCTTCGCCCATTATCCGCTGCGACTGGTCAGCCAAGCGGCGAACGACCTCAACCTCACCGTCGTGGTCGATGGCGATCAGGGCGTGGCCCTGTGCCGGCGCCTGCATGACCAGCTCATCCAGCCCAAACCACTGGACAAGACCTTCGGTGCCAGCTGGCGCGAAATCGGCGAAAGCCCGGCTCAGGAAAGCGCCCTTGCGGCACCGCTCTGGTGGCGCCAGAAGCGTGAAGCCCTGCTCGACCTCTGTCCGGCCGAGGGCGCGCGCTATGTGTACGACCTGGATACCGTGCGGGCCCGCGCCAGTGCCATTGCCGGGCTGAAACATCTCGATCGCGGCTTTTATGCCATGAAGGCCAATGGCCATCCCGACATCCTGCAGGCCGTGGCCGAGGCGGGCATGGGAATCGAGTGCGTCTCGCTGGCCGAGGTTCGCGCCGCCATGGGCGCAGCACCGCAACTGACGGCAGAGCAGATTCTGTTCACGCCCAATTTCGCCCCGCGCTCGGAATATGCCGAAGCCCTCAAACTGGGCGTCCATCTGACCCTGGACGGGCTGCACCCGCTCAAGCACTGGCCCGACCTGTTCGCCGGCGCCAGTGTGACGCTACGTATTAATCCGCAGCGGCCGGAAGGCCATCACAAACATGTCCGCACTGCGGGGCCGGAGGCGAAATTCGGCCTGCACGCGGATGAAGTGGCCGAAGCAGTTGAACTCGCCAAGGCCGCTGGCGCGACCATCACGGGCCTGCACGTGCATTCCGGCTCCGGCATTTCCGATCCGGAGCACTGGCGCCGCGTCGGTCAATTCCTCAGCGAGACGGCCCGGGATCTCAGCGATGTCAAAGTCCTCGATCTCGGTGGTGGCCTCGGAGTCGACGAGGCTTCGGGCCCGCGCCGCATTGATACCGACGCGCTCGATATCATGCTCGGTGAGCTGAAAGCGGCCTTCCCTGATTACGAGTTCTGGCTGGAACCGGGGCGTTTCATCGTTGCCGAGGCCGGGGTGTTGCTGGCTCGCGTGACCCAAACCAAATCGACGCCGGATGCCAATTTCGTCGGCCTCGCGACCGGGATGAACTCGCTCATCCGGCCGGCGCTCTATGGCGCCCGGCACGAGATCGTCAATCTCACCCGGCTGGAGGAAAACGCGGACTGGATCGCCGACATTGTCGGGCCGATCTGTGAAAGTGCCGACAAGCTGGGCACCCAGCGACTGCTGCCAGAAACCCATGAGGGCGATGTCATGCTGGTTGGCAATGGCGGTGCTTATGGCCGGGTGATGGCCAGCCACTACAATATGCGCGAACCGGCAGACGAAGCGGTGATCTGACGCCCTGCCTTGCCCGCCCCTCCAGCATCATGCTTAAGCTGACGACCGAATTCAGGGGATCAGACATGGCGCAATCGGATGCAAACGGGGCGGGCTTGCAGCGGGCTTATCTGCCCGGGCTGGACGCCTTCCGGATCATCGCCTTCGGTCTTGTGACCGTGCACCACTATATCTCGGTCGAGGCGAAATATGCCGGCGACACCCTGCTATCGCCGCAGCTGACCTATGGCATTTCCGGGGTCGACCTCTTCTTCGTGCTGTCCGGCTACATGATGACGCGGCTGTATCTGAACCGCTCGGATGAACGCCGGCCCGGACCGCTGCAATTCATCATCGACCGCTTTGCCCGCGTCTATCCGGTCTACTGGGCCGTGACCGCTGCCTTGGTGGCCGTCTATCTCTATAATTCAGACCTCGTCTTTGGCGGTAGCCGCTATGTCGAACCCAGCCTCGTGCGCTCCTTCCTGCTCTGGCCCGATGTCGGCCCGCCCCTGAATGCGGTGGCCTGGTCGCTGGTCCACCTCGTGTATTTCTATGTTGTCTCGGCGGTAATCCTGAAGCTGCCACACCGCTGGCTCAAACCGGCCATGGCGGTCTGGGTTATCGCCACCCTCGGGCTTTACGCCATCGGTGCGAGCGCCTGGAGCTATGAGTTCGCCGTCTTCGCCAGCCCGCTGACGCTGGAATATGTCGCCGGCATGGTGGTGGCGCTGATCGCAGCGCCGGGCAAGCGCATCGCCATACCGGTCGTTGCGGCCAGTACGGTCGCGATCATCGCTGCGGTCACTTTCATGAATCTGAACGATATCCAGGTGCGCCATATCGAGCCGCTCTACCGGGTCGCCTTCTACGCGCCTGTCCCCGCGCTCCTGATCTGGGGCCTGAGCGGCTGGACGGCGGCGGCGCCCCAGCCGGGCCTGTTCAGTCTCGCCGGTTTAGCCCGCGCCGGCTTCTCGCTTTTCCTGACCCATATCCTCGTGCTCAGCGTGCTGGGCCTGATCTGGGCCCGCTTCGCCCAGCCGGGGCTGTGGGACAATATTCTCGCCCTGCCGATTATGCTGGCTGCCGCCATGGCGGGCGCGATGATCTGCGAGCGCCTCTTCGAAACCCCGATCGCCCGCTTTGTCCGCACCCGGACGCGCAAAAGAAAAGAGCCCCGCTTGCCGCAGGGCTCCTGACTTCATTCCTTTGCAGCGGCTGAGGCCTAAACCGTGCCGACCGGCTCCTTGGCCTTGTCCAGCTTCATCTTGTCGAACATCGACCAGACGCCTTCATCGCCATGCCATTCGCCCTGCGTAGCGCCCTTGGAGTATTCCGTGGCACGGGCCTCGAAGAAGTTGGCGTGCTCGACACCGTTGAGGATTTCCGACAACCAGGGCAAAGGGTGCTCCTTGACGCCATAGAGCGCCGGCAGCTCCAGCTGGCCGAGGCGCCAGTCGGCGATATAGCGGATGTAGTTCTTGATATCGTCCGGCGTCATGCCTTCGACATCGCCCATCTCGAACGCAAGATCGATGAACTTGTCCTCGAGGCGGACAACGGTTTCGCAGCACTGGACGATGTCATCCTTGACCGCCTGGGTCAGGGCACCGGTTTCCTTGGCGAAAGCATGGAAGAGCTTGATCATGCCTTCGCAATGCAGGCTCTCATCGCGGATCGACCACGTCACGATCTGGCCCATGCCTTTCATCTTGTTGAAGCGCGGGAAGTTCATCAGCATGGCGAAGGAGGCGAACAGCTGCAGGCCTTCGGTGAAGGCACCGAACATGGCGACCGTACGCAAGATATCCTCGTTCGATTCGACGCCGAATTCCTGCATGTAGTTGTGCTTGTCGGCCATCGCTTCGTATTCCATGAAGGCCGAGAATTCGCTGTCCGGCATGCCGATGGTTTCGAGCAGAAGCGCATAGGCCGCGATATGGATCGTCTCCATATTGGAGAAGGCCGACAGCATCATCTTCACCTCGGTCGGGCGGAAGACGCGGCTGTAGCGCTCCATATAGTTGTCGTTCACCTCGACATCGGACTGGGTGAAGAAGCGGAAAATCTGCGTCAGCAGATTGCGTTCCTGGTCATTGAGCTTGGTCGCCCAGTCCTTGCAGTCCTCACCGAGCGGAACCTCTTCCGGCATCCAGTGCACCTGCTGTTGCTTCTTCCAGAAGTCATAAGCCCAGGGATAGCGGAAGGGCTTGTAGGAATGGCTGCTGGTAAGCAGGCCGGGTGTCTCGGTGATGATGGTCGACATCGGACGAAAACCTCTGACAAGTGAATCGGCGGCGTTGAAGCTATAACCACAACATATTGCGATAATAGTGAACCAAACGTCTACAGCTTGTTACTGGTCTTCCACAGCTTTGCGCGCCTGAGGCGGTATTTCGCCAGGCAAAACGAGGTCGAAAAAGGCCTTACCAGCGCCAGTTTACGGTTACTGCACCGAACTGTTCGGTCTCGTCGAACGCCTCGGTTCCGGCGCTGTGCTGATACTCACGGCGAACATAGGCCAAGGAAATATCAGCCGATTCACCGAAGCGCACGGCGATCCCGGCCTGCGCATCCCCGACCACTTCACGCCGGGTGAAGGCCATGGCGCGTTCGAAGTCCGCACCTTCTGTCGGGTTGAATAAAAGTGCACGCCGGTCTGCACCCGCGAACATGTACCAGCGCGGCTCATCGCTCAGCGTCGGCCCGAGATGCCGGCCGACACGGACTTCGGCGCCCGCTCCGGCGGCCGTGCCCTCATCACTGACGCTGACTGCGGCCCGCGGCGTGATCGAAATATCAAGATGCTCGGCATCGCCGAGACTGTCGAAACTGCGCTCATAATTCACGGCAACGACGGGATCGCGCTCGATCTCGGCATCCAGCACGATCGGAGAGCGTTCATCGCCATAGGGCGAGAACATCTCGAAGGCGATGTCGGAACTATCATCGTCAATCAGGGCGACCTGCAGCCGGCCGGCATTGCCCAGGTCGATTTCCGTGACCTGGGTCGTGGTCATGGCCGCGAACGCATTGCCACCCACCATGTCGCTTTCAAGCGAAAGCGCAGACAAGGCGACGCGGGCGGCCGGCGCCGAGAGGGGACGTACCTCACCTTCCGCCAGGAACTGATCCTGGATCATCTGGCTGGAACTGGCCCATTCGGTATGCGCGCGGGTCGGCGTGGTCAGGACATAAAACGTCCCGCCGAGCGCGATCATGCCGGCGCAAACCAGTTCTGATGTTCGTCCCAGACGCATGCAACGTCCTCCCCCGTCTCTCAAAAGCATGCCGGGCACGTGATCGCACCTCGTTTCGCCTGCGAGACGAATATAGTTAACGGGAGATCGCCATTCTTGTCCATGAAGATCAAAAAAGACCGCTTCAGAAGTCTGAAGCGGTCTTTGAATTCAGTCGATTAGAGAGATTCTACTGACAGGCGAGACATTCCTCGTAATCGGTAGGAGCGGCATCGCTCATGCTCTTCTCAGCCTCTGATTTCGACTCAGACCCGGCATAGGCCGCGCGCTGGATCGACTTCGAGCGGCAGTAATAGAGCGACTTCACGCCCTTCTCCCATGCCGTCCAGTGCAGCATGTGCAGGTCCCACTTATCGATATCGCCCGGCAGGAAGATGTTGAGCGACTGCGACTGGCAGATATAGGGCGTGCGGTCGGCGGCATGCTCGATGACCCAGCGCTGGTCGATTTCAAAGGCGGTACGGAATAGCGCCTTTTCATGCTCGTCCAGGCAGTCGAGATGCTGCACCGAACCCTCGTGCTCGAGGATGGTGGCCCAGACCTCCGGCGTATTCTTGCCCTTGGCCTCCAGTGCGGCTTCCAGCTGCGGGTTTTTCACCGTGGTGGAACCGGACAGGGTCTTGTGCGTGTAGACATTGGCCGGGATCGGCTCGATGCCGGCGGAGACACCGCCGCAGATGATCGAGATCGACGCCGTCGGCGCGATGGCCAGCTTGTGCGAGAAACGCGCCTTCACACCACTTTCCTCCGCATCCGGGCAAGCCCCGCGCTCGTCGGCCAGCTTCACGGAAGCAGCATCGGCCTGCTGGCGGATATGCTTGAACAGTTTGAGGTTCCAGGACTTGGCCATGGCACTCTCGAACGGAGCATTCATCTGCTGCAGGAAGGTGTGCATACCCATCAGGCCGAGACCGACGGAACGCTCGCGGATGGCGGAGTAGACAGCTCGGTCCATTTCCGCCGGAGCGCGCTCGATGAAGTCCTGCAGGACATTGTCGAGGAAGCGGAAAATATCCTCGATGAATTGCGGATCGTCTTTCCACTCAAGATATTTCGCGGCGTTGAGCGAGGACAGGCAACACACCGCGGTGCGTTCCTGGCCGTTGTGGTCATAGCCGGTCGGCAGCATGATCTCGGCGCACAGATTGGACTGGCGGACCTTGAGGCCCAGCTTGCGCTGGTGCTGCGGCAGGGCGTTATTCACCGTGTCGGAATAGATGATGTAGGGCTCGCCGGTCTGCAGGCGCAGCTCGATGATCTTCTGCCACAGCTTGCGGGCATTGATCGTCTTCACCACTTCACCGGACTTCGGCGACTTCAGCTCAAACTCTTCATCATTGGCAACGGCGTGCATGAAGGCGTCGGAGATGTTGAGACCGTGGTGCAGGTTCAGGGACTTGCGGTTGAAATCGCCCGACGGCTTGCGGATCTCCAGAAACTCTTCGATCTCCGGGTGATTGACGTCGAGATAAACGGCAGCGGAGCCGCGGCGCAGCGAGCCTTGGGAAATCGCCAGCGTCAGGCTGTCCATCACACGGATGAAGGGGATGATGCCGGAGGTCTGGCCGACTTCGCCGATCTTCTCGCCGATCGAACGGACATCGCCCCAATAGGTGCCGATACCGCCGCCATTGGAAGCCAGCCAGACATTCTCGGTCCAGGTGCCGACAATATCGTCGAGCGAATCGCCGACCGAGTTCAGGAAGCAGGAAATCGGCAGGCCGCGATCAGCGCCACCATTGGACAGAACCGGAGTGGCCGGCATGAACCAGAGCTTGGAGATATAGTCATACAGGCGCTGAGCGTGCTCGGTATTGTCGGCGTAAGCGGTGGAGACACGCGCAAACATGTCCTGATAGCTCTCGCCCGGCAGCAGGTAGCGGTCTTCCAGCGTCTTCTTGCCGAAGTCGGTCAGCAACGCATCGCGCGACCGGTCGACCTTGACGCTTTCCACCACGCGCAGGTGCGAAACTGCTTGCGGTTTCGGCTTGCCGCGTTGCGGCTGCGGTACTTTCGGAAGCTCGTTCTCGATCTTGTGCTGCGAGGCCGAATCCAATGGTGTCATGACGCGTGTGCTCCCCAGACCCGAAGGCAAAACTGTCCTGTTCGCGCGAAAATCGGCGTCGCGCGCTCCAATAACCCAAACGGTCGAAAAATCTGTATAGTGTGCCGCTGTGACCAGCCGACCCAACATATAGTGGCTGAGCCCAAATGGGTCGTCAACGCCCGGAATGGTCTTTGAGCGGATTTTTTAGTTAACAAGTCCTGAACGCGCAGGGTGGCTCGTCACGCCCGGTTAACGGGCGTGAAAGGCCTGTGTAGCATGGGTTAACCGCCGTTTACCGAGATTGACCAAGCGTTACGAAAGATTGAGCAGTTCGGGATCGCCACCTTGCGCGGAGATGTTAATCGTCACCGTTTTTTCACCCGCAAATCTGTGCAGGTAATGCGGGCCGCCAGCCTTAGGACCCGTGCCAGACAAGCCCTCTCCACCAAAGGGCTGAACCCCTACAACCGCTCCGGTCATGTTGCGATTGACGTAAACATTGCCGGCCGGCACCAGGGACTGCACTTGGCTGTGGAAAGTTTCCAGCCGCGAGTGAACGCCAAGGGTCAGACCATAGCCCTTGGCCGCCAGAGCGGCCGCCATCGCGCCCATGTCTTTCCGCTTGTAACGCACAACATGTAGTACCGGACCGAAGACTTCACGCTCCAGCAGGTCCAGCGACGGTAGCTCCACAAGGGCCGGACCGAAGAAACAACCGGCCTCGCCGGACAGGCCTGTATCGAGCTGTTTGAGAATCGTCGCCTCGCGACTCATCCGTTCCATATGATCGATCAGAATCTGACGCGCTTCCGAATCAATCACCGGGCCGACATCGGTGGTCGCCTCGGCCGGGTCGCCGATCTGCAACTCGTCCATGGCCCCGCTGAGGGCCTCGATAAATGCGCCTGCGGTATCCTCCGGCAGGAAGATCACCCGCAGGGCGGAACAGCGCTGACCAGCCGACCCGAAGGCGGACAGGATGGCATCATCGACGACCTGCTCCTTGAGGGCCGTGGTGTCGACAAACATGCCGTTAAGTCCGCCCGTCTCGGCGATCAGCGGCGCAATCGCCGTGTCGCGGGCAGCGAGGGCGCGATTGATCAGGCGCGCGACCTCGGTCGAGCCGGTAAAGGCAACACCGGCAGTGCGATTGTCCGAGGTCAGGGCCGCACCGACGGTTTCCCCCTGGCCCGGCAACAGATAGAGCACGTCTTCCGGCAGGCCGGCCGCCTGGAACATCTTGATGGCCTCATAGGCGATCAGCGGCGTTTGTTCGGCGGGCTTGGCCAGCACCGTATTTCCGGCCGCCAGTGCAGCCGCAATCTGACCGGTGAAAATGGCCAGCGGGAAGTTCCACGGGCTGATGCAGACGAAAACACCGCGACCAGTCAGGCCCAGATGATTGGTCTCGCCCGCCGGCCCGGGCATGCGCACCGGGCTCTCGAATTCGCGCTCGGCCTGGGCCGCATAATAGCGGCAGAAATCGACGGCCTCGCGGACTTCATCAATGCCGTCCTGCGCCGTCTTGCCGGCCTCGCGCGCCATCAGCGCGATAAGACGGTCGGTTTGTGCCTCCATGGCATCGGCCATGGCGCGCAGGATCGTGCCGCGCGCGCGGCCGCCCTGTGCGTTCCAGGCCGGGTAAGCCGCCTGCGCTTTGGCAAAGGCCTCTTCAACCAGCGCCGTATCGGCCTCGATGATGGATCCCACCGTGCGGCTGGTATCGACCGGGCTCACGACCGGCTTGGCTTCACCTTTGACCCTCGCGCCGGCGACCAGCGGCTGTGCCACGATCGGTCCGGCCTGGTCGAAGGCCTCCACGGCCTTGGCGAGACGGGCGCGCACAGAGGTTTGCGACAGGTCGACACCCTTGGAGTTGGGACGCTCATCGCCATAAAGACGGCCAGGGGTCGGGATTTTCTGGTGCCGGGTCAGCGCCTCGGCGGCCTCGAACGGGCCACGGGCGACATCCTCAACCGGTACAGCATCATCGAGGAAGGAGTGCACGAAGGACGTGTTGGCACCGTTCTCCAGCAGACGACGCACGAGATAGGGCAAGAGGTCCTCATGGCTGCCGACCGGGGCATAGACGCGCACCGTGCGCTCGCCATGCGCGTCCATCGCGGCGCGGTAGAGCGGGTCGCCCATGCCGTGCAGGCGCTGAAACTCGTAGTTATTGACGCCGGCCTTCTGCGCCAGCAGGCGCACCGAGGCAAGGGTATGCGCATTGTGGGTGGCGAACTGGCTATAGATCTGCTCGGGCGCCGCCAGCATGCGGCGGGCACAGCCGAGATAATTGAGATCGGTGGCCGTCTTGGTGGTCCAGACCGGGAAGTCCGGCCAGCCCATCTGGTGGCCGAATTTGATCTCGGTATCCCAATACGCGCCCTTGACCAGGCGGACCAGGAAACGGCGGCCGGTCTGCTGGGCCAGCTCGACAATCTTGTCGAGCACGTGCGGCGCCCGTTTCTGATAGGCCTGGACCGCGAGGCCGAGCCCGTTCCAGCCCGCCAGCGAGGGATCTCGGGCCAGCCGCTCGAGAATCTTCAGCGAAATGACCAGGCGGTCACTTTCCTCGGCATCGATACAGAAACCAATATCGTGAGCCTTGGCGGCCCGCGCCTGCTCCAGCACCATCGGATAGAGCTCGTTCATCACGCGCTCTTCCTTGATGGCTTCATAGCGCGCATGCAGGGCGGAAAGCTTCACCGAGACGCCGTGGACCTGCTCGATCGGACCGTCACCGCGCGCCTTGCCGACCGCCTCGATAGCATCGAGATAGCGCTGGTGATAGCGCTGCGCATCAGCCGCCGTGCGAGCCCCTTCACCCAGCATGTCGAAGGAGCCGATCTCCTTGTGCTTGGCCGAACGCTTGAGTGCGGCCTCAATCGTGCGCCCGAGGACGAATTGCTCGCCCATGATCCGCATCGCCTGCATGGTGGCAGTCCGGATCACCGGCTCGCCCATGCGCTGGGTCAGCTTTTTGAGATATTGTGTGGGATTGCGGCGCGCTTCGCCGTCGACGTCGATGATCCTGCCGGTCAGCATCAGGCCCAGGGTCGAGGCGTTGACGAGCCAGTGCTCCGACTTGCCGGCATGCTCGCCCCAGTCCCCGTCGGAGATCTTCTCGGCAATCAGCTTGTCCCGGGTTTCACCGTCGGGCACGCGCAGCAGGGCCTCCGCGAGGCACATCAGCGCCAGGCCTTCCTTATTGGACAGGCCGAATTCCTGCAGGAAGGATTCCATCAGGCCGCGCACCTTGGTCGAGACCCGTGCGCGCTTGACCAGGTCAATGGCATCATCGCGCACCCGGTCCCGCTCGGCGGAGGTGAAACCCACTGCGGCGGCAAGACCAGTGACGAGCTCCGCTTCGTCAGAGAATTTATGGAAGTCGATGGCGTCCCAATCGATCGCACTGCGCGTTTGAATATTCACGGCGCACCTCCCTCAGGGCCTGAATTTTGCCGGGAGAATGATCCCGAGTGACGCCCGCGGCAAGCCCAGTGTGCGGTAACTCTTCGCCTGCGTGCTGGAATAGGCTAAACCCTAGTCAGGCAACCCGGAGCGACGCCCGCGTGAAATGGGCGCAAACAGCTGATTATATGAACAAAAAGGCAGAACTCGCGAACAATATCGTGACCACGAACGGCCCTGATGCGGAGGATAGCGAAGAGCGTCCGCAGCGCATCATGCTGGTGACCGATGCGTGGGAGCCGCAAATGAACGGTGTTGTGCGCACGCTTTCGCGCACCGTCGCCGAACTGCGCAAGATGGACCGCGAGGTCGAGGTCATCCATCCGGGGCTCGGTTACAAGACCATGCCGCTGCCGACTTATCCGGAGATCCAGCTCGCCATGGGCGCGCGCAAGGATATTGCGCGCCGCTTCACCGAATTTGAACCGGAAGCGATTCATATCGCCACGGAAGGCCCGCTCGGCATGGCCGCGCGCGGTATCTGTGTGAAGTGGAAAATTCCCTTCACCACCAGCTACCACACGAAGTTCCCGGAGTATGTGAACGCCCGCATGCCGCTGATCCCGCTCGGTGCGGGCTATGCCTTCATGCGCTGGTTCCACAATGCCGGCGGCCGCATGATGGTGACCACGCCCTCCATGCGCGACGATCTCACCCAGCGCGGCTTCAAGAACCTTACCCCCTGGGCGCGCGGTGTCGATATCGACATGTTCAACCCGGCCAAGCGCATGATGGGCGGCGAGGATGTCTTTGCCGGCCTGGAACGCCCGATCTGGGTCAATGTCGGCCGCATCGCCGTGGAAAAGAATATCGAGAGCTTCCTCGAGCTTGACCTGCCGGGCACAAAAGTGGTCGTCGGCGACGGTCCGCAGCTGGAAGAGCTGCAGGCGAAATACGCCGACGCCGTCTTCACCGGCGCCAAGTTCGGCGATGAGCTGGCGCGCCATTTCGCTGATGCCGACGTCTTCGTCTTCCCCAGCTGGACCGACACGTTTGGTCTCGTGAACCTGGAAGCCATGGCCTGCGGCACACCGGTCGCGGCCTATCCGGCGCATGGCCCGAAAGACATCATCCCGGGCTCCGGTGGCGGCTTTATCAATGATGACCTGCGCCAGGCCTGCCTCGATTGTCTCGAGATCGACCGCAGTGCGCCGCGCTCCCATGCGGAAAAACACTCCTGGGAACAGTGCGCGATCGACTTCCTGGCCAATCTCAAACCGCATCCCAAGCCGGAACGGCGCCGCTTCTGGCAACGCCTGCGCAATCGCAAAACCGCGCTCGAATAGGGGCGCCGAGAGCCCGGCCTAGTTCGGGGCTTCCGTCATCGGATGGAGGGCGCGCGCATGCTCGCCTGCAGCAAAACGCTCGTCTTCGAGCAGCGGGATAAGGCCGCGATCGGTGAGATAGCCGAACTCGCCCCAGGCATCCTCGGATACGAATTCCCCGACATAGTCGGAGAGGCCAGAAACCAGGCCGATATGCTGGTTCTTCACATAGAAGAAGAGCGAGCGCGAGATCGGGTATTCACCCGAGGCGATTAGTTCGAACTCGGGGTCAACACCGTCAATCGAGGCGCCGACAAGACGGTCGGAATTCTGGTCGAGGAAAGAAAAGCCGAAGACCCCGAACGCGTCCGGCGCGTTGATCAGCGTCTGCACGATCGCATTGTCGTTCTCGCCGCTGTCGATCCACGCCCCGTCCTCACGGATGCGGCTGGCGATACGGTCGAAACGTTGCGGCTCCACCGCTTCCAGCGCCTCGACACAGGCCACCGAGCGGGCCCCTTCCTTCAAGGCCAGATCGACAAAGGCGTCGCGCGTTCCCGAGGTCGGCGGCGGGCCAAACACCTCGATCCGGACAGGCGGCAGGGACGGATCGACATCCGACCAGCGCCGGGCAGGATTGGGTATGAAGGAAGAGCAGGCATTGTCGGCGGGCACCTCAGCCGCCAGCGCCAGCCAGAGCTCGCGCAATGACAGGGCCAGGGGCGACTCGCCGGTATCGGCATGGCCGAGGACGATGCCGTCAAAGCCGAACTTCACCTCGGTGATCTCACGCACACCATTATTCTGGCAGCGCTCATACTCGGAGGCCTGCATCCGGCGCGAGGCGTTGGAGATGTCGGGATATTCCGCCCCCAGACCATCGCAGAACAGCCGGAAACCGCCACCGGTGCCGGTCGATTCCACCACCGGGGTCGGATATTGCGTGCGCGCCCCGAAACTCTCCGCCACGGCCGTTGAGAAGGGAAACACGGTCGATGAGCCGACAATGCGGATCTGGTCACGCTGCTGCGCATGCGCGACCTGCCCTGCAGCAAGCCCCGCAATCGCGGCCAACAGTATGCCCGTCGTCCTCATCACCCAAACGCGTCCTTGATCAATCGAATGTTTAACCGCGACCTATACCAGCCGTTTGCGTAGCAATTGCGACATCAGGTCGATCGCGCTCACAGCAATCACGATCACCAGTACGATCGCGGCCGTACGTTGATAATCAAAGGCGCGAACAGCTTCGAACAGGATCTGACCAATACCGCCAGCCCCGATGAGGCCGAGCACCGTTGCCGAACGGGCGTTGGATTCGAAGCGATATAGCCCGAAGGACGTCCACAGCGGCGCCACCTGCGGGATCACCGCCCAGATGATCTCGTGCAATGGCGTAGCGCCGGTTGCGCGGACACCCTCGATCGGGCCGTCGTCAACAGCCTCCACCGCCTCCGAGAACAGCTTGGCCAGGACACCGGTCGTGTGCACCGCCAGCGCCATCACACCGGCGAGCGGGCCCAGCCCCACCGCGGCAATGAAGAGCAGGGCGATGATCAGCTCATTGATCGAGCGGAACACGTCCATCAGGCGGCGAACCGGCTGCACCACCCAGCCTGGAGCGACATTGCGCGCGCTCATCAGGCCTAAGGGGATGGCGGCGATGACGGCGATGAATGTGCCCCAGATGGCGATCTGCACAGTGACAATCATCTGCGGCACGGCCTCCGCGATCCCGCTGCGCAGGTCGGTGGAGTATTCGGCCCGCGAAGCGGCATCGAAAATGTTCGACGGGAAGAAACCGGCGATGAATTCGCCCATATCGCCCGCATTCTCGACCAGGAGGTAGGAGCGATCCATGTCGGCGGAATCAAAGCTCCAGACCAGTATCACGATCACGCCGACCGAGATGAAGACATTGATCAGACGTTCGCTCAGCGGCACGCGAGGCCCCGGACCGCGCGGCGCGCTGGCCCACAGCATGATCACCAGAAGTGCACCGGTCAGGCCGAGCAGGACGAAGCCGCCGGAATAGCCGCCAGCCTCGGCCTCGCCAGGGGTGGCACTGGCCTCGTCATCAATGGTCTCGCCAACAGAACTGGCCAGGCTGACCAGGCCACTATTGCCGGCTTCGACCTCGGCCAGGCGGGCCTCCAGATCAGCGATACGGGTCGCGCGTTCCTCTTCGCTGAGCTCCGGGTCGGTACGGGTACGGGTGATATCGCGGACGATTTCCAGCTGTACGATCGGGTCTAGATGCGCGTTCGAAGACGGCAGGAAGGTCCCGAACACCAGCGGGGTGAGGACGTCGCGGGCTTCCTGGATCTCTTCCGGCGTGCCGCGGCGGCCGTAATTCATGAAGAAGTACTGCAGGCGCCGCTTGGCTTCCTCGTCGAGGTCACCGCGCCAGATGATCGGGTCGGTCTGGATCATCGGCGAGCGCCAGATCTCGCGCAGGCTGGCATAGATGTCCGGACGCGAGCGCTGCAGCACCAGCATGTTGGTGGTGTTGTTCGCGGCGACATCGACCAGCTCATTGGCCACCGCCAGGGCGTTGG
This sequence comes from Maricaulis sp., assembly GCF_030149235.1. Lineage (GTDB taxonomy): Bacteria > Pseudomonadota > Alphaproteobacteria > Caulobacterales > Maricaulaceae > Maricaulis. Next base: position 16,967 of record NZ_JASBRW010000029.1, on the reverse strand, counting down.
CCTCGTGGCTGGCATTGCGCACCGAGTTGTAACACTCGTTCGGATCGATACCGCGCGGCGCAAAGATGAAGGCCGAGGGCACCAGGAAGCCGGAGGTGGAATTGGGATCACCCATGCCGAAATCGAGGGACTGATCACAGGTCAGGATATCGTCCAGCGTCTGGATCGGGCTGTCGACCGGGACGAGGAGGATGGAATGATAGCCTTCCGATCCGTCCGGATAGGTCGCCTTGGCGAAGACCTCGCCACCGGCTAGGCGCACCGCCTGCAGGCCGGAGAAGTTGGAGAACCAGGCGACCTGGACATTGTTATAGCGCATGGCCTGGATCACGCCGGCATAGTCGGAGGCGTAAAAGGGCTGGATATTATAGCCGGTCCACTCCGACATGGCGGCGATAAAGGGACGCCAGTTGGATTCCAGATTGGCCGAGCTCTCAGTCGCGATAATCCCGAAATTGATTGTGCGGCGGTCATCGTCGGCGGCATTGGCGCTGTTGCTGCCTGCCCCCGTCGTGGTGTCGGAGCAAGCGGCCAGCGCCAGCAGGAGCGGCGCCATGAGAAGGACTGCGAGACGTTTCATCATCCGGTTCATGCGTCTTCTCCCCCGTAGAAGGCCGCTTCGAATTCGGGGCCGTAGATCTCGATCAGCTTTTCCTTGGTCAGCTCGGCCTGCGGGCCGTCATAGAGGACCTGACCCTTGTTGAGGGCAACGATGCGGTCACAGAACTGCCGCGCATAATCGATCTGGTGCAGGGTCACGACGACGGTCAGATCGTCCTGCTGGTTCAGCTCGCGCAGCAATTCCATCACATTGCGGGCCGAAACCGGGTCTAGCGAGGCGATCGGCTCGTCGGCGAACAGGACCTCCGCGCCCTGTACGAGGGAGCGGGCGATGGCGGCACGCTGCTGCTGCCCACCGGACAGGTTGGACGCCCGGCGCCCGGCGAACTCGGCGATGCCGACTCGGTCGAGCGCATCCATCGCCGCCTGTTTGACCGAGTTGGGGAACATACCCAGCACACCGCGCCAGCGCGGCAGGCGGCCCAACGCACCGAGCAGAACATTGCCGAACAGGCTCAGGCGGCCGACCAGGTTGAATTGCTGGAAGATGAAGCCGAGATGGGAGCGGTTATCGCGCACACCTGGGGCGAGCTTGCCGCCCTCCTGCATAGTCTTGCCGAGAATCGACACCGGTCCGGAATTGCTATCGGCGATCTGCAAGGCTGCAGCAACACGCAACAACGTCGACTTGCCGGAACCGGAGGGCCCGATCAAAGCGACCATTTCGCCGGTATTCACCGTCAGCGATACGTCATCAAGCGCCTTGGTCTCGCCAAATGTCATGCGGACATGATCAGCGTGGAGCGCAGCAACAGCCTCGGCCATGCTTTATTTCCCCTTCGTACTCACCCGTTTTTGGCGTATGCCGATGAGGCTTTTGTGACAAGGGCTGATCCACGTGCTGCTGCACTTTGCCACTTTTTTGCTTCTGGCCGCCCTTATTGCGCTGGTCTGGACCGACACGCAGAGCTTCCGCCTGCCGGACAAAATCACTTTACCGCTGATTCCAGCCGGGCTGGCAGTCAATATCGTGCTGCTCGACCAGATCTGGTCGCCCCTGATCGGCGCGGCGCTCGGCTATGGCATGCTGGTCTCGGTCGAGCTGGGCTATCGCTATCTGCGCGGCATTGACGGGCTGGGCCGCGGCGATGCCAAACTCCTCGCCGCCGGCGGCGCCTGGTGCGGTGCCTGGATGCTGCCGGTGATCTTGCTGATCGGCAGCTGGACCGCCCTGCTCTACGTTTTCCTGGTGGGGCTGGCCGAACGCCGGGCTCCAGACCAGACGACGGCGATCGCCTTCGGCCCCTGGATCGCCTATGGCATTTTCATGGCCTGGTTCTTCCACGCTTTCGGCGCACCGTTCCAGTTGGTGTTCTAGCCAGCTGGTGTTCCAGAGTTACGGGCTGACGCGGCAGGCATAATGTCCGATGACCGGAATGACCATGCGCTGACCATCGGTCTGCTGGATACTGAGCACGGAGCGCTCGATGCGCTGCCCGTCGGGCAAACGCTCCCCTATCGTTCCGCTCAGGCGCATGTCGAGCTGGCGGGCGGCATCGACATAGTGCCGCTGATACAGGTCGCCCGCGATATGGCTGCCTTGGCGCGAGGGGACCGCGAATTCATGGACCTGGCCGTCGGCGAAAACCCGGGCATAGCCCAAGGTTTCATTTTCGAAGGCGAGGAAACGATGCTCGGCATCAGCGCTCCAGAAGAAGCCGGCACATTCGCCGGCGTCCAGCTGCTGCGGCGGCAATTGATCGAGCCCCTCGACCAGAGCCGCCGTATCCGTATCAGGGTTGGCCGTTTGCGGTCCGGTCGGGACGGGCAGGCCATCAGTGGTCGTACAGCCGCCCAAAACCGTCGCACCTGCCAGCGCAGCCATCCATCGATTAAGGCTCGCCATAACCCACACTCCCCTGGCGCCGCCAGATATTGCCGGCGCGTTCCAGCCCGCCCAGCGCCAGGACATCCGCCAGCTCGGCGCGCGGGGTCTGCACTTCCAGCGACCAGCGATATCCGCTGCGGTCGAAATCGATCTCGCCCGTCAGGCTGAGATCATCGCTGATGCCGGAGAAATCGAGCACGAGACGGTCGTCACGGCAAGAGAATTGGCCGACCAGATCGGGTCCGTCATAGCCATAGGTGGCGGCGAACTGGCTCAGGGCCGCGGTGCGCATCGCGCCTTCCGCACTCAGGCAGGTGTCACCGTCCATGTCCAGCTGCGTCAGCGTCGCAGAGACCTGGCCGTCCAGGTCCAGTCCGGGAAACGCCGACAGGCCGAGGCGGTGCAAGCTGGCATCAAACCGGGTCGAGTTGAGCTGCAGGCGGTCACCGCCCCATTGCACCTGGCCCCGGCCGCGCAGGCTGGCATCGCGGACCACCCAGTCTGCGGACAGGCGTCCGATCAGAAGCGGCAGCGGATTGACGGCCAGCTCGACCTCGCGCACCGGCATGGCGCCGGCGACACGCATGCCATAGATGCGGCCCTGCCAGAGCGATCCATAGACATCCTGATAACCAAAGGCCGACGCGCCGCCGGCGACAATCATTACCGCCTTCAGGGGCATCAGAACGATCAGCCAGACCAGCAGCGAGGCGAGACCGATGAGTAGATAGCGCATCATCTAGCGCCCCCCGCCGCGACGCAGGACCAGGCTGATCTGGGCATATTCATTGCCATCGCGGTCCATCGTGCTGGCCATGACCTGGACGCCATAGCGTTCCTCCAGATCGATCAGCCAGGCCATGACCGCGCGGGTCGGGGCGCGCTCGATATTGACGGTCAGGGAACCGTCATCACCGGGGATCATGCGGGCGATGGCGATCTGGTTGCCGATCGCCAACGAACCGACAATGGCGCGCAGGGACTGCTCGGATCCGGACTGGCTGGACGCCCCGGCGGCAAGTTCGCGATAGGTCGCGGCATCCGCCTCGATCGCGCGGTAGAGCTGCATCGACCCGGCATAGTCATTGCGCGCCCGATCATGGAAATCGAACAGCGGCCGGGCCAGCAGGAGATAGCCAATCAGCCCGACGAGCATCACTGTCATGATAGCGAGAAGGACCTGTTCACGGTCCGTGCGGCCGGCCCAATAGGCCTGGATTGCGGAGATCACCGGGTTCATCGCAGCCTCAACACAAATTCGCCCTCAAGGCCGGCCTCGCCTTCGCGCGCGCCATTATCTTCAAGCCCGATGCCCATGCGTGCAGCCTCGGCCGTCAGCGCATCGAAATCGGCAAAGTCGGTATAGAGCGCAGAGACGCGCAATTCGGCCCGGGCCTGGTCAAAGCGGATACCATCGACCCGGACACGGTCGTTGTCGGCGGTCAGTTCGGCCAGCGCCGCCACATGCAGCAGGAAGGACGAGGTCTCTCCTCCCCCCAACGCTGCGATACGGTCGCCAAGGATACGCTCGGCCTCGGCCGGGATCACACGACGTGTCACTTCCGGCACGGCAGAGCGGAAGACCGCCACGCTGGCCTCGTCGAAACGATCAGCCTGGAGCCGGTAATACATCGCCTCCGAGCCCAGAAGCGCCGCAAATGCGAGCAAGAGCGCGGCCGCCAACGCCGCGGTCAGGCGCATCGGTTTGAGCACGGAAGACCAGTCCAGCGTCGACAACCAGCGTTCGCCGAACAGGGCCGGCAGCTGGCCGAGCACATCATCGCCGATGCGGGCCGCACGCGCCGCCAGATCCTCACGCGGCGCGGCGCGGAAGGCCGCGCCGGTCAATCCGAGGGAGGACGAGACCGCGACATCACCGCCGGACGCCCCATGCACGATAGCATGCGCGATCTGGCCGAACAGTTCCGGATCCACCGCGCCGCCAAAGGCCGTGCCGTCCTGCTGGGCGCTCTGGCCATACCAGAAGAGGACATCACCGCGGCGGTCAAACAGGGTCAGCGCGGCCTCATCATCCGCTGCAGCCTGGTAATCCGCCAGCGTGTAGACCGGGCGGACGAGGACCGGGACGAGACGCGCTTCCAGCGCCTCCACCCAGCCATCCTCCGCGCCCATCACCCAGCGTTTGCCGTCGCCCGCCTTGGCGCCGGGCACAATGCGCGTATCGTCCAGGGACGAAGCCAGCTCGTCCTCGATCATGAAAGGTGCCGCCTGGCGCGCCTCGCGCTCACTGCGGGCCGGCAGGCTGATACGGGAGACGAAAACACGCTCACCCGGCAGGATGCATAGCGTACGATCAACCCCGTCGGTGGCGGGAATCTCCGGCGTTTCCGCGGCACCGCTGTGGCCGGACAGGAGCGTATTACCGCTCGCCCGGTCGATCACCGACCAGTCGAGCGCGCCCGTATCGTGTACCTGGATGACAAGATCCTGGCTCATGAAAAGCTTCCATAGCGTTGGGTCAGGCGGCGCACGGATCCCCCGCCGCGCCATTCGACCGTTTCGTTGAGCTCGAAACGCATGCCGGCATAAAGCACGTCGATTTCAATCTCAAAATAATTCGTGGTGATGCCGACGCTCGAACGGAGCGCGTCGGTCAGCTCGAAGGTCTCGAACACGCCCTGGTCCCAGAACTCCGACGCCTGCTCGAACCCGGCTGGCGGGCGCCGCAACAACAGGCCATCAGCCTCGACCTGGGTGACATTGCCGTCCAGCGCCGCGACCAGCAGAGGCAATTGGTCGGTCCTGAGCGTGTTGATGTTGAGCGAGAGCGGATCCGTCATCGGCCGGGTACAGACCAGCGGTTCGAGCACCCGGTAGATATCCGGCGTCATGGCATCCAGGGCGAGAAGCTCGGCCGGCTCCACCATCAGCGTATTGCCGGTACGATAGGCACGACCCAGCTCGCCATAGAGCTCGTCCTCACCACCGGACAGGGTCTGGCGCACGTCGCTATCGAGCCAGTCCAGGGCCTGGGCCGCGATCCGGCCGGTCTCCTGTGGCGGCAGGCCTGCGGCATTCATCAACAGCTCGAAGCGTCGCCGCTGCTCTGGCACTTCGCGCAACACACCATCCTCGCCGCGCGAGACCAGGCTGTTCAGGTTGAAGCAGTTATTGCCATCAGTGATGGTCCCTGCGAGCTGACCCTGTTCGATCGGAAAAATCTGCGGTCCGTTGAGCCATCCCGCATCCGGCCGCAGCGCCTCTTCCGGCGCCCGCATGGCACGCTCGATGGAGACCTCGGCAAAGTCGCGCGCGCCCAGCGCATACCAATAGGCCTGGTCACGGATTTCCAGATTGGCAGTGCGGCGCATGGAAAAGCGCAGATCCGTCGCCAGGGTCATGGCGACGGTCGTCATCAGCGCGACCAGGAGCAAGGCGCTGATCAGCGCCGCGCCGCGTTCCTTGCTGGCGGCGATCATGACAGCCCCTCCGGCGTCACCGCGACAAATTCCAGCGCACCGAAACCAGGCGCCGTGTAACGCAAGCGGACAGCGCGGGGGAAGGCTTCATTATCGCGCCCCGGCCGACGCTGGGCCTGGCTGCGCCAATTGACGCCGAAATAGAATTCCGCCGCGATCGCCTGGGCACTTTGCGACAGGACCTGCTCGCTCTGACGCGTTTCGCCGGTCATGTCCGGATAATCCGATGCGCGCCGGATCAACTGTTCGCCGCGAACGAGGTATTCGACATGGATGAGCGAGCTGCGCGCCCGGACATAGCCCGGATTGGCGCGGCCATAGCGGGTGAAGGCGAACAGGATGCGCTCATTGTCCGCTCCGCCCTCGAGACGCAGCCCGGCATTGTCGCCCGCGAAAATATAGTCCCGGACAAAGCCATCCGGGCCACGCACGGGCCGGTCGGCCAGCTGACCGAGATCCTCGCGCAGCAGCACGCGGACCCGGTCGATCGCGGCAGAGCGTACCAGGGCCTCTTCATTGACGTCCCGCGCAGTCAGCGTCGTCGCCATCAGGGCCACCGAAATGGCGCCGATAATGGCGAAGACAAAGGTCGCGATCAGAACTTCCAGAAGCGAGAAGCCGGCGCTTTTGTCCGCGGTCACAGCCATGCTCATGACCTCCGCCGGAAGGTTTCGATCCGGCCAACGACATAGTCGCTTTCGGCCTCGCGCACCGTCATGACCAGGCGCACGAGCTCCCGGTCCGTCGTGGCGCCGACATCCAGCTCCCAGGCATAGTGCACCCCGGCGAGCTCATAATCCCCGGACCGTCCCTGGATGCGGCCCGGACGCAGCAATTCCATATTCATCAGGTTCTCGGCAGCGACCATGCCCAGTGCCCGGGTCTCGACCGCGGTCGTGTTGCGCGTCGTCACCGAAACCATATTGACCACGGCCAGCCCGGCGAGCGCCAGAATGGCCAGCGCCGTCATCACCTCGATGAGCGAGAAGCCGCGCTCGGGCGCGGGGACGCCAGACGACGGGCCGGTCATGAACCGATCTCCCGGCGCTCGAGACTTTCCCGCTCGGTCCAGCTGAGCTCGATCTCGCGCCCCTCACCCTGGAGAAGCAGGCGGAAGGGATCATTGAGTCCGGCCGGGTCAAACCAGAAGACCGGCACGGCACTGCCCTGCGCCTCGCGCAGAACGGCATCGGTGACGGTCAGACGGATATCCGCGTCCATCGTGTGCGGCTGCAGACCCGGATGATTGTTCATCGGCCGCCAGAGCCCGTCGACATAGCGATAAAACGCGTAGCCGGCGCCGAAATCCTCGATCACCAGACCGACCGGCTGTCCCGTGGCGATGGCATCCTGGCTGGCATGATTGAGCCGCAGCGTCAGCCGGTCCGCCTCGCTGTCGAGCGGGTCATCGGCGGGCTGAACAGCGAACACGACGGCGGTCGACACCATTGCAAGAATGGTGATCGCGACCAGGATCTCCAGCAAGGAGAGGCCTGCATCAGATGGCAGGCGAGCCGGCATCAGCGCTCCCAATTACCGATATCGGCGTCGAGATCCTCGCCACCTTCACGGCCATCGGCGCCAAGCGACCAGATATCGAAAACCCGGCCGTCGCGGCCCGGATAGGCGTACTGGTAGGGATTGCCCCAGGGATCATCCTCGAGCCGGCGCAGATATCCGCCCGGACGGTAATTCGCGGCGTCCCCGGAGGGCGGCGTCATCAGAGCGTCGAGCCCCTGCTCGGTGGTCGGATAGCGGCGCATGTCGAGGCGATAGGCATCGATCGCCTGCTCCAGCGTTGCAATATCCGTACGCGCCTTCTGCACCATGGCCTGTTCCTGGGCTGGCAGGACATTGAGCAGAACAATGGTACCGAAAATGCCGATAATGGTGATCGTCACCAGGACTTCAAGCAGGGAAAGGCCTGCTTCCTTGTCGGTCGCATCCGGGCGGGCGTCGGGCTGGTTTTGCACGGGCATCGTCATCAGGTCTCTCCCTAGCCGAGCGGCATTGTATTGAGTTGCAGGATCGGCAGCAGGACGGACAGGACAATCAATCCGACCCCGACCCCGAGAATAAGAAGAATGGCCGGTTCAAGCAGGTTGAGACCAACGGTGATGGAACTGTCGAGATCCTGTTCGAGCTGATCGGCGGAGCGGCGGAACATCTCGCCCAGAGCGCCGGAGCGCTCGCCGGCGGCGATCATGAACAGGGCCAATGCCGGGAACCAGCCGCGAGCGCGCATGGCATCGGACAGGCCTCGCCCGGTCTCGATATCGCGGATCACCAGCTCGAGCCGGCCCTTAAAAGCCAGATTTCCGGCCGCTCGCCGGGCCGCCCTCAGGGCATCGGGCAGGACCGCACCGCTTTCCACCAGAATGCCCATGGTGCGGCAGAAACGGGCCGCCTCGACATGACGCAGGAACGCTCCGATCAAGGGCAGACGGGAAACCACCCCGTCAAACACCGTCCGGACACTGTCCTGGCGCAGAAGGAAGCCGCTAAGCAGAACCAGGGCGAACAGCCCGCCCACCAGAAACGGCCAGAAATCCTGCATGAAACCGGAGATAGAGATCATCACCCGGGTCAGAAGCGGCAGCGTCATGCCCATGCCGGTGAATTGCTCGGCGATACGCGGCACCACGAAGGTCATCAGCAGGGCGATCACGCCCACGGCGACGGTCGTCAAGACTGCTGGATAGATCAGCGCTCCGGTGACACGGGTCCTAACCGCCTGTTCTTTCTCCAGATAATCGGCCAGACGCTCGAGCACCTCGCCCAGCCCGCCGGCCGTCTCGCCGGCCGCGACCATGGCGCGATAGACTGCGGGGAAGGATTTGGGGAAACCGTCGAGGGCATCGGACAGGCGCTCACCCTCGGTCACCCGCACGCGCACCGCCATCAGAATGCGCCGCAAATGGTGCCGCCCGCCCTGTTCGGCCACCAGACCAAGGCTTTCCGCAATCGGCATCCCCGCCCCGATGAGGCTGGCCAGCTGGCGGGTGATCAGCATCAGCTCGCGACCCGACAGCTCGGACTGGGTCAACTGGATATTGAAGGAGGCGCCCTGACCGCTTGGGCGTGGCTTGCGCTCATCGGCATGCCGTATCGTCAATGGGGCCATCGACCGGCTGCGCAGTTCGCGCCGGGCAGCGACCTCGCTATCGGCGGTGATCATCCCCTTGGACTTCTTTCCCGCCTTGTCGAGGGCCTCATACTCAAAGGCCGGCATTGCGCTCTCCGTCCTCGCGGCAAACGCGCAGGACTTCCGACAGGCTGGTCGTTCCGTTCAAAACGAGCTCGATACCGTTATCGAACAGCGTCTTGCGATTGTCGAAAGCATGCCCGGCCATATCGGCCTCACGAGCATCGTCATGGATCAGACGGCGCAGCGCGTCATCGACCATGACCAGCTCATAAATTCCGGTCCGGCCTTCATAGCCCAGCTGATTACAGTGCGAACAGCCGACCGGGCGATAGAGCTGGGCATCGGTATTGGCCGGCAGGCCGAGTAATTCAAGCTCTGCCGCGTCCGGGTCGTGGGCCTCACGGCAATGCGGGCAGAGCCGGCGCACGAGACGCTGGGCCAGGATTGCCGTCAGAGTGGAGGCGAGGAGATAGCTTTCCACGCCCATGTCGCGCAGGCGCGCAATGGCAGCCACCGCGGAATTGGTATGCACGGTGGACAGAACCAGGTGACCGGTGAGGCTGGCCTGGACCGCGATCTGGGCGGTCTCGACATCGCGGATCTCGCCGACCATGACGATATCGGGATCCTGACGCAGGATGGCGCGCAGGCCCGCTGCGAATGTCATGCCGACCTTGGCATTGACCTGGGTCTGGCCGATGCCGTCGATGGCATATTCGACCGGATCCTCGACGGTGAGGATATTGCGCGTGGCATCATTGAGCAGGTTGAGCCCGGCATAGAGCGTCGTGGTCTTGCCGGCACCGGTCGGGCCGGTGACAAGGACGATGCCATTGGGCTGGGCCAGTGCCTTGCGCATATCGTCCAGCATGTCGGCCGGCATGCCGAGATCCTCGAGACTGTAGCGGGCCTGGGAATTGTCCAGCAAGCGCAGAACGACGCGCTCGCCATAGCGCGACGGCAGGGTCGATACTCGGACATCGACCGCCTTGCCACCCAGCGTGATGGTCAGGCGGCCATCCTGCGGCACGCGCTTTTCCGAGATATCCAGGCGCGCCATCACCTTGATGCGGGAGACCAAGGGCGAGGCTAGCTTCTGCGACACCGACACGGTCTCGCGCAGGACGCCGTCGATGCGATAACGGATCGAGACACGGTCCTCATAGGGCTCGACATGGACATCGGAGGCCGCGGTGCGGACGGCTTCGGCAATCATGCCGTTGATCAGGCGGATAATCGGCGCATCAGACGCACTGTCGAGCAGATCTTCGGTCTTCGGAATTTCGTCAATCAGGCGGGACAGGCTTTCATCCTGTTCTTCCGCCTCCATACCCTGGGCGTCCATGGCGTCGAAGGCGTAGATATCGGACAGCGCCTTGTCGAAGGCCGCTGCATCACATTCGGTAATCGGCAGAGTGCGGCCGACCACGCGGCGCAACTCGACCAGCGCACGGCGATCCGCACCGGCGCGCAACAGGAATGCGCCCGGCTCTCCCGGCTGGTAGGCGACGCCCTTCTGACGGGCATAGGCATAGGTCACCGGAGAGGTCTCGCGCGTACTCGGCGCTGTGGTCTCTGATGCGCTAGCGGTCATCACGCGTCCCGGTTTCAGGCATGTCGACCATCAGCATGTTCATAATGGTCTGCAGGCTACTTTCACCGCTCTCATCGGCCATGCGCTGCTGGCCGGCAATATAGTCGTAACGATTCTCGGTCACCGCCTGCATGTCCGCCTCACTGCGGATAATGGTCGGGCGGATGAAAACCATGAGATTGCGGCGCACAACGGTTTCGCTCTCCGATCGGAACAGACGGCCAAGCCCCGGCACATCCCCCAGCACGGGCACGCCATTGGCCGTAGCCTGGTCATCCTGCTCGATCAGGCCGCCCAACACGATGATCTCGCCATTATCGGCGAGCACCGTGGTCGCGATCGAGCGCTTGTTGGTGATCAGGTCCGACGAGGTCGTGCTGACCGTACCGGCGACGGAGGACACCTCCTGCTCGATATAGAGGCGGACGGTATCGCCATCGGTGATCTGCGGACGCACCAGGAGCTTCACGCCAACCTCTTCACGATCAACCGTGCGGAAGGGGTTGGAATTGTTCGAACCCAGCGCTTCACCCGTGGTGATCGGGATTTCCTGGCCGGAGAGGAAGGAGGCTTCCTCATTGTCCATCGCTAGGATGGACGGCGTGGCCAGCAGGTTGCTGTCAGCGTCGCTGTCGACGGCATTGAGCACCAGGCCGAACAGGGTTCCGTCGGAATTCTGGCCGCCAAAACCGAGCGTGGCACCGCTGGCGCCGAGCAGGGACGCCAGGGCCGCATCCTGTAGCGAGGTGTTGGTGACGTCATCACCCGGCGACGCGATGGCGCCGGCCAGCGACAGCAGGTCCGGCGTGTTGTTGTTGAAACGGGTCATGGCCAGCGGCGTATCCGAGCTGCCCGTGCCTGCGAGCAACATCTGCACGCCGAGCTCCTGGGCGGTGGAGTCGGAAATCTCGACGATAATGCCTTCGACAAGCACCTGCGGGCGGCGGATGTCGAGCTGGCTGACAACCAGTTCGAGCTCGCGCTGAATATCAGGCTCGGCGTTGATGATAATGGAATTGGTCGGCGCGTGATGGGCGACGCTGGCGCGGCGGCCACTGCCGTCCTCATTGCTGCTGAGCGTGTCGACCACTTCCTGCAGGATCGGCAGTAATTGCTCGCCATCGGCATGATCAAGGGTAATGACGCGGAAGTTCTGGTTGGCCTGGCTGACGCTGTCGACCTCGCGCACGAGACGGGCCATCTGCTGCACCGCACGCGGATTGCCGCGCAGGAGGACCGTATTGGAGGCCGGGATCGGCGCGACGGTCACATTGAAGCTCAGATCATCCTCGCCGGAGGCATTGCGGGTCCGCACGGTCTCGATGATGCGGGAGATCTCGGCCGCAGAGACATTCTGCAGCTCGACCATCTCATACACCGAGGTGTCACGGTCGAGATCGCGTATGACGGCGCGAATGCGCTGCAGGTTTTCCGCATAATCCACCACGACCAGCGCATTGCCGGTCTGGGTCGCATTGATCGCACCTTGCGGGTGGACGAGCGGGCGCACGACATTGATCGCCTCGCGCACGCCGACATGATTGAGGCGCAGGACGGCGGTTACATACTGGTCACCGCGAATATTCTCGTTCACCGGACCAGCGCTGCGCGAACCGACCTGGTCCGGCACGATCTGGTAGGCCCCCGAAGCGGTCGGCACGACGGTGTAGCCATGCACGCGCATGGTGGAGAGGAAGACCTGGAAATACTGATCCGCGGTGAGCGGGGTCTGCGAGGTGATGGTCACCCGGCCGCGCACATTGGGATCGACGATAAACGTATAGCCGGTCACCGAGGACACGTCGTCAATCACGGCCTGGATTTCGGCCTGGTTGAAGTTCACCAGGTTATCCTGGGCCCGTACCACCGTGGCGGCGGCAACAAGCAGGCTGGCGGCGATCAGAGCGGCGAAGGCGTTCTTCACGGTCACAAACATCACGGCAATTCCAGTTCGAGATTGATCGGGATTCCATTGCGGACAACGGAAATACTAACGCGCTCATTGTCTTCGAGCGCCTCAAATACGGTTTCGAGGGCTTCGACATCGGTGACGGCTTCGCCATCGACGCCGGTCACGATATCGCCCATGCGCAGGCCGACACTCTGCAGCAGGGCTGTATTGCCGCTGGCAAAGCGATAACCGACGATATTGGCGCCGTCATAGCGCGGCTCGACCTCGAACAGGCCGCCGACATCGATGCGCTCGGCGATATTACGGGCCGTCCCGCCGCGCACGGCGCTGCGGATCGAGGTATTGCCGACCGCTTCCGTCGGCGCGACAACGGAGCCGCTGCTGGAGCCATCGCGGCGGTCCTCTCGCAGATAGAGCGACTCGCTTATGCCGCGCCGGCTGATGATGACATAGTCGGCATGCACCTCGTTTAGCGTCACCCCGTCGATGATCTCGGCACCGGTACGCACAAAACGTTGCCCGGTTCCGGGCGCCTGGATGATGGCGGCCCCCTCATCGGCGCTGGCACCGCGACGGACACCGTGAAGGGTCAGATTAAGCTGGGTTTCAGGAGCGACCTGGGCGGTCTGTACCGGAGCGTCGTCGATCGCACGGCGGTCGGCGAACAGGCTGACATCGCGCAGGCGGCCGGTATCGGCGAGATAAGCCGGCGCAGCAGCACCGCGACCGGCGGTCGCCGGGCCGGTCGAGAAGTCGCCGGCACTGGCGCCAAAGGCGATCAGCCATATTACGCGCGCCAGAACATAGGCGACAAAAATAATCAAAAGCGTATTGGCGAGCGGCACAGCAAGCTTCGCGATCGCGGAAAGCTTGGGCTTCCGGAAAGTCTGACCCGTGAAGGAAATCATGTCTGCCATGGTCACCTGTACCTGCCGTTTCGGTCAGGCTTTCAACGCGTTGAAGGGATAAACCCCGTCGGAGAGGTATCCGATATACGCGTCATGCGTCAGTTTAACGACGTTTCGTGGTTTCCCGAAAGAAAATGACATAAGAACGGGGCGGGTTTCGCAAAACCCGCCCCGTCCTGAAGTCTTACCAGGTCCGCGAGATGGAGAAGCCGATGGACGTACCTACGTCGTAGGTATCGACCGGCAGCTCAACCTCAGCGGTGGTTGCCAGAGCCGTCGCTTCGTAGTCATCACCAAGGATGTTACGAACCGAGAAGCCCACGTCCCAATCAGCGTCAGCAACCTCGATGGTGCGGCTGTAGACAAAGTCGAGAGAGCTCGGAACCTGCTCGATGATCGACGGCAGGGCCACGACAACTTCGTTGGCAGCACTGTCGAAGGTCAGCAGCTCCGCCGAACGGATGCGCTCGGAGGTGTAGTTGTACAACAGAGCAGCGCGGGAGCGACCGTCGAAGGCCTCGTAACCCAGCTGCAGGTTGAACAGGTGCTCGGACTGACCTTGCAGCTCACGACCATCACGGATCACCGTTTCAGCAGATGTGATGCTCGCCACCGGACCGCGCAGGGTACCGTTATTGACGATCACGACATCAGAGCTGTCGACCGACACTTCCGAGGAAATGTTGGTGTAGTTGGTCTTGATGAACCACTCACGGTCAGCAAAGAACGCGTTGTTGAAGCGGTTCGACAGGTCGAACGTCTTCTCGAACTCGATCTCGTAACCCTGCAGGGTTGCTTCCGGTGCGTTGATGTAATCGTAGAAGATCGTGTCACCAACCGGACGGATACGTTCCTCGATCGGGTTTTCCAGCGTCTTGTGGAAGAGACCCAGCGTGACGAACTGTTCACGGCCGAAGTAGTATTCGAGACGGGCGTCGAAGCTTTCGATCTCCGTGTTACGCAGGAAGGGGTTACCGATGTAGGAGTTATCGGTGACCAGATCGACGAACTCAGCTGCCGCGATTTCGCGGAACTGCGGACGAGCGATCGACTGCGAGTAACCGGTCCGGAGCTGAAGATTGTCAGCAAAGGTCCAGGTCAGGGTCGCGGACGGCAGGGTGTAATCCTGGTCCAGGAGCTCGGAGTAGATAGCATTCTCAGCGCCCGTGGTCGTAGCAACCAGATCGTCGATGGCAACATCACGATCGAACAGCAGACCACCCGGAACCGCGAAAGTACGGACGTTGAAGTCCGTCTCTTCCTCGAAGCGGACACCGAAGGCGGCGCGCAGGAACGCGTTCAGTTCGACATCCACACCGCCGTAGAAAGCCTCGGTCTCGAGCACAGCATCGTAACGCTGCGGCGAGCTGTCGGTCGAGTTCGCTTCGTCGAGGTAGAAACCTTCAGTGTTGAAGTTCTGCGCCGCGAAGAGATAGTCGATACGGCTGTCCTCGATGTCACGAACATAGCTGTCCGAGTCAGCACGGAAGCGGAAGGTGCGCTGGGCAGCTTCACGCTCGCGGCTCATCTGGGCAAAACCGGCCGAAAGCTCGACATCGTAATTGCCGATCGTAACCGGCAGCTCGAAATCGACACCAGCATCCGACGTCTCGTCTTCAACCGTGGAGAAACGGGTGAAGTTGGACGAGGTGATGGTCGGGTTATAGGTCAGGTTGCCGCTACGGTCATACTCGTAGCGATACTCGCGCTCATACGGTGCGTCACGGGTCGCGGTAGCGTCCGAGATGCGCCATTCAACGCCCAGACCGCCCATGTCCTCAAAGGTGTGCTCACCCTTGAGCTGGTTGAACACGACTTCGCGTTCGAACCAGGACAGGCTGTCGATCTGGTTGGCAATTTCCGACGGGTTGTCCCAACGCTGGGTGCGGCGCGTCTCTTTCGAGGTCGAACGCAGCACCATGGAAAGGAAGCTGATTTCGTGGTCGTTGTAGAAATCAATGCCGGCAGAGAACATGGCCGACGCGTCGATCACATTCTCGGTTGCCGTGGTGTTGTTGTAGAGGTTCGTCTCGTCAACCGCATTGGTAAAGGTCGCGAAATCGAGCGGACCGGCCACATAGCCATTGGTACCAACATCACCGCGCGTACCTTCACGGGTCTGCCAGCTATTGGAATAGTTGGCGGCACCGAGGAGGCCGATGGAGAAGTTGTCGAAGTCGAAACGATTACCCGCAGAGACGGAGAAGTCGCCATTGGCGTCGGTGTCGACCGTCTGCAGGACCCACAGCTCGGAATTGACGAAAGACGCACCGAGCTCGGCCTTCTGGGCACGGCTCAGCTGGGAACCCGCGAAGTTCGTGGTATCCCAGAGGGCTGCGATCGGACCCGGAATGTCCCGGAGACCGTCGTCCATGCCGAGCCAGTCGGTGTCGGACCCGTCATAGGTCAGACCGTCCTGGCCGGTGGTCTCGGTATCGAAACCGCCGCCGACAGAGACAGAGAAGAAGCCTTCATTCGGCAGGGTCGCCGTTTCGATGGCAATGACACCGCCACCGAATTCAGCCGGGAATTGCGGCGTCGCCGTCTTCTGGACCAGGACATTCGAGAGAACATTGGTCGGGAAGATGTCGAGCGGCGCGGCACGGCGAAGCGGTTCCGGAGACGGCATCGGTGAGCCGTTCAGGAGGGTGTTCGAGTAACGCTCGTTGAGACCGCGAACAACCGCGAAGCGGCCGCCCGTGGTGGAGATACCGGTAACCCGGACCAGCGCGGATGCGAGGTCGGAATCGCCGGTGGTTTCAAGATCGTCCAGAGACAGGACAGCAGAAACCTCGGACGTCACGCGGCGGTCATCAGGAATGTACTGATAACGGACCGTGATCTGGTCTTCGATCTGCTCGTCCTGAGCAAAGGCTGCAACAGGAACCAACGTGGTTGACGCCAGCAACGCAGCCGAAAGTGCAATTCGATTGGTTTTCATCTTAATCACCATGTGACTGCATTCGAAACAAACCATCCCCGGCCGGCCTTAACCGGCCGGAGATGACGATGCGTTGCTGCTTACGGGAGCCACGGCGGCTCGAAAGACCAACCGGCAACCCAGGTGTCATCCACCGTCGCTGCGTTCGGGTCGATCGCACCGACATAGTCCACATCCATGAACCAGGCGTCGATAGCGTTGACGTCCGTCGCCGTCAGGCCGGCTTCGTTTGCACCCGGCATGAAGGTGCCCGTCAGGGAGTTGGTGTACTCGCTGTTGTTGGCACGGCTCAGGAACCAGGTCGAAACGTCGACCGGGTCGCCACCGCTTTCAGAGAAGTTGGTGGTGCAGTCGAGAGCCACGGACTGGATGTCCAGGATCTCGTCGCCAGCAGCGCCGGTTGCGCCTTCACCAGCCAGGCGAGCAAAGGTCGCGTCCTGGTCGATGTCGAGGCATTCGTCGGTGAAGTTGGTGACGATACCGTTGTAGAGCTGGCCTGCGGTACCTTCGCGGATCAGCATGCCCTGGTCCGATTCAGCGCCAGCTTCATCACCGATGAGGGTGAAGTTGGAGAT
>NZ_JASBRW010000023.1 GCF_030149235.1 Maricaulis sp. | reverse complement strand
CGGCACGGAAGTCACGCTCGGCGGCGATGAGCTGCTGATCATGCGCGAGTCCGACATCCTCGGCGTTGTCGGCTAAGCGACCGCCCAGCGAACCTGAAACACACTCAATAAGGGAGCCATATCATGGCTGCTAAAGACGTACTCTTCTCCTCCGATGCCCGCGACCGCATGCTCAAGGGCGTCGACATCCTCGCCAACGCTGTAAAAGTCACGCTCGGCCCGAAAGGCCGCAACGTGGTGATCGAGAAGTCCTTCGGCGCTCCGCGCACGACCAAGGACGGCGTTTCCGTCGCCAAGGAAATCGAACTCGCTGACAAGTTCGAGAACATGGGCGCCCAGATGATCCGCGAAGTCGCGTCCAAGACGAACGACGTTGCTGGTGACGGCACCACGACCGCAACGGTTCTGGCCCAGTCCATCGTCCGCGAAGGCATGAAGTCGGTTGCGGCCGGCATGAACCCGATGGACCTGAAGCGCGGCATCGACAAGGCAACCGCCATCGTCGTCGAAGACATCAAGGCCCAAGCCACCCCGATCAAAGGCTCTGAAGAAGTCGCCCAGGTCGGCACCATCTCCGCAAACGGCGACAGCCAGATCGGCAACGACATTGCGCACGCAATGGAAAAGGTCGGCAATGAAGGCGTGATCACCGTCGAGGAAGCCAAATCCCTGGAAACCGAACTGGACGTCGTTGAAGGCATGCAGTTCGACCGCGGCTACCTGTCTCCGTACTTCATCACCGATGCGGACAAGATGCAGGCCGACCTGGAAGAGCCCTTCATCCTGCTGCACGAGAAAAAGCTGACCTCCCTGCAGCCGATGCTGCCGATACTGGAAAGCGTTGTTCAGTCCGGCCGTCCGCTGCTGATCATCGCCGAGGACGTTGAAGGCGAAGCCCTGGCTACCCTCGTGGTCAACAAGCTGCGCGGCGGTCTGAAAATCGCTGCCGTCAAAGCTCCGGGCTTCGGCGATCGCCGCAAGGCGATGCTGGAAGACATCGCCATCCTGACCGGCGGCCAGGTCATCTCTGAAGACCTCGGCATCAAGCTGGAAACCGTCTCCCTCGATATGCTCGGCACCGCCAAGCGCATCAACATCACCAAAGACGACACCACCATCGTCGACGGTGCGGGCGGGCAGGAAGCGATCGAAGCGCGCGTGACCCAGATCCGTCGCCAGATCGAAGAGACGACTTCCGACTATGACCGCGAAAAGCTGCAGGAACGCCTGGCCAAGCTGGCTGGCGGCGTGGCCGTGATCAAGGTTGGCGGCGCCACCGAGATCGAAGTGAAAGAGAAGAAGGACCGCGTCGACGACGCCCTCAACGCAACCCGCGCGGCCGTTGAAGAAGGCATCGTCACCGGCGGCGGCACCGCGCTCCTGCGTGCGTCCCGCAAGCTGGACGGTGTGGAAGGCGACAATGCTGACCAGACCCAGGGCGTGCGCATCATCGCGCGTGCCCTGCAGGCGCCGATCCGTCAGATCGTCGAGAATGCCGGCGTCGAAGGTTCCATCGTTGTTGGCAAGATCCTCGAGAATGACAGCACCACCTTCGGCTTCAATGCTCAGACCGAAGAGTATGGCGACATGCTCGCTTTCGGCGTCATCGATCCGGCCAAGGTTGTCCGTACGGCTCTGCAGGACGCGGCCTCTGTCGCTTCCCTGCTGATCACCACGGAAGCTGCCGTTGCTGACTCACCGAAAGAAGAAGGCGCTGGGCCGGCCATGCCGGACATGGGCGGCATGGGCGGCATGGGCGGCATGATGTAATCATGCCGGTCACCTGACCGACTTATAGCGAAGGCCCGCTCAACCGAGCGGGCCTTTTCTTTTTCCGATCTGGTTCCTCCAACCCTAACCCGGACGGGTCATACGCAGAGCCTCAATTCGCGCCACCGATCGGTCGATGCGGGCTTCATCGAAACGGCCCTGCTCGATCGCCTCCTCGACCCAACCGGCAATGCGTTGCGGCAGTTCCGGATCCGGTCGGGCCGAATTGGACAGCATGATGATATCATTGCCAGCCTCGATGGACCGCAGCACCGCTTCGCGCTGATCGTAATTCTCCCGGATAGCGGCCATATCGAGATCATCCGTCATCACGACGCCCTTGAATTCCAGGTCCGTGCGCAAGAGATCGTCGAGCATGGCAGAGGAGAAGGTCGCCGGCAGGCCGCTCGGATCGAGATTCCGATTGATCAGGTGACCGCCCATAATGCAACGCGCAGAATTGGCTTCGACGAGCCTGCGGAACGGGTCCAGCTCCTCATAGCTCCAGGTTTCTGAAATATCGACAAAGCCGTCATGGCTGTCACCGCGGGAGCGGCCATGCCCGGGGAAGTGCTTGATGACGCAGACCGAGCCTTCCGTCTCGAAGGCCTCGATAAAGGTCGCGGCATAGGCGGCAACATCCTGGCCCGTTGTGCCATACGACCGGCCATGGCGCCCAATAACCGCATTCTCCGGATCATGCAGGTCCGCCACGGGTGCCAGGTTCATGTTGAAACCGGCAGCCCGGAATTCGCGGGCGGCAAGAGCATACAGCTCCCGGGCCCCGACAATGCCGCGCTCCTCGACAACCTGTGAGGCCCGAGGGATCCAGGAATAGCCCAGATCACGGGACAAGCGCTGCACCAGCCCGCCTTCCTGGTCGATCGCCATCCAGGCTTTCGGATCAATCGCGCGGAAACGGGCGGCCAGGCCTTCAGCGCCCTCACGCGAACGCACATTATGGCGCAGGAAGAGCACGCCGCCGATCCTCCGCTCTTGGAGATGATCCGCTACGATATCCGCCCCGCCCGTATCCGGACGAGACCCGATAAAGCCGAGCAACAACATCCGCCCGACCTTTTCAGCCAGGCTCAGTTGCACCTGCGCCATAGCCGGAAAGTGTGACGCCACGGCCGCCGCCGATGCCCAGCCGATCACTTGCCGGCGATCCGGATTTTTCACGCGCACTCCTCCTGACGGTCTCAAACCAGACTGCCCGCCGGTCGTCTTCGCGGCAAGCCGCCACAATCCCGTCACTGTGTGACCAATCGGTCATTCATTCGTCAATGTCCGGAAGGCTTGAACGGTTCATAACCATTCTCAACCGCGCCGCACACACGAATCTCACGCCGCGGTCCCCTCGAGTCCAACAGGCGGTCGGCACCCCATGCCGGCCGCCTTCTTTTTAGTCTGTAACTATCTGACAAAAAGTTTAGCCCGCCGCACAAGGCCGGTAAGGAAGCCAAGCCCAAAGATAGGACCAGAATTTGAGGAATGAGGGACATCCCATGAAGAAATTTCTACTGGCTGGTGCCGCATCTATTCTGGCCGCGACAACCGCATTTGCCCTGGATGACGATAGTAACTTCGTCTTCCACACCAAGCAGAGCGAGAGCCGGGTCATCAGCGCTGACGGCGCGGAAATCTCCATCCGAGACGGCGTTGTCTATGTCGACGGGCAAGAGATCGAGCTCGATGATGATGGCATCGTCATCATCGAAGACGGCAATGTCGAAATCATCAGTAATGGCGTCGAACACGGCAATGTCTTCGTCCATCGCATGGATTGGACTGAGCATGCCGAGGTCATGGCCGAGATGGGCTCCAATATCGGTCACGCGGTGGTCACCGAGATCGACATTGACGGTATCAGCGAAGGCGTTATCGCCACCCTCGCGGCAACTCTTGCCGAACTCGATGAGGACACATTTGTGGTCCGCATGAATAATGGCCATGACAGCCGCGACTGGGATGATCTGACGCCGGAAGAACAGGAAGAAGTTCGCGAGGAATTGCGCGAGGCGCGCGAAGAGATCCGGGAAGCCATGGCGGAAGTGCGCATCGAAATGGCCGAGATGGGACGTGAGCTCGCGGGCAATAATCGCGAAATCCGCCTAGAGATCCGCCGCGCTCATGAGGAAGCCCGTCACGCGGCCCGTGAGAGCGCCCACGCCGAGCGTGAAGTCGCCCGCGCCATGCGGCTGGCCGAGCGTGAACTGCGCCGCGCCGAGCGCCATGCCGAACGCGAAGGGCGTGATAGCGAGCGCCGCGTCTTCATCGAGCGCCTGCACGCCGACGAGAGCCGCCACGCGCGCACGGCCGAAGAAGGCCGCCGCATTCGCATCATGGAAGATGCCGACGGCAATCGCCGGGTCTGGGTCAATGGCGAAGAGCAAACCGGTGATGACCTCACAAGCTGGCTCAACCGCCTGGAAGCTGAACGCCTTGATGGCGGGAATGACTAAGGGCTGATCCCGCTTTCGGGATTGACCAGCGAAGCTAAAAAAGAGGGGCTGGCGAAAGCCAGCCCCTTAAATTTACGGTTGGTCGATAAAGGGCGTCTCCTCCCCGAAACGCCATGGACCGGACGGTCAGGCCCTGTCCTGTTCGCGACGTTGGAGCAGGGTTACGTATACGTCAACCCTGCAATCTGAAAAATCAGCACATTACGAGGGCATTACCGTGGAAAACTTCAGCTTACTCTAGCTGGAATGACGGGCGATAATCTCGCCTACGGCCTCGATCCAGCGCCCGTTGGGCACTGTCATCTGGGCCGGCTGATCCTCGCGCCAGGCCTTGTTGTCCTCGATATTGGCCGCCAGTTTCGCACCCAGCTTGAGGTCCTTCAGCGTGACCTCGCCGGCTTCGCGTTCATTGGAGCCGACGATGACCGCGACGCTGGCACCGCGTCGATCGGCATATTTCATCTGCTTGCCCATATTGCCGCCACCGACAGAGGCCTCGGCCCGGTATCCAACCGCACGCAGTTGCGCGGCCATGGCAAGATAATCCGCTGAGCGGTCTTTTTCCGATGCCACCACGATCACCAGCGGACGGTCCTGGTCGCCACCAGCCCGACCCAGTGCCCGCAAGGCCGCTGCAAAGCGGCTGACACCGAAGGAGAAGCCTGTGGCCGGGACAGCCTGACCCGTGAAGCGGGCGACGAGATCGTCATAACGGCCGCCACCGCCGACCGAACCGAACTGGATCGGCTGACCGTCATCATAATGCGCCGTAGCCAGGAGCTCGGCCTCATAGACGGGACCCGTGTAATAGCCCAGGCCCCGCACCACGGACGGATCAAAGGCCGCCCGGTCATCCCCCACGCCGATCGCACTCAGTACAGCATCGATTTCAGCCAAGGCTGCAAGGCCGGCCTTGCCGGTTTCCGAACCGCCAACCAGCGGTTCCAGACGGGCGATCACATCCTGGCGACCGCCACCAGTGGCATCGAGGAAATTCAGGACAATATCGATCCCTGCAGGGTCTAGCTTGGCGCCTTCGGTGAAGTCACCCGACTCATCCTTGCGTCCCTCGCCCAGCAACAGGGCGACCCCCTCACGGCCAAGTCGGTCGAGCTTGTCGGCGGCGCGCAGCACACGCATGCGCCGGGCCGAATCGGCGGCACCGATGCTTTCCAGCACGCCATCGAGAATGCGGCGGTCATTGACCCGGATGACATATTCCTGATCGGCCAGGCCGGCCGCTCGCATGACCTCGGCCGCCAGAGCGATCATCTCGGCGTCGGCGGCTGCGGAGGCTGCGCCAACCGTGTCTGCATCACACTGGACGAATTGGCGGAAACGGCCCGGACCCGGCTTTTCATTACGCCAGACATCGCCCGCCTGGTAGCGGCGATAGGGCTTGTTGAGGTCCTGGTAGTGCTCGGCCACGAAACGGGCCAGTGGTGCGGTGTGGTCATAGCGCAGCGACAGCCACTGACCATCATCATCTTCCAGAGCAAACACGCCTTCATTGGGGCGTTCTTCATCCGGCAGGAATTTGCCGAGCGCTTCGGCATATTCAAACGCCGGTGTCTGCAGCGGCTCGAAACCCCAGTCATCATAGATCTTGCTGGCGGCGGAGATCAGCTGATGCTCGGCCCGCAGGACGTCTCCGGATCGGTCTTCGAAACCGCGCGGGCGGCGTGCTTTTGGGCGAAAGGCTTTCTTCGCACTCATCGGGTAATCTCCGGAGCAAGGCTGGCCGGGAAGGCCGCAGACTGGCAGTGGGCGTCTTTTCACCTGTCTTGCACGCAAGTTGCAAGAGCCGGGGTGGTCTCAGTGCAGCCTTGGGCTAAGCTGCGTGCGAATTTTGGAGTGTTTTGTGCGTTATCTCGTCACTGTTTGCGTTGCTTTCCTGCTGGGAACCGGTTCGGCCCTGGCGGGTCCCGGGGCTGAATTCGCCGAGTTTGCGAGCGATCTGCGCGGTGAAGCGCAGATGCGCGCGAGCGATGCCGCCTCTCGCCCGGCGGCCCCGGCCGATCGTATCGACATCGAGGATCCGTTCTATTTTGAACTCGAGCAGTTTGCAGCGGACGCCATGCGCCTGAGCCGGGCGATCAGCGATACCGGCGGCGCGGAAGATCTGCAGTGTATTTTCCGCGGCATGTCGCGCGATGCCGAGGCGCGCCTCGGCGCGCTCAACGAGGCCGACAGTGCCGGTGAACAGGCGCGCATTTATCGCGCCATTGCCGACCTGATGCGTGACGCCAGCGAAATCGCGCCGGCTGCAGATGATGGTGCGCTAGGCGCCAGCATGCCGCTGCCGACCTGCTCGGCCGGCTAGCCCGACGCCATCTCCAGGGCATCCAGCACAATCTGACGCGTCAGGACCGTCGGCAGTACGACCGGCTCGCCGCCGCCTGCCGGGTAGACGAGGTAGAGCGGCACGCCAGCGCCGCCATGGCGGTAGATCAGGTCGGTGATGCGATCATCGCGATTGGTCCAGTCCGCTCGCATCAGCGTCGCGCCCATATCGACGAAGGCGGTCTGCACCACACCGTCATTGAGCACCCGCATCTTGTTGACCTGGCAGGTGACACACCAGGCCGCGGTGACGTCGACGAAGACTGCACTGCCGGCCAGCTGCGCCTCCTCCACAGCCGCGTCAGACCAGGCCACCTCGCCCGGACCAGCGACTGTCGCCATATCGCCTGTCGGCAGGCGGGCAATCCACACCGTGGTCAGCACCAGGCCCAGGGCCGAGGCCAGGGCGATCACCGACCAGGCGGCCCCACCCTGTTTGGAGGCCCAGATTGCGAAGGTCAGCGCCAGCATGGCGAGACCCAGGAAGAGCACGCCTTGCGGACCGGCCTGGATCGACAACACCCAGACCAGCCAGAGCACGGCGGCAAACATCGGGAAGGCCAGGGCCTGCTTGAATGTCTCCATCCACTTGCCCGGGCGCGGCAAAAGGCGCAGCAGGGCCGGGGCAAAGGTCAGGACCACAAAGGGCAAGGCCAGGCCCACTCCCATCGCGGCGGCAACGGCAAGGACAATGATCGCGGGTTGGGTCAGCGCCAACCCCAGCGCACCAGCAGCGAGCGGCCCGACACAGGGTGCGGCGACGACAACGGCCAGAACGCCGGTGAAGAAAGCTCCCCGCGCGCCCGGCGCGTCGGCCAGATTACTGCCCAGACCCATAATGCTGGTGCCGACTTCGAACACGCCGAGCAAGTTGAGACCGATGGCGAAGAACAGGAGCGCCAAGACAGCAACGACAATCGGCAATTGCAGCTGGAAGCCCCAGCCAACCGGCAGACCCAGCTCGCGCAGAATGACCAGAAGACCGGCCAGCGCCACAAAGCTGAGCACGACGCCAGAGAGGAAGTAGAGCCCGTGACGGCGCACCTTGTTGGGATCGTGCTGCGCAACCTCGACGAATTTAAGCACCTTGATCGACAGCACCGGGAAAACGCACGGCATGAGGTTGAGGATCAGACCACCGCCCAGCGCCAGGAGAACCAGGCTGATCAGACCCGTCATCGACACGGTCTGGACCGGGGCACGGGCCTGCGATGGCAGGGCAATAGAAATCTCGCCCGGCTGCGCCTCGATCTCGACGCTCTCACGCGCCCAGATATCGCCACCCTGCTGACGCTCGAAGCTGAGCAGACCCAGGCGCGGCGCATCGATCTCGCCCTCAAGCTTCCAGCTCGGCTCCATGATCAGGTAGAGGCGCCCGTCCTCTTCACGCTGCAGCACCTGTTCCGGCGCATGTTCGATGACACCGCTTTCGCCCGGCATGAAGGTCAGGTCACGCCAGCTGTCGGCGTCGGCCAGCAACGGGGCGTCGAGTTGCAGCACCAGGCGGTCACCGACCCGGTCCAGCACTGCGCCCACACTGTCATCGCGCGGCGGCACGGCCTCGAGCGCGGCCTGGATCATCCAGTGGCTGGTCTCGTCACGCGGTGCCTCGGCTCCGACCGGCAGCGAGAAGCTGAGCTGGCGTTCCTCGGGAACACAGACCTCGTCGCAGACCTGCCAATAGGCATCGACCACCAGATCAAGCCGGTCAGCGGTAAAGTCCTCGGCCAGCCGGATCGGCATCGGCAGGGTGACCTCATCATAGTAGCCATAGTCCATGATCTCGCCATCAGCGATCGGCAACTCAACCGGGGCCGGCCAGATCACATCGCCAATGGTCACGCCGTCCGGCAGCGTCCAGGTCAGCTCCAGCGGCTGGCCAAAATCTCCGGGGTTCTTCCAGTAGGTATGCCAGCCTTCCGGCATGACCTGGTGCAGACCGAGGTAGAAGCCCTCGCCCGGCGCAGCAACGCTCCGGTCCGCAATCAAGCGGGCTTCAATGATCTCATCGCCCAGAGCCCAACCCGGCACGGCATCGGTCTGAGCCTTGGCCATGTTGAGCGGCAGGATGAGCAAAGCCAGAACGGCCAGGAGGAAGCGCATGCGGATACCCTTATCGATCGGGACTAAACGGGGTCTTGCGGTGCGATATAGCGGTAAATTCCGAAACGTCGAATAGACCTCGCGCAAGCGTGACCACGAAGCAAAACGGCCGCACCTTCCGGTGCGGCCGCTGCCAGTCAGAATTGGCGCAGGGATTAGCCCTGGGCCGCCTGTTCTGCGTTCGCCTGCACGGCCACGCGGCGCATGATGCGCTCCCAGCGCTGCAGCGAGGCGAGGTGGGCGTGGATCACGGACAGGTCGTTGTTCTTGTGCATCTCGAGGACCTTGTCGTCCGGCAGAGCCTGCAACTTCTCGACAGAGACGCCGAAATAGTCCGCCACGGTAACCGGGTTTTCCGGATCCTGCGGATTGGCGACCTTGATCTCTTTTTTCTCGAGCAGGTCGAGCGCGACAAGACGCTGCACGAAAGCTTCGGTGATCTGTGCGTCACGCTCGAAAGCGGAGACAAAATCAACGGCCTGCTTGGTGTACTCAGTCGGCTCACCCTTGTCGTCGAAGAAGGGCTGCTGCGGGTCCTTGTCGACAACGAACTCGGCGTCGACATCAACGCAGACCGTCGACGGCTGATCGCCCGGGTTGGACGCGCTGACGAACGGGTAGCGGCGGACATAAGCCGGGACGTAGTGGTCAGCTTCGAACTGGCCGTCTTCGGTGATGAAGAGGTTGGAACCCTGACGCAGGCCCATGACCAGGACCGGCATCTTCTTGTCGCCGAGGAAGACGATCGGGAAGCTGCCGCTGGCGACGCCGAATTCGGCTGCAATGGCCGGAACGAAATGCCAGTCGCGCAGGAAGCCGAACGGCTCCTTGACGTTGTTCACGCCATAGGTCGCGTGCTTCTGGCGATTGAGCGGCTCTACGGACTTGTAGAGCGGAACAGAACCGGTGATGCGCGGCTCGTTGGTCGCGGCGTCAGCCATTGGAAAACCCCCTTGTTATTAGGTCCGGGGGTAATAGCCCAAAAGGCCTGTACCGGCAACGAGATCGCGCACCTGTTTCAAGACGAGACAATGCCGGGCCCGAAGGGTCGACCCGGCATTGCTTCAGCATAGTGGCAGGTGGATCAGAAGCGGCGGCCGAAACCGACGCCGAGAACCACCGGATCGATGTCGACATCGGCGGTGATGGCACCGTCAATCGTCACATCGGTATTGATGTCGATATACTTGACATCAACATTGAAGAACCACTCGCTATTGGTCTGGAAGTCGATGCCAGCCTGCGCGGCGAAGCCGAAGCTGCTGTCATAATCGATCGTGCTCAGAGCGCTGCCTGACGGCAGGTCTTCATTGAAGAAATGGGTGAAGTTGACGCCGGCGCCGACATAGGGGCGGACATCGGCATCGGGAGCGAAGTGATACTGCAGCGTCAGGGTCGGCGGCAGCAGGGTCACGTCACCCAGATCCACATCGCCTACGGCAGTGTCGACAGCGCCAACATCATGCGGCGTGACGCCGAGGATGAGCTCGACCGCCCACTGGTCCTGCACGAAATAGGTGATGTCGAGTTCCGGCACGATGCTGTTCGAAATGTCGACATCGCCACCGATCGGGCTGATATCGGCGCTTTCATTCGGCATCACGTCGATGACGCGGAAACGCACCAGCCAGTCTCCGCTGTCCGCAAAGGCGGGCGCAGCGGCGGTCATGGCGATAGCGGCGGCAGTCAGCAGAAGTTTTTTCATGGTCCTGATCCTTAAGTCCCCAGAAATTCGATGGGGACTTTATGAACCCGGACTTTAATTAGGGGTATGGCGCGTTTCGCCGCGCGGCAGCCTGTCGCATGACAGGCTGCCAACGCTCTGGTTTCGCTAGAAGTCCGCGATAACGGCGAAGCGGAAATTGCGGCCCGGAAGCGGAACCTGGTCCTTCAGGAAGGAGGTATGCAGGCGCGCTTCCTCATCGCCGAGGTTCCGGCCCTCAAGGATGAAACGGACACCGTCATTCTCGAACGGCGTGACCGAGTAACGGGCATTGAACAGCGTGTAGCCGTCGGTCGGCAGTTCAAACTGAGCCGCGTTCTCCTGCTCGTCGAACCATTCGACCTCGGCATGCAGCTCATGCACGCCCTTCTGCGCCGTCACCCCAGCGGTAAAGGCCAGCGGGGGCAGGCGCGGCAGGTCGCCGCCGCTGTCGACGTCACTGGTGACGTATTCAGCGGTAAAGTCACCGGTCAGACCCCAGCCGCGCAGCGTACCCAGCGGGCCTTCGAGGCGGCCTTCAAAGCCGGACAGGTTCACGTCTTCGGCGCGATAGTCGACGACGATGAAGCCCTCTTCCTCTTCACCGGTCGGGAAGGCCCCGATGAAGCCGTCATAGTCGGCGCTGAACAAAGCACCTTCTATCGACCAGGCACCAATGTCCTTGCGGGCCGTGAACTCGAACGAGGTCGCGCGTTCGACGTCGAGGTTGACGTCTCCATTCTCAACGGTGCGGGTCGCGACGTGCTCACCATCGGCGAACAGCTCGACATCAGTCGGCGCACGCTCGTTGGAGGACAGGGTCAGGGCGAAGAAGCTGTCTTCGGACGGACGCCAGAACACGGAACCGGAGGCCGAGACGGTATCAAAGTCACGGCTGACGCCGAGTGCTTCGATTTCACGGTTCTCAAGACGCAGACCGCCTTCCAGACCCCAGCCGCCGGCATCCCAGCGCTGGGCCGTGAAAATACCCCAGTCATCGGTCTGAGACGGCGGCACATAGGCTTCGTCACCGAGAGCGACGAAGTCGCGCGAGAAAGCCTGCAGGCCGGCTGCGCCGGTCCAGGTGCCCTCGCCGAGCTCCTGCTCGACAAAACGCAGCTCACCGCGCGCTTCCCAACCTTCGTTGGTGAACTGGGTGCCGATCTCGTCACCTTCGAGCTCGGTGTGCTCGTATTCAGCGGTACCGGCGGAGAAGCGGAATCGCTCCACGAATTCGCCGAGATTGCGGAATTCGCCGCGCAGATCGAAGCGGGTCTGCTCCAGATCGATGTTGACGATTTCCTCTTCTTCCTCGTGCTCTTCTTCGTGTTCCTCTTCCTCATGCTCTTCTTCGTGAGCGTGGGCATGGCCGGGAACACCGTAGAGTGCGTCGGTCTGCTTGTAGGCAACACCGATAAAGCCGTTTTCACCGACCCAGGAGACACCGATCGAGCCGGTCGTGAATTCGAGACCGGAGTTTTCGACCGTGCCGAAAACTTCCTCTTCCTCGTGCTCGTGCTCTTCCTCGTCGTGCTCCTCTTCCTCGTGTTCTTCCTCTTCCAGCTCACGATAGAGCGCGGATTCAGCAAAGCCCGGGATGTCGAAGTCTTCAGCCGTGCGGCTCATTCCCTCGATGTGGAAGACGAACTCACCGGCGTTGAAGCGCGCACGACCGGCAAAGGTTTCGCCATTATCAACCGTGGTCAGACCGCCATAGAAACGTCCTTCGAAATCGCCCTCGGCACGTTCTTCAGCGATACGGCCATCAATCACGTTGACGACACCACCGATGGCGCCGCCGCCATAGGCAATCGCGGCCGGTCCGCGCAGAATCTCGACGCGCTCGGCTTCAAGCGCTTCCGACGCAACAGCGTGGTCCGGGCTGGAGGTGGAGGCATCAATGAGGCCGGTGCCGTTGACGAGAACGCGGACACGGTCTGCGCCCAGGCCACGAATGACCGGACGGCTGGATGCCGGGCCGAAATAGGTGGTGGAGACACCCGGCTCATGGGCAATCGTGTCAGCCAGCGAGCCTGAGAGATTATCGATGATATGGTCCTGGTTCACGACTTCGACGGAACCGGTGACTTCATCGGCGCCCGTCAGGAGCGGGTTGGACGTGACGGTGATGACGTCATCGATCTCGTCGCTCTGAGCCAGTACAGCGGGTGCGGTTGCCAGGGCCGCGATCAGCGCAACCGGTGCAACGGTGGTTTTGAGTACTTTTGACACAGCCAGATATCCCCATCGGCGATTAATTCACGGGTGTAATATTATAACGTCTCAGTCACGACAAGGGCTGGCACCTGTAAATCCGCGCCGGAACGCATTAAATGTTCGACATATGAGTCGCGATTCCACATCTCCGGCGTTGCATGCCGCTGAAACCCTCTGTGATGAAAAGGGCGAACGCCTGACGCCCATTCGTCGCCGTGTCCTCGAGCTTGTGCTTGAAGCGGACGGGCCGGTTAAGGCCTATGACCTGCTCGAAGCGCTTAAACCGGGCCCGGGCTCGGCCAAGCCGCCGACCGTTTACCGCGCCCTCGAATTCCTGCTCGGCCTCGGGCTGGTACATAAGGTAGAGGCGCTCAACGCCTATGTCGGCTGCAGCCACAGTCACGACACCGGCGGTGCCGAACTGTTCATATGCTCGGATTGCGGATCGGTGCAGGAATGCCATGGTGCCCCGGCCTCAACCCAGACACCGGACGGCTTCATTATCGAGCGCTCGGTGGTCGAACATTTCGGCCATTGCGGCAATTGCCGGTCCTGACCCATCCCATTGGCCACGGATATTGACACCATGATCGAGCTCTGGCGCGGAAATGCGAACGCCTGGGAATGCGACGAGCTGGGGCATATGAATGTCCAGTTCTACCTCGCCAAGGCCAGCGAGGCGGTGGCCAATCTGGCCGCGCATGCCGGCCTGGGGAATATCTTTCGCACCGACGCCTATGCCACGCTGGCGGCGCGCAGCCTGCACATCAAATTCCTAGCCGAAGCCCGCCCGGGCGCGCCCCTGATGATCGAGGGCGGCATTGCCGGTCTCGATACCGCGAGTGCGGATCTCGTGCTGCTGATGCGGCACGCCGGATCGGGCGAGATTGCCGCAACTTTCCGCATTCAAGCGGGCCATGTCTCACCCAAGGAAGGCCGACCCTTCCCCTGGCCGGAGCGTTTCTCGGTACAGGCAGCAAAGCTGAAGGTCGACACGCCGGAGATTGCCCGGCCGCGCGGTCTGGGTGAGGCGGAGGGCGAGGGCCAAATCTCGATTGCGAGGGCCGATGAGCTCGGCCTCGAGCAAATCGGCCTCGGCCGGTTCAACCATAGGGAGATGGGTGTCTTCGATCGCATCCGGTCTGACGTCCTGCTCGGCCGTGTGTCCAGTTCGGTGGTCAATTTCCGAGGCGCCTTTCCCGAGGAATTCGATTTCCACATGGGCAAGACCAGCGCACGGATCGGATCGGCCCTGCTGGAATGCCGCATTCTGCCCCGCCGCTGGCCGCGCGCCGGCGATGGCTATGTCATCCGCTCAGGTCTGATCTCGGCGGGCTCGAAAGTGCGCAATCTGGTGCACTGGGTGCTCGACCCGGCAACCGGCCGCCCCTGGTGGACAATGGAAGGCGTGGCTGCGCCGATGGACCTGGACAAGCGCAAGCTGGTCGAGCCCGATGCAGCGACCCGCGCGGCGCTTGATGCGGCGATGAAACCCGCCCTGCGGGTCTGATCGGCACAAAAGCCACACCGGTGGACAATCCGGCCGCCACCGCTTGCCCCCAACCTTAGTGGGGTGTATCCACGCCGACCCATTCGTCTCGCAGGAGAATGTATCAGTGCCAAATTATATCTAGCGATTGAGGGCGGTCCGGTGACCCGCTTTCACAGCTCGCGCGATGCATTTCACAATGCCGCGTGCGCTGCCTGTCCTCACCGATGAGCCCTTGCCCGTAGGATATATGCCAGAGGACGGACCGACCGGTCCGCGATCCGATGACCGATAGTGCTGTCACTGATGAAGAAGACTTCCGCTACCCGGAAGACCCCGACGACGATCCCGCCAGAAATACGCTCTCCAACATGGCCGTGTTGCGGTATCTCGCACGGCAATGGGCGCGTCGCCCGGTGCTCTTGACCGGGATGATTGTTTTCATGCTCGCCGCGACCGTAGTCGAGCTGATGATCCCGCTCGCCGCGGGCCGGCTGATCGATGCCCTCGCGGCCGGTCCAGATGCCAGCTCCCCCTGGCCGGCCTTCGCGCTCTATCTGGGTGCGGCGGCCGTCTATTACGCTTTGCGTCAGTCGGCCTCGCGCTGCGAGGTCCCGTTCTCGGCCGCCAATATGGCCGACCTGACCACGGAGGCGTTCGGCAAGGTGCAGCGCTTTTCGCTGGACTGGCACGCCAACACTTTCGCCGGCTCGGTCGTGCGCAAGATCACGCGTGGCATGTGGGCCTATGACACGATCACCTTCAACATCGTGCTCGGCGTGGCGCCGGCCGTACTGGTCATGCTGGGCATCGCCCTGGTCATGGCCGTGCGCTGGCCGCTGGTAGGGGGTGCGGCCTTTCTGGTCATGGTCGCCTTCGTTATCTCCTCCCTGATGCTGAGCCGCTACTACATCCGGCCCCAGAACATCCGCTCCAATGCCCTCGACAGTGAGATTGGCGGCGCGCTGGCGGATTCCATCGGCGGTGTAGCCACAGTAAAGAGCTTTGGCTCGGAAGCCCGCGAGGATGAGCGCTTTCACGCGCTGACCTGGCGCTGGCATGCGGAAACCAAGAAGACCTGGGGCCGCTACGTCAATTCCTGGCTGGTCAATATCGCCACCGACCTGACCATGCAGGCCGCCCTTGTCGGCCTCCTGGTCTGGCAATGGTCACGCGGTGCGGCCAGCGCCGGTGATGTGGTGGCGGCGCTGACGGCTTACATGATCGTGTCGAGCTATATGCGGCGCTTCGGCGAGCATGTGCAGCAGGTTCAGCGCGGTCTCGACGAGGTCCAGGACCTGGCCGTGTTCGATCTGCAGGAAAGCG
This sequence comes from Maricaulis sp., assembly GCF_030149235.1. Taxonomy (GTDB): domain Bacteria; phylum Pseudomonadota; class Alphaproteobacteria; order Caulobacterales; family Maricaulaceae; genus Maricaulis. The sequence continues at coordinate 1,840 of NZ_JASBRW010000023.1, read as the reverse complement.
AGGTCAACGACGCCGAAGACGCGGCCGAGTTCCGGCGCGGCGAAGGCGCGATCCGCTTCGTTGCGGTCGGCTTCACCTATGCCGGCCAGGAGCGGCCGCTCTACACCGACTTCAGCCTCGACATCGCCCCGGGCGAAAAGGTGGCGCTGGTCGGCCCGACCGGCTCGGGCAAGTCAACCTTCGTCAAGCTGGTGCAGCGCCTGTATGACGTCAGCGAAGGCGGCGTGCTGATCGACGGGCAGGATGTGCGTGCCGTGACTCAGGACAGCCTCCGCCGCTCGATTGCCTTGGTCCCGCAGGACCCGGCGCTGTTTCATCGCTCGATTTCGGAGAACATCGCCTATGGCCGGCCCGAGGCGAGCCGTGAGGAGATCATGGCAGCGGCCAAGGCCGCGCATGCGGATGCCTTCATCGACCGCCTGCCGCAGGGCTATGAAACCCTGGTCGGCGAGCGCGGGGTGAAACTGTCCGGCGGAGAACGTCAGCGCGTGGCCATTGCCCGGGCCATCCTGGCGGATGCGCCCATCCTCATTCTGGACGAGGCCACGTCCAGCCTCGACAACGAGACCGAGCGCGAGATCCAGCAGGCGATGGGTGCGGTGATGCAGGGCCGGACCACGATCATCATCGCTCACCGGCTCTCCACCATTCGCGATGCCGACCGCATCCTCGTCTTCGAGAATGGTCGCATCGTCGAACAGGGCACGCACGACCAGCTCGAGGCGCGTACCGACGGCGTCTATGCGCGGCTCGCCGCGCTGGCAGCCGGCTGATCGCGCTCACAGTCCTGCCACTGGGCAAGCGCGGCGCAGCGTGATTAGCTGCGCCGCGTCTTGTCCGGAGTGACTATTTCCATGCGCCTGCTTGCCCTCGCCAGCCTCGTCCTCATCCTCTTCACCCCGCTGGTCCATGCGGATGACGCCCACCCTCGGCCCTATGACGGCAATTTCGACGCCATGGCCGTTGTTGATGAAGCCCTGGAAGAAGCCCGCGCGGGCAATAAGCGCCTGGTTTTGATCCTCGGCGCCAACTGGTGCCATGACAGCCGCGGGCTGGCGCATCATCTCGAGGATGAGGAAGTCGCCACCATCCTGGCCGAGCACTATGTGCTGCGTCATATCGATGTCGGCTGGCGCGACCAGAACCACGCCGTCATGCGTCGCTTCAACATTCCGGCCGTTTATGGCACGCCGACAGTCTTCATCATCGACGCGCAGAGCGAAGACCTGCTCAATCGCGAAACCCGCAGCGACTGGACCAGCGCGGCGTCGCGCCCGGTCGAGGACGTCCGCGCCTATTTCGCGGACTGGGCATCGAACGCCAGCCCGCCTCTGTCGGTGGTGGAAAGCTCACTCGTCTACCAGTCCATGCTGATCGAGATCGACTTGTTCGAGGACGAGGAAGCTGAACGTCTGGCGCAGGCCTATATCGAGATCGGCGCTTGGCGCGACGGGCCGCGTGACCAGCGGCCGGACAATTTCGCAACCCTGGCCCGCGAGGTTGATCTCTGGCGTCTCGCCCTGCCCCAGCGCATCCGGGATCTGCGCGAACAGGCCCTGTCGCAGATCGAGGCCGCACTGAGCGAGCGCGCGGGCGGCGGAGAGATCACCCTCGGTCTGGTCTCTGCCTTTGATGCCAGCGATCCCGATCTCACCCTCGAGCTCACGCCGACCGAGAATGAGCGCTGGTAGACATTGATTTCCCGGCAAATCAGGTTCACCTCGTGACTAAAGATTGAGGAGCCTTCCATGCCGCGTCTGCCCTATTTCGAAATTCACGCCTTTTCCGATCCGGCCATGCCCTTCAGCGGCAATCCGGCCGGGGTCTGCCTGATGGACGA
>NZ_JASBRW010000017.1 GCF_030149235.1 Maricaulis sp. | reverse complement strand
AATGATGACACGTCCTATGGCAGACGCGATCGAAACCGCCTAGATGACCTCATCGGTGAGACGATGGATGGCCAGGATGATGACGGCGAGCGATAGGCAAGCAGTTCCCGCGACACTGACCTATGATCCGGAAACGGATCGCCCCCAGGAAGAATGCGGCGTCTTCGCCGTACACGGATCGCCCGACGCTGGCGTTCTGACGGCGCTGGGCCTTCACGCCCTGCAACACCGGGGACAGGAAAGCTGCGGCATCGCGACCCATGACGGGTCGCGTTTTCATAATGAACGCTATCTCGGACTGGTCGGTGAGAACTTCACCTCGCCGGACCTGCCGCAAAGGCTTCCGGGCCGCGCCGCCATCGGCCACGTGCGCTACTCCACCCAGGGCGCCTCGGTGATGCGCAATGTCCAGCCGCTCTATTCCGACATTCGCGGTGGCGGCATCGCCCTCGCCCATAACGGCAATCTGACCAATGCCCGCGTCCTGCGCGAGGAGCTGGTCCAGAAAGGCGCCATCTTCCAGTCGACCTCGGACAGTGAGGTCGTGCTGCACCTGGCGGCCCAGTCGAGCAAGAACAAGCTGAGCAATCGCGTCCTGCACGCGATCAAGCAGATCGAGGGCGCCTTCGCCTTCGTTATCCTGGTCAATGACCGCGTCATCGCCGCGCGCGATCCCTATGGCATCCGGCCGCTGGTGATGGGCAGGATCGGTGACGCCACCGTCTTCGCCTCGGAAACCTGTGCTCTGGACATGGTCGGCGCCAAATTCGTCCGCGATATCGAGCCGGGCGAAGCAGTGGTGGTCAATGATCAGGGCATCCGCTCGGAGCGCTTCGCTCCGGAGCGCGCTGCCCGCGTCTGCTCTTTCGAATACATCTATTTCGCCCGCCCCGACTCGGTGATCGCCGGGCGCAGCGTCTATGAGGCCCGCAAGCAGATGGGTCGGCAGCTGGCAGTGGAAACCCCGGCCGATGTCGACGTCGTCATCCCGGTGCCCGATAGCGGCGTGCCCGCAGCAATCGGCTTTGCCGAAGCCAGCGGCATTCCCTTCGAGCTGGGTATTATCCGCTCGCACTTTGTCGGCCGCACCTTCATCCAGCCGACCCAGGACCGGCGCGACCTCTCGGTCCGGCGCAAGCACTCCGCCAATGCGGCCGCGGTGAAGGGCAAGCGCGTCCTCTTGATCGATGATTCCATCGTGCGCGGCACGACCTCCCTGAAGATCGTGCGGATGATGCGCGAAGCTGGCGCCTCGGAAGTGCATTTCCGTTCCGCCTGCCCGCCGATCAAATTCCCCGACTTCTACGGTATCGACATGGCCGGCCAGGCCGAGCTGATCTCGGCCAATATGGAAGTCGACGAAATGGCCCAGAAGCTGGAGGCCGACAGCCTCGGCTTTTTGACCGTGAACGGCATGTATCAGGCCATTATCGGCGAGCCGCGCAATAATCGCGTCCCGCAATTGGCCGACCACTATTTCACCGGCCAGTATCCGACGCGCCTGATGGATCACGATCGCGATCTCTCGGCCAAGGAATTCCAACTCTCCCTTCTGGTAGACGCATGACTTCAATCGATCTCAAAGGCCGTCTCGCGCTGGTCACCGGCGCGTCGCGCGGTATTGGCCGCGCCATGGCACTCGAACTGGCCAGGGCCGGCGCCCATGTCATCGCTACGGCACGCACGACCGGTGGCCTGGAAGAGCTCGATGACGACATCCGCACGGCGGGCGGCACCTCCACCCTGGTTCCGCTCGACCTGCAGTCGGAGGACGGAATTGAACAGCTGGGCACGATCGTCGCCGAGCGTTGGGGCAAGCTCGACATTCTCCTTGCAGCTGCCGGCGCACTGGGCGAGCTGACCCCGGCCGCCCAGGTCAAATCCAAGACCTGGCAGAGCGTCGTTTCAGTCAACCTGATCGCCCCGGCCCGCCTGATCCGGGCCCTGGAAGCGCCACTGCTGGCCTCTGACGCCGGCCGTGCGGTCTTCATCTCCTCCGGTGCCGCACGCTCACGACGGCCCTTCTGGGCCCCCTATGCCGCCAGCAAGGCGGGCATGGACGCCCTGGTCCAGTCCTGGGCCAAGGAGCACGACAATAATCCGCTCAACGTCAATATCGTCTATCCCGGCGCCATGCGTACCAAGATGCGCGCCAAGGCCTTCCCGGGCGAGGATCCGATGAGCCTGCCGGAACCGGTCGCCCTGTGGCCGCTGGTGGCAGACCTGGTCGACCCGGCTGGCGAGACGCATGGCGAGATTGTCGATTTCGCGGATCGCAAAGAGCGGGCCTAGAGCGGAAGTCGCGACAGCGCCTTTACAAGACCAGCCGGTCAGGTCCGCTTCGTGCGGGCATCCGGGTTCTTGCGGTCAGCATAAGGGTTCTTGCCCGACTTCACGATGAGGCGGATCGGAATCCCCGGCATTTCAAAGGCCTCGCGGATACCGTTGACCAGATAGCGCTTATAACTCTCCGGCAGGGCGTAACCGCGTGAACACATCAACACGAAGGTCGGCGGACGGCCCTTGGTCTGGGTCAGGTAGCGCGGCTTGATGCGGCGGCCCGCCACGGAAGGCGGCGGGTGGCGCTCGATCATTTCCTGCAGCCAGTCATTGAGGTCGCGGGTCTTGATCTTGGCGTCCCAGTCCGCGTGCAGCTTGGTCAGGGCCGGCATAATGTCTTCCAGCCCCTTCTTCTTCAGCGCCGAGATCGGCAGCAAAGGCGCCCCGGTCATCTGCGGCAAGAGACGTTCGAACTCGAGCTGGATTTCCTTGAGATAGGCCGTACGGTTCTTCACCAGATCGAACTTGGATATCGCCAGGGCGACAGCGCGGCCTTCCTTGTAGGCCATGTCGGCCAGGTGCAGGTCCTGCTTCTCCAGAGGATGCTCGGCATCCACCAGCAGCAGCACAACTTCGGCAAACTTGATGGCGCGCAGCGTGTCAGCGGCGCTCATGCGTTCGAGCCGGTCCTTGACCTTGCCGCGCTTGCGCAGCCCGGCCGTGTCGTGCAGGCGCACGCGGCGACCATCCCAGATCCAATCGACGGAAATGGCGTCGCGGGTAATGCCGGCTTCAGGGCCGGTGATCAGGCGGTCCTCGCCGATCAGCGTATTGATCAGGGTCGACTTGCCCGCATTGGGGCGGCCGATCACAGCAATGCGCAGCGGCGGCTCTTCCTCGGCATCATCCTTCTTGCGACGGCGCTTGGGGCGACCCAGGGCCTCCACCACAGCCTGGTAGAGATCACCCATGCCATCGCCATGCGCGGCTGAAAGGCCGATGGGTTCACCCAGACCAAGGGAATAGGCTTCCAGCAAACCGCTCTCGCCGGCCCTGCCTTCGGCCTTGTTGGCCAGGAGGATGACCGGCTTTCCGGATTTGCGCATCTCGTCAGCAAAGGTCTGGTCCAGCGGCGTCAGGCCCGAGCGCGCATCAATCATGAACAGGCAGAGATCCGCCTCCTCGATCGCCATTTCGGTCTGGGCCCGCATCTCCGCTTCGAGGCCTTCCCGCTCGGCATCATCATAGCCGGCGGTGTCGATGAGCATCAGCTCGAGCTCGCCCAGGCGCCCACGCGCCTCACGCCGGTCGCGGGTCACGCCCGGCCGGTCGTCAACGATCGCCAGCGGCTTGCCCGCCAGGCGATTGAACAGGGTCGATTTGCCCACATTGGGCCGTCCGACGACGGCGATGCGGGGCAGGTTTTCAGTCATTCATTCACGCCTATCGAAGCGCGATAACCCGGGCTTCATCGGTGACGACATAAATCGTCTCATTCGCGATAACCGGCGCCACAAAGACGTCGTCGCGCAGCTCATACTCCCGAATGACCGATCCGTCATAGGCGTTGAGCAGTACGGCATCGCCACGGCTGGAGGCCAGGAAGACGCGACCACTGGCCAGGAGCGGTCCGGACCAGGCGATCCGGTTCTCGCGATTATCCGGATTTTCGAACAGGTCGAGCTGCTCAATCCAGTGAATCTGGCCGGTCAGGCGGTTCAGGCAAACGACCTGCGCTTCGCTGGTGACCACATAGATGAAGTCCCCGGCAACCCAGGGCGCATGCAGTCCGCCAGCCGGCTGGCTCCAGATACGCTCGCCGGTGCGCAGCGAGATCGCCACCAGGGAACCGGAATGGCTCATGGCATAGACCGCACCATCGGCAATGACCGGGCTGCCCGCCACGTCATTGATATCCGACATCGCCGTCAGGCTGCCTGCGCTGGTCAGGCTATCCGACCAGATCGGGTTACCGTTCTGCACGCGCAGGGCGACGAGTTCGCCGGAAGCAAACGGGGCCACCACGACATCGCCGAGAACCGCCGGGCTCGGGGCCGTGATCAGGCGCGCGCTTTCGACAATGCCCTGATAGGTCCACAACACCTGGCCGCTATCGGCCTCGATGGCGATCATCTCGTTATCGTCAGAGGCGACGAAAACCCGGCCATCAGCCACCGTCGGCGCACCGTGGAACGGGACGATGATTTCAGCACGCCACAGCTCGGAGCCGTTATTGGCATCCAGGGCCACCAGGAAATTGAATCCGGCGTGGGCGTAGATCCGGCCATTATCGAAGGCCAGCCCGCCGCCGAAGGCCATGCGGTCATTCTCGGTCGGGCCTTCCAGCCGCGTCGACCAGACATTGGCACCGGTCTCGGCGTTCATGGCGGAAATCTCGCCGCGCGCATCGATTGCGTAAACGCGGCCATCGGCGACAACCGGGCGCGCATTCAGACGGCTGGAATTGCTGGAGCCCTCACCGATACTGGTAGTCCAGTGGACGTCGAGCTCGCCATCCGCCTGGGTATGCTGCACGGCGTGGGACGGGTAACCGCCCGGCTGCGGCCAGACGGGATTGGCATAGGCACGCGGCAGGACGACCGGCTCAAGCGGGGCACCGTTAGCGATCTGCAGGCCCTGTTCGAAATCGAGGATCGAGACACGGCCATCCTGCGGCGCGGTGTCCTCATCGGCTTCGCCACCACCAATACCGGGGATGAAATCAAGCGCATCGACCGGATTGGGAACAGAAGAACAAGCCGCGACCGGCGCCAGAGCCAAAGTCAGAAGGAAACCGCGAATACGCATTACATCAATCATTCCCTGCTTCCCCGGCAGCTGGTGTCTCAGTCTGGTCACTAGTCTCGCTCGCCGCCGACGCGTCAAGCGAATTCAAAAGCGCAAGCGCGTTGAAGGCGCGGCGGCCGACGGTTCCATCCGGAGCCACCGGAGACGCGACTTCGCTGAACTCAAGGCGGGCACGGTCATAATCACCGTCGCGATAAGCCGCGACGCCGATGGTCTCCAGCGCATAGGCACGATAGGGGGTATCCCCCGAGGCCATTGCCGAAAGACGAATCTCGACATCGGCAAAGCTCAACTCATCCCAACGCGCCCAGACGGCTTTCAGGGTCGCAAGATCACGGATCACCGCGTCGGACGTGCTCGCGGCGGCCTGATCGAACAGATCCGCGGCCTCACCATTATTGCCGGCCTCGAGCGCAAGCGCAGCCTGCTGCATCAGGGCCAGCGTGGTGTAGCCGGACGGGCCCGCCTCGCGCAGGGTCTCGAACGCGGCGCTGGCTTGGTCTGTATTGCCGGCATCGCGGTAATCGAGGGCAGCGAAGAACGCGTCGGATGCGCGCTCATGGCGGGCGTCATTCCAGGCGTTGAAGCCGGCCCAGCCGGAGGCACCCAGAATAATGAACAGCGCCACGCCCAAGGCCCAGGGGCCGTTTTTCTTGAACGCTTCCTGGTAGCGATCCTGAGCGAGCTGCTCTTCAACCTCGTCAAATACATCGACCACGTCGACACGACTCCGTTTTCAAAGGACAAATTCGGCGCGACCCTAGCGTCCACAGCGCGGCGCGGCAACCGCGCTCAACTGTCCTTGCGCTTCAGGGCATAGACCTCGGCGCTGGAGGGGAATTGGCGCGCCCTCACCTCCTCGGCATAACGCTCCACGGCAGCCGAGGTCCGCTCGGCCATATTGTCGTAGCGCTTGACGAATTTCGGCGTCCATTCAAACACGCCGAGCATGTCTGGCGTGACCAGTATCTGCCCGTCACAGGCCGCCGAAGCCCCGATGCCAATGGTCGGCACGGAGACCGCTTCGGTGATCTCGCGGCCGAGATCCTCATCCACCCCCTCAACAACAATGGCAAAGGCGCCGGCCTTGTCCGCAGCCACCGCCTCGTCGATGACGCGCTGCCACTCCGCCGACGTACGTCCCTTCGCCTTGAAACCGCCATCTGCCAGCGCCGCCTGCGGCCGCAAACCGACATGGCCAACGACCGGGATGGAGCGTTCCGCCATGAAGGCTATCGTGTCAGCCGCATAGGTGCCGCTTTCAATCTTGATCGCCTGGCAGCCCGTCTCCGCCATCACCCGGGCGGCATTCTCGAACGCCTGCTGCGGGGATTGCTCATAGGTGCCGAACGGCATGTCGACGGCAACCAGGGCCTGCTTGGCTCCACGCATCACGGCCTTGCCGTGCATGATCATCATGTCCAGCGTCACGCCGATGGTGCTGTCCAGACCGTGCACCACCATGCCGACGCTGTCGCCGACCAGGAGAAGATCGCAATACGGATCGAGCAGACGCGCCATCGGTGCATCGTAGGCGGTCAGGCAAACCAGCGGCTCACCGCCCTTGCGGGCTCGGATATCCGGCGCAGTAATACGCCGGGCTTTACTTTGTGCAGACATGAAAAAGCGGCCTCGCTGGGAAACGAAGCCGCGACACTAGCCGAGGATGTTGCGGCGCAAAAGCCTCAGGCGATGCGCCGCGGCAGCACCAGGGCGACCGTGCCCACCGCCATGGCCATTGCAGCGGCGGCCAGGGCCTCCGGCGTCGCCAGGAAAGCCAGGCTCGCAGCGGCGCCTTCGGTCGGCATGGAGATATTGGAGAACAGGCTTTCCAGCTGGGTGCCGGCAATCGCCGATCCGGTGGAACCGGCTCCGCCGAGCATAAGCACACGCTTGCGGTCCGGGTTCTCCAGCTTCTGTTTCACCTTCTCAACGAAGGCATCGGCTTCCGCGTCACGCTCGAGCGGTTCGGCCGCTTGCGCGAAGGCGGCTTTGAGCCGCTGATCGAATGCGTCTTCCATCGTCATCACACCGTTACCTCCGCACCTGTTTCCGCATGGGCGAAATAGGCCTGAAGCTTCGCTCGTCCCCGGTTTACGTGGGACTTTACCGTTCCCAGCGGCATGCCGGTAGCCTCTGCCGCTTCAGAATGCGACATGCCGCAAGAGTAACACATGACCACCACGGCGCGCTCCTCTTCCTTCAGTGTCGCCAGCGCCCGGTCGAGATCGACCACATTGCCCATATCGCGGGGCGCTTCGGTGTCTTCAACATCGGCCTTGAACTTCTCCAGCACGCGATCGGCCGATTTACGCTTGCGTGCGGATTTCAAGAACTCGGTGTAGGCGATCGAGCAGAGCCAGGATTTGAAACTGCCCGAGCCCTTGAAACTGCCGATTTTCTCGAAGGCCCGGATAAAGGTGTCCTGGGCGAGATCGTCGGCAAGGGCGTGATTGCGGCACATGCGGTGCAGCATCGAGCGTACCAGGGCCTGATGGCGACGGACGAGTTCGCCGAATGCTGCGCTGTTTTTGGTCGCTATGACGAGCGCTGTGAGTTCTGCGTCCGTCGCTTTCATCAGGTCCCCCGAGCTCGCAATCCGGCCTTATTAGGCCGCTTCTTCGTCCTTGGGACGGTTCATCAGGCCGAAGCCGATCAGAACCAGACCGATCAGGCCCGGGAAGGATGCGATAGCAGACATGATACTGAACACCTCATCACCGCCGTTCGCGCTGATCGCCCAGCCCAGCAGCAGAACCGAAACAGCAATTGCCAGCAGGATGCCGCCACCCTTGAGATCGCTGTTGCCATCCTTCCGCGGCATGCCGAGGGCACGAATGGTTTCCGGGGTCATGCTCTGACCATCGCGGATGGCCGCTTCAATGACCGTCAGTGTCGCCTTGCGCCGCTGGGTGGAGGCGTTGAACGCGATCCAGACCACAGCAACAACCATGATAAAGGGCGACATGGCGACCAGCATCACAGGGATATCCATTTTATTCTCCTAACACTTGGAACCCGGCACGGTGTGCGCCGCTTCTGACAATGAGATGCGGGTGGGCCCGAAATTGGATGCAGGGGTCAGCCGATAATTGCGACACCGAATAAATACATATGGAAATTCATTAGGATAAACGCTGCCAAAACGCCCAGAACAATGGCTGTCAGATCCCCTCCCCAGCCTTTGACGACCGGCGGAGGCGTCTCCCGCATCCAGGCTGAGATGAAAGTCACACCCGACCAGGCCAGGAAAGCGCCGAAGAGGAGAACGGCCGAGGCTTCACCATTGGCCAGAAGGTGAGCGAAGGACCAAAGCACGACCGCGGCGAGCATCGGGTGACGCACCCAGCGGCGGATATGGCCCGGCGCGTAGGCGGCGACCAGCAGGACGAGTGCGATGGGCACGAGGGAGAAGGCCAGATGCCGCGTCCAGATCGGCGGCGTCCACAATATCTCCGGCGGATGGGCGATAATTTTGCCATAGATGACCAGGACAAAACCGGTCAGCGAGATCGCGGTATAGAACAGCTTGTAAGGCATCTCCCCGAGCCGCTCGGCCAGCGCATCGCGCGCGTCGGGAATGACGCGCAGCGAGTGCACGCCGAGAAACATAACCAGACCGATTGCCAGCACAAGCATGACCGTCTCCCCCAATAGCCTGGCAGCACTATAGGCGATTCAATGGTCAGATGCGGAAAAACCGTGCTCTAATTTGGGATAAAGCGTGGAAACCGAACCCGGTTCTGCACAATCGCCACGCCAAACAGTGCGACCAGTCCAATAAATGCCAGAACGAGGCCGACCAGGTCGAAAGCGCTCTCCAGCGAAGCGGTCAGGGTGTGCCAGGCGGGCCCCGTCAGCGCAAAGAAGACGACCAGGGCCAGACCGAGAGCAAAGCGCAACGCTACTTCCACCCGCAGGCGGCGCGCTGCGATATCGGACATCACCGAGGCCCGAAAGCCCGGATCCACGGCCGGAACCGGGTCGGCGTCGAAATAGCGGCTGAGCGGATCGTGTTCAGTCATGGCTTGCTCCAAGGACGGCCTCCAGGCGGGCCCGCCCCCTCGATATGTGGGATTTTAGCGTCCCCAGAGGCATTGACAAAATCTGCGCGGCTTCCGGGTGCGACCAGCCCCCGCCCAGGCAGAGCGCGACCGCCGCACGCTGTTCCTCGCTGAGCTCGGCCAAGGCCTGCTGCAGCGCGATATGACGCTCATGCTGCGGATCGCTGGCCTCGTCCTGCTCGCTCTGCCAGCTGTTATCGCGCTGGCGCCGGCGCACCGCCGAACGGCTGGCCGTGCGCACCGTGTTCCAGGCGATGGACATCAGCCAGGACTTGAAACTGGCACCGTCACGCAAGCCCCGTAGCCGGCTCCACGCCGTCAGCAGTGCCTCCTGGGCAATATCATCGGCCTCGGACGGAACAGGACAAATGCGCCGTACAAAACGGCGCAAGTCCTGCTGATGGCGATCGACCAGACGGGCGAAGGCAGCATCGGACCCCGAGCGGGCCGCCGCGACCAGCGCGGCGTCCGTCGGCGTCGCCGTCAGGACTTGTACCCGCGCTGGAAGATGGCGCCGACCAGGAAGGCAAAGGCCAGAACCCCCATGATCATGGCAACGAAATAGGCCACCTCGCCCATGCCGAGAATGTCGTAACGGGCCTCAACGACGAAGACACCGGCCAGTCCGGCAAAGAGAATGATGAGGAAGGCATTGGTGCCACCGCTATTTTCGGGACTCTCATTACCGCCCAACTCATCGCTGTCACCATCAAGGCGGCGGATCAGCTCGGCCGGCGGTTCATTGCCGGACGCGGCATAGGTCTTCAGCAGCTCGATTTTGGCCTTGGTCTGTTTGTAACGCATGAAGCTGTTCCAAGCGAAGATCAGGAAGAAGGCCAGCGGGAACAGAAGCCACCAGTATTCATCAAACAATTCGTACATGTCTCAGCCCTTTCTCGACCGGATAATGGGTGTTGTTATCCCTTAGTGGCCGCCGATTGCCGCTATGGATGCAGAGCAATGTGAAAAACTGCACCGCAGCGCCGCGCAGTTCGCGCACGCCCCCCCCGCACAAACCGCGCCGGGATCAGACCTCCCGCCACTGCCGGTCCAGCGCCTTGGGGGAATCGAGAACCGGAGCACGCGGGTCCGGGCCCGGCTCGGCGGCGATCACCGGCAGGGCGTCGCCTAGCAAGAGACCGATTACGCGCTGGGCCGGTTCCGCCAGGGCCTGGAAGCCCTGCCGCAACCGGTTGAGACAGCGCACCCGGTAGGGCGAAACCGGCAGATCCCAGCCCGTATCCTCGATCACCACCGAGAACCGGTCCTTACCCGCCAGGAAGGCCGCGGCGTTGGCGCTCAAATAGGGCAGATACTGTACAGCGGCGACGCGGAATAAGGGCCCGAGGTCCGCAGGAATGCGCTGGATCGGGGTGGTCTCGGTGAAACTGTCCGGCCGCGACGCCCACAGCCGGCCCGACCAGGCGAGGACGCTGGGCGCTTCATCGCGCAGGATGGCATGCGGTGTCGGGTCATAGGCGAAATGGGCGAAAACCGGACCGAACAAGCCGAAATCCGCTTCGCACGGACGCTCGCCAAACAGGAAATCACGATCCGCAAAGACCGGTTCCAGAATGTCGAAAACATTGTGGAACAGAGCCTCGACAGCCGGTGCGGTCGCGCGGTTCACCCCATCGCCCTTGAGAAAGGTGCCCTGCTGGCGGCGCTTGATGAACAAGCGCCGCAGCAGCCGAGGTCCGGGCTGTTCACGCAGCAGGCTGTCGGCGATCTGGCCGCTCATCAGTCGGCTGTCGGCGTCAAAGGCCCAGCGATAATACAGCGCCGGTCGCCACAGCCATTCGTCGAAGAAATCCTCGAGAAACTGGCTGGCAAAGGCCACCGCCGGCGGCCCCGGGCGGAGCCTGGGCTTGGGCCAGTAGGACTCGAAATGGGAAATGATTTCCGTTGTATCCGTCATCCAGCTGCCATCGGGTGATTGCAGCTGCGGCATCTGGGCAATGCCCGTCGCCTTGGCGCATTCGCGAAAATCGGCCAGGTCCATTTCGACGAACTCATAGGGCACGCCCTTGACACGCAAATAGCCTTCCAGCTTGCGCGTAAAATAGGACAGCTTGAGGCCGTGCAGGCGATAGACAGAAGACGGGGCGGTCATCGACAGTATTTCAGCCGATTCCCGCCCCGAAAGCGAATTCAACCTTGCACTACCCGCTAAAAGGGCAATTCGGTCATATCGGGCAGCTCGACGATGATCGTCTCGACCAGCTCGGCCTCTCCTTGCATGAAGGCATGCATGACATCATGCACCTCGCTCGAAGTCATGAAGAGATTATGCCCTGCATTCTCGATGGTTACGATATGAACGTCGGACAGATCAGCGACCGCCTCGGCCTGCGATTGCGGATAGGTGCGGCCATCCAACGTGCCCGAGAGAACAAGAACCGGCATGTCCCCGGTCGGATTGGCCCGGAAAGCCTCTCCCAGGTCAAACCCGTCCCAGGCGCCCGCGGCCTGCGGCATTGGGAAATTCAGCATGCCCCCGGTGAGCCCGTCCGGCGCCTGCTGCTCGAACAGCGCCAACCGCTCCGCACTGACACCCGAGACCATATCCATCGCCGTCGGCATGGGGCGCAGGGAAATCGGCGTGCCCGGGCGGACAACGCGCTGTAACAACATGCCGAGGAAGGTCGTATCGCCGGCATCGATCGCGCTGTAGAGCGCTAGCAGGATGGCAGCATTGCCCGGGTCGGAAATCAGTCCGCCGACAAATTGCTCGGCCTGGTGGCGGTGCACCAGAACTTGCGCCGGCAGCCTGTCACGCTGCGGCACCTCCACCAGCAGGGGTTCGGCTTCGAGGCGCTCATGCACCCGGCGGATCAGACCGGCAATATCCGGATAGGCGGCGGCCGCTGCCGGTTGCGTATTCACTGCCGCTTGCAAGCGTTCGAAATAGGCATTTGTACGGGCCGGAAGCTTCACCGTCTGGTCCAGGCCTTCGACACTGGCCAGAATGGCCCGGTCGATCTCTTCGGGAATGTCCTTGATCGCGGCCAGCGCCAGATGCGTGCCGTAGGAGATCCCCCAGAGCGACACCTGGTCCGCACCCAGGTGCACACGCAGATCAGAGATATCCTGGACGCTCTCGCGCGTCGTATAGCCCTCGATATCAATACCCTGAGCACGCCAGAAGGCCCCGCATTCCTCGATGGCTGCCACGTATTGGGCCGTGAACTCCTCATAGGTGAGCCGCGCCAGATCATCCCCGCCCTGGCTCGACACACAGCGCGGAAGATTATTGCCCGACAGGCCGGTGCCGCGCTGGTCAAAGGCGATGACATCCCCGTGCTGGCGCATCTGCATGAACAGCTCGAAGCGGCGGCCGCTTGCGGTTCCGGTTCCGGAGCCACCCGGCCCGCCGGCCAGATAGACGATTGGCGAACCGGGCGTCTCGGTCGTGGCGGGAAACCGGACATAGCCGATATCGATCATGCGGCTTTCGGGATCGGCGCGGTTTTCAGGCACCTGAAAGGCCCCCCGGAAGGCTTCGACGCTTTCACCGGAATTGGCCTCGAACATCATCGCTTCTTCCTGAGCGACAGCCCAAGGCGTCAGCGTAATGGCGGCCAGGCCAGCCAGAGCGGATCGCATGGTTTTCATTTTTCATCTCCTGTCGGTGACGCCCCCAGGCGCCGCCCCACCATGGCGCCCAGGCCGCAGAAAACGAGCGCGGATCGGTCAACGGTCATCTTGGATCGACAAGCGGCGAGACGCCGGTAACCGGTAGCGCTATGGTCAACCGTATGAAATCCGTCCTGCTTCTCTGCCTTCTCCTCCTTGGGCTGATACCGTCCGCCGACGCCCAGCCCGCCCGGCATGCCCCGGTCGGAAGCGCCCATGTGGATCTATGTCCCGATGATGGCAGTGGTCAGCCGCCGCAGGACTTCACCGGCCCGGACTGCCAGCAGGTTCAATTCCACGAAATCGACCCGCAAAACACCTCGCTGTGGATTCGCACCCGCATCGACATCCCTGAGCCCCTGCTGGCGCAGCCGCGTCCGCTGGGCCTGTTCGTTTCCGGCAAGGCAGCCGCTCATTTCTGGGTCAACGGCATTGATGTCGGCAGCAATGGTGTACCCGGCGTCGACCAGCAATCGGAGCGGCCAGGCCGGATGGATGCCGTCCTATTTGTCGAGAAAGTCCACCTGCGCTCGGGCGAAAACGAGGTCATCGCCTACCTGTCTGGTCACCACAGTCAGCTCACCCTCGCGCATCCGATGCACTATCTGGGTATCCGGGTCTATGCGCACCCGACGCGCTTCATCATGAATGCCTACTGGATCTCGATGATAACGCTGGGCGCTTTCACCCTCGGCTTCATCTTTTTCGGCGTCAGCGCCCTTCGTGGTGAAGACCCGCTCGGGTCGAGCCTGATCAGCCTTTTATCGCTGACCGCCGCGGCCCAGCTTCTGACCGAGGCCGGGCGCGGGATCTTCGCCTATACCTATCCGCTGCACGATCTGCGGCTGATAGGCATCGTCGTCTTCTCCGCCCTCTTCGGCCTTTTGCTCGTCGCCTACCTGCTGCAACGCTTCTCCGGTCTGAGCTGGAAGCAGCAACTCCTCCGTCTCGGCCTGCTCACCCTGCCCATCGCCGTAGTGATCTGGGGGGCGACCGGGTTTGACGGCAAGGCGGGCTTTGCCTTCCTGACCTCATGCATGGCGGGCCTCGCCTGGTGTGCGATCTGGGTGCGGCAGAAAAAGCCCGGCGCCCTGGCCTTCGGGCTCATTCTCGGCGGGTTTATCGCGTTGCTGCTGATATTCGGCGGCCGTTTTCTCGACCTTTATTTCTTCTATGCCGTGGCCGGTCTCCTGCTCTTCCTGTTCTGGCAACAGGCCCTCGCGCTGGTGCGGGCTCGGCGAGAAAAACAGCGCGAGGAACAGCGCGCCTCCCAGCTTGAAGTCGCCCTCGCCCAGGCCCGGCAGAAAGACGCACCGGACAAGGTCCAGCTCGTGTCCGCCGGCCATGTCGAATACGTCGCCACCGATACCATCACCCAGCTCAAGGGCGCCGGCGATTATGTCGAAGTGCATTTCGAAAGCGGCAAGACGGCGCTCTATAATGGCGGCCTGACCCAGCTGGAAAGCGATCTGCCGCCGACCTTTCTGCGCGTCCATCGCTCCCACATCGTCAACACGGCTTTTGTGTCAGCGCTTGAACGCGATGCCTCCGGTATCGGCCGCCTGGTGCTGAGTAATGGAACGGAAGCGCCGGTGTCACGGCGGATCATGCCCAAGGTCAGGAACGCCCTGGCGGCCGGTTGATCACCAGTGCGGCGGCTTTTTCGCCTCGGGGGCCGGCATGTGATCTTCCAGATCGATCATGCGGCCATGCATCTTATCGAGGCGGCGGGTCAGACGGGTGATTTCCTCGCGCTGATCCAGGATGACCGAATTCATGTCCTCGATCGCCTGGTCCTGATGCGCGATATGCATTTCCAGGCGCTCAAGGCGCTCGGCAAGATCGTCGGACATGGTGTTTCCCGTCAAAGTCTCAGCTAGGCCGCTCAACAATGGCGGCATTGACGTGGCAGCGTATGGCAAAGCCGAGGCGCTTGTACAAGCCGATGGCCATCTCATTGCTGGCCCAGGCATGCAGGAAGGGCCGCTCACCACGCTCGAGGATATGCCGCGCGACATGCGCGGACAGCCGCTTGGCCAGCCCCCGGCCCTGGAAATCGGGATGGGTGCAGACGCCGGACACCTCACAATAGCCGGGAAAACGCATCCGCGTGCCCGCCATCGCCGCCAGTCGTCCCTCGATACGAACGCCGAAGAAATCACCCATCTCATGCGTGCGGGGCAGGAATGGCCCCGGTTCGGTCAAGCTCGCCAGTGCCAGCATGTCCGCGGCATCGTCCGCCCCGAGCGGGTCTATCCCGTCTGGGTCATAGGCCGGCGGGCGATCACGCTCGAACACCATCTGCACACCCTGCGCTTGCTTCAGGGCGATCAATCCTTGTGGGATCTCGATCCCCTCAACCTGCAGGATGTAGGCCTCCTCTCCCGGCCCGAGTAACTGCGCCACGCGCTGCATCGTCTCCGGCGCATCATCCGGCCCGGAAACGAATTTGTTCACATCAGAAATGAAACGACGGGCGCGGTCATCGCCGGTTGAGAGCGCCTTATGGGCATGGGTGAGGGTTTGCCAGACGGGTCGGTCAAGCGGGTTCATGGCTCTATGCCTCCCTCCGGCGCAGAACGGTGGCCATCAGGCTGTATACCCAACTGCAATGTTCCACCAGCCCGGAACATCGCGACATCGATCTCTCGGTCGATACCGATGCGGGAACAGAAATTCGGATCATGACTGACGATGAGCAGCGCACCGTCAAAGTCCGCTAGCGCCTGTTCAAGCAGTTCTATCGCTTCCAGGTCAAGGTGATTGGTCGGTTCATCGAGGATCAGCAATTGCGGCACATCGGCCGCCCCCAGCAGCATGGCAAGCCCCGCCCGCAAACGCTCGCCGCCGCTGAGCACACCCGCCGGCTTCAGCCCTGCCTCATTGCGAAAGGCAAAACTGGCAAGGTGCGCCCGGGCTGCGTTTTCCGTGAGGTGCGGGTGTCGCCGGCGCAGATTGGCCAGGAGGCTGAAGGCCGGATCAAGCAGTTCGGCGTGCTGGTCCAGCATCGCAACCCGCCCTTCCCGGCGCCAGATCTCGCCCGACGTCGGTGCCAGCTGACCGGCGACCAGTGCCAGCAGTGTACTCTTGCCGCTGCCATTGCAACCGGTCAGGCGAACCCTCGCCGGCCCGGCCATCTCAAGACTGACGCCTGCAAGACCAAACCCGCCGGGCCGGTTGAAAGCGACATTGTCCAGGCTCAGCACGCATTGATGGCTGCCGAGATCGGACGCAGGCAATTCGATCGCCAGGGGGGTCAGGATTTCCAGCTGCTCACGCGCCTCGTCGAGCGTCGCGCAGGCCTCCTCCATCTGGCGCGCACTGGTGGCTGCGGCACGGCCATCGGTGCCCTGAGCCTTTTCGCGCATGGCATTGAGAATCAGCTTGCTCTGCGACCCGCTCTGGCGGGCCGCCCGCCCCTTGCCGTCCGAGCGGTCCTTGCGCTCCTGGCGCTGCTGAGCGTCGCGGCGCGCCTGATCGAGCCCGCTTTGCGCCCGGGCGATCTCACCGGCAAGCCGGGCTCGGCGCCCTTCGCGCTCAGCGGTAAAGGCTGACCGGCCACCGGTGACGATATGGCAGCCCGCAGGGGTGAGTTCGACTATCCGGTCCATGCCCTCCAGCAGGGAGCGATCATGACTGGCCAGCACCACGGCCCCCGACCAGCTTGCAATCAGTTCAGAGATCAGGCGCCGGCCCTCGGCATCGAGATTATTGCTGGGCTCATCGAGCAGCAGCACGTCGGGCTGTTGCAGCAGCAACCGGGCCAGGGCCAGACGGGTGCGCTGACCACCGCTCATGGCGCCGAGTGGACTGTCGAGGTCGCGGCGTGGCAGTCCGACCTGGGCCAGAGCCCGGTCGATACGATGGTCCAGCGTCCAGTCGGCCGCATCGAAATCCGCCTCATCCGCTGAGCCATCGAGAATGCGCTGCAAGCAGCGCCAGGCCGCAGCGACACCGAGCCCGTCAGCCCAGCTTCGCCCCTTGGTCGCGATGGACTGGTCGAGCAGGCCGCACACGCCGGCCCGCGTCACCGTCCCGCTCTCAGGTCGGGCGGTGCCGGCAAGCACGGCAAGTAGGCTGGATTTGCCACAGCCGTTACGGCCTACGAGGCCAATGCGCTCATGGCCCAGCGTCAGGCTGAGACCGGAGAAAAGGGCCTTGGCGTCAGGCGTGGTCAGGGAAAGAGAATCGAGAGTAAGCAAGGCGGACATGAAGGGTCTCGGCAACGACTGCAATCGGACAGGTTTCGATCTGCAGGTGCTGCTTCATGTGCGCGTCTCCTTTACTCGCTTCGATAGCGCTTATCTAATCAGCGCCCGTCAAAGTCAATCTTGCCCGCCCGAAAACAAGGACAGTCCCGTGAGCCAGATCTACGATTTCAATACCCAGACCCTTTCCGGCGAAGACCGCGCCCTGGCTGATTTCAAGGGCCAGGTCTTGCTGATCGTCAACACCGCCTCCAAGTGCGGTTTCACACCGCAATATGAAGGGCTGGAGAAACTGCATGACGAGCTGGGCGAAAAAGGCCTCAGCGTACTCGGCTTCCCCTGCAACCAGTTCGGCAAACAGGAACCGGGCGATGCCGAGGAAATCGCCAATTTCTGCAAACTGACCTACGACGTCAGCTTCCCCATTTTCGCCAAGATCGAGGTCAATGGTCCGAACACCGCGCCGCTCTATGAGTATCTGAAGTCGGAGGCGAAAGGCCTGATGGGGTCGAAATCGATCAAGTGGAACTTTACCAAATTCCTCGTCGATCGCGAGGGCAACGTCGTGAAGCGCTTTGGCCCGCAGGACACGCCGGAACAATTGCGGGCGGAAATCGAGGCTTTGCTCTAAGTTTAACCTGCGACCTTGCGGAAGCGCGGGACCGTCGGTTTGCGGCGCTTTACCGGTGCAGGAGCCGGTGCCTCGGCCTCGCGCGCCAAGCGCGCAGCGCGCAGCTTCTGCGTTTGCGCAGTGCGCAGTTCAGCCTCTTCCTTGAGCAGCGACCGGACCGTTTCGTCGGTTATATCTGCCTTGGACTGGGGCGACTTGCGCTTCACCTGAAACACATCATCATATTTTTCATTAGCCATGTAGCGGCCTCCTCTGATTTGTTAATCTACGAAAAAGGCCGGGCGATTGCCCGGCCTTTTCATTTCCTCCTGCCAGCTGCCGGCATCCGGCGGGCAGGACAATTTGCCAACTCTAGGCCAGCTGGACGTTGTCGGCTGCGTTCTTGCCGGAGCGACGGTCCTCGACCACGTCGAATGTGACCTTCTGCCCGTCATCCAGCGAGCGAATACCTGAACGCTCAAGCGCGGAGATGTGGACAAAGACATCGGTCGAACCGTCTTCCGGTTGAATGAAGCCGAAGCCTTTGGTCGTGTTGAAGAATTTTACGGTACCAGTAGTCATGACAATTTCCTTTCAAAACGTCACAGGAATGCGGGCTCTCACAGCCGTGTGCTGAAGAGTCCCGAGCGTCGATTTTGGAAGAGAATAAAGTCGTGAGCGCGAATACTTTCGCGCCTGGAAAATTCGGCAATCAAGATCGATAGCCGCATAAATAGTGCGGAATCGTGTCTAAAACAAGTCCAAGACTTTGGAATTCGAACAATATGTCACGGCCTGCGACATCAGTGGCGGCAAGTCCGAGCCATCTCAGAAATCTATTGGGAAACGCTCCCACTGGTGCCCGCAGGAGCGTTGCCCCCCTACTCCCACTCGATCGTCCCCGGAGGCTTTGACGTCACGTCATAGACCACCCGGTTGACGCCGCGCACCTCGTTGATGATGCGCGTGGCCGTGCGGCCGAGGAAGTCGTGGTCGAAGGGGAAATAGTCTGCCGTCATGCCGTCGACCGAGGTCACAGCGCGCAGGGCGAGGACGTGGTCATAGGTGCGTTCATCGCCCATCACGCCGACGGTGCGGACCGGCAGCAGGACCGCGAAGGCTTGCCATATCTCGTCATAAAGGCCCGCCTTCTGGATCTCCTCGATATAGATCGCATCGGCCTTTCTGAGGATATCCGCCTTTTCCTTGGTGATCTCACCCGGAATGCGGATGGCCAGGCCTGGCCCCGGGAAGGGGTGACGGCCGACAAAGGCTTCCGGCAGGCCGAGCTCGCGACCCAGGGCGCGGACCTCGTCCTTGAACAGCTCGCGCAGCGGCTCGACCAGGTCCATCTTCATACGGGCCGGCAAACCGCCGACATTGTGGTGGGACTTGATCGTCACGGACGGACCACCATCAAAGCTGACGCTTTCGATCACATCGGGATAGAGCGTGCCCTGGGCGAGGAAATCGGCGCCGCCGGCTTCCTTGGCCTTGGCATCGAAGACATCGATGAAGAGCTTGCCGATCGTCTTGCGCTTGACCTCGGGATCCTCCACGCCTTCCAGCGCGTCGAGGAAGAGCTTCTCCTCATCGGCATGGATCAGCGGGATATTGTAGTGCTCGCGGAACAGGGAGACGACCTGATCGGCCTCGCCATGGCGCATCAGGCCGGTATCGACGAAGACACAGGTCAGCTGGTCGCCGATGGCTTCATGCAGCAGCACGGCCACGACGGAGCTGTCGACACCGCCGGACAGGCCGCAAATCACGCGCTTGTCGCCAACCTGCGCGCGGACCTTGGCAATCGCCTCATCCTTGAAGCTCGCCATCGACCAGTCACCGGCAAAACCGGCAATGGTGTGGGTGAAGTTCTGCAGCAGCATGGCGCCGCGCGGGGTGTGCACCACTTCCGGGTGGAATTGCACGCCGTAGAATTTGCGATCCTCGTCGGCGATCGCCGCATAGGGCGCATTGCCGGAGGTAGCGATGACCTTGAAGCCCTCGGGCAGCGCCGAGACGCGGTCGCCATGGCTCATCCACACGCGTTCCTCATGACCGACACCGCCAAGACCTTCAAACAGCGGGCTGTCGGCCTTGATGGTTATATCAGCGCGGCCAAACTCGCGCTCGTCAGAGGCTTCCACCGCACCGCCAAGCTGGGCGCACATCGTCTGTTCGCCATAGCAGATGCCGAGGATCGGCAAGCCGCGTGTGAACACGCTTTCATCGGCCCGGGGAGAATTGTCCCAATGGGTCGAATGCGGGGAGCCCGACAGGATGATCGCCTTGGGATCATAGCCGTCGATAAAGGCCTTGTCGGCGCGGTTATAGGGATGGACTTCGCAGTAAACGCCGCTCTCGCGGACGCGCCGGGCGATGAGCTGGGTCACCTGGCTGCCGAAGTCG
>NZ_JASBRW010000014.1 GCF_030149235.1 Maricaulis sp. | reverse complement strand
AGCAGCCTGAAGTGATCGACTTCAAGTCCATGAACTCCAAGAACGCACGAGGCTGATGATGGCTGAAGAAGCACGCTCCCTCGAGGACCTCAAAGACGTCATCGCCGAAGGCGGCAATGACGCTGTCGAAGTCGATGTGACACCGGCTGAGCCGCAGATCGACGAACATGGCCGCTCCTATGCCACCGGCAAGCGTAAGAACGCTGTCGCCCGTGTCTGGATCAAGCGCGGCAATGGCAAGATCACGGTCAATGGCCAGGATCAGGAAAAATACTTTGCTCGTCCGGTTCTGCGCATGCTGCTGCAGCAGCCGCTGCAGACGGCCGAGCGCGTTGACGAGTTCGACATCATCGCAACCGTCAAGGGCGGTGGTCTCTCCGGTCAGGCCGGCGCGGTCCGTCACGGCATCTCCAAGGCCCTGACCTATTTCGAGCCGGGCCTGCGTCCGGTGCTGAAGGCCGGTGGCTTCCTGACCCGCGACAGCCGCGTGGTTGAGCGTAAGAAGTACGGTAAGGCCAAGGCCCGCCGTTCCTTCCAGTTCTCCAAGCGTTAATCGCTGTCAGCTCAGGCTGGAATTCAAGCGGGCGGTTCCTTTCGGAACCGCCCGTTTTCTTTGCTGGTTTAGTTGGCGCTGCAGGCCTGGATCTGGGCCTCGAGCGTTTCCGGACCGCCCAAGGCGTTGACGGCGCTGACCACATCATCGACGGACAGGATCTCGATGCCGGCTGCACGGGCCTGCTGATAGATGCCCGGGGTGCCGTCTTCCAGCCGGAACAGGCCCGCAGAGGTTTCCAGGCCGCGCTCGGCGAGAACCGCGTCCTCGCTGGCCTCGGGCAGGCGGACGCCGAGCCAGAGATAGACCTGGTCCAGATCGACACCGGCCGCAGCAAGCTCGTCCGGGCGGTTGGGCGCGGACAGGGTCAGGGTCGGGTCAAGGGCGTGAATTTCCGCGGCCTGTTCGACCGTGTAGGCGATAATAAGCGCGATATCCTGCGCGTTCTCTGCGTGAATCGCATCGACCAGCTGCGGGATTTCAACGTTCTTCATGTCGAGATTGAGGACCATCCCGGTGTCCCGTGCGGCTGCGAAGGCATCGGCGAGGGTCGGCAGGGTCTCCGCGACGATAGTGCCGTCATCATCGACGAGCTGCAGGCTGGCGATATCGGCCCAGTTGCGATCGTCATAGGTTCCCGATCCGGTCGTGGTGCGGTCCAGCGTATCGTCATGCATGAGGAAGAGCTGGCCATCGGCGGTCTGGGCGACATCGATCTCGGCGTAGAACACACCCAGTCCGGCGTTGGCGTGAATGGTTGAAACTGCGTTCTCCGGATAACCCGGACGCGGCCCGGCCCGGTGGGCGGCGAGCATAGTGGCGCCGGTCTCGCGGAAACATTCCACGACGGCGGCCGGACGGGTGGAGAGGTCAGGCTCTGTGATGGCCGGTGAAGCCGTGCAGGCGGCAGCAAGCAGGGGAAGGATAAGCAGGGATTGGCGCATGGTTGAACTCCGTATCTTCCCCCTCCTAGCGCGTGTTGAGGCGCCGGTTAAGCGGTGTTTGAACTGTCGAGAGCGTTTTTGAGTTCGCGGGCCAGCAAGTCCCAGACAATACGAATCCGGCGGCTGGTATGGAGCTCACGATGGGTGACCAGCCAGACGGGGATGGGGATGGCTCCGAGCTGGCCCGGCAGGATTTCCTCCAGGTCCGGATATCGGCCGGAGACATCGAGCGTGAGTGGGGTGATACCCAGTCCGGCGCGGGCGAGGGCGATGATCGCGAGCCCGCAATTGGCGCCGATCCTGAAATTCCCGACCTCGATGTTGACGCCCATTTCCCTGAAATAGGGCAGCGCCCGCTCATTCTCGCCGAAACCGACAAAGGGATAGTCAGCGAGATCGGCCGGGGTTTGCGGCCGGCCGACGTCATCAAGGAAGGATTTCGAGGCAAACAGGCGCGCTTCGGTTTCCCCGACGAGCTTGCCGATCAGATCGGGCTGCTCAGGCCGGGCATGCCGAATGGCAATATCCGCCTCACGCTTGCGCAGGTCACGCAGCTCATTCGCCGCGATGATCTCGATGGTGATATTCGGCGCGGTCTCGCGCAGCAGTTTCATGATTGGTGGCATGAACAGCGTCGCCATGGAGTCGGTCGTGGTGATGGTGACCTGGCCTTCGACGGTGGATGACTGCCCGGAGGCGGCGAGGGAAATGCGGGTCGCGGCATCGCCCATGACGCGGACATGGTCGACCAGTTCCAGCCCGGCCTGGGTGATCTGCATATGGCGCCGGTCGCGCTCGAACAGGGTCACCCCGAGTGCCTCCTCCAGCGCGGCGATCTGCCGGCTGAGCGTAGGTTGGGTCTGCCCCAGCGCCCGTGCCGCAGCGGAAAACGAGCCTTCCTCAACGGTGGCGAGGAAGGCGCGGATTTGGTTCCAGTCGAAGGAAATCGATGCCCAATTCATGCATTTGCGTATATCAGAAAAGCAAATCGCGGCAATTTATCTATCACGCGCGTATATGTAAGTGAGAGTGCAACACTTCTTAACGCGCTCGCGCGCCCTAGACACAAAAGGGACCGCCCATGACCTCGACCGCCCGCTGGTGGAACCGCATCGCCCAGAAATATGCTCGTCAGCCCATTGCCGACGAGGCCGTGTATGAACGCAAGCTCGCGCTCACCCGCGAGCACTTCACGCCCGATAGTGAGGTTTTGGAGTTCGGTTGCGGCACCGGCGGGACCGCCATCCTGCATGCGCCCCATGTCCGCCATGTCCTGGCCACCGATATTTCCGAGGAAATGCTGATCATCGCCCGGGACAAGGCCGCCGAAGCGGGGGTCAGCAATGTCAGTTTCGAGCGCGCCGATTTCGATACGCTGGAAACCGGCACCTTCGACGTCGTGCTCGGCCTGAGCATTCTGCATCTGCTTGCCAAGCCGCAAGAAGCAATCAAGAAAGCCTATGACATGACGAGGCCGGGTGGGGTCTTTGTCAGCTCGACCGCTTGTTTGGCTGACAAGATGTGGTTTCTTCGGCCTATAGCGCCGATCATGAAGCTGTTCGGCATTTTTCCGCCGGTTTTGAGTTTCTTTTCGGCCGCGCAATTGGCGGGTTATCTCGAGAATGCCGGTTTTGAGGTCGAGTATCAGTGGCGGCCGGAAAAAGCGGTAGCGGTTTTCATGATCGCGCGCCGGCCGGTCTAGACGGAGTAGGGCATGAACGCGGAAACCAGTAGCCAGGCCCGGCAGGCCGATCTTGATCGCGGTTCCAGCTTTGCTGCGGAGATGGAACGGGATGCCGAGCACCGGACCAAGGCGCGCAGCGTGCAGCCGCTCAAACGCCTGGCTCCCTACGTGCTGGCCTATCCCGGGTTGCTGGCCGCCTTTGCCTTTTTCCTGGTCATCGCAGCGGCCCTGACCCTCGTTCTGCCAGGCGCTTTCCGCCTTTTGGTGGATTGCGGTTTTGGAGGTGCGGCGGATGCCCAGCTGTGCCAGTCCTTTGCCATCGGCGACGACCTGTCCGGCTATTTCATCGCCGGCATGGGGGTGGCATTCGCTCTCGGGCTGGCCAGCGCTTTTCGCTTTTACTTCATTTCACGCCTCGGGGAACGGGTGGTCGCGGATCTTCGGCGTGACGTGTTTGATCACCTCGTCGGCCTGAGCCCGGCCTTTTTCGTCACCACGCGAACCGGAGAAGTGTTGTCGCGCCTGACCACGGACACCACGTTGATCCAGACCGTTGTTGGCTCCTCCATTTCCGTTGCCCTGCGCACGGTCGCCACGACGCTGGGCGCATTGATCCTCATGGTGGTCGTCAACTGGCAGCTCGCAGCGCTCGTATTGGGCCTGGGCCCGCTGATCATCCTGCCCAT
Source organism: Maricaulis sp. (assembly GCF_030149235.1). Classification (GTDB taxonomy): domain Bacteria; phylum Pseudomonadota; class Alphaproteobacteria; order Caulobacterales; family Maricaulaceae; genus Maricaulis. The sequence continues at coordinate 134,504 of NZ_JASBRW010000014.1, read as the reverse complement.
CATGATGTTTGGCCGGCGGGTGCAGCGCCTGTCGCGTTCCAGCCAGGACAATCTTGCAGATGCTTCGGCCCGGGCCAGCGAGAGTCTGATGGCCCTCGAGACCGTGCAGGCCTTCACACGAGAACCCGAAGAAAAGCGCAGTTTTGCCGGTGCGGTGGAGAGTACCTTCCAGGTCTCCATGCGCCGCATCTCCGTTCGGGCCGTCATGACGGCGGTCATCTTCACGGTAATTCTCACCGGTCTGATCGCGGTTCTGTGGTTTGGCGCCGTACAGGTGCAGACCGGCGCTATCACGCCTGGCGCCATGACCCAGTTCGTGATGTATGCCTTCGTTGCCGTCAGCGGTGTCGGCATGCTGACGGAGACCTATGCCGAAGTGATGCGCGCTGCAGGTGCCAGCGAGCGCCTGATGGAGCTGCTGTCGGCCCAGTCGGATATCACGGCGCCGGACCAGCCCGCGCATCTGCCGACCCCGGTGGCTGGCGACATTCGCTTTGAGAATGTGCGCTTTGCCTATCCGGCACGGCCTGACAGCACGGTGCTCGATGAGGTCGATCTTGCGATCGCGCATGGCGAGACCATCGCCCTGGTCGGCCCTTCAGGGGCAGGCAAGTCGACCATGTTCCAGATGCTGTTGCGCTTCTACGATCCCCAGGCCGGGTGCCTACTGGTCGATGGCGTCGACATCGCGGAGCTCGATCCCAATGCCCTGCGCGGGGCCATCGCAGTGGTGCAGCAGAACGCGCCGCTCTTCTCTGGCAGTGTTGCCGACAATATCGCCTTTGGTCGGCCGGATGCGGATCGTGAGGCGATCATTGCCGCGGCCAAGGCGGCCAATGCGCACGAGTTCATTGAACGTCTGCCGCAGGGATATGACACCGGGTTGGGCGAGGGCGCCGCAACCCTGTCTGGCGGTCAACGCCAGCGGCTTGCCATCGCCCGCGCCATCCTGCGCGATGCTCCCATCCTGTTGCTCGACGAAGCCACGAGTGCCCTGGACTCCGAAAGCGAGCAGGTGATCCAGCAGGCCTTTGAACGTGTCTCCCGGGACCGGACAACTCTCGTAATTGCCCATCGCCTGGCAACCGTGCGCAAGGCCGACCGGATCGTGGTGATGGAGGACGGGAAGATTGTCGATATCGGCCAGCATGCCGAGCTACTCGAGCGCGGCGGCCTCTATGCCCGCTATATCGAGCTGCAATTCGGGGAAAGCCAGGCGAACGCGTAGCGGGTTGGTTGTGCTCCGAGTTGTGCTGCGGTGAGACCCTTTGCAAGGTTTTGCGCTGGGCGCTTTTGACCGGGGCCTATTGCCTATCTGTTTCGCCAATCATTCTGCCGGTTCCGCCTTTGTCTTGCCCGCTGGCGCATCCGAACGGACCAGGACGTTTTCACCGGGAGCCGGGCGAATGACATCAAGCTGGCCATCTCCGGGCACGCGCGCCGGAACATCGTCACCGGAGCGTTCATAAAGCCAGCTGCGCCAGTCCAACCACCAGGATCCGGGGTGTTCCTCGGCCCCGCCAATCCATTCATCGACCGTGTCCGGCAGGGCATCATTGGTCCAGTGCTGGTATTTATTGGCATCGGGATGATTGATCACCCCGGCGATATGGCCCGAACCCGCCATCATGAAGCGAACCGGTCCGCCAAAGCGCTTGGCGCCCTTGTAGACGGACGGGTAGGGGGCGATGTGATCATCGCGCGAGGCCTGCATGTAGATGGGGGTCTTCACCGCGCCGAGGTCAAGCTTGACATTATCCATGCTGAGCTCGCCCTTCGAGAGGCGGTTATTCTTGTACATATTGTCCAGATACCAAAGGTGCAGGGCCTTTGGCATGCGGGTCTGGTCGGCGTTCCAGAACAACAAGTCGAAGGCCTGCGGCTGGCGACCGAGCAGGTAGTTGTTGATGGTGAACGACCAGACCAGATCATTCGAGCGCAGCAGGTTAAATGTGTCGGCCATGGTCCGCCCGTCCAGCACACCCCCCTGGGCGTCCATCAGGCGCTCGATTTCCTTCATCCATTCATCATCGATGAAGAGCAGGAGGTCGCCGGCCAGTTCAAAATCGGTCTGGGCGGCAAAGAAGGTGGCCGAGGCAATGCGTTCCGGCTTCCCGGTTGCTTCCAGATAGGCCAGGGCCGAGGCCAGCATGGTGCCGCCGACGCAATAGCCCACCGTGTTGACGGAGGTTTCTCCGGTCGCCTGTTCGATCGCATCAATGGCCGCGAACAGGCCTTCATGCATGTAATCCTCGAACGTCTTGTCCTTGAGTTCCGGACCGGGATTGACCCAGGAAATCAGGAAAACCGTGAAGCCCTGCTTGGTCAGCCAGCGCACCATCGAGTTCTTTTCGCGCAGGTCGAGGATGTAGTATTTATTGATCCAGGGCGGCGCGATCAGCAGCGGGCGCTGCTTCACCGTGTCTGTGGTCGGCTCATACTGGATCAGCTCGATGATATCGTTCTGGAACACAACCTTGCCGGCGGTCGTGGCGATGTCCTCGCCGACCTTGAAGCCTTCCATATCGGTCTGGGTCAGCGCCAGGCGCCCCTTGCCCTTTTCCAGATCGGCCATGAGGTATTTGAGCCCGCGCGTCAGGTTTTCTCCGCGGCTCTGCATGGTTTCGCGCAACACGTCCGGATTGGTCAGGGCGAAATTCGTCGGGGCCAGCGCGTCCGTCATCTGCTTGGTGAGAAATTCCACCTTGCGCTTGGTGCGCTCGTCGACGCCATCGACGCCTTGAACCAGTCCCATCAGGAAGTGCTGGTTGAGCAGGTAGGATTGCTTGATGGCATCGAAGACCGGGTTCTCGCTCCAGTCCTTGGAGCGCCAGCGCTTGTCGCCGGGCTCGGGCTTGATGGTTGGGTCGGTGTCGCCGGTCACAACGCGCTTGGTCGTATTGGTCCACAGATCGAGATAGCCCTTCATCAGGTCGGCCTGGGCCTGCATGACCAATTCCGGATGCGAGACGATTTCGGTCCAGACTTCGCCAAATTCGGGTGCAGAATGAAACGGATCAGCCTGCGGCATGACCGGGTCTCCCTCCAGAGCCTTGGCCATGACGTCGGACATCAGCTTTTGCGATTTCAGCGAGGCCTGCATCAGATTGCGCGAAACCTGGTCGAGGGTTTCCATGTCCTTCTCGGTCAGATCCGTCCAGCTGGGACCCTGGCCATTGCCATTATCGGTCGAGTCCGTCTTGCTCATGAGCAAATCCTTCTGCAGAGGGAGTGGAATGCGCGGTCACGAGCGTATAGAAAGCAGAAACACGCGCTTCGCGCGAGGAGATATCATGAAGTTCGTCCCTGTTTTCAGCTTTTTTTCGATCTTGCTTGCCGGGTGTTCTACGCTCGACATGCCGGTGATCGAAGGCTCAAATGCCGCGTGGATCGAAGAGCGCCGTATGGAGCGCCAGGGTGAGGGCGCCGCTCCGGCGACAATCCCGGTTCACAGGTCCAGCCCGATCATTCGCAGTGATCTGGAGCTGCGCATGAATGAGGTGCTCGAGCAGCGTGACGCACTGATCGCCGAATCCGAACAGCTTGATGATGATGCGGGTAGCGATACGGAGGAGTTCCTCCGTGATGGGCAGGCCCGTACCACACCGCCACAAGGGTATTGAACCGGAACCACTGTTACCGGTAACATTTGTGAACAGGCGGCGTTGGCGCCGCGAGAGGGAGACATCCGCTATGAGCGATACTCAGTCGCTGAGCAATCTTGCCATGGGCGCTGTGCGCGCCGCAGAAGCTGCGGCTATCGCAGCCTATGACTGGATCGGCCGGGGCGAAAAGGAATCGGCTGACCAGGCCGCCGTTGATGCGCTGCGGACCGGGCTCAATGCCATGGCGATGCAGGGCCGTATCGTGATCGGCGAGGGCGAGCGTGACGAAGCCCCGATGCTGTTCATCGGTGAAGAGGTCGGCAGCGGTGTGGGGCCGGCGATCGATATCGCCCTTGATCCGCTCGAAGGCACGACCCTGACAGCGAAGAACATGCCTAACGCGCTCGCGGTCCTGTCGCTGAGCCCGCGTGGCGGTCTGCTCCATGCTCCGGACACCTATATGGACAAGATCGCTGTCGGGCCGGGCCTGCCGGCCGGCGTCGTCGATATCGATGCCAAACCGGAAGAAAACGTGATCAACCTGGCGAAAGCCAAAGGCGTTTCCCCATCCGAGATCACGGTCTGTGTGCTCGAGCGTGAACGTCACCAGTATATTATAGATGGTGTGAAATCGGCTGGTGCGCGGGTGCGCATGATTTCCGACGGCGATGTCGCCGGTGCCATGGGCGTTTCGGGCCTGGGAACCCAGGTCGACATGTATATCGGCCAGGGTGGAGCGCCCGAAGGCGTGCTGGCCGCATCCGCACTACGTTGTATCGGTGGACAGATGCAGGCGCGTTTGTTCTTCCGCAATGATGATGAGCGCGCGCGCGCAGCCCGGGTCGGGGTGACCGATCTGGATCGCAAATACGATCTGACCGAGCTGGCTTCGATGGAATGCCTGTTCGTCGCAACCGGTGTAACGTCGGGCGATCTGGTCGAGGGTGTGTCGCGCACCGCCTCACACGTCACCACGGAGACCCTGCTGCTCGACAGTTCGGACAAGTCGGTGCGCCGGATCCGGACCACCAGCCCGATCGGCTAGCCATGACCGGCGCGGCCGAGATCGAGCTTGAGCGGGAGGCCCCGCTACTTGACGTCTCATCATCGCTGACGGGGAAGACCTGGCGCTTGCGCGCCAGCCCCGAGGCCGAGGTCAACCGGATTGTCCGGGAACAACGGATCGAGGACGTTCTGGCCCGCCTGATTGCAGCGCGCGGGATTAGCGCGGATGAAGCGGGAAAATTTCTGGCGCCACGGCTCAAGGACTATTTCCCCGATCCCTCGAGCTTTGCCGATATGGACAAGGCTGCCGGTCTGCTCTGGGACGCGCTGGAAGCCAGGCGCAAGATCGCCGTCTTCGCCGACTATGATGTCGATGGCGCGACGTCTGCGGCGCAGCTGATCCGGTGGATGCGGTCTCAGGGCTGCGAGGCGGCCCATTATGTCCCCGACCGGATCGAGGAGGGGTATGGGCCCAATATCGCAGCCTTTGAAAGCCTGCGTGACCAGGGCGTCGAGGTCGTGATCACGGTCGATTGCGGTGCTGCAGCGCATAGCGCGCTGGAGGCGGCCGCCAATCTGGGCCTCGAGGTCATTGTCGTTGACCACCACTTAATGGATGGGGCCTTCCCGCCCGCGGCTGCACTGGTCAATCCCAACCGGCCGGATGACGAGTCCGGCTGTGGACACATGGCGGCGGCCGGTGTGACCTATATCCTGCTCGCTGCGCTCAACCGGGAAGGCCGGCGACGGGGCCATTTCGACCAGGCCAGCGCGCCGGATCTCCTCGACTTTGCCGATCTCGCCGCCTTGGGGACGGTATGCGATGTGGTGCCCTTGACTGGGATCAACCGCGCCATCGTCGCCCAGGGACTGAAAGTCATGAGCCGCTGGGACCAGACCGGGCTGGCGGCGCTCGCCGAGATCGCCGGGATTGAGGAAGATGCAAGTGTTTATCACGCCGGTTTTCTCCTCGGACCACGGATCAATGCCGGCGGCCGGGTCGGGCAGGCCGATCTCGGTGTACAACTGCTGACGACCGATGATCGCGAACAAGCGCTCAAGCACGCAAAGCGCCTCGACCTATCGAACACGGAGCGCCGCAGTATTGAGGCGGAAGTCCTCGATGCAGCCTTGGCCCAGGTTGAAGGGCAGGGGGCCGCTCGCGCAGTTCTGGTCGCCGCCGGGGAGGGCTGGCACCCGGGTGTCATCGGTGTGGTCGCGGGCCGTATCAAGGAGCGCTACGACAAGCCGGCCATCGTGATTGGTATCGACCGCGGCGCCGAGGTGCCGGCGGGCAAGGGATCCGGCCGCTCGGTGCCCGGGGTCAATCTGGGCGGTGCGATTGCGCAGGCCCGTGAGGCAGGGCTGCTGCGCTCGGGCGGCGGGCACGCCATGGCCGGTGGCCTGACGGTCGACCCGGATGGCATCAACGCCCTGGTTGAATTTCTCGATGCCTGCCTGGCTCCGGAGCTGGCCGCTGCGGAAGACGCCCGCACGCGCTGGATCGATGGTGTTCTGAACCCGGGCGCAGCGACACTCGATCTGTGCCGAAGCCTGGAGACGCTCGGTCCGTTTGGCCAGGGGCATGCTGAGCCGCGCTTTGTCATGCCCGATATCCGCGTCACCTACGCCAAGCGGGTCGGCAGCGATCATGTTCGCGCCACGCTGGAAGGTCCTGATGGTGCACGCGTGGCCGCAATCGGTTTCCGTCTGGCTGATTTGCCAGCGGGAGAGGCGCTACTGCGCGCGAGTGATCAGCGACTGCACATCGCGGGGCGGCTGAAAATCAATGCCTGGCAAGGGCGGGAGAGCGTTCAGCTGCAAATCGAGGACGTCGCGCCTGTCAATTGATGCGCTTTTTTCAGTGCAAGCGCTTGCAAGGGCCGAACAACTTTTTTATATCACCGGCCTCACATCGATGCGGTCCCTTCGTCTATCGGTTAGGACGCCAGGTTTTCAACCTGGAAAGAGGGGTTCGATTCCCCTAGGGACTGCCATCGATGCGATTTTCAGCCAACCATGTTATGTCCGCTCTGGCCGCGCTTCGCGAGCGTAGCGGCTTTGGCTTCGTCAAGATGCGGGTTTGATATGGCGCACCTTTCTACCAAGACCTACGGCAATGAGCGCGGCTTGTCCTGCACCTCGCGGCAATGGGCGGCGGATAGTGATTGCCATCTCCTGCATGGCTATTCCTTCGGCTTCCATTTCGTCTTCGCAGCAGAGCAGCTCGACAAGCGCGGCTGGGTACTCGATTTCGGCAAGGGCGGGTTCGGGCATATCCGCGACTGGCTGCACGAAATGTTCGACCACACCCTGCTGGTTGCCGAGGATGATCCCGAGCGGGCGGCGCTGGAGGCGCTGGGCGAGCGTGGCATCGCACGCGTCCGGATTGTTCCGGGGACCAGTTGCGAACGCATGGCTGAAATGGCCTTCCACAAGGCTGACGAGATCGTACAACGCCTGACCGGCGGCCGCTGCTGGGTGGAATCGGTGGAATGCTCGGAGCATGGCTCTAACAGCGGTATCTATCGCAGCGCCAAAGCCGTGCAGCGACTGTCTGACGCCGAAGCCCTCGCATCCCGTCTCTAGGCTCTTCTCGGCAGGACGCTTTCAAGCCCTTCGATTCGGTGTTTGAGTGCGGTTCAGCTCGCTCATCTAGGCGCTTTTAGTGCACGGTATCGTGGATAGGCAATCATATTACACGGTTAGATTTCCGCACTTTTCCCCAAATTATTCGCCTAAAACGGGAAAATTGCACATTACAGAATCTTTACAGGATACGCAGATCCTTGAGGCAGGTCATATAAAACAACACCACATTTTGTGTTAATGTGGCTGAGAATGGTTGTCAGTATCATCATATTGCGGGTGCTAGAAGCAACCAAACGCCCGATTCACCTTCTCTTAACTTTTGAAAACGTGTAAAACCATTCGCTCGAGGGTTGTCTATGCGAGCGAAATGTTATGGTTCTGGCTCATGAAGTTTTCGACGACACCGAAGTGGTTCGTCTAGAGGGGCGCGTGAAGTGGTACGATCCGGCACGCGGTTATGGTTTCATCGACGCATCTGACGGGTTGGGAGATATTCTCCTGCACGCAAGTTGTCTCCGACGATTTGGGCAGGGACCGGCCTTGCCGAATGCCAGCGTGACCTGCAAAGCGGTCAAGGGTGATAAAGGGCGTCAGGCGATCGAGATCGTCGAGATGAGCGGAGGCGATCAAGAAGCCCCTGCAAGACCCCGGCGTTTTCACCCCAATACGGGTGTTGGTGCCCCCTTCAACAGCGCTGTTGTGAAATGGTTTGATGCCCTGCGCGGCTATGGTTTCGTGACCTGCGAAGAGGTCGAGGGCGACGTCTTCCTGCATGCAGCCACACTGCGCCGCGCCGGTGTTGACGAGATACAACCGGGCGAAACCGTCCAGGTTCGCTGTGTTGAAGGTCCCAAAGGGGCTCTGGCAGCGGAAATCCGGGTTGGTGCGCCGGTCTAGTCATGGCGACTGCACAAGCCGGCCGGGCTCTTGGGGCGAGTGATTGCCTAGGCCTATGAGCTTGGCTAGCTTGCGGCGCATGAAAACACTTCTTCTCTCCGCCTTGCTGATCAGCGGCACTGTCGCTGCGCAGCCCGACCCGACTGCCGAGCCGGCAGCGGACATCTCTATTGCCGAGATTGCAGAGGTCGTCTTCGGGACCGCTGAAACCGTGGTGATCGACGCCGGTGGTGTCAGCCATACCGTAACAGCTGAAATCGCGGAGACCGAAGAACAGATGGCCCGTGGTCTCATGTATCGCGAGAGCCTCGATGCCGATGCTGGCATGTTGTTCCACTATCAGCCGGCGCAACACGCGTCGATGTGGATGGAAAACACGCTCATCCCACTCGACCTGCTTTATATCGATAGCGAAGGCGTGGTGGTCAAAGTGATCGCCTATGCCCAGCCCAATGCCCGGCGGTCCTTGACCTCCGACCATGTCGTGACCGGTGTACTGGAACTCGCAGGCGGACAGGCAATCGAGCGCAGTATTCGGCCGGGTGCCGTGGTGCGGCACCGTTTCTTCAACAATGTGGAAACCGCGCCGGCGGAGGATGCTGTGGAAGAAACTGCGTCGGATGCAGTCTCTGAAGAGCCCTAGCCTTGCCATTGGGCAAGACCGCTTCCATAAGGGCAATAACGGGGCGTAGCGCAGCCTGGTAGCGCATCTGGTTTGGGACCAGAGGGTCGCAAGTTCGAATCTTGCCGCCCCGACCATCGCAAATCCTTTGGGATTGGAGAGATCGATGTTTGCAAAAATCTTCCAGCCGGCCCGCAGCGCCATGCAGTCCGGTCGTGCGAAATCGAAGCAGTGGACCCTAGAGTTTCGTCCGGAAATGGCGCGCCGGCCCGACCCGCTGATGGGGTGGACGTCGAGCTCGGACATGCGCAGCCAGGTTCAGCTGAATTTTGACAGCAAGGAAGAGGCGATTGCCTACGCCAAGCGCCAGGGCATTCCGTTCCAGGTCTCCGAACCGCAGACCGCGAAGCGGTACGAAAAATCCTATGCTGCGAATTTTGCTGCGGACCGCAAACAACCCTGGTCGCACTAGCGCGGGTTCGCCCCCGTAGCTCAACCGGATAGAGCACCCGCCTTCTAAGCGGATGGTTGCAGGTTCGAGTCCTGCCGGGGGCGCCACTTTTGTCTTGGATTACGAGTTTTTGGAGCTGGGCTCGACCGCATCTGCGGTCGTGAGCCGGCTTAATTCGCTGCGATCACCTCAAACGCCCGATCCAGATCCGCAATCAGATCCTCCGGCGCTTCCAGCCCGATGGCGAGGCGCATCAGGATTCCGGTATGGCCTTCATCGCCGGCACTGCGCCGCAATTGCGGGTCGCAGTGGATGATCAGGCTCTCATAGCCACCCCAGGAATAGCCAATCCCGAACAGCTCCAGCGCGTCCATGAAGCGTTCGGCGGTCGCCAGATCCTCGACCCGCAGCTCGAAGGAAAACAGCCCGGCTGGTCCGGAGAACCAGCGCTGATAGCGGTCGTGGTCGCGGTGCGAGGGCAGGGCGGGGTGATAGATTTTCCCGACCTCATCGCGGCTGTCGAGCCAGTGGGCAATCTGCAGACCGGAGGCTCCGCTTTTTTGCATCCGCATTTCGAGCGTGCGCAGGCCGCGCAGGGCGAGGAAAGCATCATCCGGGCTGGCGAAAATGCCCAGCATCCGCTCGGTATCAGCTAAGCGCCGTGCAGCGCGCTCCGAACCCGCGACCACCGCGCCCAGCATGACATCGGAATGGCCGCCGACATACTTGGTCAGGGCCTGGGCGGCGAGATCAATTCCAATCTCGAGTGGTTTCATGGTCAGACCGGCACTCCAGGTATCGTCAATGATCGTCGTCACACCCTGCTTGCGGGCAATGCTGGCGACGGCCTCGAGGTCCTGGATTTCCATCGTCAATGAGCCGGGGCTTTCCAGCAGTATGGCCTGGACGGTGTCATCGATATGGGCTTCCACGTCCGCACCTGTGCGGGAGGAGATGAACTTCACTTCAACGCCAAAGCGCTTGAGTGTCTGCAGCAGGAAGCCGCGCACAGGGCCATAGATGCAATCTGCCGCCAGCACGGTTCCGCCGGCCTCGACCGCTGACAGCACGGCGAGAACATTGGCTTGCAGACCCGAACTGGTGAGGGCGCAATGTCGCCCGCCCTGCAGGTCACACAGCGCCTCGCGCAGGCCGGTCTGGGTCGCGAGGCCAACGCGGCCATAATGCGGTCGGCCGGGGGGGGCGCTGTAAAGCTCAGCCGCGGACGGGGCCAGGATCGTTGAAGCGCGCTCAACCGGGGCATTGACCAGGCCGCGCTCCCCATGCGCCCGTCCAAGCCGGGTCAGGCGGGTTGCGTTTTTCATGCTGTTTTCTCGTCGAGCCAGGCCGGGACTGGGAGATTCTTTTCTCGCAGGAAGTCGGGGTTGAAAAGCTTGGATTGATAGCGCGACCCGTGATCGCACAGGATGGTCACGATGGTATGCCCCGGCCCCATATCGCGGGCGAGCCGCATGGCGCCGGCGATATTGACGCCGGCAGAGCCGCCAAGGCAAAGGCCTTCATCCTGGACCAGGTCGAAAATGATCGGCAGGGCTTCCTCGTCGCTGACCCGGTAGGCGCGGTCAATGACGACGCCCTCCAGATTGGCGGTGATACGGCTCTGCCCGATGCCTTCGGTGATCGAATTGCCTTCGGCCTTGAGTTCGCCGTGCGCGTAATAGCCATAGAGGGCTGCGCCACCGGGGTCGGCCAGTCCGATCTGGATGTCTGCGTTCTTGGACTTCAAGCCATTGGAAACGCCTCCGATTGTACCGCCGGAGCCGACCGCACAGGCAAAGCCGTCAACCTTGCCGCCGGTCTGGTCCCAGATTTCCATTGCTGTGGTCTGCGCGTGGAAATCGCGATTGGCGACATTGTCGAATTGATTGGCCCAGATCGCGCCATTGGGTTCGCGCTCATTGAGTTCGGCGGCCAGCGTTCCGGAATAGCGGGCGTAATGATTGGGGTTCTTGTAGGGAACGGCATCGACCTCGATCAGTTCCGCACCCAGCAAACGGATGGCGTCCTTCTTTTCCTTGGATTGTGTACGCGGGAAGACGATGACGACCTTATAGCCCAGCGCGGCGCCGACCATGGCCAGGCCGATCCCGGTATTGCCGGCCGTACCTTCGACAATGGTGCCGCCGGGTTTCAGGGCCCCGGAGGCTTCTGCGGCCCGGATGATGCCGAGGGCGGCGCGATCCTTCACCGATCCGCCGGGGTTGAGAAACTCCGCCTTGCCGAGGATCTCACAGCCGGTTTCCTCTGAAGCCTTGTTCAGGCGAAGAAGGGGGGTGTTTCCAATCAGGTCAATGACCGAACGGGCATACGGCATGGGGACCTCGCAGGTAGGGCAAATGTGGCTGTGTATCCGAGGGAAATTCGGGTCTGAGGTGATCCGGTTCGATAATAGGCACGTATCGCAGGTATGATCAAAACACTGCTTCTCCCCGCCACGCTTATTTTGGGTTCCGCGCCCGCCTTTGCAACGGATGTTCCTGCACAAGACATCCGCTTTGATGTCTATCGCAATGGGTCGCCCTTCGGTGAACACATCGTTCGTTTTACCCCGCTTGGCAATGGCGATGTCGATGTCGATATCGAGATCGAGCTGTCCGTACGTCTCGGTCCGATTACCGTCTTCCGCTACGAGCACCAGGCCATTGAACGCTGGGATGATAACGAGCTCGTCCTGATGCGGTCGCGCACCTTCAAGGATGGAGGCTGGCTTGAGGTGGATGTCGAGCGCGGTCCGGAAGGCGAACTGATCTCGGTTGGCGAAATGCTCGGCGAACTGATCCCGTCCAGCCACTGGCGTGGCTATGAGCCGGGCATTGAAACCATTCTCAACACTGAAACCGGTGAGCCCATGCCGGTTGAGGTGACGGATCTCGGCACCGCCATGATCGAAACCGCCAATGGCAGTGTGGAGGCCAGCGGCTATCGCATGGCCGGCTCGGTGACCGTTGATCTCTGGTATGACGCGGATGGCCGGTGGGTCGGCTGCGAGTTCGAAGCACGCGGCCAGCGCATCCGTTACGTGTTGCAGAACGCCTAGTTCGGCGCCCCGGTTTCCTTGAGCGCTGAAAAAGCGTCGAGGGCGGTCTGGCGGCGTTGCTTCAAATCGATGATCGGTGCCGGATAATTCCGGCCGATCTCGACGCCGGCGGACAGTCGCATGGCGGGCGGTGCCTCGGCCGGCGCGTGAATGTCCTTGCCTCGCAGTCCACTCAATTCAGGCACCCAGCGCCGGACATAATCACCCTTTGGATCGAATTTCTGACCCTGCGTCACTGGATTGAAAATCCGGAAATAGGGCGCCGCATCGGCGCCTGTGCCGGCAACCCATTGCCAGCTGGTCGCGTTGACCAGCGGGTCGGCGTCAACCAGCGTGTCCTCGAACCAGCGCATGCCCTCCTGCCAGTGAATGCCGAGATGCTTCACCAGGAAGGAGGCCGCAATCATGCGCACGCGATTGTGCATCCAGCCGGTCTGCCAGAGCTGGCGCATGCCGGCATCGACCATGGGGATGCCGGTCTGGCCCTTGGTCCAGGCGCGGAAGGCTGCGTCGTCTTCGCGCCACTGGAAACGATCGAATTTCGGATTGAAATTCTTCTGCCTCAGGTCCCCGAAATGATGGAACAGGTAGTAGGAGAATTCCCGCCAGCCGATTTCAGCGAGAAATTTCTCCACGGCCGCCGGAGATGCGCCTCGGGCTTCGGCGTCGCGGGCTGCGATCCAGACCTGGCGCGGCGAGATCTCGCCAAAGGCGAGGTGAGGCGAGAGCCGTGACGTCCCGGTGACATCAGGCCGGTCGCGCTGCTCGGGGTAGTCGTTCAGAGCTTCGTCGAGAAAGCGGTCGAGGGCCGCCTGCGCGCCCTGTTCGCCGGGTGTCCAGTGATCATCAAAGCCTTCGGCCCAGTTCGGGCTGGACGGAATCAGGCCCCAGTCGCCGATCAAACTCCCATCAACCTCTATACCGGCATCCACAATCTGCTCTGGAACGGGTGCGAGCCGATTGGGGCGGATCGTGGCCGAGGCGGTTTGCCAGAAGGGGGTGAAGACCCGGAAGGGCTGACCAGACTTGTTCAGGACCTGGCCGGCGTCGAGCAAGGTGATAGACCGAAAAACACGCGGCTGGGTCCCGATCTCCATCAGGCGTTGGGCCAGGCGTCGGTCCCGATCATCGATCTTGGGGTCAGTGATCTGGTTCCAGAACACGTCCGTGATGCCGTGCTTCTGGGCCAGATGTGGCAGGATGAACTCTGCATTGCCCTGGATCAGGTGCAGCCGCGCGCCCAGTTTCTGCAGCGCCTCGCTCATCTGCTCGATCGAACGGTGCAGCCACCAGCCGCTGGCCGACCCGGCTGTCAGCCGGTAGGGCGTATTCTCTTCGTGGATATAGACGAGCAGAAGCGGTTGGCCCGATTGCACGGCGGCTGAGAGTGCTGGATTGTCCCGGAGTCGAAGGTCTCGTCCGACCCAGACGAGGGCCGGTGCTGTGGCTGCGGCGGTTGCCATCACTTGATTGTCCGTCAATAAGAACTCAATTCGTCTACGATAGAGCTGTGCGCCAAGATCAGATTGGATGGCAGCGACGCCACAAAAATTGCTCAAGGAGTTGGCCGTGACCGAGCTAAATGCCGTGATTTCCGTTCCCCGTCCGGGTCAAGATGCGATCGAAATCGGCAATGACCGGAAGCTGGTAATGATTGCCGGACCATGTCAGCTGGAAAGCCGCGAGCATGGCCTGGAAGTCTCCGCCCAACTCAAGGAGATCGCGGATCGCCTCGATATCGGGTTGATTTATAAAACTTCCTTCGACAAGGCAAATAGAACAAGCCTGTCCAGCCAGCGCGGTGTTGGCCTGGAAGCGGCGCTGCCGATCTTTGCTGAAATCCGCGAAACGACCGGGCTTCCGGTGCTGACCGATGTGCATACCGCCGAGCAGTGCGCGATCGCGGCCCAGGCCGTTGATGTCCTGCAAATCCCGGCCTTCCTGTGCCGTCAAACCGACCTGCTCATCGCCGCGGCGAAAACCGGCAAGGTGATCAATGTCAAGAAAGGCCAGTTCCTGGCGCCCTGGGACATGAAAAACGTCCTCGGCAAGGTCGCGGCCGCCGGCAATCCCAATGTGATGGCCTGTGAACGCGGCGCCAGCTTCGGCTACAACACGCTGGTCACGGATATGCGGTCCCTCCCGATCATGGCCGGGTTCGGTGCGCCGGTTGTATTCGATGCGACGCACTCCGTGCAGCAGCCTGGCGGTCAGGGCACGACCTCAGGCGGTCAGCGCGAATTCGTGCCGCCGCTGGCGCGCGCCGCGGTCTCGATCGGTGTCGGCGCGGTGTTTATGGAAACCCATCCCGATCCCGACAACGCCCCGTCCGACGGCCCGAACATGGTGCCGCTGGATCAATTCGAAGCGCTCGTGGCGGATCTCCTGCGGTTTGACCAGCTGGCCAAAGGCTGGACCTGATAGGACCTAGTCCGGGTCAAGAGCGCTCCAGCGGCGTTCTTCCTGCAGGATTGTCGACAGGATCAAGCTGCGACGCGCGGCGTCGAGGCGGATATCCTCATAAAACAGATTATAGGGCGGCTCACGGAACTCCTCCGCGATGCGGCCCGGACGGCGCAGCAAGCGTGAGCGCGGCAAATCGGTGAACAGCACGCCGTCCGCGCATTGCGCCCCGGTTTGCCGCGGGATCGGTGCTGGATTGGTGTCCATGGACAGATTGACCGCGGCAACACCGCCTTGGTGCAGCTGGGCCGAGGCGAACTGGTTGGAGGGCGCCGCCAGTAGCGGGTTTGTGCAGAGCAGGCGTCGCTGATCAACGAAATCAAGCGGGCCTTCCGGGGTCCAGCTCATCGTGCGTTCCGTGAGAATGCGGATCCGGCGTTCTTCGCTCGGCAGGACCTGCATGAAGGCGTAGATGCAGCGGACATCCTCCGGCGTTTCACAGGCCGGGATGGTTGCCAGCGAGGTGTTGAGCAGATCCAGAGGCACCGGGTGTTCGATGATGTAAGCCGTGACCAGGCGGGCCTGAAGCTCGGGATTGTCGGCAAAGCGGTCGATCAAGAGGCGCAGGACATGCAACCCGCCTTGACCATAACCGGCCAGCATGATCGGCCGAGCGGATCCGATATCCTGCGAGAACTGGTCAAAGGCCCGCAAAACATCCCGATAGGCAAATTCGCGCGCCAGAACGCTGTCCTCGCGATTATTCATGAAGGCGTAGAGCGCGGCTTGGCGATAGCGCGGCACAAAGAGCGGGCCGGCGCTTGAAAACGGCGCAGCGTAATTGGGCAGGATGACGCGCTCGACGGCCTGGTTGGAACTGTCTTTGTCGAGCTCGGCATTCCAGTTGGCGCCGCCGGAATAGGTGGTCGGGTGAACAAAGAACACCGCCGCTTCAAGCGGCTCGGAAAATTCGCCGCGCAGGAACCAGGCATTGGCTGCGGTATAATCGGCCGCGTCCGGCGGCTCGTAGGTCTGGAACGGCTCGCCAGGGTCCTGGAATGTCTGGAAAATCTGATCGCGCAAGAACCAGCCCGACAAGGCGGCGAGGGCGAGAAAGCCACCGACGCTTGCAGCAATTATCCACCAGGCGATACGGATAGTGTTCAAAACGAATTCCTCGGGCGAGTCGGCGCATGATTGCTGGCGAATTATCCAAGCGCAACCGATTGGCGGCGTGCAAGGCTTCGCTTATGGTTGCCTCGCTGCCGGGGGGTAGTGTGCGGTGCGCCGCACAGGATGGAATGGAATAGATGCTGCGTTGGCTCCGAAATAGCTTTCTGACCGGGATCGTCATCGCAACGCCCCTTGGCGTCACGGTGTTCTTGATCATCAGCTTTGTCGGCTTTGTCGACCGGGTGGTGAAACCGATCATCCCGGCCCGGTACAATCCGGAAACCTATCTGCCCGGTGACTTCACCATCCCGGGGCTGGGCGTGGTGATCGCGGTCTTCCTCCTGACCGTGCTCGGCGCGTTGGCCGCGAATTTCTTTGGCCGGTCCCTGATTGGGATGGGCGAACGTTTGCTGACCGGTGTGCCGCTGGTCCGCAATGTCTATGGCGCGGTGAAGCAGATCGTTGAAACCGTGTTCAACGGCAAGCAGAATTCCTTCAAGGAAGTGGTGCTGATCGAGTACCCGATGAAGGGCCTCTACGTCGTCGCGTTCGTTTCGGCGGAGGGCAATGATACGTTGCGGGAGAATATTTCCGATGATGTGATCGGCCTGTTCGTTCCGACCACGCCGAACCCGACCTCGGGCTTTTTGCTCTACACGCCGCGCTCCAACACCATACCGATCAACATGTCGGTCGAAGAGGCCGCCAAGCTGATTATCTCCTTCGGCATGGTGACCCCGGACAAGCTCCCAGCGGAGGTGAGGGACGCCCTGCCGGACGAGGTCAAGGCCTAGCCGGACTTGAGCAGGCGAATGCCCGTGTCCTGATCGAACAGGTAGAGGAGGTGGCGCAGTGCCTGTCCGGTCTCCTCTGTCAGCTCGGGGTCGCGCGCCACGATCAGCTTGGCCCAGTCATTGGCCAGCTCAATCAGATCGGCGTGTGCTTCAATTTCGGCCAGCTTGAAGTCCGGCAGTCCGCTCTGGCGTAGACCCAGCGGGTCTCCCGCGCCGCGCAGTCGCCAGTCCTCCTCCGCGATCCGGAAACCGTCATCGCTTTCTCGCAGCATCTCCAGCCGGGCCTGCGCGGTTTCACCGAGTGGAGGTTTGTAGAGCAGCAGACAGGAGGACCGTTTGTCGCCCCGTCCGACGCGGCCGCGCAACTGGTGCAGCTGGGCGAGACCAAAACGTTCCGCATGTTCAATGATCATGATCGTCGCATCGGGGGCATCCACGCCGACCTCGATGACCGTGGTGGCGACTAGCACCTTGATCTCGCCAGCCCGGAACGCGTTGGCGATGGCTTCCTTTTCCGCCGGTTTCATACGGCCGTGCAGCAGGCCAATGCCGTCATCCCCCAAGGCGGCGCGCAAATAGCGCCAGCGATCCTCAGCCGCGGTGAGCTCGGAATTTTCGCTTTCCTCGACCAGCGGACAGACCCAGTAAACCCGTTCGCCCTTGGCCAGGGCCCGCCGCAGACCGTCGATAACGTCATCGACCCGGTCCATGGAGATAAGCCGGGTTGTTGGCGGGATCCGTCCCGCGGGCTTTTCATCCAGGCGTGACACGTCGAGATCGCCATACACCGCCAGCGAGAGTGTGCGCGGGATCGGGGTCGCGGTCATGACCAGCGTATCCGGCCGGTATCCCTTGGCGGTCAGGCGCAGCCGGTCGGAAACCCCGAAACGATGCTGCTCATCAATCACCACCAGGCCGAGATCGCCGAACTCCACACCTTCCTGGAACAGGGCATGCGTGCCGCAGATCACATCGACCTCACTCTGGGCCATCTGCTCCAGGAGTTGCGCGCGGGCCTTGCCTTTGTCGCGCCCGGTCAGGGCAATCACCTTGAGGCCTGCCGGTTCAAGCAGGGCCTTGAGTGTCCTGGCGTGCTGGCGGGCGAGGATTTCTGTCGGTGCCATCAAGGCGGTCTGGGTGCCGGCCTCGGCGGCACGAGCCGCAGCGAGTGCGGCAACGAAGGTCTTGCCGGCGCCGACATCACCATGCAACAGGCGGGTCATGCGTTCCGGCTCGGCCATGTCCTGTTCGATTTCCGCAAAA
Source organism: Maricaulis sp. (assembly GCF_030149235.1). Taxonomy (GTDB): domain Bacteria; phylum Pseudomonadota; class Alphaproteobacteria; order Caulobacterales; family Maricaulaceae; genus Maricaulis. The sequence goes on along the minus strand of NZ_JASBRW010000014.1, from coordinate 116,641 downwards.
CTGCGCTGCTGGGCTCCTGTCGGTGCAAAGGGCGCATGCTTGAGCAATGCACCCACCCGGCTGCCATCCCCCTGAAGGGCGCGGCCGGCCTGGCGCTTGCGCCGGGATCTCACTAGCTGCAGCGCCAATTGCCGGGCCAGGAGCTCGTCAAAGGCCAGACGCTCGCGGACTGGATTGTCGGCTTCAAGCGCTTGCGCATCCTCGGGGGCGTGAAGAGCTGTCAGGGCGTCAGAAAATGCGGGCCAGCGGCGTTCGACGAGCAGGTCGGCATCAATCCATTCCGGCAAGTCCGGCAACAGCTTCAGGGCCCCGGCCATGGCCTTGCGCACGGTTTTCCCGGTGAGCCCGGTCGTGAGTGGATAGACCGGCTCGAGCAGTGCCGTGGTCTCGGCCTCCTGTTCGCTCATCACGAGGTCGGGGTGCACCATCTGGATCTCGGAGCCGAAGCGTTCGACCTTGCCGGAAATGATGCGGGTTTCTCCGACGGGCAGGAGCTTGCTGAGATAATCGCCGCGCGGATGGAAATAGATCAGATGCAGGAAGCCGGTGGGGTCATACAGGCGGACCTTATAGGGCTGTCCCTTGCGGCGTCCGGGTAAATGCTCCTCGACCTGGGCCTGGATGGTGACGATCTGGCCTTCCGGGGCCTCGGCAATGCCGACCTTGCGACGCCGGTCCACCAAGCTGCTGGGCTTGAGCCAGAGCACATCCTTCACGCGCGGGCCGGCGAGCTTGGCCAGCAAGGCGGCCAGCCGCGGGCCGATGCCGGGCAGGGCAGTGATATCCTGAAAAAGCGGGAAGAGAATTTCCGGTCGCATCGGCGTGCATTTTATAGTGCTCGACGCGCTGCGCCAGTGCTCGACGCGGCGGGTTACCCGGACTATATCGCGGGTTATGACCGAAACGATTGAACATAAGCGCAAGAAGCTGCGTATCCGGGCCTGGCGTCGCGGCTTCAAGGAAGCCGATCTCATCCTGGGCCGGTTCGCCGACCAAAACCTCGACAGCCTGTCTGATGATGCGGTCGTCGAATTTGAGCACTTGCTCGACCAGACCGATGCGGATCTGTATGCATGGATCATCGGCCGGGAGCCGACGCCCGCGCAGTTTGACGGCGACGTCATGCAGGCGTTGAAACGTTTCCGGGTCGACGAGGACGCCGAGTTTGGCGATGGTCCGAGACAGTAAGCTGTTCAGCTAGATAAAAGACATGACGGATTTGGAAATGATCGCCCGCGCCAAGGGACAAGCGCGGGTCTGTGGCGTGCCGGAGGGGCTCGACGCGCTTATCTTCACAGACAGCGCCAAACTTCGTGGCGGCCTCAATGTCTTTGTCGCGCGCGATGATTCCCGTGCCGCCGCCTTTGCTTCTGCGCTGGAGTTCTTTGCCCCGGAAATCGAGACCCTGCGCCTACCGGCCTGGGACTGCCAGCCCTATGACCGGATTTCGCCGTCGCCACGTGTTGCAGCACGACGCGCCGCCACGCTCGCTGACATCGCCAATAGCGCCAATGACAGCACTCGTTTCATTGTCACGACTGTCAACGCGATGTCGCAACGCTGCGCGCCCGTCTCGGTGATGAAGGGGGCCGGGCAGACGATCAGGCCCGGCAACCAGGTCGATACCAAAGCGCTCCAATCGCATTTCAGTGCCAATGGCTATGCCCGCGCCACCACGGTGATGGAGCCCGGCGATTATGCGGTTCGCGGCGGCGTCATCGATGTCTTCCCGCCGGGCAATGAGGAACCGGTCCGCCTCGACTTCTTTGGCGATAGCCTGGAATCGATCCGCTCCTTTGATCCCGAAACCCAGCGCTCGACCCGCCAGCTCACCGAGCTGGTGCTGACCCCGGTCAGCGAGGTCCTGCTGGACGAGACCAGTATTTCCCGTTTCCGCAGTGGCTTTGTGCGCACCTTTGGTGCGGTTCAGCACGGCGATCCTGTGTATGAGGCGGTGAGTGCCGGGGCTCGCCCCGCCGGTGTGGAGCACTGGCTGCCGCTGTTTTATGCCGAGACTGCCTCGGTGTTCGACTATCTTCCCGATGACACCCTTATCGCCATCGATCCGTTGGCCCGCGAAGCCGTTGACGAGCGCCTGGACCAGGTGAAGGACTATTTCGAGGCCCGCCAGATCGCTGCTGAACAGGCCCATGACAGTTCCCTGTCAGCCCCGGTCTATCGCGCGCTTGACCCCTCGGTGCTTTATTTTGCAGCCGGGGACTGGGACGCCGCTCTGGACGGGCGGATCGTGCGCCATTTCACGCCGTTCAGTGAGCCCGGGGACAACACGGTGGATGTCGGTGGCAAGCAGGGACGGGTTTTCGCGGCCGAGCGGACTGCAGAAAATACCAATGTCTTCGATGCCGTTGCGAGCCATATCAATCTGCTGCGAGCGGATGGCAAACGTGTCATCCTCGCGGCCTGGAGCCTCGGGGCCTCAGAGCGCATGGCGAGTGTTCTCGGAGATCACGGGGTCAAGAATATCGCCCTCGCCGAGCGTTGGTACGACATCTCCACACATGGCGAAAAGGACGTCAGCCGGGCGGTGCTGCCGCTTGAACGGGGGTTCGAGACTGAAGAGCTCGCAGTCCTGTCCGAGCAGGATATCCTCGGTGATCGCCTGGCCCGCCCGCGCAAGCGGCGCAAAAGCGCCGATGTCATCGTCGAAGCCGGTGCCCTGACGCCCGGTGATCTTGTCGTTCACGCTGATCATGGCCTGGCCCGTTTCCTTGGGCTGAAAACCCTGCCGGTACAGGATGCGCCGCACGATTGCATCGAGCTGGAGTATTCCGGCGGGTCGAAGCTTTTCCTGCCGGTGGAGAATATCGAGCTCCTTTCGCGCTATGGCTCTGACGGCGAGACCGCCCAGCTGGACAAGCTCGGCAGCGGTGCTTGGCAAGCCCGCAAGGCCAAGGCCAAGAGGCGTCTGCGCGATATGGCCGATGAGCTGATCAAGATCGCCGCCCAGCGGTTGTCGCGCAGTGCGCCGACGATCGAGTCGGCCAGCGGGCTCTATGATGAATTCTGTTCCGCCTTCCCCTACGCCGAGACCGATGACCAGCTCAATGCGCTGGAAGACGTGATGGGCGATCTGGCCAAGGGGCGGCCCATGGATCGCCTGATCTGTGGCGATGTCGGGTTCGGCAAGACCGAGGTTGCCCTGCGGGCCGCCTTTGTCACTGCAATGTCCGGTCAGCAGGTAGCCGTCATCGCGCCGACAACGCTGCTGGCGCGGCAGCATTTCAAGACATTCTCCGAGCGTTTCCGCGGCTGGCCGGTCAAGGTGCGTCAGCTCTCCCGGCTGGTTGGCGCCAAGGATGCCAAGGCAACCAAGATGGAGATGGCGGAAGGTCAGGCCGACATCATCATCGGAACGCACGCGCTTCTCGCCAAGACCGTCAAATTCAAGGATCTCGGCCTGCTCGTGGTCGATGAGGAGCAGAATTTCGGGGTCAAGCACAAAGAAGTGCTCAAGGCCCTGCGCGCCAATGTCCATGTGCTGACGCTGACCGCGACGCCGATCCCGCGCACGCTGCAGCTGGCCCTGACCGGTATTCGCGACCTGTCAATCATCGCCACGCCGCCGGTCGACCGGCTCGCGGTGCGGACCTATGTCACGCCGTTTGATGCGGTGACGATCCGTGAGGCCCTGTTGCGCGAGAAATATCGTGGTGGCCAAGCCTTCTTCGTGGTGCCGCGGATTTCCGACCTGGAAGACATCGCGGCCTTCCTGCGCGAGAGCGTGCCCGAGGTGAATTTCGTCATCGCGCATGGGCAGATGCCGCCCTCGACCCTGGAAGATATCATGACGGCCTTCTATGAGGGCCGGTACGATGTCCTGTTGTCGACCACGATCGTGGAAAGCGGCATCGATATCCCGACCGCCAATACGCTCGTTGTTCATCGCGCGGACCGCTTTGGCTTGTCGCAGCTCTACCAGCTCCGCGGTCGTGTCGGGCGTTCGAAAACCCGGGCCTACGCCTATCTGGCCACACCGGCGCGCCAGAAGATCACCGAGGGGGCTGAAAGGCGCCTCAAAGTTCTGCACTCGCTCGACACGCTCGGGGCCGGATTCACCCTGGCCAGTCATGACCTCGATCTGCGCGGCGGCGGTAATCTGTTGGGCGAAGAACAGTCTGGCCACATCAAGGATGTCGGGGTCGAGCTTTATCAAAGCATGCTGGAAGAGGCCGTGGCCTCGCTTCGCGATGGCGGCGATGCCGATGAGGATGGCGACTGGTCACCCCAGATCAATGCCGGCGGGGCCGTGCTGATCCCGGATCACTATGTCCCCGATCTCGACATACGCCTGCAGCTCTACCGGCGATTGTCATCGCTGGAGAACAAGACGGAACGCGAGGCCTTCGCGGCCGAGCTGATCGACCGTTTCGGTCCCTTGCCCGACGAAGTCGAGACGCTAATGCGGGTCGTGGCGGTCAAAACGCTGTGCAAGCGTGCCGGGGTGGAAAAAGTGGATGCTGGACCGAAAGGCGCGGTGATCCACTTCCGCAAGGACCGGTTTATCGATCCGCCGGGCCTGATTGCCCATATCCGCGAGAATGCAGGACTGTTCAAAGCGCGTCCGGATCACAAGCTGGTGCTGCGTACCGCCTGGGATGCGCCCGAAGACCGGCTGCGGGCAATTGAAAAGGCCATGGCGCCGCTTGCCGATATCGCCATGCGGGCAAAACAGTCGGGTAGCGTAACCGCGTAGGTCCGGATCAGGCCTGGGCGCGCATCGCGGGGTGCATTTGCAGTGACCGCAGGCCGCGCTCCAGCATTGCTTCTGCTGTTTCACCCGGGCGCGGTGTGATGCCGGTGGCTCGCACTGCAAGTCGGAAGGGCTGCAGCGGATCGTCGCTCTCGAAGGCCGTGCACTCGGCAATAGCCGAGACCCGGGCGGCGACGCAGTCTACGCCTTCTGCCTCGGTCAAGGGCAGGACCGCGACGAAGTGATCGTCATTGATACGGGCCGCGGCGTCCTCGGTGCGCAGCAGATGGCGCAGCATTGCCGCGAATTGCCGGCGTGCCTTTTCGGTCGAAGCGACATCGGGCTGATGGGCTTCTTCCGGCACGTCCGTGCGCAGGACGAGGAGGGAAAAACCGAGTTGATCGCGCTCGAAACCCACCAGGAAGTCCTGCAGGTGCGAGGTCAGGAAGCCGGAATGGAAGAGCCCGGTTTCGATATCGAGTGTGCGCGGATCGCGGCACGCTTCCAGGGCGGCCTTGGCCTGACGGCGTCGCCGCCGCTCGCCGGCAAGGGCGAGCACGCGGTCGCACATTTCCAAATCCGTTGTCGCCGGTGGCAGGATGTCGGATACGCCGCGGGCAAAGGCTTCCTCGGCCGCTTCCAGATCATTATCATCCGACAAAAGCAGGACCGGCGTGTGATAGAGGCGGGCATTGCGGCGCATGGCCGAGCTGATCGTAAAGGCGGTGTGGCGCTTGCCGCTGGCATTGAGGACAACGGCGTCAAAGCTGCGTTCGTGCAGGTAGTCGAAGGCGGAATAGGAGGAAAAGGCGGCGATCACCTCGGCGCCGGTTGCTTCCATCGTATGCTGCAACGACATGAAACGCGGCGATGCATCCCCGACATAGAGCACGCTGGATTTCGGCTCTGCCCTTTCCGCGGGCGTATTGCGCTCGCCGTAAAGCGCCGTGACATGGGCGCGCCGTTCTGCCACGAGCTCCATCGTCGCTAGGCGGAACAAGGCCCGGGCCCGAGCCGCGATTTGCGCGGGCAGGGCGGGCGCCGGGATCCAGGCATCTATACCGTCGTGGCCGGCAAGGGCCGTCGGGCCAACGGCAATCGCCGGGCGGTGTCCGGGGGCAAAACGCGCCAGGGCCTGCCGGGCCTCGGTGATTTCAGAAGCGTTTTCGGCGAAAATTATTTCAGCGGCATAAAGGCGGGACTTGCGGGCCGGCGGCGTATCCTCACGGATCACGCGTGCCCGCAAGGCAAGGCGTTCCAGCTGCTCAACAATCCCCCGGGCGCGCTCTGGCGCGCCATACACAAGGACGTCCAACTCCCGTCCCATATGCCCCCCTGTCGCCCCTGAGGACGAATGCTTGTTTCTTGAGTTTGTCACAAATGCCACGTTTCTGAAACCGCCGAATCGAGAAGGATGCGCGTATGAAACCTCAAGGACCTCTAAAAGGCGTTAAGGTCGTCGAGTTTGTTGGGCTCGGCCCGGCACCATTCTGCGCCATGATGCTGGCAGACATGGGCGCCGATGTGATCCGGATCGATCGTCCCGGTGCCATGGGCGGTGGTGCGGCCGATGTGTTGGGCCGGGGACGTCGCTCGATCGCGCTCAATCTGAAGGATGAGGCCGACAAGGCGGTGTGTCTCGACCTGGTCAAGCAGGCCGATATTTTGCTCGAAGGCTATCGGCCAGGCGTGATGGAGCGCCTCGGTTTCGGACCTGATGTGGCTCTCGGCGCCAATCCCAAACTGGTCTATGGCCGCATGACCGGGTGGGGGCAGTATGGCCCTCTCGCCCATTCCGCCGGCCATGACATCAATTATGTTTCGCTCTCTGGCGCTCTGGGCGCGATCGGCACACCGGAAGCGCCAGTCATCCCGCTTAATCTGGTCGGTGATTTTGGCGGTGGTGCCATGTATCTCGGCTTTGGTGTGCTGGCCGCGCTCACGCATGCGCGCAGCAGCGGAGAGGGCCAAGTCGTCGACGCGGCTATCGTCGATGGTGCCGCATCCCTGATGGCCTCCCAGTATCAGCTCAAGGCCCTGGGATTGTGGTCAAATGAGCGCGGCACCAATCTGCTTGACGGCGGGGCCCATTTCTACGCGGTCTATGAATGCGCCGACGGCAAGCACATCTCGCTCGGCCCGCTTGAACCGGAATTCTACCAGCTCTTCTGTGACAAGGCCGGTATCGACCCCCAGGAGATTCCGGCCGACTGGTCCGGTCGCGGTTGGGATGAGGCCAAGGCCAAATTCACCGAGTTGTTCAAACAGAAAAGCCGGGAGGAGTGGTGCGAGCTGCTCGAGGGAACAGACGCCTGTTTCGCGCCGGTCTTGAATATCGACGAGGCGGCCGAGCACCCGCACATGGTGGAACGGGCGAGCTTCACGGAGATCGACGGGGTTCGACACCCGTCACCGGCGCCACGCTTTTCGCGCACGCCGGGCGCGATCCAGGGCGTGGCGGCAGTCCCGGGAAGCAATACCGATGAAGTGCTCGCGGATTGGGGTGTGCAACGTCCCGCGACGGCGGATTAATCAACCAGCGTCTTGGACAGGTCGGCGGCTTGCAGCGCGCCGATCTGAGCTTGACTGCAGCGGGCATAGGCCAGATCGGTCTCGGTGACATCAACAGAGGTCAGCTGGGCGTCTTCAAAACGGGCATAGCGGCAAATGGCTCGCGTCAGGCGCGTCGGCAGGACGCGGTCGCCTTGCAGTTTGAGGCCGGATAATTTTGCGCCACGCAGATCTGCATGGGTGAGGAGGGCACCGGTCAGGTCTGCGCCGCGCAAATCGGCGCCGCGTAGGTCACAGGCCCGCAAGTCCGCCTGTTGCAGGCGGGCGCCCTGGAGTTCCGCGCCGCGCATATCGAGGCCGGAGAAGTTTGCGCCCGGGGCTGGCATGGCGGTCAGATTGCGCTCGGCCAGCGATCCGGCTTCACGCATGTCCATGCCGGCGAAATTGGCTGGTGCGCCGTCGCGGCCATTGGTCCGGCAGAGTTTCTCATGATCGCGCAGCTTGGAGCTTAAGGGGCGGACGTCGTCATCAGGTTCGACTGCCGCTGCAGCCAGGGCGTCCGGCAAAGTGCCCGTCTGCATGCCATCGGTTTTGGCGAGCTCGGTGCGCACCTGGCTCTCGATCGCGCCACGTAGATCCGCATTGCTCAGATCGGCGCCGGCAAAGTCCGTCTTGTTGAGCACCGCATTGTGTAGAACAGCACCGGACAGATTGGCGCGCATGAGCCGAGTATTGTTCAGATTGGCGTCGGAAAGGTCAGCCCCCTGGGCATCGGCGCCGGCGAGGCGGGCAAAGCTGAGATTGACCCCACCAAGGCTTGCTTGGGTCAAACGCGTGGCCAGCGTCTCGGTCGACTGTCCGTCCTGTCCAATCCGGGTGAGTTCGCGAAAATCGGCATTCTGACACTGGCTGGCGGACAGATCTGCTTCGCTCATATCGCAGCCGCGCATGTCGCAATGCTCGAGCCGCGCACCGATCAATCGGGTCTTGCTCAGATTGGCACCGGACATGTCCGCATCGGTCAGGTCGGCGCCCGTAAAGTCGCAACCGGCCAGGTTGGCATTACGGAAGCTGGCATCACGCAGATCCGCGCCGGCAAAGCTCAGTTCGCTCAGGTCCTCGCCGTCAAAACGCGCGAGAAAACCACCCTTACCGGCAAGCGCGAGGGCGTGATCGCGGCAGCGCGCGTCAATCTCGGTCTGTCGTTTTGAAGCTCCGGGGAGCGCGGCGGTAGCGGTCATCACACAATCCTGTTGTCTGACCCTGTGCCAGAAACAGATGGATACAAGGTGAACGCGGCTTGACCCTAAGGCAAATCCTCAGCGGTATTGCGCTGAAAACCCTGCCTTATTTCGTTCATTCATCTTGTTCATACGCGGTTCAGGGGAGAATCGGCACTCTCACATTCGAGATCAGCGGCCCAAACAGTCCCTCGCAGGTTTGCTGACCTCCCTATCGCACAGATAGCTGGAACGCCGGTCGCCCCCAACGATCGGCGTTTCTCATTGCATCAGGGCGTGACCGGTTTTGTCATCCCGTTCCGTCATGATGATCTCAACACACGAGTTGAGGAGATCACATCATGGCCATCGCAATCCAAGCCATCATCAACGGTGCCGGCGGCGCGCAGCGCAATCTGGTCCCGCACAAATTCCGCGACGGTTTTTTCCGCATGCAGCACCCGACCGATGAGCTGAGCTGCATCCATGTCGAGGACATGCGATCGGTCTGCCGCTATCTGCACAAGGGCTATCACCTGGCCATGAGCCCGAAAGACGGGCACGCCATGCCGGCCTGGATGGCACCGGATGCCTTGCGCATCGCAGTACGCTGAAAACGTTCTAGGGAAGGCTCGGAAAATCGCTGCGCCGGTAGGGATTGACCAGCGCGGCGAGGGCGGGCGGTTCGAGCACTTCCACCTGGTCTCCCCAGGCATAGAGATGCCAGCACATCTCAAGATGTCCACTCGCGGTAAAGCGCACGATCAGCGAGCCGTCTTCTTGAATGTCCTGGACCTGGTCGGGGTGAAACTCGAAACGCGACGCCTGTTGTGCCGCGGCAGGTGCAAAACGCCAGACGGTCTCAACAAACTCGGTCTCGTTCTGAAAGGCGCCGAAGGATCGGGCGGCGTAGCTCGCCAGGTCAAACGCCTCATCGCGGTCAAAGATGCGGTCCGTCACACGGGCGCTGACGATATCCTCGATACGGAAATGGCGTAGCCGGCCATCCCCCTTGGCGGGGTCCTTGGCAACGAGATACCGGCGCCCGCCCAACAAGATGCCATAAGGCTGTAGCCGTCGCTCGCTGGCCACTTCATCGCGCCGGCCCTTATAGCGGATTACCAGCTCGCACGGTCCTTTGAGCGCCTCGGCGATCTCAATGTCGATCTCATTGTCACTGACCGGCCGCGGGCCGGGGCGGGCAGCATGGCCCATGGCTTCCAGCAGGGCGTCCTGATCGGTTTCCAATCCGACCCGGCGCCGTGAGGAGATCAGGAGTTTGATCGTGTCCTGCAGCCCTTCCAGCTGCCGGGCTTCCTGCACCAGGCCGGAACGCTCTGCACTGCGCATAGCCAGTTCCAGAGCCGCGAGCTGGTCAGCCGTCGGCGCAAAGAACTCGGCCGCCTTCACCTGCGGAACCCGCCACCGCTTGCGGCCTTCATGATCGGTGTAGACCTCGGTGTCAGGAAACACGTCTTCCAGGGCCTGGCTCATTCTTTGGGCGGTCCGCCGCACACATTCGAACTCGCGCTCTATATCATTCAACGTCACACCGATCCGGCCGCTCGCCATTCGGGCCAATTGCAGTAATTGAGTCGCCTTGGAAAAAGACATGAGCCGGAAAGTCCCCGCGCGTTCTGAGCCTTGTCGCCGTTTGTCGATTCTTTAACCGAAGCAGCGTGTGCTTGGCCATCATGACAAACCCCTCCGCCCGGAAACAGCGCCGACGTGCAGTTATCAGCGTCATTATCGCCGCCATCAGCCGATCCATGGCCCGTGACGTGATGCTGTTCGCCGGTGGCGCCTCTTTCTTTGGCATGCTGGCCCTGTTTCCAGCGATCGCTTTGGCGATGTCGGTCTATGGCGTTGTTTTTTCCATTGAAGACGCGGAACGGCAGCTGGCTCGCTTGGCGGAGATTATGCCATCTGCGGCGCAGGACTTCATGCTTGGACAGCTCTCCAGGCTTGCTGATGCACCGATCACCGTGCTTTCGCTTCAGGGCGCGATTGCGCTGGCCATTGCTCTGTTTGCCGCGGCGCGAGGGGTGAAAGCCCTGATCGCCGGTCTGAACCATCTCGCGGAAGATCGTGATATCCGCAATGTCATCCATTTCAACATCATCGCCATGTTGGGAGTACTGATTGGCGGGGTCTTGCTGACGATTGCCAATCTGGCTGTTCTCTTCATCCCTGTCATCGCGCGCCAGGTCACCGACTGGCTTGGTATCCAGGGACTCGATTTCGGTCTCGTAATCAATGAATGGACAGCGGCCGGGCTGAGCATGTTTCTGGCTCTGGAGCTGCTCTACAGGCTCACCATGCGCCGCCGCGAACAGGCGGTGAGCTGGCGGGCTTCGACGACGGCGGCCCTGGTGGCAACGCTCTTGTGGCTCGGTCTGTCGAAGGGTTTTTCAGCCTATATCGATGAAGTGATTGATTTTAGCGTCTACGGGTCACTTGGCGCACTTGTGGTCTTCCTCCTGTGGATTTATTGGTCCGCCTATGCCGTCTTCTTCGGCGGGGCGTTGGCCATTGAAATCGACGGTCGGACTGCCTCCTGAAGGACTTCGGCATGCTGTAATGACTGGTCTGGACCGCACCCGCGGTCTAAACATGAACCGATCATCAACTTTTGACCGAGGTCCGCATGAATAAGGTTTATCCGGACGCCAAGTCTGCTTTGGACGGGCTGGTGTTTGACGGAATGACGCTGATGGCCGGAGGCTTTGGCCTCTGTGGCATCCCCGAGAATTCGATCGCCGCGCTGCATGAGCTGGGCGTCAAGGATCTCACCGTGATCTCGAATAATTGCGGCGTCGACGGGTTCGGCCTCGGCATCCTCTTGGACGCCAAGCAGATCAAGAAAATGGTCTCTTCCTATGTCGGTGAGAACAAGGAGTTCGAGCGCCAGTATCTCGAGGGCGAGCTGGAGTTGGAGTTCAATCCGCAAGGCACGTTGGCCGAACGTATCCGAGCTGGCGGGGCGGGCATTCCGGGCTTCTTTACCAAGACCGGTGTCGGCACGCTGATCGCGGAGGGCAAGGAGCACCGTGAGTTCGACGGTGAGACCTACATCATGGAAACGGGGCTGAAGGCAGATGTTTCCATCGTCAAAGCCTGGAAAGCGGACCCGCAAGGCAATCTTATCTTCCGCAAGACGGCCCGGAACTTCAATCCGATGATGGCAACAGCCGGTAAGGTGACCATTGCCGAGGTTGAGGAAATCGTCGAACTGGGCAGCCTCGACCCGGACGAGATCCATACGCCGGGCATTTTTGTGCAGCGTCTGGTGCAAGGTAGTTTCGAAAAGCGCATCGAGCAGCGCACGATCCGTCAGCGGGAGGACGCGTAAATGGCCTGGACACGCGATGAAATGGCGGCCCGCGCCGCCCAGGAACTGGAAGACGGTTTCTACGTCAATCTGGGTATCGGCATCCCGACCCTGGTCGCCAACTACATCCCAGACGGCGTCGACGTGACCCTGCAGTCGGAGAATGGCATGCTGGGCATGGGCCCGTTCCCCCATGACGATGAGGTCGATGCCGATCTGATCAATGCCGGCAAGCAGACCATCACCGAGCTGCGCCGGACGAGCTATTTCTCCTCGGCCGACAGTTTCGCCATGATCCGCGGCGGTCACATCGATCTGTCCATCCTCGGTGCTATGGAGATCTCCGAAACCGGCGACATCGCCAACTGGATGATCCCGGGCAAGCTGGTCAAGGGCATGGGCGGCGCCATGGATCTCGTTGCTGGTGTCAAACGGGTGGTGGTGATCATGGACCACGCCAACAAGCGCGGCGAGCCGAAGCTGTTGAAGGAATGTACCTTGCCGCTGACCGGCCAGCGTTGCGTGCACCGCATCATCACCACGCTGGGCGTGTTTGACGTCAAGGATGATCATCTCGAACTGATCGAACTGGCGCCGGGTGCCACGCTGGACGAGCTCGCCGAGAAAACCGAGGCAAAATACACCGTTTCGGACACGCTGGTCGAACACCAGGCGGCCTGAGCGCAAACTCGCGTTTGCGTTTTATGACTTGCAGTTAAGGCGGCTCACATTGCCGTGAGCCGCCTTAGCAAGGTTTAATCCCATTTGCTGTGTGGGGTGATATGAGAAGCATGCGAGGGAGACCGACATGCCGCTCACACGATTATCGCTGAACAATCCGTCTGCCGTCTTTGTCGGCATTGCGCTCATTGTCCTGATGGGCCTTGTGGCATTTACCCGGCTGCCGATCCAGCTCCTGCCGGATACCGAGCGGCCGCAGGTCAATATTTCCACATTCTGGCGTTCAGCATCGCCGCAGGAAATGGAATCGGAAATCGTCGAGCCGCAGGAACAGGCTCTGGCCGGATTGCCGGGTCTGGAAGAGATGCGGGTCTTCGTGGGCGAGGGCAATGCCTTCATCAATCTGACCTTCTCCATCGAAACCGACATGACCCAGACGGCGATCGAGATCGGAAACCGTCTGAGCCAGGTGCCGCCCTTGCCCCGCGATGCGGTGGGGCCCACGCTGGGCGGGTTTGGCGGTGATGCGCAGCAAAGCCTGATCTGGTTCTTCCTCCAGGCCTTGCCAGGCAATCCCAATGAGATCCACGACTATTCCAGCTTCGTGGAGGACGTGATCGTTCCTCGTCTTGAAGGCATTCAGGGCGTAGCCTCCGTGGCTGTCGGTTGGGGCCGCCGGCCGGAGGAACTTCAGATCACGATTGATCCCTATCGCGCCGCGGCGCTGGGTGTGACCTTGCCGCAGATCTCCGCGGCCATTGCGAATAATTCCGACGTCTCCGGTGGCAATACCGATATCGGCAGACGCAGCTACCAGCTCCGCTTCGAGGGCGAGTTCGAGCCTGAGGAAATGGGCGATCTCGTCATCGTCTGGCGCGATGGCAGCCCGGTACGTTTGCGTGATCTCGCCACCGTCGAGGTGGCCTATGGCGAACGCAACGATTTCACTTATCAGAATGGCAACCCGGCCATGGGCATCGAGGTGCGCCGGGCACAGGGCGCCAATGTGCTGGCGGCGCTGGATGCGGTGAAGGCCGAGGTCGCTGAGATCAACGAAACCCTGCTGGCCGAGCGCCAACTGGTCATGGCCCCGTCCTTCGACGCCTCGGTCTTCATCATGCGGGCGATCAATCTTCTGCGCACCAACCTGCTGATCGGTATCGCCCTGGCGGTGATCGGTCTGTGGTTTTTTCTGCGCCGGCCAAGAGCGACGCTGATCGTCTCCCTGACCATTCCAGTCTGCCTGCTGTCGACGCTAATCGTCCTCTTCCTGTTCGGGCGAACCCTGAACGTCATCTCGATCGCCGGCCTGGCCTTTGCCACCGGGATGGTGATGGATGCGGCCATCGTGGTGGTAGAGAACATCATCCGAAGGCGCGAAGCCGGTGAAGATCCTGATACCGCTTCCGAGCAGGGAGCCGGGCAAGTCTGGGGTGCGCTACTGGCCTCCACGGTTACGACCGTGGCGATCTTCCTGCCGTTGATCTTTGTCCGCGATGTGGAAGGTCAGCTTTTCGCGGATCTCGCGATCACCATCGCTGTCGGTGTGGGCGTGTCGATGGTTGTCGCCGTCACCATTCTGCCCGTGGCGGCAAAATACCTGATCCGGGACCGGCAAGAGCAGACCGCCCAACCCCTGATGGGCGCCATCGCCGACAATATTCTCAAGCTGACCGACAAGCGGGGCATCCGCCTGGGGGTGATTGCCGGCCTGATCGCCGTCCCGATGGGGCTGACCTATGTCATGCTGCCCAACACGGATTATCTGCCGCCGGTGAAACGCGATGCCGTGGATGCCTTCTGGATCTTCCCCCCGGGGACATCGCTTGACTGGATCGAGACCGAAGTCGCGCAGCGCGTCGTCGAACGGCTTGAACCCTACATGTCCGGGGAACAGGAACCGGCCCTGCGGAATTATTATTTCGGTACCTTCCCGGGTGGTGGAGGTGCGACGGCCGGCATCCGGGTGGCAGACCAGTCCCGCGTCGGCGAGCTCCAGGAAATCGTGCGGAATGAGATTATCGGCGATATCCCCGATGTCGTGTTTTCCAACGCCCAGCAGGGGGATCTCTTCGGCGGCTTCAACCAGGGCGGCAATATCCAGATCAATGTCCAGTCTGCGGATGCCGAGGCACGCACGCGCGCCGTTCTGACCGGTCTGCAGCTCCTCCGTGATCGCTTCCCGGGCGTCAATATCAACGCCAATCCGCCCCCGCAGGCGAGCCAGCCGCGCCTGACCATGGTGCCCAATGATCGTCGCATCCAGGAAGCGGGATGGGCGAGGCGCAATGTGGCCGGCATGATTGCCATGCTGGGCGATGGCCAGTTTATCGGTGAATACTTCGATGGCGACACGCGCATGAATACGATTGTGCGGACTGAGGGGTGGTCGACGCCGGACGAGCTTGAAGGCCTGCCGATTGTCACGCCGACGGGTGCGGTGGTTCCGCTCGGTGAGCTGGTCACGATCCGCGAAGGCGTGGGCATCGGCGGTATCCAGCGCCTTGATCGTCGCCGGACCATCACCATCAATATCAGCCAGCCCGAAGGGCTGACGCTCGAGGAGATCCTCGACATCGTCCAGGACGATGTCGCTCCGGCGATCCAGGCGCAATTGCCGCCGGACGGCTCGATCACCTATGGCGGCAGCGCCGACAGCCTGGCGCGCGCCAAGCAGACCATGCTCAGCAATATCGGTATGGCGCTGGTCGTTCTCTTCTTGATCCTTGCCGGCCTGTTCCGCTCCCTGCGCGATGCCGGACTGGTGCTGGTCTCGATCCCACTGGCCGGGGTCGGCGGTGTAATCATGCTGCAGATCCTCAACCTCTTCCTTACCGTTCCGCTCGACCTGTTGACGATGATGGGTTTCTTCATTCTCCTCGGGCTGGTGATCAACAACGCGATCCTGCTGGTGGATCAGACCCGGCAGGGAGAACGTCGGGGCCTGGCGCGGCGTGATGCGGTGGATCAGGCGCTGCGCATGCGTTTGCGGCCGATCTTCATGAGCACGCTGACCAGTCTTCTGGGCATGTTGCCGCTCTTGCTTTTCCCGGGCGTGGGCAGTGCCATTTATCGCGGGCTCGCCGCGGCCATTGTCGGCGGGATG
This sequence comes from Maricaulis sp., assembly GCF_030149235.1. GTDB lineage: Bacteria > Pseudomonadota > Alphaproteobacteria > Caulobacterales > Maricaulaceae > Maricaulis. Next base: position 101,081 of record NZ_JASBRW010000014.1, on the reverse strand, counting down.
AGTGTCTCGCTGGTCTTTACGCTACTCTTGATCCCGGCCCTGTTGCGCCTGGGCGAAAGCCGCCAGACGGCTCGCCAGGAAACTATCCAGCCTGCTGAATAATCCGGAGGGGATGTTCCATGTTCCGCCACACCGCTGTCATCACCCTCATTTCCGCTGTCGTTGCGGCTTCCGGCTTCAGTGCCGCGCAGGCCCAGGGCGGCCCACCGCCTGCTACGGTCCGCGTGGCCGAGATCGACTCGCGTCTGATGTCGCGCACCATTACCTCGCCGGCCAGTGTGATCTCCCGCAATGATGCCCGTATTTCGGCCGAGACAACCGGCCGGGTGACGGTAATCGCCGAGCCGGGCGATGTGGTGGAAAGCGGCGATGTCATCGCCCAGATCGATGACCGGCAGGCGCGTATCCAGCTGGAGGAAGCCCGCGCGCGCCTGTCCCGCGCCAGTGCGAATTCCTCTTACCAGAACGCCGAGGCCGAACGTTTTACACAGTTGGCAGCTAATGGCACCGTGCCGCCCACGCGCTTGCGTGAGGCCGAGCTGGCCCGCGATCTCGCAGCCCTCGATCTGCGTGAAGCGCGCTCCGCCGTCTCCCGCGCCGAGCTCGATCTTGACCGGACGCGGATCCGCGCCCCGTTCACCGGCCGCGTGGTTGAGCGCCTGATCGAAGTCGGCGAATTATCCTCGCCGGGGCGGGAAGTCGTCCGTTTCGTCGATGTGTCCCGCAAGGAGGCCGTCGCCCAGGCGCCTGTATCCATCGCCCCCTATCTCAGCGTCGGGCAGGAGATCACCATGACCGGGAGTGATGATCAGGAGATCCGCGCGCCGATCCGGGCGATTGTTCCTGTCGGTGATCGCGTCTCGCGCACTTTCGAGGTCCGGATCGACCTGGCCGAAACAGGCTGGATAGTCGGTTCGGCGGCGCGGGCGTCTTTCCCGGCCGAAACGCCGCGGACCCAGCTCACTGTCCCGTATGACGCCGTTATCCTGCGCGCCAATGGGAGTCATATCTTTGTGGTGGGGGATGACGACATCGCCCGTCAGATCACAGTGCAGCCCGGTGTTCGCTCAGGCGGCTATATCGCCATCGAGGGCGATGTGGAGGCCGGTCAGACGGTCGTGGTCTCCGGGGCGGAAACCCTCAGTGATGGACGGGCGGTGCAGACCCAGGGCGAGGACGCCTAACACTCCACCACATTCACTGCGAGCCCGCCCTGGCTGGTCTCTTTGTATTTTTCCATCATGTCGAGACCGGTCTGGCGCATGGTCTCGATGACCTGGTCCAGAGACACCTTCATGTCAGATGAGGTGGCCCGCAAGGCCAGCCGGGCCGCATCGATCGCCTTGATCGCGCCGATGGCATTGCGTTCGATACAAGGGATCTGAACCAGCCCGCCCACCGGGTCGCAGGTCAGGCCGAGATTGTGCTCCATGCCGATCTCGGCGGCATCCTCGATCTGGTGATTGTTGGCGCCCATGGCGGCAGCCAGGGCACCCGCCGCCATGGAACAGGCGACGCCCACTTCCCCCTGACAGCCGGCTTCAGCCCCCGAAATAGAGGCGTTTTTCTTGTACAGCGCACCAATCGCGGCCGCCGTCAGGAAGAAGCGCTGCAACGCTTCTTCATCGTCCGGGTCGCGGTGATAGCGATCAAAATAACGTGCGACGGCGGGAATAATGCCCGCTGCACCATTGGTCGGAGCGGTGACAACGCGGCCACCCGCGGCGTTCTCTTCATTCACCGCCATAGCCCAGAGATTGATCCAGTCCATAGGCGCCAAAGGATCTTCCTCCGGCGACACCGGGGTGGCCTTGATGTCTTTGTACATCTGTGGCGCGCGACGCTTGACCTGCAGCCCGCCGGGCAGGATGCCATCCTGGGCCAGGCCGCGGTCGATACAGTCCTCCATCGTGCGCCAAAGGCCTTCAATGCCCGCCCGGATCGTGTCCTCGGGCAGGAAGGCGCGTTCATTGGCCAGCATGATACGATGGATGGACAGGCCGGTCTTCTCGCCGATTTCAAGCAGTTCCGCTGCCGAGTTGAACGGGTAGGGCTCGCCTTCCTTCACATCGGCTGCGGAATTGCGGCCGGCCTCGTGCTCATCAATGACGAAGCCTCCACCGATCGAATACCAGATTTCCTCGAGGACGAGTTGTTCGCCCGGGCCGATGGCGCGGAACTTCATGGCGTTTGAGTGGAAGGGCAGGCGAACCTCACCGCGGAAGTCGAGATGTTTTTTTTCGTCGAACTCGATCACATCACCATTGGCGAGGTGCAGCGTCTTATCACTGCGAATGCGGGCGAGGCGGGGCTCGATGGTGTCCGGGTCGATCTGAGCCGGGTCGTGCCCCTCCAGGCCGAGCAGGACGGCTGTATTGGTGCCATGGCCCAGGCCGGTCAGCGCCAGCGAGCCATAGAGTTCACATTCAAGCCGGATAAGGCCTCCGTCCCGGACCTTCTCAAGCGCCCGCTCGACGAAGCGCTTGCCCGCCTTCATCGGTCCGACGGTGTGCGAGCTCGAGGGCCCGATTCCGATCTTGAACAGGTCAAATACGCCGAAATGCATCAGAAATGTCGCCCGGCCTAGCCGTCACCGAGGCCGCGATCGCGGGTGAAAGCATTGAAACAGATGATGGTCTGCGTGTCCTTGATGCCGGAAATTGTTTGAACCTTTTGATTAACAAACCGGCCGATGTCCGCGTCATCATTGAGAGAAAAGTGAGCAAGGAGGTCGAACGCACCGGAGATGGAATGCACCATCGGCGCTTCATCGAGATTGTCGACCAGCGATGCGGCGACGTCGTAGGTGCGACCGAGCTCACATTTGATGAAAACGTAGAATTGACGCATGCCGCACTCCTTTTCCCGGTTCAGTGATCGAGACTTATCGCCTCGCGGCGCAGTTTGAAACGCTGAATTTTGCCGGTCTGTGTCTTGGGCAACTGATCGATAAACTCGATGTCGCGCGGATATTTGTAAGGCGCAATCTCAGACTTCACATGGGTTTGCAGTTCAGCGACGAGGTCCGCGTTCCCGGACCACCCCTGCGCCAGGACGACGAAAGCTTTGATGATGGCGCCGCGCTCCTGATCGGCTTCGCCAATCACGGCCGTTTCCGCGACTGCATCATGGCTTAATAAGGCCTGCTCGACCTCCGGACCGGCGATGTTATAGCCCGAGGACACGATCAGATCGTCGGCGCGGGAGACGTACCAATAATAACCCTCGGCATCACGGCGGTAGAGGTCACCGGTCAAGTTCCAGCCCTTCTGGACATAGGTTTTCTGGCGCTCATCATCGAGATAGAGGCAGCCGGTTGGACCTTTCAGGGCGAGGCGTCCGATTTCCCCCTCCGGCACGGGCTGGCCGGCATCATCGAGCAATTCAGCCTGATATCCCGGTACCGCTTGCCCCGTCGCTCCGGGCCGAATCAGGGATCCGGAAGCGGAGATGAAGATGTGGATCATCTCGGTTGCACCAATACCGTCGATCAGCCGCAGTCCCGTGCGGGCATGAAACTCATCCGATGTCGCCTGGGGCAGGTGCTCCCCCGCTGAGACCGCCTTGCGCAGGGATGACAGATCATAATCCTGCCAAAGTCCCATCATGGCGCGATATCCTGTGGGCGCGGTGAAAACCGTCGTCGCCTTGCAGGCCTCAATGGTTTCGCAAAGCGCTTCAAAGCCGGGCCGCTCCGGCAGCGCCACCGTCAGACCGAAGCGGGCCGGAAAGACAAGGAAGGCGCCGAGCCCGAAGGTAAAAGCCAGCGGCGGGGTGCCGGTGTAGATCTCGTCCGCCTCGGGGGCCAGTGTGTGCCGGCCGAAGGTGTCGGCCATGGCCAGAATGGCGGAGTGAAAATGGGCACAGGCCTTTGGCTCACCTGTTGTACCGGACGTACACGCCAATAGCGCAACATCATCCCGGGCCGTGTCGGCATTGACGAAATTGGTCGACATTTCGGGCAGGGCGCGGTCCAGCGCGCCACCGTCTCCCCAGGCTGCAATCGTCCTCAACTTGCCGGTCAAGGTCGCTGTTTCCTCCACGACCTCGAGAAGGCCGACATCGCAGAGCGCGATATCAACGTCGGCCTTGCTGGTGATTTTTGACAGCTCGGCGGCCCGCAGCATCGGCATGGTCGTGACCGCGACTGCACCGGTCTTGATGACGGCGAACCAGGCGGCGGATAGCTCGATGGAATTGAACCCGTGCAGCAAGACCCGATTGCCGGGGACGATACCGAGCTCGCGGGTCAGGTAGTTGGCGATGCGATTGGCCTGCTCCAACAGGTCCCGATAGCTGATCCGACGGCTCGGTGTGATGATCGCAGTCTTGTCACCATAGCCATTGGCGACCGCGCCATCGAGCAGCACCCCGGCCGCATTGAGACGCTCGGGATAAGCCAGGTCTTCCTGGTCAAAACGGAATTCCGGCCATTGCTCCATCGGCGGGAGATGATCCCGCGTGAAGCTGTCGATATGGCCGCTTTCGATCATCGTCATGACATCCTCCCCGATGGCTGCGACGAAGCGATGGGTTAGCGCGGTATAACCGCGGTGGTTTCGATCTCGATCTTGGCCCGGTCTTCAATCAGGGCCTGGACCTCCAGAAAGGCCATGACCGGGTAATTGCGACCGATATGGCGTTTCCAGATCTCTCCCACCGCCCTGAGGGCGCCGAGATACTCCTGCTTGTCCGTGACATAGCCGGTCATCCGGACAATGTGCTGAGGCCCGGCGCCGGCTTCCTTGAGCACAGCCAGCGTGTTGACCAGGACCTGTTCGAACTGTTCCGCGAAATCATCGGACACCAGCGCTTCGGTTTCGTCCCAGCCGATCTGGCCGGCAACAAAGACGAGTTGGCCATCCGCGACAATGCCATTGGAATAGCCCTTCGGACGGGGCCAGCCTGGTGGCTGTAAATGTATCATGCCTGACCTCGCTGATAGTGCTCGATTTTTTCTCGTAAGGCGTCGGGTATGCGGACCGGACGGGTGGCTTCGGTCTTGACGAAAACCAGAACCGGACGGGCGATCAGCCGGATTTCTTCGCCGCAGCGGGCCGTGATGTCGACCTGGATGGAGCTGCTGCCCAGGGCTTTTACGTCCAGCGTAAAGTCCAGCCAGTCATCGAGTTCGCTCGGGCGTTTGAAATCCACCTCGATCGTCGCCAGCGGCACGCCATAACCATCGCGCCGGATCATGTCCGCGAAGCCGTATCCGATATGTTCGAACCAGTCCTCGACGGTTGCGTTGATCATCTCGAAATAGCGCGGATAGAAGACGATCCCGGCCGGGTCGACATCTGCGAAGCGGATCTGGCGACGGGCGCGGAACATCAGCGCGCTCCACTGGCCAGGTGCTGGCGCGCGATCACCAGTTTCTGGACTTCCGAGGCCCCTTCATAGATGCGCAGCGCCCGGACCTCCCGGTACAGTGCTTCCGGTACCGAGCCCTTGGTGACCCCGAGGCCGCCAAAGATCTGCACCGCCTTGTCGATGCCCTGTTGGGCGGTCTCTGTCGCGTGCAGCTTGGCCATCGCCGCCTCGCGCGTGATCCGCGGGGCGCCGCTGTCTTTGGCCCAGCCCGCGCGGTAGATCAGCAAGGCACTGGTATCGATATCCAGCGCCATCTCGGCCAGCTGGGTCTGCACGCCGGGCAGATCAGCAAGGCTGGAGCCAAACAATTCCCGGGTCTGGGCCCGGCGGGTCGCTTCATCCAGTGCGCGCCGGGCAAAGCCGAGGGAGGCCGCCCCGACGGTGGAGCGGAACACGTCCAGCGTCGCCATGGCAATCTTGAAGCCCTGGCCGCGCTCGGCGATCAGCCGGTCAGCCGGTATGCGCATCCCGTTGAAACGCAGGCGGGCGAGGGGGTGGGGGGCTATGGTGTCGATCCGTTCAACGATTTCCAGCCCGGGGTCATCGGCTTGGATGATAAAGGCCGATAGACCACGGGCGCCCTGGACATCCTCGCTGCGGGCAAACAGGACATAGACGTCCGCGATACCGCCATTGGAGATATAGGTCTTTTCCCCGCTGATCACCCATTCGCCCTGGTCGAGGCGCGCTTCCGTCGCGATCGCGGCCACGTCGGAACCGGCCTCCGGCTCGGTCAACGCGAAGGCGGCGCAGAGATCTCCCGATCCGACGCCGGGCAGATAGCGGGATTTCTGATGCGCATTTCCGAACAGGCTGATCGCCCCGGACCCGAGCCCCTGCATGGCAAAGACGAAATCTGCCAGGCCGGACCGGTAGGCGAGGCTCTCTCGGATAAGGCAGAGGGAGCGCACATCGAGCTGGTCCTTCGCGCCGCCATACTCACGCGGCACGCAATACCGGGTCAGGCCCGCAGCGCCCAGCTGGCGGCGGATCTCGGCGCATTCCTCGTCGATATCACCATGATGATCGAAACCGGTCTCGCCGAATACCTCGGCAGCGAAACCGCGCACAGTCTCGGCCACGGCGCGGTGATCGTCTGAGAAGAAGGGCCAGTTGAGAAAGCTGCTATCCATGGATTAATCACCCTCGAATACGGGTTTTTCCTTGGCGACGAAGGCGCGATAGGCGCGTTCGAAATCGCGCGTCTGCATACAGATGGCCTGGGCCTGGGCCTCCGCCTCGATGGCTGCCTCGAGGCTCATATCCCATTCCATGTTGAGCTGGTTCTTGGTCATGGCATTGGCGAAATTCGGGCCGGCATTGATGCGCTCAGCCCATTTGCGCGCTTCATCCATCAGCGCGCCCGCCTCAATCACGGCGTTGAAAAAGCCCCAGTTCAGGCCTTCCTCAGCACTCATGGAGCGCCCGAAGAACAACAGTTCCGAGGCGCGGCCCTGACCGATAATGCGGGGCAGGATCGCACATGCGCCCATATCACAGCCGGCCAGGCCGACGCGGTTGAACAGGAAAGCGGTCTTGGCCTCCGGCGTGGCGATCCGCAGGTCTGAGGACATCGCCATGATTGCGCCGGCGCCCACGCAAACGCCGTCGATGGCCGCAATGATGGGCTGCGGACAGGCGCGCATGGCCTTGACCAGATCTCCGGTCATGCGCGTGAAATCGAGCAATTGCGGCATGTCCATTTCGACCAGGGGCCCGATAATGTCGTGCACATCTCCGCCGGAAGAGAAATTTCCACCCGCGCCGGTCAGGATGAGGGCTTTGACATCGCGGCAATAGACGAGCTCGCGATAGAGATCGCGCAGCTCGGCATAGCTCTCGAAAGTCAGAGGGTTTTTCCGGTCCGGACGGTTCAGCGTGATGGTCGCGACGCCGTTATCGAACTGCCACAGGAAATGTTCGGGGGAATAGGTCTCAGCTTGCATCAGCTTGCTCGTCCTCATTGGGGTGAAGGCTGCGCCGCAGCGCGACGAGATCGTCGCGCAGGCGGTGGGTCAAGGCCGGATCGATCTGACCGATGAATTCATTGAGCCAACCGGCATGAGCCTCGGCCATGCGGGTGAAATCGCGCCGTCCCTGCGCCGTCAGCTCGATCACCATGACCCGGCGGTCTTGCGGATCCGGATTACGCGTCACCAGGCCGTCCTCGACCAGGCGGGAAATCAGACCGGTGACATTGCCATTACTGACCAGAAGCCGGCGCGACAGCGCGCCCATTGTCATGGGCTTGTCCTCACGGACCAGGGCAGACAGCAAATCGAAGCGGGCGAGGCTGACACCGAATTCCTGGCTCAGCCGCGACCGGATGCGTTGTTCGATCAGGCTCGTGGTCTGATAGATTTGCAGCCAGAGCCGGACCGCATCACGATCCTGATAAGTGTCCGGCCGTTCCGGCATCAGATGGCTCCGCCGGAGACCATGATCGCCTGGCCGGAGACCGAGGCGGAGAGGGGCGAACACAGCCAGGTCACGGCCTCGGCTACCTCTTCCGGCGTGATCAACCGTCCCTGCGGGTTGTTTTTGGTCAGCTCGGCGAGGGCCTCCTCGCGCGAACGCCCGGTCTTGGCCATGATATTGGCGATGGAATTGTCGACGATGGCGGTGTCGACATAGCCTGGGCAGATCGCATTCACGGTGAGCTGTGTGTGGGCATATTCCAGTGACAGCGATTTGGTCAGTCCCACGACAGCATGCTTGGAGGCCACATAGGGGCTGATATAGGCCCCGCCGCGAAGGCCTGCGATGGAGGCAATATTGACGATCCGGGCATAGTCCGCCTTGCGCATATCGTCGACGACCGCGAGCGAACAACGCACAAGGCCTTCGACATTGACCGCCTGGATGCGCCGCCATTCCTCGATCGTGGTCTTGTGAAAGGCCGAAGCGGCCGCAATGCCGGCATTATTGATCAGGATGTCGATTGTGCCGCCCTCACGCGCCTCGGTGAAGGCGGCTTCGACGCTGGCATCCTCGGTGACATCCAGCTGCACGGCGCGGGCGCCACTGATCTCGCTGGCGGCCTGTTGCAGCCGCTCCAGATTGCGAGCCATGAGGATTACCTCGGCGCCCTGGGCCGCGATGTCGCGGGCGCAAGCGAGGCCAATACCGGTGCCTCCACCAGTGATCACGGCGCGACGGCCTTGCAGGGTGGTCATGCTTTCAGCTCCATTTGCTGGGCGCGTTGAAGATTGCGGGCGAGTTGCTCGAACCCGGCCTCATACTGTGGAGGGATGCGGACACCACGATAGCCGAGCTCGGCGGCGGCGCGCAGGGTCCAGTTCGGGTCGGCCAGATGCGGCCGGGCCAGGGCGACCAGATCGGCGCGCCCGGCGGCGAGAATCGAATTGACGTGGTCCGGTTCGAAAATATTGCCCACCGCCATGGTCGCGCAGCCGGTCTGGTTACGGATCTGGTCGGAGAAGGGGGTCTGGAACATGCGCCCATAGACAGGCCGGGCGCGCGGGCTGGTCTGGCCGGCGGACACATCGATCAGGTCGGCGCCGGCATCAGAAAAAGCTGCGGCGATCGCTATGCTGTCCTCGCCACTTACGCCCTCATCGCCGAGCCAGTCAGTGGCAGAGATCCGCACCGCCATCGGGCGGTCGGACGGCCAGACCGCGCGCATCGCCTCGAAGACTTCGAGCGGGTAAGTGAGACGGGCTTGCAGGCTGCCGCCATACTCATCGCTGCGCTGGTTGGAGATTGGGGTCAGGAAGCTCGATAGCAGGTACCCGTGAGCGCAATGCAGTTCGACCATGTCGAAACCGGCTTCGATGGCCCGTTTGGTCGCCGCCACGAAATCCGCCTTGACCGCATCCATATCGGCTCGGCTCATTTCCGCCGGCACCTGGTTGTCCGTGTCCCAGGGGAGTGGAGAGGGCGCGACGAGGGTCCAATTGCCCTCATCAAGCGGCATGTCATAGCCCTCCCAGCCGAGCTTGGTCGAACCTTTGCGACCGGCATGAGACAGCTGGACAACCATTTTGGCGTCCGACTGAGCGTGAGCGAAATCGGTGATCTCACGCCAGGCTGCGACGTGTTCATCCTTGTAGAGACCCGCGCATCCCGGCGTGATCCGGCCGTCACGGCTGACATCGGTCATCTCGGTATAGACAAGTCCAGCCCCGCCCATGGCGCGTGCCCCGTAATGGACCTTGTGAAAGGCGTCGGGGGTGCCGTCCTGCGCGGAATACATGCACATCGGCGAGACCACGACCCGGTTTTCAAGCCGCATCTCGCGCATCTCGAATGGCGCAAACATGGGTGGGCGGGCCCGGTCCTGGCCGCAGAACCAGCGTTCCACGCCCGCCAGCCAGGCCTCATCCCGCAGGCGCAGGTTTTCATGGCTGATGCGCTGTGAGCGGGTAAGCAGCGAATAGGCGAATTGCTTGGGCTCAAAGCCAAGATAACGGTCAAGATTCTCAAACCATTCAGTGGAATTTCGCGCTGCGCTTTGAAGCTTGAGCACTTCGACCTTGCGGGCTTCCTGATAGTCCTTGAGCCCCTCCGCGATGGGCTTGTCGGCCGAGGTCAGTACCTCGGCCAGCATGATTGCGTCCTCAAAGGCCAGCTTGGTACCGGAGCCGATCGAGAAATGCGCGGTGTGGGCGGCATCTCCGAGCAGGACGACATTCTCGTGCACCCACGTTTCACACAGCACCCGGGGAAAGTTGAGCCAGGCCGAACCGCGAAGGTGGCGGGCATTCGACATCAGCGCATGGCCATCCAGCCAGTCCGCGAACAAGGCCTCACACGCGCGGCAGGTCTCGTCCTGGTCCATCTCCTCAAAGCCGAGCGCGGCCCAGGTGTCCGGCGCGCACTCGACAATGAAGGTCGAAGTGTTGTCATCGAACCGATAGGCGTGGGCCCAGACCCAGCCATGTTCGGTTTCGGTGAAAATGAAGGTGAAGGCCTCGAAGACTTTTTCTGTGCCCAGCCAGACGAATTTATTGGTGCGGGTCTCGATGTCGGGCCTGAAGGTGGGGGCAAATGCCTGGCGGATCTTCGAGTTGAGCCCGTCCGAAGCTACGATCATGTCCGCATCACCGAACCGGCTCAGATCGGCATCGATCTCGGTCTCGAAATGCAGGCCAACATCGAGTTCACGCGCGCGGTCATGTAACAGATTGAGCAGGTGCTTGCGGCCGATGCCACAAAACCCGTGCCCGCCAGAGCGTTCAACCTCGCCCTTGAAGTGGACCTCGATATCATCCCAATGGGCAAGACTGTCGCCGATCGCCTTGGCGCTGACCGGGTCATTGCCGGCCAGGTTTTCCATGGTCTGGTCCGAGAAGACCACGCCCCATCCGAATGTGTCACCGGGACGATTGCGCTCATAGACGTCGATCTCGCAATCGGGATCGCGAAGCTTCATCGAAATCGCGAAGTAGAGGCCGGCTGGGCCGCCGCCAAGGCACGCAATCTTCATGGCCATCCTCCCGCTATTATTTTAGACTTAAACTAACTGGGCGCGGCGAGGCAAGGCCTGTTCTGAAGGGCCGATTACTCCGGCGTATAGGTGCTCAATCGGCCGCCGGTATCAGCAAGCGTCTGCAGTAAGGGGGAGGGTGTCCACCAACGCGGATCGGACTGACCGAACGCTTTGATCCGCGCCAGCACATGATCCAGCCCGACCTCATCGGCATAGAAGAACGGGCCGCCGCGATAGCGCGGGAAGCCATACCCATTGGCATAAACGACATCCACATCACTGCCGCGCTGGGCGATGCCCTCGCCAAGTAGCTGGGCGCCTTCATTGATCAGGGCGAAGATACACCGTTCAACGATTTCCTCGGCGCTGATCGAGCGCGGCGTGACCTGCGCTTCGGCGCGGACCTGATCGATAATCTCGTCAGCGAGGGGATTGGGCGATGCGGCCCGCGTTTCCGGGTCGTAGGTGTAAAAGCCCGAGCCCGTTTTCTGCCCCTTGCATCCAGCTTCGACGAGGCGGTCATGCACGCGGGATGCGCGTTCCTCGAACAGGGCCGGGTCGAGCTTCTTGCGGTTCATATAGCCGATATCCAGTCCGGCCATGTCGCCCATGGCGAAAGGGCCCATCGGCATGCCGAAATCGAGCAGGGCCTTGTCGATCTCCTCCGGAGAGGCGCCTTCGAGCAGCAAAAGTCCGGCTTCGCGGCCATAACCGCTGAGCATGCGGTTGCCGATGAAACCGTGACAGACACCGGATACCACGCCCACCTTGCGCATGCGCTTGGCGAGGGCGAGGGCCGTCATCAGGGCTTCGTCGCTGGTTTGCGCGCCTCGCACGATTTCCAGCAGGCGCATGATATGCGCCGGGCTGAAGAAATGCAGGCCGAGCACGCGCTCCGGATTGGAGATGCTGGCGGCCAGGGCGTCGATGTCGAGATAGGAGGTGTTCGACGCGATCAGGGCGTCAGGACGCGCGACGGTATCGATCTTGGCCAGAACCTCTTTCTTGACATCCATGTCCTCGAACACGGCTTCAATGATCAGGTCGCAGCCGGAATAACCCGACCAGTCCTCGAGCACGCTCAACCGCTTGTGGCGATCGTCCGCTTCGGCCGGTGAAATCCGGCCCTTCTTGGCATCACCCTTGATGATGCCCTCGATCCGGCCCCGGCCATTGGCCAGCGCGTCGGGATTGGCGTCAAACAAGGCCACCGCGTAACCGCCCGCCAGGGCCGAGGCGGCGATGCCCACACCCATCGTGCCGGCGCCCACCACGCCAATGCTATTGATGGGCTTCGGCTCGGCCTGCACCGGATTGGCCAACTTGCCGGACAGGCGTTCGGCAAAGAAAAGATGGCGCATCGCGCGGGACTGGGCCCCGCCGACGAGACCGCTGAACAGTTCGCGCTCTTTGGCGAGGCCTTCGTCGAAGGGAAGGTCCGTGGCAGCCTCCACCGCCTCGAGAATCGCCTGCGGCGCGTTCTGGCCGCGCTGGCGCTTTGCGGCATGGTTTTTCCAGCGCTCAAATACCGTCTCGTCCATATCCGGGGCCGGCATATCGCGGACGCGACGCTTGGCGAGGTCACCGCGATGGGAGAAGGCGAGGGCATCCGCGAGCAAATCATCCTGGCAGATCATGTCGGCCAGGCCCTTCTCAACCGCCAGGCGGGCCGGGATCGGCTTGCCGCTCAGGGCCAGCTGCAGGGCGATATCCAGACCGCCCAGGCGCGGCGTGCGCTGCGTGCCACCGGCACCTGGAATGAGGCCGAGATTGACCTCGGGCAGGCCCACCTTGGCCTTGGCCTCCATGACCCGGAAATCACAACTCAGGGCGACTTCAAAACCGCCGCCCAGCGCCTGGCCGTGAATGGCGGCGATGACCGGGATCGGGCAGTCTTCAATTGTAGCGAGCACGTCAGGCAGGGAGGGCGCCCGCGGCGGCTTGCCGAACTCGGAAATGTCCGCGCCGGAAAAGAAGGTGCGGCCGGCACAGATGATGATGGCGGCCCGCATGCCCGGACGAGCGGTTGCGAGGGCCTCGACCAGACCAGCGCGCACGGCGTGAGACAGCGCATTGACGGGCGGGTGGTTGACCGTGATGACAAGGCAATCGTCGCGAAGGTCTGTAGTCACAGGTAACACGGGAAACTCCTTTTCAGGTCACGGCAGATCAGGTCACAGCGCCACGAACGGCATATTGCGGTGCCGTCCAGCTGTCCTGGGCCATAATGTCCGCCAGAATGTCGACCGCATCGGCAGCATCACGGAAACGGGTGTAGAGCGGGGTGAAACCGAAGCGCAGGATATCCGGAGCGCGGAAATCCCCGATCACGCCGCGATCGATCAGGGCCTGCATGATGGCATAGCCCTCTTTGTGGGCGATCGAGACCTGGCTTCCCCGCCCAGTGCAATCACGCGGGCTCACCAGCTCAAACTGCGGACAACGGGCTTCGACCCGCTCGATGAAGAGGTCTCCCAGCGCTTGCGACTTGGACCGGATGGCCTGCATGTCGGCGTGAAGCATCAGATCGAGCCCGACTTCCAGGGCGGCCATGCCCAATATGCCCGGCGTACCGCACTGGAAGCGGTCAATGCCATGGCCGGCTTCATAATGGTCCGAGAACGCGAAAGGCGCTTTATGGCCAAGCCAGCCGGACAGGGCCGGGAAAACCTTGTCGTGATGGCGTTTGGCGGCGAACAGGAAGGCCGGCGCGCCGGGACCGCCATTGAGATACTTATAGCCGCACCCAACCGCGAAGTCGGCGCCGCAGGCATTGAGATCCACCGGCATGGCGCCCGCCGAATGCGACAGGTCCCAGATCACGGGGATGCCGGCTTCATGCGCCGCTGCGGTCAGGGCCGACATGTCATGCAAGCGGCCGGTCTTGTAATGGGTATGGGTAAGAAGGAGTGCCGCGACATTGTCGTCGAGATGATCGGCAATCGCGTCGCTGGCGACGAGTTTTTGTTGCACATGGCCGTCTGTGAGCTTGGACAGACCTTCCATCATATAGGCGTCGGTGGGAAAATTGCCGGTCTCCGAAAGGATGGTGGAACGCTCAGGGGCCAGCTGAAGACAGGCGCTCAATGCTTTGAACACGTTGATCGAAGTAGAATCGGCGCAAATCACCTCACCTGCACCCGCGCCAATGAGTCGTGCGATCTTGTCGCCCAGACGCCGCGGTGCCCCGATCCAGTCATGACTGTTCCAGGACCGGATCAGATCCGTGCCCCATTGCTCCCGCACCACGCTCTGCACGCGCGCCGCCGTGGCTTTCGGCAAGGCACCCAGCGAGTTGCCATCGAGATAGATCACGCCATCAGGCAGATCGAAACGGTCGCGGAAACTGGCCAGAGGGTCCGCGCGGTCCAGCTCGGCAATCTGATCAGGCGTCATCGGCTATCTCTCTAAGGATCGCGCGGACGGGAGAGGCATCCGCATCGGCAATAGGAAGGGGCAGGGCGATCAGCTCATAACGGCCATCCGGCACACCATCGAATACGAGGCCTTCCAGGATACGCATGTCATGTCGCCTGACCGCATGGTGGGCATCGAGCGTTTTTGAAGTCTCTGGATCAAGCGATGCCGCATCGCTACCGATCAGGCGGCAGCCGGTCTGCCCCAGATGTTCGATAAGGACAGCAGAAATCGCACGGAAATCACTGTCCCAGGCCTCGTGGGGAAAGCTGGAATAGGTCCGGATCAACACGCGTTCGGCACCGGAAACGGACGCGATATCGATGTCATCCGGTGTGACGGCCGGGCCGTGACCGCTTGCGGTGACCAGGACGCAGGGGCCGAGATAAGGGGTGAGGTCCACGCCGGCGATGTCGCTTCCGGCCTCATGATAATGCTCAGGGGCATCGGCATGGGTGCCGGAATGGGTCGACAGTGTGAGCTTGGAGACCTTTACCGGACAGTCCGGCCCAATCACCCATTTATCCGCGCGGGCAAAATCCGTATCGCTGGGCCAGACCGGCAGTCCGGGTCGCAAAACCTGAGTGATATCAAAGAGTTTTGTCATCGCTCTAAAGCGCCGTGCGCACCATCCACAGCTCCGGGAAGAAGTGCAGATCCAGCGCCTTGACCAGATAGGCCACACCCGAAGTGCCGCCGGTGCCACGGCGATAGCCGATGATGCGTTCGACCGTTTTCATGTGATTGAAGCGCCATTGCTGGAATTTGTGCTCCAGGTCGACGAGTTTTTCACCCAGCTCATAGGCTTCCCAGTGCGTGTCGCTGTCTTCGTAGATCAGCCGCCAGGTGGCCTCGACCTCTTCGCTTGGCTTGTAGGATTGGCGCCAGTCGCGATCCAGCCGATCGGCGGGGATGGCGTAGCCCTTACGCGCCAGGAAGGCCAGGGTTTCATCCCAGATGCTGGGGCTTTCCAACGCCTTGGACACCATTTCAAAGGCCCGCGGATTGTGGCGGTGCACCTTTGCCATCGCCGCATTCTTATTGCCCAGACGGTATTCAAGGCTGCGGTACTGGTAGGACTGGAAGCCGGAGCTCTGTCCCAGATCGTCGCGGAAGGCCAGATAATCGCTCGGCGTCATGGTCGCCAGCACGTCCCAGGCCTTGATCAACTGTTCCTGGACCCGCGAGACCCGGGCAAACATTTTCAGGGCAGGGCCCACTTCGTCGCGGGCAATGTGAGCAGAAGCGCCCTCGACCTCATGCAACATCAGCTTCATCCACAGCTCGGAGACTTGGTGGATGATGATGAAGAGCATTTCATCATGCTCCTTGGTCAGAGGAGACTGGCTATCGAGCAGCTGGTCCAGCCCAAGATAGCGGCCATAGGACATGGCCTTGTCGAAATCCCAGTGGATGTCCTCGTCGGAAACATCGACCTGCGTCTTCTGATGGTCGGTCATGGCGCTCATCCCCTCGTTCCCCATCGGGCAGAATCGACGGGGCCGTGTCAGCCGGACGGTGACACAGCCATCGCTCTTTGGGAGACGGAGGTCAATGCTAGCCGCTGTCAGGCGCTGGGAGACCCTGGTTCACTCCAGCCCTTCATCACTAGTCACCCAGAAGATTGCCTTCGGCGAGCACGCGCAGCAATGACGCGCCACTCATCGCGGATGGGTCGAGCTTGTCCTGGCCTGAGTACTTGAGAATAAGCGAGCGGTTATCGACGGTGTCGGCGAAGTAGGCCATGCGCCATTGATGGAACAACCGGGCATCTACCATCTCGCAGGACACCAGTTCGATCTTGTAGTGCCGCTTGTCCATGGCAATGCGATGATAGGTTTCGCTGACGGCTTGACGCCCGCCTTCAAGGACCTGGACGAAATAGGTGCCGTCAAACCAGAGCGCGCCCGTAATATTGGAACGTCCGTTATAATCGCGTGCGCTGTAGAGCAATTGCTCAATGTCCAGATCAAGGTCTGGATTACGTTCACTGCAATAGAGCAGGCGGGTGAGATACATGGTGCCACGTCCTCCTGTTGCATGACGCTGCAGCGCTTCGCCAAGGCAGGCAAGCCGATTTTGCCCGCGGGTTCGGGGTTCAGATTACATCGAGGACGGCCAGCATGGCATCGAGATTGGCCGCGCCGAGTTTGCGGCAGCGATCCGGTGACCATCCGTGCAACGGGTCGGGCAAGTCTGCATTATCCTTGAACGGCATTTCCAAGGTCATGGCCAGACAGCGGAATTCGTTGACCATATAGTTGGTGCAGATCGATAGATCGGCACTGCCCGGAGCATCGACGTCATAGCCATGGGCGGTCTGGAAATCGGGGCTGGTGGCCGCGAGTGCCATTTTGTACGCCTGCAGCATGGCGCCATCTGCTTCGGTGAAATTGGGGGCGCCTTCGCCGCCGGCGATAAAATTGTAGGGCAGGCCTTCATCACCATGTACGTCGAGGTGCAGATCGACCCCGGTCTTGCGAATGGCTTGGAGAACGTGAAATACCTCCGGCGAATTCTCCTTGCTCGCCTTGTCCCATTCCCTGTTCAGATTGATACCCTTGGCATTGGTCCGCAGATGGCCCCGCCGTGATCCATCCGGGTTCATGTTGGCGATGACGTGGAAGGTCACAGCCTCGCGCAAGCGACGGGCCACCGGGTCGGCATCATCGAGCAGGCGGTTCAGAAAACCTTCAACCCACCATTCGGCCATGCTCTCACCCGGATGCTGGCGAGCGGTGATCCAGATCGTCTTGTCACCATTGCCGATTGTCAGGCAGTCGATGGTCTGGCCATCGAGGGTGTCACCCAGAACTTCTAGGCTGACGTCGGGATGGGCCTGGGCCCAGGCGATCAGGTCCTGGTGGCGCTCCATCGAGTAGGGGGCGAAATAGGCAAACCAGATCGTATCCAGCTCAGCTTGGTGATCGATGATCAGCGCGCCGTCTTCATAGCGCGTCTCGACCCGGAACCAGGTATCGCGATCATAGCTGGCGCAGGCCTGGTAATCGGTCCAGCCGTCCAGATAGGCGGCCTCGGACGCATTTGTGATGCGCATGGACAGGCGTTCACCCTTGGCGCCGGTGACGCGAAAGTGGAACCATTGAAAGAAGTCGGATTGATGATCCCGGCGGATCTCCAGTTCAACCGCCTGGGGCGCGCTGGCCGATTTGACGATGATATTGCCGCTGTCGAAACGGTCGGTAATTGAAAGTGTCATCGCAATAGCCTCGGCTGCCAGAGATATGGCCGGTGCGGTATCATGATCCGTTCTCCCCCGCCACCGCACACACCGCGCAGTCTGTTGTCTTGGGCAGGAGTGGACCCAGGCCCTGGGTCAGCCTAGTTTCCCGAAGACCATGGAACGTATTGAAATTGATATCGGCGACGGTGCACTCAGCACATTGATCTGGCCACGGCCTGGCGCGCCGCGGCTCCTGTTTGCTCATGCCAATGGCTTTAATGCCGGCACCTATCGGCAAATGCTCGAGCCTTTAGCAGAAGATTTTGAAATCGTGGCCGCGGATGCGCGCGGGCATGGCCGGTCCACCGTGCCAGCAGACCCGGAAAATCTGTTTGATTGGCATGTGTTTGCCCGTGATCTTGCGGCGCTCAACCAAACTCTCGAACCGCGCGAGACCGTTTTTGCCGGACACTCAATGGGATCTGTTTGCGGACTCCTGGCCGCCGCGAAATTCGGACTGTCGGTCAAGGCCATGGCCTTTATCGAACCGGTTTTCATGCCAACGGGCTTTTACGCCATTCCGCACATTCCCGGCGGCGCCTATTTGTACCAGTTCAATCCCATGTCGAGCGGAGCCCGCCGTCGTCGTCGCGACTGGGATAGCCGCGAGCAGATCATTGAGCGCTATCGCAGCAAGGCTCTGTTTTCAGACTGGGCCCCTGGCGTGCTCGAGGATTATCTCGAGAGCGGGTTGAGCGAGACCGAAGCCGGTGTTCAGCTTTCCTGTGACCCGCATTGGGAAGCCGCGATTTTTGCCGCCCAAGGGCATGACCCCTGGCAAGCTCTCAAACAATTGCCGCGCCATCCAGCCATCCTCAAGGCGGGCAGGCCAGGCTCCACGGTTTATGCCGACTGGCGCCTGCGTCGGCGCGGCATGGCGATCGAGGTGTTCGAGGAAGCTGGACACCTCGCTCCGATGAGCCATCCAGTCCAAAGCGCGCGCTGGTTAGGCGGAGCGCTGCTGCCCGTCTTGGGGCCTGCGTAGCTGGGCGAACACACGATAGCCGAGCAAGACCGCGAGCAGGCCGCCATGGATCCAGGGGCCGACCTGGTTGCCCTTGGCAAGAAAGCTGTAATGCAGGATGGCCAGCACAGATAGCGGGTAGACGCTGAGATGGAGCCGCCGCCAGAGCTTGGTCCCAAGGCGGGCGATCATGAAATTGAACGAGGTCAGCGCCAGGGGGATCAGCGCCAGAAAAGCAAGCATCCCCAAAGTGATATAGGTGCGCTCGACCACATCATCCCAAAGCCCCGCAAACATGCCGCTGATCGACATCCCGGCCGCGATATAGAGGTCGAGACCCAGATAGGCCATCACGTGCAAGAGCGCGTACCAGAAGGCCGCCAGGCCGATGCGTCGACGGATTTTCATCACGGCGCGCCAGCGCGTCAGGTCCCGCAGCGGTGTCACGGCGAGCGAGATCATCAGCACGTAAAGTGCCGTATCTCCGAGGAAGCGGTGCGTGGTCTCGATCGGGTTGAAACCGAGATCATGCGGGCTCCCACTCAACAGCGAATACCACTGGGTCGCCATCCAGACCCCGGGCAGGGCCAGGAGCCAGAAGGCCAGCGGCTTCAGTCCGTGACGTTCAAATTGCGCAAGCGGAGACCGGGACCGACTCATCAGTGATTTTCGATCAGGTCCATGCCGGCATAGAGATCCGCGACCTGGTCGGCATAGCCATTGAACATCTCGGTGTCTCGGCGAGCGAAAACGCCGCCATCGATCACGCGTTCCGTGCGCTGGCTCCACCGCGGGTGATCCCGTTCCGGATTCACATTGGAGTAGAAGCCGTACTCATTCGGGGCAGTGAGGTTCCAGGAGGTCTCGGGCTGCTCGGCGACAAATCCGATTTTCACGACGGATTTGATCGACTTATAGCCGTATTTCCAGGGCACTACGAGGCGGATCGGGGCGCCGTTCTGGTTTGGCAGGATCTCGCCATATAGGCCCACCGCCATGAAGGCTAGCGGGTTCATGGCCTCGTCCAACCGCAAGCCTTCACGATAAGGCCAGTCAATGACCGGGTAACGTACACCGCGCATCTCTGAACGGTTGAGATAGGTCTCGAAGGTCACATAGCGCGCCGCTGACGAGGGCTGCAGCCGCTCGATGATCGATGCCAGCGGGATGCCAATCCATGGCACGACCATGGACCAGGCCTCGACGCATCGCAGGCGATAGATGCGCTCCTCGAGCGCGTCGAAATTGACAAGGTCCTGGAGGGCGTAACGGCCTGGTCGCTCGGTCAGACCCTCGGCCTCGATTGACCAGGGCTCTGTGGTCATCCGGTGGGCGTAACGCGCAGGGTCCCCCTTGCCGAGGCCGAACTCGTAGAAATTATTATATCCGGTCACAGCGTCATAGGAGGTGAGGGGGGCACTCACGCGGTAATCGCTGGCGGTGTAGCTCAGGCTGCGTTGCGGATCGGGTGAATGATTACCGACCGGCGTCTGGGCAGATGCTGCGCTCTGCCCGTCACCGCAGCCGGCCAGACCGGCCAGGCCGAGGGCACCGGCCGAGGCGATGATCTTGCGGCGGTTCATAAACAGCGGCTTGGGCGTCACATCGTCAGCAGAGGCCTGCCAGACTTCATTCGGGCGTCGGATCATAGCGTCCTCGTTTTATCGGTTCTGCCATCAATCTAGGTCATTCTTTATCCGTGTCTGCCCCATCGACAGTTTCGTGATCGCTGAGCGCAAACATGTTATCCGGCGTCAACACCTAGAAGGGATTCGTGATGTTCCGATCGATTGCGGCAGGCCTTGTATGCATGGGGGTGTCTTCGCTCTCGCCCGTCTTTGCGCAGGAGGGGCTGTTGTAATGGCATAGCGAAAACCTCCAGCTCCTGCGCGCGGCTGACTACGAGCTGGGCGACCGCGAACGTACAATCATCACCTTTGAGCACGCCAATCGCTGGGCTTATGGCGATGTCTTCCTCTTTACCGATTTCACTGTCGGCGACGACGGGCAGACCGCCGTCTATGGCGAGATCACACCACGGCTCAGCCTCGCCCGGCTCACCGGTCGCGAACCCGGACAGGGCCTGATCCGTGACGTTTTGTGGGCGGGAAATTACGAGCGCGGCGAACAGGGGCTTCAGCGTTATCTCGCGGGTGTTGCCGTCGATCTCAATGTCGAGGGCTTCCGCTTCTTGCGCACCCACGCCTATCACCGGGACGATCCGGCGAGACCCGGCTCCACCTGGCAAGCGACCATCGTCTGGAACCGGCCCATCGAATTTGCCGGCCAGTCCTTCTTGACGGAAGGCTTTGCCGATATTACCGGGGCAGAGGGCAATGGTGTCGCCAACCAGCTCTATGTGCCGCGCCTGCTCTGGGATGCCGGCGCCGCCGATGAGCGGCCGGGACGGATCTATCTCGGTGTGGAATGGCAGCACTGGAACAACAAGTTCGGCGTTGACGGTGTGACTGAGAACGTTGCACAGCTACAGCTGAAATGGGTGTGGAACTAGACCAATGCTGAAGTCATTCGGCGATCAAATCACGACCGAGAAACGCCTCGATGACGCTTTGCTCGTGCAGACGATCAAGGGCCGAACCGACGGGGTGTTGGTCAATACCGCTACGGCCCGGCTGGCTACGGCAGTAGAGCAGGGCGGGGTTTCACGAATTTTGATGAATGTGCGCGAGAGCGACGCCGTTTTCACACCGGCGGAGTTCATTGTCATGTTCCAGGACTTCACAACCCAGTTTCCGCAAATCCGCCGAGTGGCCTATGTGCTCGATCCGGCAACGCACGACATCCAGCAAATGCTTCTGGAAACCCTGGCCTGGAATATCGGCCTCGACGTGTTCTTTGCAGAAACCTACGCCGAGGCCGAGGTCTGGATTAAGGGCTAGCCCTCAACATCCTTGTGGAGCGTTCGGCTAGCAAAGTAGAAGGCCGGGATGGCCAGCAGGCCGACAGCCCCGACCGTAACCAGCGAGTAGCGCAGCCCCTCTGCAGCGCCATAGCTGGTCGCGAAGACGTCACTGATAATACCGGCGACGAGCGGGCCAAGGCCCAGACCAATCAAGTTGATCACGAAGAGTAGAACGGCGGAGGCCGTTGCCCGCGTCCGCGGCTGTACCAGGCTCTGGGCGCAGGCAAAGACAGGCCCGTACCAGATCGAGCCCAGCAGCGTCACGACGGCCAGGGCCATCAAGGAGATCATGACATTGCCCGCCAGCATCGCCAGCAGGAAGGGCAGGAAGCCGGCAATGCCCGCCACCGCCGGGATATAGGCGAAATAGCGTGCATCCTTGGTGACATAGCGGTCAGTTACCTGGCCACCGGCGAACGTACCGATTGCGCCGAAGACACCGATCAGTAGTCCGAGCGCGATGCCAACAAAGCCAAGTGCCCCGAAGTTCACACCCAGCGCATTGTTGACGACATCCGCCATCCCCTGAAGCCCCTCGGAATGGTTCCGGAGGTAGAAGGACCCGTAGAAGGCAATGTGGCCATAGGACACCATCGCATTGACCGCAGCCGCGATCGCCATCCACCAGAAGGCGGGTTTGCGGGAAAGCTCGGCGATCGCTTCATTCATGCTTGGGCGGTCGGCCGGCGCCATTGCGGCAGCCTTGCGCCGCGGCTCGGGCAGGGTAAACCAGGCTGCAATGGCCAGAAGCACACCCGGCGCCCCCGCCACGAAGAAGGCGACGCGCCAGCCATAGGTGTCGGCGATAAGTCCCCCCAATGCCATGCCGGCCAGTGAACCCAACGGAATTCCCATGGAATAAAAGGCAATCGCCGAGGCTCGCTTTTCCGCCGGTGTGTAGTCGGAAATCAAGGAGTGGGCGGGCGGAGTGCAGCCAGCTTCACCGACCCCGACGCCGATACGGGCGATCAGGAGCTGGATGAAATTACCAGCCATCCCGCAGGCGACCGTGAAGGCACTCCACACAGCGACCGCAACAGAGATGATCTTGACCCGGTCTGCCTGTTCAGCGAGTCGCGCAATGGGCAGCCCCAGCACGGTGTAGAACAGGGCGAAGGCCAACCCCGTCAGGGCTCCAAGCTGCCAATCGGCCAGCCCAAGGTCATTCTTGATCGGTTCGGCGAGGATGTTGACGACCTGCCGGTCAAGAAAGTTCAGGATGTAGATGACGAGCAAAAGGCCGAGCGCGTAACGGCGCGGGCCTGCGGCGAGTGGCTCAATCCCACTCGCCCCGGTTTTACCGGCGGTATCAGTCATGAAGGTCTCCCCTTGATCGCCTTTTGGCGCCTTATGGGCAGAGATAATGAGGCGGGCGGTGCCGCTGGCAAGGCATAAGCCCAGCGCTGTCCGAGAAAACTTGTCGATTAGTGCCGCCGGGAAACCATACGCTGCAGCCGATTATCATTGCCTGCGACCGCGAGGAGACTGGGATGGTGGCGGAGGGGGAGGGATTCGAACCCCCGGAACCTCGCGGTTCAACGGTTTTCAAGACCGCCGCAATCGACCACTCTGCCACCCCTCCTGTAAATTCCGAATAACGCTGTTGCGGCCTGAAACGCAAGCCATTGGGTGCAGCCTTGTGGAGGGTCGAGGTGCATAACCAGGCTGGTTGCCGGGTAAATCCGGGCCGGAGCGGACGCCTGCAGGTCTACCCCGGGCATCCGTTTGATTTCTCCCAAGACTTACCCTCGATTTACCAAATCCCGGCATTATGATGTTTTCGAGTATCAGGAGCCCGAGCCCCGTGATCCGTGTCGCTGTTATGTCCGTGCTGGTTTTCGCCACCGGTTGTGCCTCATCACCGGAACATCTGCGTTCATTTGAAACCGGAGCGATCGCGGCGTCCTCCATTGATGCACGCAGCCTGATCGCGCGCTCCAGCGATCACCAGAAGGTCGGACGCCCCTACACGATCTCCGGCCAGCGCTTCGTGCCGCGCCGCGACGATAATTACGACGAGATTGGTATCGGCTCTTGGTATGGCCCCAATTTCCATGGCCGTCCGACCGCCAATGGCGAGATCTTCGACCAGAATGAGATGACGGCAGCTCACACGACCCTGCCCATTCCCTCCATTGTCGAGGTCACAAATCTGGAAAATGGCCGCAGCGTTATCGTGCGGTTGAATGATCGTGGGCCATTCGTCGATGACCGCATTATCGATCTCAGTCGCGTAGCGGCCGAGGCCCTGGATTATCGGTCCCGCGGCCTCGCCCGTGTTCGGGTGCGCTATCTTGGCCCGGCTGAGCCGAACGCTGAACCACCGCAGCGCCATTACCACATGGCTCAAAGCTCGGTTGAACCGTTACCCGCATCTCCGCCGGCGCCCGCTGCTCCTTCTCCAAGGCCAGAACCGGCGCCCGTGCAAACAGGCTCCGCGCTGACGTTGCAGGTCGGCGCCTTTGCCGATCCGGACAATGCGCAGGCACTTGCGTCTCGCATATCCGCTGCCGGGGATGCCTGGGTGCAAGCGGGCCAATCCAATGGCGCTGCCGTCTACCGGGTATATTTCGGGCGCTGGGACAACCGGTCGGCCGCCGATGCGGCGCGTGATAATCTTGCCAGCTACGGTGTCTATGACAGCCGGATCATCGCCCTGAACTGATCCATCCGCAACTTTCCGCACGCCGAGCGCTGGACGTCATGACTTTGCCGCGCTTGTATGCGCACATCATCGCCCAATGACCTCTTACGGCCCGGGAGCTCTCCGACGTGCGCGCTTTTCTCGTTTCGCTTTTGTTTCTGACCACGGCTGGTGCTGCGGCCCAGACCAGTTATCAAACCGATGCCAGCCATGCCCTGATCATGGACTATGAAACCGGCATCGTGCTGTTCGACCGAAATGGCCAGGAAGCCATGCCACCGGCGTCGATGAGCAAGCTGATGACCGTTCTGATGACGCTGGAAGCGATTCGTGATGGCCGCTTATCGATGGATGACGAGCTCCCGGTATCGGAAAACGCCTGGCGTCGTGGTGGGGCCGCGTCCGGCTCATCGACCATGTTCCTCGAGGTCAATAGCCGCGCGCGTGTCGAGGACCTTCTGCGCGGAATTGTGGTTCAGTCGGGGAATGACGCCTGCATCGTGATCGCCGAGGCCCTTGGCGGCAGCGAGGCGGCTTTTGCCGACATGATGACGGACCGGGCCCGTGAGCTGGGCCTGGAGAGCGCCAGCTTCGCCAATGCGACCGGCTGGCCGCATCCCGACCATCGTATCAGCGCCCGCGACCTGGCCGAGATTGCCCGCATTCTGATCCGTGATTTCCCCGAAGCCTATGGCATGTGGAATGAGCGCGAGTTCACCTATAACGGGATCCGCCAGTACAACCGGAACCCGCTCCTCGGTGTGTTTTCCGGCGCCGATGGGCTGAAAACCGGTCATACGGAGGAGGCCGGTTATGGGCTGGTCGGTTCGGCTGTCCGCGATGGTGTGCGCCGGATTATCGTCTTCAACGGCATGGAATCGAACAATGCGCGGGCCAATGAGGCCGAGCGCATGATGCGTTCGGCCCTGTCCGATTATGCCATCTATGAGCTGCTGTCGGCCGGCGACCCTGTGGACCATCAGGCCGAAGTCTTCATGGGTGAAGCGGAGCGGGTTTCGCTCGCCGTAGCCGGGGATGTGACCTTGGGCATGCATCGCCGCGCCCGTCGCAATATGACGGTTGAAGTCGTTTATGACGGTCCGCTGGTTGCCCCGGTCGCCGCCGGACAGGAAGTCGGCCGGCTTGTGGTTAATATCCCGGAACAAGAGCCGCAGGAATTTGCCCTCGTCGCCGCCGAAACCGTTGAACGTAAGGGCCTTATGGGGCGTATCGGGGCCGCTCTGGCTCACATGATCCGCGGAAACTGACGTGCGCGGACGCTTTATATCGCTTGAGGGCGGTGAGGGGGCCGGCAAGACCACCCTGATCCAGCGCCTGCAATGCCACCTCCAGGGCAAGGGCCTGGAAGTCATTGTCACGCGCGAGCCCGGCGGCACGCCGGGAGCGGAGATGCTGCGTGAAATCCTGCTGACCGGCGCTACGGATCGCTGGTCGGCCATGGCTGAGGCCCTGCTGATGTATGCGGCCCGGGTTGACCATGTCGAACGCGTGATCGAACCGGCTCTGGCGCGGGGTGCCTGGGTGTTGTCGGACCGTTTCGCCGACTCCACGACGGCGTATCAGGGGTGCGCTGG
Source organism: Maricaulis sp. (assembly GCF_030149235.1). GTDB lineage: Bacteria > Pseudomonadota > Alphaproteobacteria > Caulobacterales > Maricaulaceae > Maricaulis. The sequence continues at coordinate 75,469 of NZ_JASBRW010000014.1, read as the reverse complement.
CGGTGTCCCGCCTGAGCGCATTGAGGCCTTGCACCGTGCGGCCCTGGGTGAGTTTCAGCCCGATTTGACCCTGATCCTCGACCTCGATCCGCTGGTTGGCCTGCGCCGGACGGTCGAGCGTGGCGAGGACCCGACCCGGTTTGAACTGCACGACACAGACTTTCATGCTCGTCTGCGGCAAGCCTTCCTCGACATCGCCTCGGCCCATCCAGAGCGATGTGCCGTCCTGAGCGCGGCCAAATCGCCCGATGAAGTGTTTGCCGGAGCCCTGGAGCAAATTCATGCGCGCTTGGACCAAGCCGTATGAACACCGATCCAGACATCGCTTCCGACAGTGAACCGGGCTGCCTGCCTCCCCGTGAGCGTTACGACCTGTTCGCTCATGAGGATATCGAGCAGGAAATCGTGACGACGTGGGAAAGCGGGCGACTGCATCATGCCTGGCTGATTTGCGGCCCCCGCGGGGTTGGCAAGGCGAGCCTGGCCTGGCGTATTGCCCGCCGTGTCCTCGGCGCTGCACCTTTTCCAGATTATGGCCCGCTGGGCGCCGATCCAGCCGATCCTGTGTGTCGCCAGCTTGAGGCCCAGGCCTGTCCGGATCTGTTGCTTCTGCGTCGTCCTTGGGATGAAAAACGCAAGCGCTGGCGCGCTGAAATCACCGTCGATGAAGCCCGGCGCGCGCCGGCCTTTTTCGAGAAAAGTGCAGGGGCAGGGGGGTGGCGCGTCTGTCTTGTTGATAGCGCGGATGACATGAATACCAATGCGGCCAACGCCTTGCTCAAAACGCTTGAGGAGCCACCGCAACGGGGGCTGTTGATACTGATCAGCCATGCTCCCGGCCGACTGCCGGCCACGATCCGATCCCGCTGCCGCCGCCTAGATCTCAGACTGCCTTCGGTCGAAGCGACAGCAAGCTGGCTGCAAAGCAATGCCGGTCTTTCCGACGCGTCAGCTGCGCGCCAGGCGGCCGAGCTTTCCGGCGGCGCGCCGGGCCGCGCCCTGGCCTTGAGCGTCAGCGGCGGGGTCGAACTGGCCGACCGTATCGACAGCCTCGTGGACAAGGGGAGAAGCGCGAGCGAAAAAGATATCCGCCAGCTCGCCGACATGGTGACCGGCAAGACGGGCGCAGAAAAGGGGCCGGTCTTCTATGGCGCCCTGCGCAGCGCTATCCAGCGACGCAGCCGTGCGATTGCACTGGAGGGCGGAAATAGCGAGCCGTGGATTGAAGCCTGGCGGTCGCTCAATCGTCTTGTCCGGGATAGTGATGGCCTCTATCTCGATCCCAAGCAAACCGCCTTGGCCGCCCTGTCGCTGGTGACACAGGCCGCACGGGCTGAATTAGCCTGACAGTACAGAAACCGACCATGTTCATAGACAGCCACGTCAATCTCCACGGCGAGCAATTCGCCGAAGACCTCGATGCCGTTATCGAGCGCGCCCGGTCAGCCGGTGTGGACAAGATGATCACGATCTGTTGCCAGCTCAGCGACTTTTCGGCGGTTTCGGCCATTGCGGAGCGCTATGACGATATCTGGTGCACGATCGGCGCGCACCCGCATCATGCCAAGGACCGGCCAGATATTTCTGCGGAAGAGCTGGTTGAGATCGCTCAGCATCCTCGCGTCGTCGCGATTGGCGAGACCGGTCTGGACTTCTATTACGGCTACAGCCCGAAAGAAGAACAGTTTCAGAGCTTTAAAACCCATATCGAAGCCGCACGGCGGGCCGATCTGCCGCTCGTGATCCATACCCGGGACGCCGACGAGGCTATGGCCGGTCTGCTGGAAGAGGAAATGGGGAAGGGGGCGTTCCGTCCGCTGATGCATTGCTATACCAGCAGCGTCGGCCTCGCTCACCGGGCGGCCAAGCTCGGCGCCTACTTTGCCGCCTCCGGCATCATCACCTTCAAGAAGGCTGACGATGTGCGGGAGGTGTTTGCCTGCGAAGTGCCCGACGACCGGGTCATCATCGAGACGGATTGTCCTTATCTGGCTCCGGTTCCGCATCGGGGAAAGCGATGCGAGCCGTCCTTCCTGCCGGCTGTCGCTGCGGGTCTGGCCGCGGTCAAGGACTGGTCGCTGGAAGAGTGCGGCTCGCGCACCACGGATGCGTTTTACCGCTTGTTTGACAAGGTTCCGCGCGGATGAGTCATGTGATCCGGTTGACGATTCTAGGTTCGGGCTCGTCGGGCGGTGTGCCGCGCGCCAACGGGGACTGGGGCGCGTGCGACCCGGGAAATCCGAAAAACCGTCGTCGCCGCTGTGCGGCGCTTGTTGAAGCGGCCCGAACGCGTGACGACTTGGCCGAAGGCTCCCGTGTGACGCGCATCGCCATCGACATGGCGCCGGATTTTCGCGAACAGATGATCTCTGCCGCCGTGCCGCGCCTCGATGGCGTGGTGGTTACACATGATCACGCGGACCAGACGCATGGCCTGGATGATTTGCGGGCTTTTGCCTTGCTCCAGCGTCAACGTATTCCAGTGTGGATGGACGCCGCGACGCGCAGTTCACTCCTGGTCCGGTTCGGTTATGCCTTCGAGGCGCCACCAGGTTCGCCATATCCGGCGATCCTCGACGCGCGTGACATGCCGCAACCGCGCCATGTCCTGAATATTGAAGGTCCCGGCGGGGGTGTGGCGATCACGCCTTTTGACCAGGAACATGGTGGCATACGGTCATTGGGCTTCAAGATTGGCAATCTGGCGTATTCGGCCGATATCAGCGCTTTGCCCGATGACAGCGCCGTCATTATCAGGGGTATCGGCTGCTGGGTCGTCGACGCCTTGCGCCATGAGCCGCATCCGACACATTTCTCGGTCTCTGATGCTCTAGGCGCGCTAGAAGCCGTTTCAGCGAAACAGGGTGTCCTGACCAATCTCCACATCACGTTGGATTATGATGCCCTGGCGGCCGAATTGCCGGCTCATGTAAGCTGTGGGTATGACGGGCTGACAATCACCGACGACAACGGGTCGATTGCGTTAGCCCCGCAGCCCTAAACGGACTGCTATTTATTTCTCATAATATTTATTATGCGCCTAATGTATATGTCGCGGCGCGACGAATCTCGGCTAGACTCGGCGCTCCAGATTTCGGAGCCCCCTCATGCCGCCCAGCCGTCCAATTGACGACCTGCTCACCATCATGCGCCAGCTGCGAGATCCACAGACCGGCTGCCCCTGGGATGTAGAACAGGATTTCTCGACTATCGCACCCTACACCATTGAAGAAGCCTACGAGGTGGCAGACGCCATCGAGCGCGAGGATTATGTCGACCTAAAGGATGAGCTTGGTGATCTCCTGTTGCAGGTCGTCTTTCACGCCCAAATGGCCAAGGAAGCCGGCCTGTTCGACTTTGATGATGTGTGTCTGGCGATCAATGACAAGATGACCCGTCGCCACCCGCATGTTTTCGGCGACGACAGCCACCGTGACAGTGAGGCCCAAACAGAAGCCTGGGAAGAACAAAAGGCCCGGGAGCGAGCCGCGAAGAATCGCGCAGACAGCGTGCTGGACGATGTTCCGGTGGCCCTGCCCGCGCTCAAGCGAGCTCAGAAACTGCAGAAACGGGCAGCCCGTGTTGGATTTGACTGGCCGGACGCAGAGCGCGTTCTGGAAAAGGTGCACGAGGAAATCGCCGAAGTTCGCGATGCAGTCGCGCATAGCAGCCAGGCACACGTGGCTGAAGAAGTGGGTGATTTGCTCTTTGTTTGCACGAACTTGGGAAGAAAACTCAAAGTAGATGTTGAGGCGGCCGTCAGGGGTGCAAACGCAAAATTCGAGCGCCGCTTCCGCTATATCGAAACCAAACTCGCGGCCTCGGGGCGCAAGCCGGAAGACACCAGTCTGGAAGAAATGGAAGCGCTCTGGGTCGAAGCCAAGCAGCGCCAAAAGGCCGGCTCTGAGGTTTAAACCTCGTAGGGGTCATCGACCGGCAAGGGTGCGGCAAGATGCGGAAATTGCGCTCGGAAGCGGCCGGCATCGACGGTCGACAGCCGGTAGTCGCCCTCAACGACACCGGTTTCATCATCCCGCACCTCACGGAGTACATCGCCATTTGCCAATAGCCAGGCGATGGCGCGGCCCTCATGCGGTGGCAGGGTAAGATGAAGCACTTCGCCACGTTGGGCGAGTGCGGTCTCGATCGTCGCCAAAAGCGCGTCGAGATTGATGTCCTCAACTGCGGATATCGGCAGCTTGACCACCTGCCCGGCCTTGCGATTGGCCAGCATGCATTCCAGCTCGACCTCTTCGAAATCGTCGGCACTCAACAGGTCGGACTTGTTCCAGGCTTCAATCACGGGCTGCTGGAATTCGCGGCCGGCTTCGATAGCTTTGAGCACGCCTTCCACATCAGCGACGCGCCCCTCCAGATCCGGATCAGAAGCGTCAATGACGTGGATCAGGATATCCGCATCGCGGACCTCCTCGAGAGTCGCGCGGAACGCGGCGATCAACTCGGTTGGAAGGTCGGTGATGAACCCCACCGTATCGGAAAGCAGGATCTGCATGCCGCGGGGCAATTTGACCGCCCTCACCGTCGGATCCAGAGTCGCGAACGGCATGTCACGCGCCAGCACTTTGGCACCGGTCAATGTGTTGAACAGCGTCGACTTGCCAGCATTGGTATACCCCACCAAGGCGACCGTCGGGAAAGGCGTGTCCTGGCGGGTCTTGCGGTGCAAGGCGCGCGTACGGCGGACATCATCCAGCTGGCGTCGCAGCTTGGCCATCTTGTCGGCCAGCAGCCGTCGATCCGTCTCGATCTGGGTCTCACCCGGGCCGGCAAGGAAGCCGCGGCCGCCGCGTTGACGTTCAAGGTGGGTCCAGGTGCGCACCAGGCGGGAGCGCTCATAGGCCAGACGGGCCAGCTCGACCTGTAAGACACCTTCCTTGGTGCGCGCCCGCTGGCCGAAGATTTCAAGGATCAGCCCGGTCCGGTCGACGACCTTGACCTGCCAGGCCTTCTCCAGATTTCGTTGCTGGATGGGTGTCAGCGAAGCGTCGATCACGACGACATCGCTCTCGGTCTGCTTCAGCTGCAGCTTGAGCTCATCAACCTTGCCCCGGCCGAAAAACCGCCCGGGTTCAATTTTCCGAAGGGGCACGATGAACGCCTCGGCCAGCTCCATGTCGAGGGCTTCGGCCAGGCCAGACGCTTCTTCAAGCCGCGCATCGGCGCGAGCCATATGATCGCGCAATCCTGGATGGATGACGGTCGCTCGTGTAACGGGCGCTTCGCGCTCGATCAATCCGCCACACTTTCAGAAATGGCCGCCTCGTCTTCCTTTTCCTGATCGAAAAGTTGGACAGCCTGAGCCGGCATGATCGTGGAAATCGCGTGCTTGTAGACGAGTTGAGACAGACCGTCCCGACGTAGCAAGACACAGAAATTGTCGAACCACGTTACGACACCCTGCAACTTGACCCCGTTGACCAGGAAGATCGTCAGGGGTGTCTTCGATTTGCGCACCGAGTTGAGGAAAACGTCCTGCAAGTTTTGTTTTTTATCGTGAGACATAAGGACTCCACGTCTTTCGCTCTTTGAAGGCGATTCGTTACTTACCCTATACAGCCCTCACCGCTCCCTGCAACCATCTCATTTTTCAAACAAAGCCGAAACGAAGCGCTGTCGCTAGCGATCAACAGCTGTATCAAGACGCCCGCCATCCCCCTAGCGCCGCATCAAGAGCGCGCCGATCGCTGTCAGTGCGGCCAGCACTTCCAGCCGTCCTAGGATCATCACCGGGATAAGCCAGGTCCGGGCTGCAGCACTCAGATCCGTCCAGCTCTGTTCTGGTGCCAGGGATTGGAAGAGCGGCCCGGCATTGGCCAGAGCGGCCGCAACAGCGCCAAACGCCTGCTCAAACGCGGCTCCGGCTATCGTCAGCACGATGGCACCAAAGCCAAGCACGGCGGCGAACGCGAGCACGTAGGACCAGACTGACAACAAGCTGCGATCAGGAGCCGCCCGGTCGCGGAATTTCACCGGTGCGACACTCGAGGGGTCGGCCAGGACGGCCAGCTCGGTGCCCATACGCTTCCAGAGCATGAGGATTCTGGAGATTTTGACCCCACCGGTCGTGGATGCCGCTGCACCGCCGATCAAAGCGGCAAAAACGGCGGCCAGCGGGGCAGCAGAGAGTTGGGACACCGTGGAGTAGCCTGCCGTGCTGATGACAAACAGGGCGTCGGTGGCATGGCGCAGCGGGTTTTCCGGCTCGGAAATATAAAACAGCACGGCCACGCCACCAACCAGGGCTGCCAGCCCCGATAGATCGGGGTCAACCAATGCCGTCTTGTCTCTCAAGGCGTCCCAGAACAGGGAGATATTGAGGGCTCCGACAAGGCAGGTCAGCGCGACGAAAGTCGTCCCGGTCACGCCCAGCGGCTCAAGCAAGGAACCGGAAAACGGGGCATAGCCGCCGGTGGAAATCGCGCCCATGGCCAACACGCTGGCACTGAATAATTCCTGACCGGCAAACATCAGGGCGATGCCCGCTGCCGCGGTGATAACGAAGTACAGTAAGCCGATGCGCTGAGCGGCGAGACGCAGATGCGAGAAGACGTTATCCGGACGAATGGTGAGCAAGGATGATCTGCGGATAGCCGGCAGGTCCTTGTCGAGTGCTGCGAAGATCGCGGCGGCCAGCATCAGCGTCGCATACCCTCCCATCCAGCTCAGCAGGGCGCGCCAGAGGACGAGGCTGCGCGGCAACTCCTCTGCCGGGAGCAAGATGGCCCCGGTGGTTGTGACCGCTGAATAGGCCTCAAAAAACGCATCGCCCTGGGTGAAATAGCCCGACAGGTAGAAGGGAAGCGCGGCAAATGCCGGCGTCGTGGACCAGGCCACAAGGGCCAGTAAAACAGCATCGACGGCACTGGCCGTGACCGCCATGCCGCGGGTCGCCGTCAGGATCATCAAGCCGGGCACACCGGCCAGCATCGCCGAGGCCAGGAACAACCCGGCGAGATGCCCTTCCCCGAGAGAAAACGAAAACAGCGCGGCCAGCAGCGCCAGAGCGCCAAACAGACTCCACAATCCCGCAAGGGGGCGTAGTAGCGCGCTGGTTCCCATGGTCTAGAAGTATTCCAGGCTGACCCGGAAAAGGTGCTCGACCTTTGCGATCATGGCGGAGCTGCAGAAGAGCAGCACACGGTCGTTTTCGCGCACGCGTTCATCATCCCCGGGCAAAATGACCTGGTCGCCGCGTACCACGGCCCCAAGGGCGACACCATCGGGCAATTCCAGATCCAGGATCGCACGGCCTACCAGCGGCGAGGTTGCCAGCGCGATACCCTCAAGCGCCTCGGCCTGACCACCGCCAAGCGTCTGCAAACCGGTGATCCGGCCACGGCGAATATGCTGCAGAATGGTCGACACCGTGGTGGCCCGCGGATCGATCAGGACATCGATACCGAGAGGTTCACGCAGATCCTCGAAGGAGCGCTCATTGATCAGGCTGAGCGCGCGCTGCCCCCCTTCCCGCTTCGCCATGACACCGGACAGCATGTTGACCTTGTCGTCATTGGTGACGCAGACGACCAGCTCTGCATCCGCGACACCAGCTTCCCGCATGATGCGGGCATCGAGTCCATCGCCATGCAAGACCACGGTTTTCTTCAAGCGCTCTGCAGCGGCCTCAGCCTTGGCCTTGTTGGCCTCGACGAGACGCACCTTGACCCCGCCGGCGCGTTCCAGCGCCCGGGCGACATAGACCCCGATATTGCCGGCACCGACGATGACCACGCGGCGTACCGTCTCCGCATCGCGCCCGAAGATATCGAGAACGCGGCGAGCCTGCGCCCCTGGAGTGACGACATAGACGTCATCGCCAGCCAGCAGCGGGTCGCCGGGCTGCGGTATAAACAGCGTCTTCTCGCGCTGCACGCCGACCACAGCCACTCTGAGGTCGGGAAACAGCTCCAGTAATTGTTCACTGGATGAGCCAGCTGCCGGAGAGCTTTCTTCCAGCCTCAGACCGAGCAATTGTACCCGCCCGCCGGAGAAGACCGCCGTGTTGAAGGCGCCCGGCGTTTCAACCCTTTGCAGGATGGCGCGGCCAACCTCGAGCTCAGGCGAAATGATGACGTCGATGGGCAGATTGCCGGTCGTGAACAAATCGCCCCAGGCCGGGTCGAGATAGTTCTGCGCCCGGACACGCGCGATCCGCATCGGCGTTTCGAACAGGGAGTGGGCGACCTGACAGGCGACCATATTGGTCTCGTCGGAATGGGTGACCGCCACGATCAGGTCTGCGTCAGCCGCCCCGGCGCGCTCGAGCACATCGGGATGGGAGCCATGCCCCACCACGCCCCGCACATCGAGGTCCGTGACAATATTGTCGATCAGGTCCGTGGACCAGTCGACAACCGTGACTGCATTGCCCTCCTGGGCAAGTGCTCGGGCGATGCCGAAACCGACCTGACCCGCGCCGCATACGATGGCTTTCATGCCGGCACCCTATCAGGAGCTTGTCGGGGCCGCATCCTTTTGCGTACCACCCACACCGAGGGACTTCAATTTGCGATGCAGGGCAGAGCGCTCCATGCCAATGAAGGCGGCCGTGCGCGAGATATTCCCGCCGAATCGGTCGATCTGCGCCTTGAGATATTCCCGCTCGAAGCTCTCCCGCGCCTCACGCAGAGACAGGGCGATCATTTTCTCGCTGTCGAAGCCTGATTCCTGATTGTCCCGGGCCACGACCTCTGACGGCAGAGATGCCAGCGTAATCGGCTCATCCGGCGCACCGGTCGCCAGGATCAGCAGACGCTCCACATTATTGCGCAACTGCCGGACATTGCCGGGCCAGCTATGGGCCTGTAGGGCTGCCATGACGTCGTCTCCAAAGCCTCGGCGCGGCAAGCCGGCGGAAGCGGTCAGGTTGCCGAGGAAATGCTCCACGAGCGCGGGGATGTCCTCACGGCGCTCAGCCAGAGCCGGGACGTTGACCGGAACCACGGCAAGCCGGTGATAGAGGTCCTCGCGGAAACCGCCCGCCTCGATCGAGCCATGCAGATCGCGCGCCGAGCTGGAGATCACCCGCACATCGACCTTCACATCCTCGGTCCCGCCAACCCGGCGGAAACGCTGTTCGACCAGCAAGCGTAGCAGCTTGCTCTGGGTCTCCTGCGGCATGTCGGCGATCTCATCGAGATAGAGGGTGCCGCCATGGGCCCGCTCGAGCAGGCCGGGATGCTTCAGCTTGCCATCCTCATGCTCGCGCCCGAAAAGCTCTTCCTCGAAGCGCTCCGGCGAAATGCCCGGAGCACTGACCGCAACGAAATCGGCATTGGCCCGCGGGGATTTCTCATGGATCTGCCGCGCGACGAGTTCCTTGCCCGCCCCGGAGGGGCCCTTGATCATGATCCGGCTATTAGTCGGCGCTACCCGATCAATCAGCTGCTTGACCTGGACGATGCTGGAGGAGGAGCCGATCAGCGTGCTCTGCACTTCCGAACGGGCGCGCAGCTCGGCATTTTCCTGCCGCAAGCGGCTGGTCTCAAGCGCGCGGGCCACGGTCAGCAGGAGTTTGTCACTCTTGAATGGCTTCTCGATGAAGTCGTAAGCGCCCTTCCGGATCGCCGCCACCGCCGTTTCGATATTACCGTGACCGGAAATCACGATCACCGGCAGGTTGGGATCGATAGCGCTGAACTCGTCGAGCAATTCAATACCGTCCAGCCGGCTGCCTTGCAGCCAGACGTCGAGGATCACCAGAGACGGCTTGCGGGCGCGGATTTCGCGGAGCGCGCCATCGGCATCGCCCGCCTCGCGGGTTTCGTACCCGTCATCCTCCAACAGACCGCCGATGAGTTCCCGGATATCGGCTTCATCGTCTACGATCAGGATGTCACGTGCCATGGATCAGGCCTCCTGTACGCTAGGCATCATGGTTTCAGTATCTTGGGCCAGCGGGAAGACGAGCCGAACGACGGCGCCATGCCCATCCTTGGGCACGTCCAGTTCCAATCGTCCATTATGGTCTTCCATCACCCGCTTCACGATCGCGAGGCCCAGGCCCGTGCCCTTCTCCCGCGTGGTCATGTAAGGCTCGGTCAGGCGCTCGCGGTTGGCGGTTGGCCATCCCAGGCCGTTGTCGCAAACCTCGATAATCGCAAACTCTTCATCAGCCCGGAGCGAGACATCGATGCAACCTGGCAGATCGCCGCCGACTTCATTCTTCATCCGGCTGGAGACACTTTCGGCCGCATTCTTGAGAATATTGGCAAGCGCCTGGCTCGACAGCCGGGCATCGCACAGCGCGAAGATCTTGTCCGGCGCGGCCACATAGCCGACCTCAATCTTCGGCGAGGCCACACGCTGGGCAAAGGCTGCGGCCTGGGTCAATTCGCCCATCTCCACCACCTCGACCTTCGGCTGCGGCATGCGGGCGAAGGAAGAGAACTCGTCGACCATGCGCCCGATATCCATCACCTGGCGGACAATGGTGTCGGTACAGCGGTCAAACGTCTCCAGATCGGAGGTGATTTCTGCGCGGTATTTGCGCTTGATGCGTTCAGCGGACAGCTGGATCGGGGTCAGCGGATTCTTGATCTCGTGGGCGATGCGCCGTGCGACGTCGCGCCAGGCGGCATTGCGCTGCGCGTTCACCAGGCGCGTAACATCATCAAAGGTGACGATAAGCCCGGCTTCCTCGTCCATCGTCGCACGCACGGAAAGGTGCCGCGTCTGCTCGTCTGCCGTTTCGATATCAACCTGGGCCTCCGCGATGATGCCGGGCCGACGCCTTGCCCGTTCGACAACACCGGCGAGCTCCTCGGAGATGTCCTCAACCGCAGTACCGATCAGATCATCCGTGCCCGGGCTCAACAGGCTGACCGCCGAGCGGTTAATCAGGGCGATCCGGTTAGACGGGTCGACCCCCATGACACCGGCACTGACACCGGCCAGCACCGCTTCGGTAAAGGCCCGGCGCTGCTCCGACTCGGCATGGGATTCGATCAATTCACGGCGCTGGCTGCGTAATTGCCGCGTCATCCGGTTAAACGCCCGGCCCAATGCGGCGATCTCATCATCCTCACGGCCCATCTGCACCCGGACATCCAGGTCACCGATCCGGACGCGCTCAGCCGCCGCGACGAGGCGCGAAATCGGCGTTACCACGCGGGTTGCGGCTGAAAGCGCCAACCAGATCGCGCCGATGATGATCAGCGCCACGACCTCGGCATAGATCAGGAAGAAGACGGCACGGGCATTGGCTTCGCTCTCGCGCACCACACGCAGGGACTCGCTGGCATTGAGGATGTCGCGCCACAGGCTCATATCCATTTCACGCGAAACATAAAGATAGGCGCTGTCGTAATTCTCCAGCCGGAACAGCATGCGCATGGCTTCTGCGCCTTCGGGCAGTCCGGCGCGTATCGAGAAGAACGGCCCGGTCGTGCCGGCCAGCCCTTCGTCCGCATCGTCATACATGACGGATGTCGGCGGGATGTAGACCTCATCCGCCCGGAACTCGGCCTCGGCCAGACGGGTCCCGCTGCGGTCGATAATGTAAGCGGCATCCAGCTGGGCACGCGCCGTGACGGCGGCGAAGACGCGGTTGAATTGGATGCGGCTATTGCGGAACATTTCGACGGCTTCATCCGTTTCGATCTCCGCAGTGATCCGGCTCATGCGCCCGCGTGTGGTCTCGGCTTCCTCAAAGAAAACAGCCTGCGAGGTCTGGCGGGTGGTTTCAACGAAACTACTGACCTGTTCGCCGAACCAGTATTCCACGCCGCGTGAGAGCACCGCGCCGAGGAAGACAGCCGCGAAGATCGCCGGCGTGGCCGCCGCCAGCGCAAACAGTCCCACGAAGCGCAGGTGCAGGCGCGGCGCCGGTTCGCCAAAGCCACGCCCGCCGATGCGCCGCCGCAACCGAACCGCAACCACAAGACCAAGAACGACGAGTAGGGCTGCGTTGCCGCCGAGGATATAGAGCGCCAGCGGATTTCCCGGATCAAGGGTGCCAAAACCGCCCAGCACCGCGACCGCCGTGCCAACCAGGATCGAGGTCGCAAGCACCAGCCCGGCCACAAAAAACGCGGCGGATCGAGGAGAAATATTCCGGATCAGAGTATGCGTACCCGTTGACGACAAACCGATTTCCGTTGGCTGTTTGCGCCAGCCTAACGCTCTGTTGCGAAAAATCAACAGCCGTGCCCCACGGGCAACAAGTTAGTCCAAGTCCAGTCCGAGATCGCTCAGGCGCCGGGCCAGCGTATTGCGGTTCATCCCCAGCTTGTCGGCAGCCCGCGACTTGTTACCCGCGCAGCTAACAAGAGCAGCCCGGATCAGGGCTCTGTCCAGGGCATCAAGCGATGATTGCCGTGAATCCCCTGCTGCCAGAGCCGATGCAGCGGCCTGGTCGAACACATCCCCGCCGGGGGTTATGGCTTCAATGGGCGAACTGTCCAGCAGAAACTCAACCTGTTCGCGTCCGATCTGGTCCCGGCCACTTTCAAGCACAGCCCGCGCGACGACATTCTTAAGTTCTGAGATGTTTCCCGGCCAAGCATGTTGCTCGAGCCGCTTGAGGGCCGCGTCGCTGAAGCCCGCACCTCTCACACCCTGATCGCTCGAATACTGGCGGGCAAAGCTATCGACGATTTCGGGAATATCCTCTGCCCGCTCCCGCAGGGGCGGCAGATCGATCCGGCACTCGCCCAGACGCATGGCCAACGCGGGAGAAAAATCAGCCCGCCTCGCCGTTGCAATGATTTCACTACGGGCCGAACAGTCCAGCCCGTCCAGCAAAGCAGCGAGGCTGTCATCAGACCAGGTATCCAGTCTCAGGGCGATGAAACAGCCGCCTGTCTCGACCTGATCGAAAACGCGCTCAGCGCCATGGGTGCGGGTCAGGCGCTGAACCTTGTCTGGCGCATGCCCCCGTTCGCTGAGGATAATCTCCGCGGCCAGCTGCTTGCCGACACCGCTTTCGCCCAACAGCAAGACATGCGACCTGCTGCGTACGGCGCGCCCAAGCCCCCTGAAGCTCTCCTGCATGGCCCCAGAACGGCCGATCAACCCGAAACTGTCGCTGCTGTCCGCTTGCTTCAGCTTCAGCGGGGCCAAGGCCGCCTCGACGCGCTCGATCATATGGTTGAGATCAAACGGTTTGGGCAAATAATCAAACACCCGCTCGCGCTCCGCTCCGATGGCGGTTCGGGCCGTCGATTGGGCACTCATCAGGATAACCGGGAGGTCCTTCTGCAGCCGCATGATCTGGGGCAGGCGCGTAATGAAATTCTCGCCATCCAGAAGAACGTCGGCCAGCAGCAAGTCCTCTTTACCCCGGCGTAGCCAGGTTTCCACGGTCTGCGGCGACGCGGTCGCGCGAACATCAAACCCAGCCTTGCGCAGGGCCCGCACAAGCACGTTTCTCAGGCCCTCATCATCTTCCAGCAGAATAACACGACCGGCCATTATCCTGTCTCCACTAGCCTGGGCAGGCGAAGTCGGAACTCCGTCTTGCCGGTCTCGCTATAATAGTCGATCCAGCCCTCATGCAAGGTCATCACCCGGGCGCAAAAAGCCAGCCCCAATCCTTCCCCGGCCGGTTTCGACGTCACGAAAGGGGTAAACAAGCCCGGTCTGATCGCAGCATCAATTCCCGGGCCATTGTCCCGAACGATCAGGGTGATGGGGGTCGGCGCACCGGTTTCCGGCGCCCGGGCCGCGGGGTCATAGCGGGTCAAGAGCTGGATTTCCGCGTCGTCGCGCTCTTCCAGCGCACTGGCTGCGTTGTCGAGCAGGTTGATCAGGCACTGCCCCAGAAGGTCTGCATCACCGCGCACATCGGGGAGCGAGGGGTCGAATTGCTGGGTCAAAATCGGCAAATCCGATCCATAGCCCCGTTTCCAGTTATTCAACGCGGCAAAAGCGATGCGGTTGACATTATCCGGCTCCGACCGGGCCAGGTTGATATCACCGACCTGGCTCCAATGATCCGTGAGCCGGGTAATCCGGTCACTATCATCGCGGATGCTGACGGCCAGCGCCGCGACGTCCGGATCCTCCGCATCGGCCTCGATGAGCTGGGCCGCGCCCCGAATACTGGCCAAGGGGTTTTTCAGCTCATGGGCCAGCATGCGGCCGAAGCCCAGCGCCTGCAGTCCGGACGGCGTTTCAAGCGCCGTCGTATGAAGAGAGATAAGATTGGCAACGAGCCACTCATTATCGCCGGACCAGCGGACGTGAAGCTCAAATGGGTCGCCATGCTCGGTCGGCTCGCGGTGCGTTACATCCCGGCCCTCCTGACGGGCCCGCCGCAAGACCGCCTGGAATACACCGGCCATGGTGTCCGGAGGCAGATCGGCAGTGACGGCGTCAAAGCGCAAGCGCGCCTGCCCCTGCCATTCCTGCGCCGCCATGTTGGACCAGACCAGCTCAAGGCTCGGAGAGAAAACCCAGATCGGGCTGACCGCGTGATCTGCAGCGGCAAGGAATATCCGGTCGCGCAGGCCGTCAGTCATGCCGCGTCGAGCCGGACACGCGGTGTCAGGGCCAGCAGGCACTCCCGGATCTGCTCCGGTTCCATGCTTCGGCACAGCGTTTGTTTGGCGAGGGAAACCGCCTCGCCTTCAAGTTCCGCATCAGCAAAGGATGCGAAGTGCTTGCGCATCATACGTATCCCCAGTTCCTCGCCATAAAAACCGAGGCTGTCATCGAACTCCTGCCGCAAGGCCTCGAGCTTGGCAGTCCAAGGGACCAATCGCTTGGCACCCTCGAGTTCGGCCCCGATCATTCCGACGAGCCAGGGAAGTCCTTGCGCCGCCCGCCCGATCATCACGGCGTCCGCACCGGATTGGTCGAGCGCCGACCGGGCTTCCGACGAATTGGTGATGTCGCCATTGACGATCAGCGGAATACTGACAGCCTCACGCACAGGCCGCACGGCGGCCCAGTCGGCCTCGCCCTTGTAGAATTGCTGGCGTGTGCGGCCGTGCACCGTTACCAGCTGGACGCCGGCAAGCTCGGCCCGGCGGGCCAGCTCGGGCGCATTGATACTGTCATGATCCCAGCCCAGCCGCATTTTCAGAGTCACGGGAATATCCACCGCCGCGACTGTCGCTTCGATCAGACCCAGGGCGTGATCGAGATCGCGCATCAAGGCCGAGCCCGAGAGCCCTTTCGTCACCTGGCGCGCCGGGCACCCCATATTGATATCGACGATGTCCGCCCCGGCATCGGCGGCAATCTTGGCGCCTTCAGCCATCCAGCGCGCTTCCCGTCCGGCCAGCTGGATAATGCAGGGAGACAGGCTGGCATCCGCCTGGGCCTTGCGCACCATATCCACTCGCCCGGCGGCCAGGGCATCACTTGCGACCATTTCAGACACTACCATGCCGGCCCCGAAGCGCTGAACCTGGCGCCGGAATGGCAGGTCGGTCACGCCTGACATGGGCGCGAGTACAGCCCGCGAAGGGATGGTGTATTGGGCGATCGAAAAGGCCATGCGACTGGACAAATCCGGGCAGTGCGTCGTAAGCGGGCAAGCTAACGAGTATGCTGCGCCGCGGCAACGGATAGGACTGCGCGTTGAAAACCGGTGTGATTATCGTTGCAGCTGGCCGCGGGGAACGGGCCGGCGGCGACCTGCCCAAACAATACCGCGAGATCGGTGGCGAGGCTGTGCTCGCCCGGACGGTAGAGGCCTTTCAATCGGCTCTGCCCGAGGCGTCGATTTGCGTCGTCATCAACCCGGCCGATCAGGACCGTTTTGACGCGCTGGGCCTGGGAGCGCAGTCGGTGTTTGGTGGGGCCACGCGGTCGGCCTCTGTCAAAGCCGGTCTCGACCAGCTTTCTGCCCTCAATCCGGATACCGTCTTGATCCACGACGCCGCCCGGCCCTTTGTGTCTGACGCGCTGATTGGCCGCGTCGTGACGGCGCTGGAGGCCGGACCCGCGGCCCTGCCCGCTCTGGGCATGACAGATGCGCTTTTCACCGCTCGCGATCACAATATGACCGGCCCGCTCAACCGGGATGAGGTCTTTGCCGCCCAAACGCCCCAGGGCTTTCATTTCCAGCAATTGCTGGCGGCCTATGACCGCCTCGGCCCGCAGGCCATGCATGATGATGCCGGTGTCGCCCAAATGGCCGGGTTGACGGTGCGCGTGGTTGAAGGCGATCCAGACAATTTCAAGATCACCCGGCCGGAAGATTTCGAGAAAGCCGAGACCATGTTGCGCCAGACCGATCCGATATTCGTCACAGGCCAAGGCTATGATGTGCACCGGCTGGAGCCTGCTGAGAGCATGTGGCTGTGTGGTGTGGAGATTGAGGCCGGGCTCGGCCTTGTCGGGCATTCCGATGCCGATGCCGGCCTGCACGCGCTCACTGACGCTGTACTGGGTGCCGCGGGTGCGGGGGATATCGGTCAGCACTTCCCGCCCAGTGATCCGCGCTGGTCCGGTGCCTCTTCAGATCAATTCCTGCTTCATGCCCTCGCCCTCCTTCGCGAAGCCGGTGGCGATCTCGTTCATGCCGACATCACCGTGATCTGTGAACGTCCTAAAATCGGCCCGCACCGGACCGCCATGCGCCGGCGCGTGGCTGAGCTGCTCGGCCTGCCGGAGGCGCGGGTCAATATCAAGGCGACGACAACGGAGAAGCTCGGCTTCACCGGCCGCGGCGAAGGATTGGCGGCGCAGGCCGTTGCAACAGCGAGAATGAGCTGATGTTCACACCGGATTTGATCGAACGCGCGAGCGACTTGCTTGATCGTGCCCGAACAGCCGGAGTGATGATCGCCACGGCGGAAAGCTGCACGGGCGGCCTGGTTTGTGCCCTGCTGACCGACATCCCCGGCTCCTCGGATGTGCTCGACCGCGGTTTCGTGACCTATTCCAACGAGGCCAAGAGTGAACTTCTGGGTATTCCCGCCCGCATCATCAACGCCAGCGGAGCCGTGTCCTCCGAGGTGGCGCGGCGCATGGCAGAAGAGGCCCTGTTGCGCTCGAATGCGGACATCGCCGTATCGATTACGGGAGTTGCCGGCCCGGGCGGCACGGCGCGCAAGCCCGCCGGCCTGGTACATTTTGCGCTCGCCGGGCGCAATGGCCTGGTAAAGAGCGATGTCCGGCGCTTCGGCGATCGAGGCCGCAGTGCCGTGCGCCAGGCCAGTGTCTACAATGCGCTCGACCTCTTATCCGAGGGCGTCGATCTCTTTGCCTAGATCGAGGCCGGGATCCCCTGCTGTCTCGAAACGCCGTTCGGCCTCGGCCGAAAAACGGTTGACCAACACCTGGGCCGCGCGGTCTCGATTACTGTCGAGCAGCATTTGCAGGATCGGGTTGCGGAAGGCGGCGTTGATGTAGAAATCGACGAGGCTCGACCCGTCCGAGAGCAGCCGGAAGCGCCAGCGATTTTCGAGAACCCGAAACGGACCCGCAACGAAGCCGACATCGATCGTGCGCTCTGCACGATCCGCGCGCACCTGGCTGGTAAAGCGCTCGGTGACGAATTTGTAGCGGACGCGCGCCTCGGCGGTCAGATCGGTGACCTCTCCATCCACACGCTCATTCGAGACACGCATGGCCGTAATCTGCGGAATGAAGTCGGGATAACGCCGCACATCAGAAACCAGCGCGAACAAATCGTCCGGCTCGTGAAACAGGCGCAGGCGTTCCGTCAGTACCGTGGTCACGACCGGGCCAGTTGCTGATCCCGGGCTGCCCGCAGCTTCTTGAAGTCGTCTCCGGCATGGTGGCTGGACCGGGTTAGCGGCGTTGCGGAAACCATGAGGAAGCCCTTCGCCCGGGCAATGGTCTCGTAGGCCTTGAACTCGTCCGGTGTGACGAAACGGTCGACCGCGGCGTGTTTCCGGGTCGGCTGCAGATATTGACCGATGGTCAGGAAGTCGATGCCGGCGGACCGCATATCATCCATGACCTGCATTACCTCTTCCTTGCTCTCACCGAGGCCAACCATGATCCCAGATTTGGTGAAGTGCGCGGGATCACGCTGCTTCACACGTTCCAGCAGACGCAGCGAATGATAATAGCGCGCGCCGGGCCGGATGGAGAGATAGAGACGCGGAACCGTTTCCAGATTGTGGTTGAACACGTCCGGCTTGGCGTCAATGACGATATCCTCGGCATTGTCCTTGCGCAGGAAATCCGGCGTGAGGATCTCGATCGTTGTGCCCGGTGACTTGGACCGAATAGCCTCGATGACATCGACAAAATGCTGCGCGCCGCCATCATCGAGATCGTCCCGGTCGACCGAGGTGATGACGACGTGGTTGAGCCCCATCTGGGCGACCGCTTCCGCGATCCGGCGCGGTTCATCCGTATCGACCGCCCCGGGCAGACCGGTTTTCACATTGCAGAAGGAGCAGGCGCGCGTGCAGGTGTCGCCGAGGATCATGAAAGTCGCGTGTTTCTGATCCCAGCATTCGCCGATATTGGGGCAGCCAGCCTCCTCGCAGACAGTAACCAGGCCGCCATCCTTGACGATCTTCTGCGTCTCGGAAAACGTCTTTCCCAGCGGAGCTTTCACACGGATCCAATCCGGCTTGCGCAGGATCGGTGTATCCGGGCGTTTCTGCTTTTCCGGGTGGCGCGCGGCGCGGGCATCTTGGCGGGCGGTATTATCGATTAGATTGGCCATGAGCAGCACATAATCCGGGCCGCCGCGGGCTTCAAGCGCTGCGTACGCATCGAAGCTTGCCAGGAATGCATCCGCGATCTAATTTTCTGTTATGACAGAAATTACTCACAAGTTCGATCAGCTGCCACCCGCCATACAGCGTTTCATCCTGCAATGGGGTGATATGGGTGGCCAATGGGGCGTCAATCGAACCATCGCGCAAATTCACGCTCTGCTCTATGTCAGCGACCGCCCGCTCAATGCCGAGGACATCGCGGAGACACTGGGTGTCGCGCGCTCAAACGTGTCCAATTCTCTGAAGGAGCTGCAGGCCTGGAAGATCGTGAAACGCGTCCCTGTCCCGGGTGATCGCCGCGACCACTTTGCCGCCGAAGATGACGTTTGGGAAATGGCGATGCGTATCGCCAGTATTCGCAAGGAACGCGAGCTCAACCCGGCCCTCGAAACGCTGGAAACCTGTCTGGCCGAGGCAGAGAATGACAGCCGGGTCAGCGCGACCCAGCGGGCGCGTCTGGAAGCCATGCAGGAATTCACCGGAAGCATGGATCGCTGGTACGAGCAAATGCTCAAGGTTCCACCGGCCACGCTGCTCCGCATGATCAAGATGGGCAATACAATTGTCGGCCTGCTCGGTTTTGGAGCCAGGGCGCAGAAACCTGAGACCTAGGCGTCTCCGCCGCCAGCCTCCCTGAAGTCAGCGCCGCACCCCCAGGCCCCGCACTTCTAGTCGCCAGCCTTGTTGCCACTTTCCTCGGCATCCACGTCCGCCACCGTTGGCGGAACCCAGCCCCGCTCGCTGCGGCCGGAAAAGGCGCGTTGGCCATTGCGTAGCTCGGAATTTTGCCGCTCGCTCAGCTCTAGCGACTTTTCCACATAGGGCTGGTTTTGATGGATCGGCACGTCGGGATCATAGAGCGCGGCCATTTCCACAATCGCCTCGCGATCGGATTTGACGAACCCGCGCGCCATGCGTTCAGCTTCGAAGGGATGTATTCCGAGAGCCTCGAAGGCTGAACGCCCGGTCCGGACCCCGCTGTCGAAGGTCTCGCGAATGATATCCCGGCACCCTGCCGCGTAGAGATCATAGACGTGCTGACGATCCTTGGCCCGGGCGATGATGTGAACACCGGGATAGTGCTTGCAGACATAGCGCGTGAGCTCGGTGATCTGCTCCTTGTCATCAATGGCGATGATCAGCATTTTGGCATCGGCAATGCCAGCGGCGTGCAGAAGATCCGGCCGTGTCGCATCCCCGAAATACACCTGGAAACCGAAGGTCCGCAGCATTTCCAGCTGCTCGGAACTATAGTCGAGAACGGTCGTCTCATAGCCTTCACGGCGCAGCATGCGATTGACGATACCACCAAACCGGCCATGCCCGGCGATGATGATGCGATTATTCTCCTCGATCTCGTCCGCGGCCTGTTCGTCTGGCTTGGCGTAGGCGGGGGCTATCACCTTGTCGAACCGGATGAAGAGCAAGGGCGTGATCAGCATCGACAGGGCCACGACAAGCAAGAGCTGATCAGCCAAGGCCTGCGGGATCACGTAATTCGCAACCGACAGGGAAAGCAGGACAAAGGCAAACTCGCCGGCATGGGCCAGTCCCAGCGCGAACAGCCATCTGTCCGCACCGCGGATCTTGAAGGCGATCGCCAGTCCCAGCATGACCACGGCCTTGACCGCCATGAAGCCGATCGCAGCTCCCAAATAGGGGGCGAAGTCGGCGAACAGGAGCTGGAAGTTGATACTGGCCCCGACAGTGATGAAGAACAGCCCGAGCAAAAGCCCCTTGAACGGGTCGATATCACTCTCGAGTTCGTGGCGGTATTCACTGTTGGCCAGGACAACACCGGCCAGGAATGTGCCCAGTGCCGGCGACAGGCCGACCAGTGTCATCAGCAAGGCAATACCGATCACGATCATCAAGGCCGTGGCAGTGAACAGCTCGCGCAGCTGGGCCATGGCGATGAAACGGAAAATGGGTCGCGTCAGATAGCTGCCCCCGAGAATGACAAAAGCGATGGCACCAATGGTGACACCCGCCTGCTGCCAACCCGTCAGTCCCTCGACGAGGCTGAGCGAACGTCCCGCGTCGCCCGTACCGGCTTGGGCCGTATCTGTGGCCGCCGGGACAAGCTCCGGCAAGGCCAAAAGCGGGATCAGCGCCAGCATGGGAATGACGGCAATGTCTTGGAACAGGAGGACCGAGAAACTCCCCTGCCCGCCATCGGACTTCAGCAACCCCTTTTCCTGCAGGGTTTGAAGAACTATCGCCGTGGAAGACAGCATCAGGATCAGGCCAATCGCCAGGGCGACGGACCAAGTATAGCCAAACAACATAGCCACGCCCATCAAGGCGAAAACTGTCAGGGCGACCTGCAGCCCGCCCAGTCCGAGGAGCTTGGCACGCAAATCCCACAAGCGTCGCGGATCAAGCTCGATACCGACCAGGAACAACATCATGACCACGCCGAACTCGGCGAATTGCTGGATCGCGGTGACATTGACGTCGATCGCCGCCAGCAACGGGCTGATCGCAATACCCGCCAGTAGATAGCCAAGCACCGAGCCCAGGCCGAGCCGCGAGGCAATCGGGACGGCGATAACGCCGGCACTCAGGAAGATGAATGCAAGAAGGAGAAAATCGCCCATGGCTCAGATCAGCTCCCGGATCGGCAAAGTGTCATGGGTGAGGATGTCCTGCGATGCGGCTTTGTCGAAATCAAAGCGGTTGTCACGAATGGCGCCCAGCAGTTTGAGATATCCCAGCGCATGCGGCTCCACAGTGCCATCGCCCGGCGCACGCAAGGAAGCATGGAGCACATACGGGGTCGCGAACCGCATGCCACACAGATGCGCGGTCTGTTCTAGCGGGGTCAGAAATGTCCTGAGCGGAAAGCGCTGATAGCCTTCATGGCTATAGGCGTCGGCCGGACCGGCCGCTGTGATGGCCAGCATCAGGGTCTTGCCGGCCAGCTTGTCTCCATCGGAGCCGTAGGCAAACCCGTGCTCAAGAACCAAATCCTGCCACTCCTTGATGATGGCCGGTGTCGAGTACCAGAACAGTGGGAACTGGAAGAGAATAACATCGTGTTCGAGCAGGCGGGCCTGCTCCCGGTCGACATCGATATCCATGCGCGGATTCTCGGCATAAAGGTCGACGCGGGTAATCCCGTCGAGATCCTGCGCCGCGGTCCACATTGCTTGATTCACATGGGAGAATTTCTGCCCGGGATGGGCGTAATAGAGCAAGAGCCTGGCCATAACGCCCCCTGGTGAAGGGCGTATGGCGCCCTTTTCTGCCTGCTTAGATGGCATTGATCGCCCGATCCGCCAAGGGGTGTCGGGAAACCCCGCCTGCTCTATTAATTAGTCAATGGTCGAATTGTTGTTGACTTCATTTCGACATTTAGCTAACTATCTTCGCATGAGCAGTGTATTCAAAGCCCTTGCCGACCCGACACGGCGCCGCGTCCTCGAACTCTTGCGCGAGGAACCCATGAGCGCCGGGGAAATCTCGGCCGAGTTCGATGTATCAAAGCCGACCATGTCCGCGCACTTTGCGGTCCTGAAGGAAGCCGGGCTGGTCGACGCGACCAAGCAGGGCAAGCAAGTCATCTACCGCATTCGCCTCAGCGTCCTGGAAGACGCTCTGTTCGGCTTCGCACAAGCCTTCGGTATTGGAGCCCCAAGCCCAGACAACAAGGAGAACACGCCATGAGCCTTGACCGTCCGCAAATCGTTACGCCCCTGATCATGACCGGCCTTGTTGTTGCTTTCGGGGCCACCAGTGCGTGGCTCAATCCCGACGCGGCCTGGCTGTTCCTGGCTGTCGCCGCCGGCTTCCCGATTGTCTGGCTGCTCATCGAGCGCCTGAAATTCCACGGCGCCGCCAGCGAGGAGGCGATGGAGGAGCTGACCCAAATCCGCAACGCCATCACATCGGCCGGTCTGATGTTGGCCATCCCCCTGGCCATGACCGCAGCCTACACATCGCAATTCGTTCAGATGAATGATGATTTCGAACAGCGGACCATGGGCGTAGTGTTCGGTCTGGTCTTCGCCGCCTACGGAAACCTTGTCCCCAAAAGTGGCGTGTCGCTCAATTCGACCAAGTGTGACCGCGCATCGGAACAGGCTTTCAACCGCTTTGCCGGCCGCATGTTCATGATCACCGCGATCCTCTACGCCGCCATCTGGGCCTTCGCTCCGCTCGACTGGACTCTTTTCGCAGGCATGGCCGTGCTGGTGTCAGGTGTTGGACTGGTCATGTTGCGCCGGGTGCTATCACACCTGTCCCGTTAATCCGCAAAGCTCACCCGCACAGGTTCGCGCCGCCCCTCGCCCTGCATGGCGGTGCGGACCAGGGAGTTGAAGCGGAAATTCGTCATCATGACCTGGTCGTCGAGCACGTCGGCGAGCAGGTCATTGTCCACGGTAAAACCGCTTTCGTCCTGCGGGGCCTCGGTGATGAAATAGATCCAGGCAAACTCGCCATCGATCTCCGCGCCGACATAGTTAAGCTCGTACAGGAGCCCTGTCGGGTCTCCCAAGCGGAAATTGGCAAGGGTATAATCGCGGACGGCTTCAAGCCCTGCCGCCTCGGCGAGCACATCTTCGGCATCGCCATCATCACGCCCGATTGCGACCATGAGATCATCGGCGAAAATGCGGTGGACGACTTCCATCTCACCGGTGCGCGGATTGAGGCTGACCTCGGTGGCACCGGCGTGGACCTTGTGCGCGAAGGCCGGGGCCGTCATGACGACCACCCCGGCGATCAATGCGCCCATAATGCTGGCTTTCAGACTCTTCATTGTCCTATTCCGGCCTGTCCTGGATGTCGTCGCGGGTCACGCGGCGATCCATGTCGTCCATCATGTTCGAACTGCTCGATGAGGAGCGGTACATCTCCAGCCGGGTCGGCTCGATACGGGGCGGATAATAGTTGTCCGTCCGGTCCGCATCCGCCGTTTCCCAAAGCGGATCGAGTTCGACGGACACCACCTCACGCTGGGTGCGATAGACCCAGGTCGTATTGACCGGGTTATAGCGCCAGATCTCGGCTGGTATGCGGACCAGGTCTGTTTCGCCATTGGCAAAGGTGAACTCGAGAATGACCGGCATCACCACGCCACCCTGGTTGGACAGATCGACATAGTAGAATCGATCGCCACGATCGATGATCTCCTCCTCGTACTCTTCCAGCCCGTCACGGAAACGCTCATAGGCTTCGCGCTGACGATTGGTCACCGCGTGGCGATCGGTACGGGAGTAGAATTCGATCACTTCCGGATTGCTCTCGGCATAGGTGGACAGACCGTCCTCGCGATTGCGCACCTCGGTCAGGCTTTCCGCGCGATCGGCCTCGATCTGGGCCGCGAGGGCGTTCTCGATTTCCGGATTCTCCGTGTTGAGCGTGCCCTCGATGACCCGGTCGATGGAGATGTCGACATGATCGGTCGAATAGAACCAGCCGCGCCAGAACCAGTCGAGATCAACGCCGGACACTTCTTCCATCGTGCGGAAGAAATCATACGGGGTCGGCCGCCGGAACCGCCAGCGCCGGGCATAGGTCTGGAACGCCTCATCGAACAATTCACGGCCGAGAACCGTTTCGCGCAGGATGACGAGAGCGATGGTCGGCTTGGAATAGGCGTTGGGGCCGAATTGCAGGATCGAATCCGACTGCGTCATGATCGGCATCTGATCGCGAGACACCATGTAGGACGTAATCGTGTGCGGGTCACCGCGACGCACCGGGAAGTCTTCCTCCCACAGACGCTCGGCTTCAAATTGGAGGAAGGAATTCACCCCTTCATCCATCCAGGTCCACTGGCGCTCATCGGTATTCACGACCATTGGAAAATAGATGTGCCCGATCTCATGAATGATGACCCCAATCAGACCGCGCTTGGCGCCCAGCGAATAGGACAGATTGCCATCATCATCCTCAACCGGTCGGCCATAAGTGCCGCCATTGAAGGTGATCATCGGGTATTCCATGCCGCCCTGTGGCCCGGCGATCGATTGTGCAACCGGATAGGGATAGGGAAAGGCGAAGGAGTTGTAGACCTCGAGCGTATGTTCGACAGCCCGCGTCGAGAAAGACGACCAGAGTGGTTCGCTTTCATTGGGGTAGAAGGACATGGCCATCACGAGATCGGGCGCCTCGCCCTCCCCGTCCTGTTCCACGCCGACCGCATCCCAGATGAATTTGCGCGAGCCGGCCCAGGCATAGTCGCGAACATTCTCGGCGGAAAACTCCCAGGTCGCTTCCGAACGCGTGCCGCGGCGCTCATTGGCGCGGGCTTCCGACGGGGTGACGATGAAAACCGGTTCGTCCGCCGTGCGCGCCTCTTCCAGGCGCTGGCGCTGGGACTGGGTCAACACCTCTTCCGGATTCTGCAGCACGCCCGTGGCGGAGACGATAAAGTCCTGCGGCACGGTGATGGAGACGTTGTAGTCGCCGAATTCCAGGCCGAACTCGCCGCGGCCAAGGAAGGCCTTGTTGTGCCAGCCTTCATAGTCGGAGAAGACCGCAGCGCGCGGGAACCATTGCGCGATCTGGTAGATGCAATCACCGCCGGTATCGCTGGTTTCCTCGAAACACTCCCAGCCGGCACGACCGCCAACCACCTGGGTTTCGATCAGGCGGTAATTCCATTCAATGGTGAAGGTGACGCTGTCACCGGTTTCAAGAGTGTCATCGAGATCAATGCGCATCAGCGTGTCGACAATGGTGTGATCCATGTCCGCGCCATCGGCATCAGTCACGGCGGTGATATTGAAACCATAGCCGTCATTTTCCAGCCGGTCCCGACGCCGCACCGAATAGGCCGACACGCCTTCCGGCATGGATCCGCCAACGCGTGAGGCAGCACGCCCGCCCCCGCCAACGGTTTCCGTCATTACTGCAATGGAATCATCGCGGAAGCGGTTCTGGTCGAGCAGGTACCAGAGGAAATCAAGCTCATCCGGGGCGTTGTTGGTATAGGTGACCGTCGCGGAACCGGTCAGCACCTTGGTACGTTCATTGAGGTGGATATCGATGTCGTAATCGACATCCTGCTGCCAGTAGTCCGGCCCAGGCGCGCCGGTTGCCCGGCGTTCGCGGTTCGGTGTCGGCCAGTCCTCATCCTCGAGCTGTCGGAATGCGTCGCGCCAGTCATTGGTGGTCTGACGAATCGGCTGGGCCGCCGCGACGTTGAGGGTCGCAACGGCCGCAGCCAGTGCAATAACGGTAAGTTTGCGCATGGATCCCCTTTGGTGCCGCCGAAGCGGACTTTTGTTCCAGGGATTGTGTAACGCCTACTTTTCCTAGGGTCACCCCTCACCGTCGGTTACAGATCCGTCATCTGACGGTTCAGGATCGCGGCGCGATGTTTCCGCCGGCTCATCATTGCGGTCATCACGCCCATCGGGGTGCTTGCCAAAGGAGAGGAGCCAGGACCCGATACCGATCGCCAGGACCACGAGACCGATCAGCAATCCCAGACCCGGTGCGAAGCCGAGCACATAGACCGCGACCAGCACGACCAGAAGCGAGGCAGCCCGCAGGGCCAGACCCAGTCCGGCATTGGGGTAGCTGCGATTGAAGATCAGATCGCCAATCGCGAAACCGCCAATCGCCATGAAGCCGATATAGATGAAGGGCAGCATGACCAGCAGGAGGATCGCCAGCGGAATGCCGATCACCGTGGCCCACAGCAACACGATCACCACCATGATGATGATGAACACCATCGGGATGCCGATCGCGCCGAGGAAGAATGCCGAGACCGGACGACGGCGGAAAGCCGAGGTCATCCCGCGCAGGCCATTGGGCGACATCAGCGCGATCAGGAAACCGATCACGAAGGCGGTCGCGAGGAAAGCTGCCGGAATATTCTCACCCACGCCGATGGCAAAATTCAGCGGGCCATCAAAGTCGAAATCAACATCGAACTCGTCGATATTCTCGCGTTCGAAATTGTAGTCTCGCTGGGTGTAATCAAGCACAGACACACTGGAACCGTCTTCAATAACCGGTTCAGTCGGGCCTTCGATTTGTAGCGTCCCGGTCACTACGGAACCGGAAGCCACACGAACCTGTTCGGCCAGAATCTCGACATCACCGTCAAAACGGCCGGAAAGGATAACCTCTTCGGCCTCGATCTCGACGCGGTCGCGGGCAATGCCCTGGAACTCGATATGGCCGCCGATGATCTCGACCGTTCCGGTATATTCGCTTTCCGGGGCAAGCAGGACATGTCCGCCGGCCAGGTGGCTTTCCCCACCGACCGAGCCGCGAATATCAACCGAACCGCCCGCCGCATTGAGGTCGCCGACAATCGCGCCGGTGACGGTCACATCGCCGGCAGCGACATTGACGTCATTGCCCACATCGGCGGACAAGTGAATGTCGCCGGCTGCGGCATCGACTTCACCGGCAACCGTGCCGGCCAGCGAAAGCTCGCCGCCAAAGAATTGCACATCACCAGAGACAATGGCGTCGATCTGAGCCTCACCGGCCATGCCGAATACATCGCCCTCGACGGTGCCGGAGACATGCATCTCCCCACCAAGGAAAATGACATCGTCCCGGCTGCCATCGACGACGACATCGCCGCCGATGATCTGCGCCTGGGCGCCGCCGGTGAGAATAGCCAAGGCCAGCCCCCCGGCCATAATCAGCTTTTTGAAATCCATGATTTTACTCCCTGCGCCCCCCGGCGGTCAGGTTCCTTAATTGTGGATATTTTCTAGTCCAGTATGTCGTCGCAATCGCGGTCATCGCGATATTCAAAAGTCACGCGGCTGGCGTTCATACTCGCCGGGATTATCGGCTCGCTTTCAGCCCAGATACGAAGTTCTCCGCCCAGGCGCGCGCCTGGTTCGAAGATCACGGTGCGCGCACAGATATCGCCACCGGATTCGAGATTTGCGGAAATTTCGATCAGGCCATGCTCCGGATCATCCATCCGGCGACGCTTGATCTCTTCCGCTGCGACCAGTTTGACCGGGCCTGCAATGCGACCCTCGACCAGCATTTCGTCAGCCTGGGCAATAACCTCGTCTGCAAAATCCGCGTCGAGATGCATGCTCGCTGCAGCCATTGCCGCTTCGCCGGCGATATCGCCCCGAACCGTTAGCTCACCCGCTGCGATGGAAAAATCGCTGCCGGCGGAACCCAACCAGGTCACATCACCGCCCGCGATCGACACTTCGCCGTCCACGGCACCGTTGAAATCGACATCACCCGCCGCAATCGAGACATCGCCACCAACCTCGAGCTCATCGGCATCGACATCGCCACTGATCAGGCTGAGATCGCCACCGATACGACCCCGCAAATTGATGTCGCCAC
The DNA here is from genome assembly GCF_030149235.1 of Maricaulis sp. Lineage (GTDB taxonomy): Bacteria > Pseudomonadota > Alphaproteobacteria > Caulobacterales > Maricaulaceae > Maricaulis. Next base: position 47,495 of record NZ_JASBRW010000014.1, on the reverse strand, counting down.
CGATACGGCTGTAATCGCCATTCCGGTCAACAACCTGATATCCTTCGGCATAAGTGTGAGCCGTCCAGCTCTTGCCATCACCATCATCGCCGACCACTACGACGCAGCCTGATGTAGCCAGAGACGCTGTTACCGCGCCGGCCAGAAGCCATGCCTTGCGCATGTCTGAAACTCCCGTATCGGTCCCGTCAAAACCAGTAGCGACGAGGACATTGACGCTCCCCAGCGTTCCTGCGGACCATACATTATCGAAAAACGATATCAAGCGATTTTTTGTTTATCGATAAATTATTCTTGTTTTACGAGAAATCGCAGGCGGGTACAGCGCCTTGTGAACAGTATCAACCCTTCCCTCCCCGCGCGGGCGCGGTAATATCGTTGTCACAAGAACAACGCGCCAATCGAATCGGCGTGAGTGGGAGGACATATATGGCTGAGCAAACAGCCGCCGATCCGGCTCCGGAGATCAATCCGGAACCGGCCGGCCTCGCGGAAACCATTTATTCCGGCGCCAATTTCAATGAAGGCCGGATCCGCAAATCCGTCTTTCAGGCTTTGCTGCAATCCAAGGGCCGGTATGGCGGCAAGAAGATCGCAGCCATCGACGCCGACGGGCGCGAGCTGAGCTATGATGACCTGGTCAAGGCCTCCTTCGCCCTTGGCCATGCGCTCAAGGCGGGCACCGAGCCCGGCGAGGCCGTCGCCATCCTGCTGCCAACCGGCGTTGGGGCGATCATTTCCTTCTTCGCCATTTCGGCCTATGGCCGCGTTCCGGCGATGCTCAACTTCACGGCGGGTGACCGGGCCCTGAAATCGGCCTGCAAGGCCAGCAAATGTAAGCGGATCGTCACCGCACGTCGCTTCATCGAGCTGGGTGAGCTGCACGATCTGGAAGCCGAATTGGCCCGCGACCACGAGATGATTTATCTCGAGGACGTGCGCGAGAACCTGTCCACCATGGACAAGGTCGCCGCTGCCGTCGGCATGGTGGCGCCGTGGGCGGTCCGGGCCTGGCCCTCGCCCGACGACGCGGCCGTCTACCTGTTCACCTCCGGCACCGAGGGAGAGCCCAAAGGCGTCGTCCTCAGCCATGCCAATCTCCTGGCCAATGTCGAGCAGGTCCGCGACCATATCCAGCTCTACCCCGATGATGTCGTCTTCAACCCGATGCCGACCTTCCACTGTTTCGGCCTGACCGGCGGGGTTCTGCTGCCGCTCAATCTGGGCATACCGGCCGTCTGTCACCCGACACCGCTGCAGGCCAAGACCATCGTCAAACGGGTTGCCGAAACTGGTTCGACCATTCTCTTCGCCACCGATACCTTCATCAATCAGTACGCCCGGGCGGCCGACCAGGAAGACCTCAAATCCCTGCGCATGGCGGTTTGCGGTGCCGAGCGGGTCAAGGACGAGACCCGGACGGCGCTCAAGCGCAATTTCAGCCTGGAAATCGTCGAAGGTTATGGTCTGACCGAGGCCGCGCCCGTGCTTTCTGTCAACCAGCCGGAAAACAACAAGCCGGGCACGGTTGGCCAGCTCCTGCCGGGCTGCCAGGCCAAGCTGATCAGCGTCAACGGCATCGATGAAGGCGGCCAGCTGCATATCCGCGGGCCCAACATCATGAAGGGCTATATCCGCCCGTCCGCGCCGCTGGTGCTCGAAGAGCCCAATGAGGGCTGGCATGATACAGGTGATATCGTCACCATCGACAAGGACGGCTTCCTGCGCATCCGCGGACGCGTCAAGCGCTTCGCCAAGCTGGGCGGAGAGATGGTGTCGCTCGCCGTGGTGGAGAATTGCGCCACCTCGCTCTGGCCGGACAGCATGCATGCCGCCGCAGCCCTGCCGGACAAGCGCAAGGGTGAACAGATTATCCTGCTGACCACGCAAAAGGATGCCGACCGGGCAAGCCTGGTCTCCTTCGCCAAGAATCACGGTGTCACCGAGCTGGCCATTCCGAAGAAGATCATCGTCGTCGACGAGGTTCCCGTTCTGGGCACCGGCAAAACCGACTATGGGCGTGTCCAGCGCACGGCCGAGGAAGCCATGGCTACTCCGGCTGCGCCAGCCGAGCCGGAACCGGCTCAGTAAGGCGACACAGGTCGAAGACAAAAGGGCCCGGCGGTGATCCGCCGGGCCCTTTTTCTTGTCTTGCGTTGACGATCTAGAGATCGATGCGGTCACATTCCCGGCCATCCAGAGCTTCGAAGACCGCGCCGGCGGGAAGATTGGCCGGTTCCGCGTCGGCGACGAAGACAAAATCGCCCGCGAATTCAGCGCTGCGCTCAACCTCAATCTCCGTTGCACAGAACGCGCCGCCGCCCATGAAGCGGCCCGAAAGCACGAGGCTGCCATTCTCGGTATCGCCCTGACCGATCATTTTGACCGGACCACGAACTTCGCCTTTCAGCTCCACATTGTGACCATAGATTTCAAGCTCGCCCTCGATCAGCCCGTCCAGTTCGATCTTGGCGCCGGCCATGGAGACATTGTTGTGGAAGATAGCATCGATATCGATTGAGGCACCGGCCAGCTCGGCATCGCCATCAACCTCACCAGTAAAGCGCAACCGCGCCGCGGCGGCCTCGAGATCGCCGCCGACCTTGGCATCAGAGCGGACGCTGGCGCCGGCCATCGAAAGGTCGCGGCCGACCTCGCCATTGACCCGGACCAGCATGCCGGCGAATTCGGCATCCCCCGCAATATCGACATTGCGCGACGCGACAAGCCCCGCCCCTTCGATGGAGCGGTCATCTCCCGAACCATGGTGGGAATAGGTACAGCCGGTCACGGCCAGGGCGGTCATGGTGACCAAAATCAGCTTGTGCATTCTTCGCTCCCAATGCGCCTGATGCGCGTATCTCGAGCCTATGATGCACATGAACGGGGAATCGGATGCAGGGAACGTCCCGCCAGAATTCCCCCCTTTGCGAGAAGGGTTATTCCACGCCTCCGGGCAGGCTTACATGTGGATGACCTTGCCATAGGCGTCCAGCACGCTCTCATGCATCATTTCCGACAGCGTGGGGTGCGGGAAAACGGTGTGCATCAGGTCTTCCTCGGTGGTTTCCAGCTGGCGGGCGACCACATAGCCCTGGATCATTTCGGTCACTTCGGCGCCGACCATGTGGGCGCCGAGCAGCTCGCCGGTCTTGGCGTCGAACACGGTTTTCACCAGGCCCTGGTCTTCACCCAGAGCGATCGCCTTGCCATTGCCGACAAAGGAGAAACGCCCAACCTTGACGTCATAGCCCGCCTCTTTGGCCTTGGCCTCGGTCAGGCCGACCGAGGCGACCTGCGGATGGCAATAGGTGCAGCCGGGGATATTGCCGGTCTCGAACGGATGGACATTTTCGCCCGCGATCTTCTCGACGCAGACCACGCCCTCATGGCTCGCCTTGTGCGCCAGCCAGGGCGGCCCGGCCACATCTCCAATGGCGTAGACGCCCGGCACATTGGTGCGGCCGAAACCGTCATTGATAATATGGCCGCGATCGGTCTTCACGCCGAGCGCTTCCAGCCCGAGACCCTCCGTATTGCCCTGGATGCCGATGGCCAGGATGACCTTCTCCACCTCGACAATCTCGACTTTACCCTTGGCATTCTTGACGTGGACCTTCACGCTCTTGGCGCCCTTCTCCAGCTTTTCGACCTGGGCCGAGGTCATCAGCTTCATGCCCTGCTTGGTGAAGGATTTGGCGGCGAATTTGGAAATCTCGGCATCCTCGACCGGAAGCACACGATCCATCATTTCAACGACCGTGACCTCAGCGCCCATGGTCTTGTAGAAGCTGGCGAACTCGATGCCGATGGCACCGGAGCCAATGACCAGGAGCGATTTCGGCATCGTCTCCGGGGTCATCGCTTCCTTGTAGGTCCAGACCTTGTCGCCATCCGGCTCCAGACCCGCAGCCGGCACCGTGCGCGCCCGGGCGCCGGTGGCGATAATGACATGCTTGGCCTTGTAGCGGTCCTTGCCGACCAGCACGTCCGGCGTGCCCGCCGTCTTCGCCAGCTTGGCTTCGCCATCGATGACAGTGACCTTGTTCTTCTTCAGCAGCATGGCCACGCCACCGGACAGCCGCCCGGCAACACCGCGCGAACGCTTGACCACCGCCTCGATGTCAAAGCTGACATTCTCCGCGGACAGGCCGAAATCCTTGGCATTGTGCATGAGGTGATAGACCTCGGAGGTGCGCAGCAATGCCTTGGTCGGGATACAGCCCCAGTTCAAGCAGATGCCACCGAGATGCTCGCGCTCCACCAAAGCGGTTTTGAGGCCGAGCTGGGCCGCACGGATCGCCGCAACATAGCCGCCCGGGCCGCCGCCAATGATGATCACGTCAAAGCTGGTATCCGCCATGCCGGAGCCTTTCTTTACATGCGTAATATAACGCTAACCTAGCTGGCTCGATAGCAGTGACGCGACGTCTGATCAATGGCGTTGCCCGCGAAGACCGGGAATCCGGTTTGCCGATCAGGACATTCGATGGATCGCCTCCTGGCCCAGACAAGAATTTCGCCCGCATAGGCCCAATGCACAGGCGAGGCTTCGATTGTATTTGGCCTCTGTAGAGGACGCGCCTAGGGTGACGGCAAAGAAGCCCCGGGAGGCCCAGATGACACGTACGCTCGACCATGTTCGCACGCCGGATGACCGTTTCGCGGACCTGCCCGACTGGCCCTATCAGCCCCATTATATCGACGATCTGCCGGGCTATGAGGGTCTGCGCCTGCATTATGTCGATGACGGCCCGAAGACCGGTGCACCGGTGTTTCTGTGCCTGCATGGCGAACCCAGCTGGGCCTTTCTCTATCGCAAGATGATCCCGGTCTTCCTAGAGGCCGGGGCCCGGGTGGTCGCGCCGGATTTCTTTGGCTTTGGCCGCTCCGACAAACCGGTTGCCGATGCCGACTACACCTTCCATTTCCATCGCAACATGCTCAAGGCCTTCCTCGAACGCATGGATCTCAGAGATGTCTGCCTTGTCTGCCAGGACTGGGGCGGGCTGCTGGGGCTGACCCTGCCGATGGATTATCCCAACCGCTTCACCCGGCTTCTGGTTATGAATACCTCCATCGGTGTCGGCCGCCCGGCCGGGGACGGCTTCAATGCCTGGCGCGATTACGTTGCCAATACGCCCGACTTCAATGTCGGCGGGCTGATGAAACGCTCCACTCCGATCATCACCGAGGCCGAGGTCGCGGCCTATGATGCGCCCTTCCCCGGTCCTGAATTCAAGGCCGGCGTGCGCCGCTTTCCGGCCCTCGTTCAAACGGACCCGGCAATGGAAGGCGTGGATACCGGGCTCGCCGCCGTCAAGCTCTGGAAAGAGGACTGGCAGGGCGACAGCTTCATGGCCATCGGCATGCAGGACCCGGTGCTGGGCCCGCCCGCCATGCACGGCCTGCGCCAGCTGATCCGCAATTGCCCCGCGCCCATGGAAGTCGCCGAGGGCGGGCATTTCGTGCAGGAATGGGGTGAGGATATCGCCAGGGCGGCGTTGAAATCCTTCGGTCTCTAGGCGCGAGAGCGTCCCCGCCGCCTAGAGGTCCTCGATCACCTGGGTCAGATCGCTGTCGGGATTGTCACCGGTATTGGTGACACCACTCTTTTCCATCAACAGGAGGTCGACGACCTCGGTCTGGGCCACCGGGCGATGGCGGACCCCCTTGGGGATGACGCACATCTCGCCCGGGCCGAGCACAACCGTGTCCTGCCCCTCGATCTCGATGTGCAGGACCCCCTTGGTGACGAGGAAGAGCTCATCTTCCTCATCATGCTTGTGCCAGTCGAAACAGCCCGACGCCTTGGCCAGCTTGATATCGTAATCATCCACGGTCGCGATGCGCTTGGGCGACCAGGGCGCGTCAAACTGGGAATGCTTTTCCACCAGGGAAATCGTCTTGACGGTCATGTCATCCTCCGGGCGCACAGCATAGCGCAGGTTTTCCAGGCGTGGACAAGCGGGCCCGTCCGATCACATCAGCATCGTCACCGGATCTTCGACAAAGCCCTTGAAGGCCTGCAGCCAGCGCGCACCGGTGGCGCCATCGACGACCCGGTGATCGCAGGTCAGCGTGACGCTCATGACGGTGGCGATGGCCAGGGCGTCATCCTTGACGACCGGGCGCTTTTCCCCTGCCCCGACAGACAGGATCATGCCCTGCGGCGGGTTGATGATGGAGGAGAAACTCTTCACCCCGAACATTCCCAGATTGGAGATCGAGAAGGATCCGCCCTGGAATTCTTCCGGCTTCAGCTTTCGGGCCCGCGCTCGAGCTGCCAAATCCTTCATATTACGAGAGATCTGCACCAACCCCTTGCTCCCGGTGGCGCGTACGATGGGCGTAATCAGACCGCCATCAATGGCCACCGCGACAGAGACATCGGCCGTCTTGTGGCGCGCAATCCGGCCATCGCCGACCCAGGACGCATTGGCTTCGGGCACTTTGCGCAGGGCCATTCCGGACGCTTTGATGAGGATATCATTGACGGAAATCTTGTCGCCATCGGCCGCGGCCTTGGCATTGACCTCCCTGCGGAAGGCCATCAGGGCGTCGATTTCCAGATCCATGTTGAGCGGGAAATGCGGGATATCGCGGAAGCTTTCGGTCAGGCGGCGGGCCGAGACCTTGGTCACATTGTCTGCGTCACGCAGGCCATAAGTCCCGGTTTTGATGCCGAATTTCGCCAGCGGCTCTTCCGAGCTCGCAGTATCCGCCGGCGCAGCTGCCGGTGCACTCGCGGCCGGTGCGGCAGCGGGTTGCGGGGCTGCTGGTGCGGGCGTTGCGGCGGGTTTGGGGGCGGGTTTGGGGGCGGCCAACGCGGCTTCGACGTCTCGCTTGATCACACGGCCACGCGGGCCGGAGCCTTCCAGGGCTGACAGATCCAGCTGGTTATCAGCGGCGATCCGGCGGGCCAGCGGTGAGGATAGCACCCGGTTTGCGCTGGGTTTCGGCGCGGCTTGCGCGAGCTTTGCGTCGGCTTTTTGTGCCGGCGCGGCGGGCTTTTCGCTGGACGCCGGTGCAGATGGCGCGGCCTTGGCGTCTGTTGTGGGTGACGGCGCATCCATGGCTGACGCATCCTCGCCATCTTCGAGCAGAAGCGCGATCAGTTCGTTCACTTTCACGCCTTCCGTACCCTCAGCGACGAGGATCTTGCCGACCTTGCCTTCATCGACGGCCTCGACTTCCATCGTCGCCTTGTCGGTCTCGATCTCGGCTATCACGTCACCGCTCTCAACGGTGTCGCCTTCCTTGATATTCCACTTGGCGAGCGTGCCCTCTTCCATGGTCGGAGACAGGGCGGGCATCAGGATTTCGATTGGCATGGTTCGTCCCCTTGGATCGGTCAGGCGTTACCGCCCAGCTCCGGATTGATCTGTTGGATATTCTTTTCCCAGTTGGCGCCGTCAAATTCTTCAAAGCGCAGCTGGAGATCGGCATCGGCATCGAGGCAGCGCAGATTGACCGACCAGCTGTCAGGATGCGAGCGCGGCACGTAGAAGGCCTTCACCCCGCATTTGGAACAGAAGGTGTGCTTGGCCGTATGGCTGCCGAATGTATAGGTCGTCAGGCTTTCCGCCCCGCGCTCAATGGCGAAGTCGGGCTTTGGAACAATGAGATGGATAAAGCCGGTCTTGGCGCAGATCGAGCAATTGCATGACAGGGCCACGACGGAATCGGGCAGGTTCACCTTGAAAGCAACCTCACCACAATGACACTCGCCATGGCGCCAGGATTTTTGCGGGGAGTTGGTCATGCGGCATCACCGTAAATTGGGCGGAATGTTGGCTCGTTTTCCGCGACTATATGGACGCATTCTTGTAACGTTAGGATGACCCAATGCCGGGCATTAACGCCTAGCTCCCGGAACAGCATTTCATTGGACAAAAACCCTGTAACGACTGGGGAATTTCGGACCTCGAACATATCCCCCGGTGCTGCCGCGATTAATTGCTCCTGATATTGCTCATCCTCTACGACGCAATGCCAAACAGGCTGCGCGATCAGCTCGCAGGCAAATTCCTCACCCAGTCTTGGATTTCTCCGAACCAATTTCACTGATAGTTCGCCAAGCTCTAACTTGCTGGAGACAAAATCATACTCTCCAACAGGAATGGACGGGCACCATTTGCTTAATACCGATTTCGAGAAATCGTACACACCCTACTCCGCGTAACAAACGGCCTTCGCCGCCGCCACGATATCCTCCGTGCCCGGCAGAGACAGTTTTTCCAGATTGCCGGCATAGGGCAGCGGCACGTCTTCCTGGTGCACGCGGGCGGGCGGGGCGTCGAGATAGTCGAAGGCCTCGGCAGTAACGACGGCGGCGATTTCCGCGCCGACGCCCATACGGCCCCAGCCCTCTTCGGCGGTGACGAGACGATTGGTCTTCATCACCGACTGCACCACGGTATCCGTGTCGAGCGGGCGCAGGGTGCGCAGGTCGATGACCTCGGCGGAAATGCCTTCCTGGCTGAGAATTTCGGCGGCTTCCAGGGCAAAGCCGACCATGCGCGAATGCGCGGTGATGGTCACATCCGTGCCCTCGCGGCGGATCTTGGCCTTGCCGATGGGCAGGACATAATCATCCATTTCCGGCACGTCGAAGCTTTCGCCATAGACCAGCTCGTGCTCGAGGAAGACGACCGGGTTGGGATCGCGGATCGCGGCCTTCAGCAGGCCCTTGGCATCGGCCGCATCCCACGGCGCGATGACCTTCAGGCCGGGCACATTGGCATACCAGGCGGAATAGTCCTGGGAGTGCTGGGCGCCGACCCGGCTCGCCGCCGAGTTGGGGCCGCGGAAGACGATCGGGCAACCCATCTGGCCGCCGGACATGTAGAGCGTCTTGGCGGCGGAGTTGATGATGTGGTCGATCGCCTGCATGGCGAAGTTGAAGGTCATGAACTCGACGATCGGCTTGAGACCGTTGAAGGCCGCACCGACGCCGAGACCGGCAAAGCCGTGCTCGGTGATCGGCGTGTCAACGACCCGCTTGGGACCGAACTCCTGCAGCAACCCGCGGGTGACCTTGTAGGCGCCCTGGTATTCGGCGACTTCCTCACCCATGACGAAAACGGTGTCGTCGCGGCGCATTTCCTCGGCCATGGCGTCACGCAAGGCGTCACGCACCGTGGTCTCGACCATGTTTGTGCCGGCCGGTACATCCGGATCGGACAGCGAGGCGACATTGGCGGCCATCATGGCCGGGCGTTCGTCGATGGCCGGGGTCGCACCCCCTTCGCCCCCTGCGGGGGAAGACGGCGCCGCGTCCTGTCCTTCCCCGTTCACGGGGGAGGTGTCAGCGGAGCTGACGGAGGGGGTAAGTGCCGCGTCCGAAGCATCCTCGCCCTCTTCGGCCAGGATGGCGATGACGGCATTGACCTTCACGCCTTCCGTGCCTTCGGCGACGAGCAGTTTGGCGACAGTGCCCTCTTCGACGGCTTCGACTTCCATCGTCGCCTTATCGGTCTCGATCTCGGCGATGACATCGCCGCTCTCGACGCTGTCACCTTCCTTGATATTCCACTTGGCAAGCGTGCCCTCTTCCATGGTCGGAGAGAGCGCGGGCATCAGGATTTCAATCGACATTTCTTCAGTCCTGCAGGATTAGCCGTTCGCGGCTTCGGGCTGGTAACGCAACGCGTGTTCACGCATGCGGGTCGCAAATTCGATAAGGGTGTTGAGCGGGCGCATCATCACTTCGATCCGGCACATCTTGCCGTTCTCATCGAGGGTAATGCGGTCAATCGCACTGAGGCCCTTGCCGTCTACCGTGCCGGTGAACTCGAGAATGATCTCATTCTCCTTGATCCACTCATCGCGATACTCAAACCCTTCCACGACGGTGATCACCCCCATCAGGATGTGCAGGAGATAGTCCTTGTCCGCCGTCGGCTTCCAGACCACCGGCGAGCGCAATTCACAGCCCTCGGCAATGATGGAGGAGAGCAGTTCGCGATCGCGATGCTTCACGGCCTTGTGCCAGTCGGCGAGGAATTCCTTGGCCAGAGCGCTCATGATCTACGCCTCCACCAGCACGTCGGTGTAAAGCTCGCTCGGATCGGGCTCCGGGCTTTCCTTGGCGAACTCGGCGGAGGCGTTGACGATCGCCTTGACCTCTTTGTCGATCGCCTTGAGGTCCTCTTCAGTCGACCAGCCCTTGTCGATGATCTTGGCTTTGACCATGTCGATCGGATCGTGATGCGTGCGCATTTCATCGACCTCGTCGCGGGTGCGGTATTTCGCCGGGTCGGACATGGAGTGACCGCGATAGCGATAGGTCTTCATCTCGAGGATATAGGGACCCTTGCCGGAACGGGCATGCTTGGCCGCCTTTTCGGCTGCCTTGCGCACTGCTTCCACATCCATGCCGTCAACTTCCTCGCCCGGAATACCGAAGGAAATGCCGCGCTTGTAGAGATGGGTTTCCGAGGAGGCGCGCTTGACTGCCGTGCCCATAGCGTACTGGTTGTTCTCGATCACGAAAACGACCGGCAGGTCCCAGAGCTTGGCCATGTTGAAGCTCTCATAGACCTGGCCCTGATTGGCCGCGCCATCGCCAAAGTAAGCGACGGAGATCTTGCCATTATCCTTGTACCAGTTGGCAAAGCCCAGACCGGTGCCGATCGAGACCTGGGCGCCGACAATGCCGTGACCGCCATAGAAGTTTTTCTCACGCGAGAACATGTGCATCGAGCCGCCCTTGCCGCGCGAATAGCCGCCTTCACGCCCCGTCAGCTCGGCCATGACGCCATTGGGGTCCATGCCGCAGGCGAGCATGTGGGCGTGGTCGCGATAGCCAGTGATAACCTGGTCACCCTCGTCCAGCGCCGCCTGGATGCCGGTGACGACGGCTTCCTGACCGATATAGAGGTGACAGAAGCCGGCGATCAGCCCCATACCGTAGAGCTGACCCGCCTTTTCCTCGAAACGCCGCATCAGCAGCATCTCGCGATAATCGGCAAGCATCTGGTCTTTAGAGGTCGATTTCGAGCTGGTACGCTTCGTGGCCATTATTTTGCTCGCGAAATTGTTTCCGCGCTCCCGGATGTTTCGCTTCGGCCATAACAGAATTGCGCCCGGCGCTGCAAGCACCCGGCGAAAGTTTTTATCGTTACACTTGAAACGATCTCATTCAGAATTCCGCGTGCGAAATTCCTGAGGCGCGGCTAGCGCTGCGCGTCCGGCTCAATCTCGACAATGAATTCACGCGGATGGGCAACGTTGAGAACGTCGCGGGCGCGCTCATCGAGATAGTCCAGATCCAGGCTGTCGGAGCGCAGACGCGCTGCGGTTTCTTCCAGGTCTTCACGCTGGGCCGTGGCCACGGCGAGCTCGGCTTCGGTTTCGCGAATCTCGGACTCGACGACGAGCCAGTTCAGCACGCCCTGCTCACCGGTCAGCGCGTGATAACCGAAATAGGCAATCGCGAGCGCGAGAAAGAAACTGGGAATGAGGCGCTTGATCGCGTCCACCGGTCCATCCTGATTGCCGGCCTTTTGGCCGTGTCGATGGACGTAGATAACGCGATCAGCATGAAGGAAGCGTTACTTCCCGGCCAGTTGGGCCTAGCAGCTCACCGCCGTGTCACCGGCATAAACACCCGTCTCCGCCAGTTCGCTTTCAATGCGCAGCAGCTGATTATACTTGGCAGTCCGGTCCGAGCGCGCCAGCGAGCCGGTTTTGATCTGGCCGCAATTGGTGGCGACCGCGAGATCGGCAATGGTTGAGTCCTCGGTCTCACCGGAACGGTGGCTCATCACCGCGCCATAGCCGGAACGCAGCGCCATGTCGACGGCGTCGAGGGTCTCCGACAGCGTACCGATCTGGTTGACCTTGACCAGGATGGCGTTGGCGGCACCGACTTCGATGCCGTGCGCGAGGCGTTCCGGATTGGTGACGAAGAGATCATCCCCGACCAGCTGGCACTGACCATCGAGACGATCGGTCAGAGCTTTCCAGCCCGCCCAGTCGTCTTCGGCCATGCCGTCCTCGATGGAGATGATCGGGTATTTTCCGACCAGCTCGGCGAGATACTGTGAGAAGCCTTCCGCGTCATAGTCGGTCTTGGCGCCTTCCAGCACATAACGACCGGCCTTGAAGAATTCGGTCGAGGCCACGTCGAGGGCCAGGGCGACTTCCTCGCCCGGCTTGTACCCGGCCTTCTCGATGGCGGCCATGACAGCGTCGAGCGCCTCTTCTGCCGTGGCGATGTTCGGGGCGAAACCGCCCTCATCGCCGACATTGGTGTTGAGACCCTTGGCCTTTAGGTCCGCCTTGAGCGCCTGGAACACTTCCGCACCGCAGCGCACAGCCTCGGAAAAGGTCGGCGACCCGACCGGCATGATCATGAATTCCTGGAAATCGATCGGATTGTCTGCATGCGCGCCGCCATTGAGGATATTCATCATCGGTGTCGGCAGGACGCGGGCATTAAGGCCGCCGATATAGCGGTAGAGCGGCATGCACTGGGCGTCAGCTGCCGCCTTGGCGATGGCCATGGAGACACCGAGCATCGCATTGGCGCCGAGGCGGGCCTTGTTAGCCGTCCCGTCGAGCTCGATCATCAGCTCGTCGATGCGGCGCTGGTCTTCCGCGTCATAACCGGCGATGGCTTCGAAAATCTCGGTCTCGACCGCTTCGATGGCCTTGGTCACACCCTTACCGCCATAGCGTTCATCACCATCGCGCATTTCCACCGCTTCGTGAGCACCGGTCGACGCGCCGGAGGGCACAGCGGCGCGGCCGAAGCTGCCATCCTCGAGCGCGACATCAACCTCAACGGTTGGGTTGCCACGGCTGTCGAGGATTTCGCGGGCGGTGATGTCGGTAATGGCGGTCATGGAAGCTCTCGTTTTGAAAAGCGCAGAAGTCTTGGCGCGCTTCATAAACAAGGCGCGGCCATGCGCAAGCCTCAGCGAGGCTTGTTACCGCTAACCCAGCTGTAAAAAGCCGGATTGTCACGAAGGAGAGAGGACAACCCGATAATGAGAAACGCGCCCCGGCCCTGCCGAAGCGCGTTTGGTATTCTCTTGGCCCGGACCGAATACAGCCCGTTCAAGCCGACTCAGTCGTCTTTCGGCTCGAGGATCTGCTTGCCGCGGTACATGCCGGACTTCAGATCGATGTGGTGCGGACGACGCAGCTCACCGCTGTCCTTGTCTTCGACATAGGCCGTGCTGCTGATCGCGTCATGGCTACGACGGAAGCCGCGCTTGGATTTCGTGACTTTACTCTTAGGGACGGCCATGAGCCTCTCCACCGGGTAGAAAACTGCTGGGATGGCACACGCCATCTGTTCGAGCCGCGCCGTATAGCTGCTTCGCCGCGAGTGCGCAACCACTTCAGTGCCATAGGGCACAGCTCAATCCAGGTTATATCAGCTGCGCGGGCGTACCAGGCGAACACTGGCGCCCATGGAAGAGCGCAGTTCCCGGTTCTCCGGATTGCCGTAGACGTCATAATCCGCCCCCATCGAAGCGCGCACATCGGCATAACCGGTCGCGTGAATATCGCCGCTCGAGCCGGTTGAAGCGCGAGCGCGGACATCGGTGCAGACGAAGTCCTCGGCATAGAGCACGCCGCCCGTCGACATGGAGAGATCCAGCGCGTCACAGGCACCGGTCATACGCACGACAGCTCCGGTGGAAATTTCCAGGTCGAGCTCGCCGGTGTGGAAGTCGCGCACTTCCGCTCCGATGCCGCGCCCGAACTCCATATGGGTAAAGCCCGGGGCGGTGACGTACACGGTCACGTCGACCGAGCGGTTATTGCCGAACCAGCGCATGTCCTGGTCAAGTTCCAGCTCGCCGCGATTGAGACTGATGCTGACCTCGTCAAACTCCCCGCCATCGCCTTCCAGGCGCACCGAGTGCGTGTCGCCCTGAATCAGAACGACACGGAACTGACCGGCCGCATCAATACGGTCAAAGACGCCGACATCCATGGACTGGCTGTCCTGGGCGAACGCGGGAAGGTTCAGACCGGCCGACAGGACCATGACGGCTGCGAGGGAAGCAAATTTGCGCATATTGATCTCCATTGCCCACAACAAGATGCACGGGGGCCTTTTGAGTGAGATGCATCCGGGGATGGGTTTGGATGCACCGGGACGATAAAAAAGTGCGCGCAAGGGGGAGATGCTGATGAAACTGGATCAATTCGAGGCTTGGTCGAAGCGGATCGCCAGCTGGTCGAAAGCCTATCTGTCCAGCCTGCGCGACCGCCCGGTGCGCGCCCGGGGCGAGCCCGGTGATGTGCTCGGCGCCCTGCCCGCCGCCGCTCCGGAACAGGCCGAGGACTTCGATACGATCTTCGCCGATTTCGAACGCCTCGTGCCGGACGCCATGACCCATTGGCAGCACCCGCGCTTCTTCGCCTATTTCCCGGCCAATGCGGCGCCTGTTTCCATGCTCGCCGAGCAACTCGCCAATACCATCGCGGCGCAGTGCATGCTGTGGCAGACCTCACCGGCGGCCACCGAGATGGAAACCCGCATGGTCGACTGGCTGCGCCAGGCCATGGGCCTGCCCGAGGGCATGCGCGGGACTATCCATGATACCGCCTCTACGGCGACCCTGGCGGCGCTCCTGACCATGCGTGAGCGCGCCCTGTACTGGGCCGGCAATCGCGAGGGCCTGTCGGGCCAGCCGCGCCTGCGCATCTATTCCTCCGCCGAGGGCCATTCCTCCATCGACAAGGCCGCATGGATCGCCGGCATTGGCCAGGACAATCTGGTCAAGGTGGCTTCAAAAGGCCCGCTAGACGGCATGGACCCGGCAGCCCTGCGCGCCGCCATCGCCGAGGACCGGGCTGCGGGACACAAGCCTGCCGGCCTTGTCATCGTCACGGGCGGCACGTCCGTGGGCGCCATGGACCCTGTCGCCGAGCTGATCGCGATCGCCCGCGAGGAAGGCCTCTACACCCATGTCGACGCGGCCTGGGCCGGCTCCGCCATGATCTGCGAGGAATTCCGTCACTTCTGGGCCGGAGCAGAGGGCGCCGACAGCATCGTCTTCAACCCGCACAAATGGCTTGGCGCCCAGTTCGAGTGCTCGGTGCAATTCCTCGCCGACCCGCAGGCGCAGGTGAAGACGCTTGGCCTGCGCCCGGATTATCTCGAGACGCTGGGCCAGAGCGATATCGTCAATTACTCCGAATGGACGATCCCGCTGGGGCGGCGCTTCAGGGCCTTGAAACTCTGGTTCTTGATGCGCGGCTATGGGCTGGAAGGTCTTCGCGAACGAATCCGCAACCACGTCGCCTGGTCCCAGGAGGCCGCAAACAAGATCGGCGCCGTGGCGGGACTGGAGATCGTCACCGAACCGCGTCTCTCGCTCTTCTCCTTTGCCGCACAGGATGATGCGGCGACAGAAGCGCTGTTGCAGCGGATCAATGATGATGGCCGCACCTATCTCACGCAGACCCGGCACAAGGGCCGCTTCGTCATCCGTTTCCAGATCGGACCGTTCGCGTGCACGCGCGCGGATGTGATGATGGCGGTGAAGGCGATCGGGGAGCTCAGCGCTCCCCGGACCTAGACCATCCGGCTTTGATGCAGGGCCGCCGCGATGAAGCTGGCGAACAGCGGATGCGGTTCGAAGGGCCGGGATTTCAGCTCCGGGTGGAATTGCACGCCGATGAACCAGGGATGGTCCTCGATCTCGACGATTTCAGGCAGAACGCCATCGGGTGACAGGCCGGAAAACTTCAGGCCGGCCGCTTCTAGCTGTTCGCGATAGGCGACATTGACCTCATAGCGATGGCGATGGCGCTCCTCGATATGAGCCGCGCCATAGATCTCGCGTACCCGGCTGCCTTCGGTGAGCACGGCCGGATACGCCCCGAGACGCATCGTGCCGCCCATATCGCCCTCGGCCGAGCGGGTCTCGACTTCATTGCCACGGGTCCATTCGGTGAGAAGACCGATCACCGGCTCACCGCCCTGCCCGATCTCCGTCGACATGGCGTTCTCGATACCGGCCATGTTGCGGGCCGCTTCCAGCACCGCCATCTGCATGCCGTAGCAAATGCCGAAATACGGCACCTTGCGCTCGCGTGCGAAGCGGGCCGCGGCGATCTTGCCCTCAGCCCCGCGCTCCCCGAAACCGCCCGGCACGAGCACGGCGTGCACGTCCTCAAGGGGCTCGTAGGGATCGTCTTGTTCGAACTGCTCGCTATCGAGCCATTTCAGATTGACCTTCACCCCATTGGCGATACCGCCATGGTGCAGGGCCTCGATGAGGGATTTATACGCGTCCAGCAGGCCGACATACTTGCCGACCACGCCGATCGTCACCTCGCCATCGGGCTCGGCGACGACCTGGGAAATCGTCTCCCAGCGCGTCAGATCGGGCTCCGGCGCGTCTTCCATGCCGAAACAGCGCAGCACTTCGCGGTCGAGGCCCTGGCGGTGATATTCCAGCGGCACGTCATAGAGCGAGGCCGCATCCCGGCCTTCGATGACGGCGCTTTCGCGGACATTACAGAACTGGCCGATCTTGCGCTTATCGCCCGGCTCGATCGGGATTTCACAGCGGCACAAAAGGATATCCGGCTGGATACCGATCGAGCGCAGCTCTTTCACCGAGTGCTGGGTCGGCTTGGTCTTCATCTCGCCGGCGGCCTTGATGAAGGGCAGCAGGGTCACGTGCACGAAGACCGCATTGTCCGAGCCAAGTTCCTGGCCGAGCTGACGGATCGCCTCGAAGAAGGGCAACCCTTCGATATCGCCGACCGTACCGCCGATCTCGCACAGGACGAAATCGACATCCCCGGCGTCGGAGAGGACGAATTGCTTGATCTGGTCGGTGACGTGCGGAATGACTTGCACCGTCGCCCCGAGATAATCCCCCCGGCGCTCACGCTCGATAATGCGCGAATAGATGCGGCCCGTGGTGATATTGTCGGACTGGCTCGCCGGAACGCCGGGGAAGCGCTCATAGTGACCGAGGTCGAGATCGGTCTCGGCCCCATCATCCGTCACATAGCACTCGCCGTGCTGATACGGCGACATCGTGCCGGGATCGACATTGAGATAAGGGTCGAGCTTGCGCAAACGGACCCGATAACCCCGGGCCTGCAGCAAGGCACCCAAAGCGGCGGAGGCGAGGCCTTTTCCAAGAGAGGAGACCACGCCGCCGGTGATAAAGATATAACGCGGCATGGGCCGTCTGATTATCCGAGATTCGTGCGCCCCGAAAGGGACGAAATGCGGTTAATGCGGAAATCGGCCTAAGCCGCTGAAAGGAAAGTGTCCGGAGAGACGGGCCTAGCCGTCGGTCGGAACCTGGTTGGTCTCTTCTTCCAGCAGAACCGGCGTGGAGAGATCGACCGGATTGTCATAAATGCTCGACCCGTCCGTATTCACACCAACCAGAACGGCCATGAATATGGAATTGCCGATAAACAGTGCCGCCAAAACCATGGTGGTACGGGTCAGCACGGTTGCTGCGGACCGGCCCGTCATCATCGAGCCCTGACCGCCGCCAATACCCAGGGCACCGCCCTCGGACCGCTGCAGCAGCACCACGACCGTAAGGGATACGGCGATAAGAACCTGGATGATGAGAAGAACCGTCGTCATGAAACCTGCTGCCTAAAGACGCTGTGCGCGCGCTCCTCTTACTTGGGGAACGCATGCTCCGATCACAAGGCGTGGTGTTTTATACTAGGCGTGTGGCGTTGGCCAGCACCTATGCGGCATTGCCTGCAGCGGCCTGGGCCCGGGCCTGGATCCGCTTGCGCAGATTGGCCACCGTGCGCTCGATTTCATCGCGCGAACGCTCCAGCGACTCACCATTGGCAAAGGCGGCATAGGCGCCCATGGCCAACTCCTTGGTCAGCTTGAAGCTGGCGGGGCTGGTGTCGTTACCGGACTGCATAGTGGTGACCTGCTCGATAAGAGCCTCCGCAACCTCAGCGGCTTCGGCCCGCGAGAGTTTCAGCAATTGCGCTTTCAGCTCGCGTGAGGTGCGCAGCATGTCTTCATAGTCGATCCGGGTATCGCCCGCCTTGTCGCCGAGTTGCAGCTCCGCTGTAACAACCACGCGCATGGCGAGGCGGCGCAGTCGCTCGGCGATCACCGTACTCTTGGCTTCCTTGATCCAGTGGCTGCCGCGGGCCAGGGCGGCGGTATCGCCCTCCACCATGGCTTGCAGCAGGTTGGGGACTTCCAGGGCCTGGGCGTCGGACTGGCGGCTGGTTCCGCCCTTGCGGCGATCCGGCCCGATATAATCAGAGGTGACGATGAAATCTTTGCGCGCCTTGATCAGCGTGCGCACGCGCTCCTCGGCAAACATGGTGGAGAACGGACGCACGATGACATCATCGGCACCACACTCGATGGCGCGGCGGATATGCACCGTGTCGCGGCTCCACGTGGTCAGCAGGATCACCATGAAAGGATTATTGCCCAGCTCGCTGCGACGCATTGAACGCACGATCTTGAACACATCCGCGTCCGTGGCGCTGCTCTCCATCACGGCAAGCACCGGATTGCTTTCGGTCAGGCCGGTCTTCAGATCGGGCAGCGTCGAGACGCATTCAATCTGGCGAAAGCCGATTTCATGCAGGGCGTAGCGCGTGGTCCGCTGGTTCGCATGAACCGGATCGAACAGCAAAACCGGGGCGCGGGCATAATCTGTATCGGCCATACGCGGCGGAACTCCTGAGACATGAAATCACGACATTTGGCCGATCATCATTATGCCAAGAAGTTTCAATGCCCTTACCGCGTTCTTATACGGTAGTATTATTTATGATTGCGGCGAAGTCCTCGGCCTTCAGACTAGCCCCGCCGATCAGCCCGCCATCCACATCCGGCAAAGAGAAAATCTCCGCCGCATTGCCCGGTTTGACCGACCCGCCATAAAGCAGACGCGTGGCCTCACCCTGTTCGAGTCGACCGCGAATAAAGGCATGCATGGCCTGGATGTCCTCAGCGCTCGCGGTCAGACCAGTCCCGATCGCCCAAACCGGCTCGTAAGCAATGACATAGTCCTCGCCTGAGGCCTCCGGCAGCGAGCCGGCCAATTGCTCTGCAACCAGGGCTTCTGCCCGTCCCTCGCGGCGTTCGGTCTCGCTTTCGCCGACACAGATCACCGGCACCAGGCCGGCCTCCAGAGCTGCCTTCGCCTTGCGCGCGACAAGCGCGGAACTCTCGCCATGATCGGCCCGGCGTTCGGAATGTCCCAGAATCACGAATTCCGCCCCCGCATCGCGCAGCATTACGGCAGAAATATCCCCGGTGTGGGCACCGCTGGTTTCGCTATGGCAGTCCTGACCGCCGATCTTGACGGGACTATTGGCGCAAGCGGCGGCGCCTGCGGCGACCAGTGTTGCGGGCGGACAGATCAGGATTTCCGACGTGCTGGCCGCCGCGGCCGGTGCGATGTCCTGAAAAAACGCCAGCGCATCACGTGTGCCGTTCATCTTCCAATTACCTGCAATCAGCTGCTGTCGCGCCATCGATCCCCTCCCCGAAAGCTCGACAGCAGGATTAATTGGCATCGGCGAACGGTGCAACGCCCTCAACTGATGCGGATTTCACAGCCACGCACGCTTGTATCCGCGATTCCGCGCCGCTACCTTCCGCCACACGCTTATCAACGGTTCTGAAATCATGCTGTCCATCCTTCGTTCTTTCGCCAAATCGCCGGCCGCCTTCGTGATCATCGGCCTGCTCGTTCTGGCCTTTGCGGCCTACGGTGTCGGCGGGATCTTTACCGGCAGCGGCACAGCCGTCGTTGTTGTCGGCAGTGAGCAGATTTCAATGCGCGAGCTGGCGCGCCAGCATGACCGGCAATTGCGCTCGATCCAGGCCCAGGACCGCAGCTATACGGTCGAAGACGCCCGCGCTGACGGGCTTGGCGATTTCGTACTGCAGGGCATGGTCAACCGCGCCGCCTTCGTCGCCCGCGCCCGCGAGATGGGCCTGACGGTCTCGGCTCGCGAGCGGGTTCAGACCTCCGCCGAGGTCCCGGCCTTCCGCAATCCGGCCACGGGAGAGTTTGATCGCGCGACCATGGAAGAGGTCCTGCTGCAGAACAGCTATACCCTGACCGAATGGGATAATGAGCTGATCGCCGACCTGACCCGGGCGCAACTGGCCGACACCTTGACCCTAGCCACGCAATTGCCGTCCACCTGGGATGATATCGCCTACCAGCACGCCAATGAGCGTCGCACCATCCGCGGCCTCTTCCTGGATGGCGGCGGCGTTGAAGGCGTCGAGGATCCGACGGATGAGCAGCTGCAGGCCTATATCGATGACAACCGTCTCGACAGCCTGCCCTTTATCGATCGCGAAGTTATGCTCTACGTCGTTCCGGAACGCCGCAGCTTCACCCTGATCCGTTTCCAGGTCGCGGACTATCTGCGCGATGTGGAAGTTGATGAAACCTTCCTGCGTGAAACCTATGATTTCCGTGTCGAGACGGGCGAGATCGGCTCTCCCGCCTTGCGCAGCTTTACCCAGCTGACCGTGCCGGATGAAGCCACCGCCAATGCCGTGGTGGCCCGTATCGAGGCCGGTGAGACGCTGAGCAATATCGCGGCCGATCTTGGCCTTGCTGCGCTGGTCGAGCAAAGCGATGTGCAGATCTTCGATATTCCGGACACTGATCTGGGTGAGGCCGTATTTGGCCTCGGCCAGGGTGCGACCGCTGCGGTCGAAGGCGCCTTCAGCTGGTATGCGGTCGAGATTGCCGCTGCGACGGACCAAGTCCTGCCGACTTTCGAGGACATGCTGCCGGAGTTGCGCGACGAAGTCGCCGCACAGGCCGCGACCGACCTGATGTACACCAAGATCGCAGAATTCCAGGACGCTCGCGACACCACCGGCTCCATCGAAGACGCAGCCGCTGATGCCGGCGTGCCGATTGAATTCTTCGGCGCCATGGACAATCTGGGCCGCGGCGACGATCTGGAATTCGACTTCCAGCGTTATCAGACGCTGGTTCCGGAAATCCTGCCGTCGGTCTTCCAGCAGTTTGAAGGCATTGAAACCGATCTGCTCGAATTCAACGGCTCGGACTTCTTCATCGTCCGCGTCGACGATATCGAACCGCAGCGCAATGCCGAGCTGGACGAAGTTCGCGACATCGCCGATGCCCGCTGGCGCGTGGCCCAGATCAGTGCTGCGCTGGAAAACCGCGCTGCTGAAGCCTACGCACAGATCGAGGCCGGTGAGGATCTCGACCTCGTCGCCCTGACGACCGGCGGCCAGGTTGAAACCACCACGCTGACGCGGACGGAATCCGCGGGCATGTTCACGCCGCTCGCAGTCTTCCAGGCCTTCAATCTGGAACCGGGTGCCTATAGCGAAGTAATTGCGCTCAGCGACACCATGCGCGCCATCCTCGTTGTCGACGAGGTGATCCAGGCAGACCCGGCCGAACGCACCGAAGCCTTCACCGTGGCCGGACAGGGCGAGCAATACACCCTCTCCCAGATCGCCAGCACGTCGATCCTGAACACGGCCCAGAGCGCAATCATCGATGATTACGCCCCGACGGTGGATACTCGCCTGCGTGACCAGGCTCTCGGCCTCGCCGACGACCAGCAATGAGGCCGGCAGCCCGCGCCCGTATCGCTCCGGATTACGCCGCAGCGGCCGAGCGCTATGATCGTGGCGAAACCGTTGTCCTGACGGCCTCGCGCGCCGACGACCTGCTGACCCCGGTCGCAGCCTATCTCAAGCTTGGCGGGCAGCGAGAGAACGCCTTTCTGCTCGAATCGGTCGAGGGCGGTGCCTGGCGCGGACGCTATTCCGCCATCGGCCTGGACCCCGACCTGATCTGGCGCTGTCACGACGGACAGGCTGAAGAGGCCCGCGGGCCCGACGCCACCAGCCAGAGCTTCACACGGCTCGGCGATGATCCGATGACCTCGATGCGCGCCGTCATCGCGGAAACCCGGTGCGAGCTGCCCTCGGGCGCACCATCGATCGCGTCGGGTGTGTTCGGCTATCTCGGCTATGACATGATCCGTCATATCGAGCGCCTGCCCGAGGCCGCTGCAGCAGACCCGCTGGATGTGCCGGAAGCGATCCTGATGCGGCCGCAAACCGTCGTCGTGTTTGATGCGCTGAAACAGGAAGTCCAGGTCTTCTGCCCGATCCGGCCGGGCCAGTTCAGCGCCCGCGAGGCCTATGACGCCGCCTCCGAGCGCATTGAACAGGTATTTCGCAGCCTCGACAGTGCCGTGCCGGCAAGCCCGCACATCGACACTGAACTGGGCGAGCGAGACTCCAACCGCACGCCGGAGAATTATGGCGAGGCCGTCAATGCCGCGCGCGACTATATCCGCGCCGGCGACGCCTTCCAGGTCGTCCCGAGTCAGCGTTTCTCAGCCGATTTCAAGGCCGACGCCTTCACGCTCTATCGTTCATTGCGACGGCTCAACCCCTCGCCCTTCCTGTTCTTCTTCCGCATGCCCGGCTTTGCCATTGCCGGATCCAGCCCAGAAATCCTGGTCCGGTTGCGCGACGGTGTCGTCACCGTCCGCCCGATCGCCGGCACCCGCAAGCGCGGCGCGACCCCAGCTGAGGATGATGCCCTCGAAGCGGACCTGCTGGCCGATGCCAAGGAGCGCTCGGAACACCTCATGCTGCTCGATCTCGGGCGCAATGATGTCGGCCGCGTCGCCAAGCCGGGCTCGGTGCGCATTACCGAGCGCGAGATCGTCGAGCGCTATTCCCACGTCATGCACATTGTTTCCAATGTCGAAGGCGATTTGGCCGATGGCGAGGATGCAGTCTCCGCCCTGTTCGCCGGTTTCCCGGCCGGGACCGTTTCCGGTGCGCCCAAGGTCCGGGCGATGGAGATCATCGACGAGCTGGAACCGCATCGCCGCGGCATCTATGCCGGAGCGGTGGGCTATTTCTCTGCCGATGGCGGCATGGATACCTGCATCGCCTTGCGCACGACGGTGGTGAAGTACGGCAAGATGTATGTGCAGGCCGGCGCCGGCGTGGTGCTCGACAGCGACCCGGTCGCCGAGCACGAGGAATGCGTCAACAAGGCCGCAGCCTTGTTCCGCGCGGCCGAACAGGCGCTCTCGGACTGATTACGCTCTTAGGCTGATTAAGGTCGGATCGATGCCTGGATTTGCGGCTGCGGCTGATCCAGCGCGGTATGCTCGACCAGCTCACTCAGGGTGATGAATTCGATCCCGCGCGCCTGCGCGCCGTCGATCCAGCTCTCCAGCGCATCCAGGGTCACATCATGCGGATGCCCGATAACCAGGGCCCAACCGCGCAATTCTGACAGCGCTTCGGCATCGGCCAAGCGCGCCTCGATGGCCGCCGGCTCGAGCACATGGTCGAGGAAAATATCACGCTCGAGGACGTTGAGCCCGAGACCGCGTGCCGCCAGGGCGCCGCGGCTTTGCGAGGTCGTCATGGAATCAAGGAACAGCCCCGCCTCTGCCGGCACGGCAGAGAGCGCGAGGCGCATGGCCTCGGCGTCGCGGGTGAAGCGGCTGCCCATGTGGTTGTTGAGCCCGATCGCACCGGGCACACGGGCTAGCCCCCACAGGACACGGGCCTCGATATCGGCAGCGCTGAGCCCGACGCGCAGCGCATTGGGTCCCGGATCGGCAAGACCAACCGGCTCCATCGGCATGTGCACCAGGACATCATGCCCCGCCGCGCGCATCTGGCGGGAGACATCGGCGGATTGTTCGGCATAGGGCAGAATCGCCGAGGTCAGCGGCACCGGCAGGTTGGCGACACGGTCCGCGGCCCCGAGATCAAGTCCGACATCGTCAATGACCAGCGCGATACGCGGCTTGTCCTGCGGGATCGCCGGCAAGGCCTGGTGCGGCTGACGCGGCTCCGGCGCGGCTCGCTCATAGGTCACGGTGCGCGCTCTGGCCCGGTCAGAGGACGGCGTAGAACTGATCTCCTCGCGATCCAGCGCTGCGAAATCGACAAAGGTCCTGTCGGGCAGATCGGAGGTCGCATCGGCACTGGCGATGGAGAACACAATCGCGCCCAGCCCGTAAGCCGTCGCGACCACGACACTGGCCATGGCCGGCGTAGCGGATTGCAGAACCCTGCGCAGTGGATGAGCGTTTCGGCGTCGCATGGTGCGATGCAGCAGAGAGTCGGTTAATCCGGTGTTAAACAGCACCCGGCATTGGCGTTTTTTCCGCGGACGCCCTATCTTGCCGGGCAGGAGATCCGCCATGCTTTTGATGATCGATAACTATGACAGCTTCACCTACAACCTGGTGCATTATTTCCAGGAGCTGAAGGCCGATATCGAGGTCGTGCGCAATGATGCGCTGAGCGTGGCAGAGGTGCTGGCCCGACAGCCTTCCGGCATCGTCATCTCGCCCGGCCCCTGTGACCCGGATCAGGCCGGTATCTGTCTGGAACTGATTGAGAAACTTCCCGAAAACCTACCGCTTTTCGGGGTCTGCCTGGGTCATCAATCCATCGGCCAGGCCTTTGGCGGCAAGGTTGTCGCGGCCAAGTCCATCATGCACGGCAAGACCAGCCCAATCGAGCATACCGGCCAGGGCGTGTTTGCCGGCCTGCCTTCGCCGTTTGAAGCGACACGCTATCACTCCCTCGCCGTCGAGCCGTCGAGCCTGCCGGACTGCCTGGAAGTCACTGCGCAGACCGCTGATGGCGAGATCATGGGCCTGAAGCACAAGACCCGCCCGATCGAGGGGGTGCAGTTCCATCCCGAGTCGATTGCCTCCGAGCATGGCCACGACATCCTGGCCAATTTCCTTGCCCTGACCCGCTCACCCGGCGCCAAGGCCGCCTAGCGGGCTGCGCACAGGCGCACTCGGGCGTTGAATTTCCATGCGCGACCGATAGATTTCATCCCGTTCGCAGGATTTACCAGACGAGACAGCCGGTATGCCGATCCAATCCGCCCCCGCCCGTGCGCCCAGACGCACCCGCGCCATGGCGATGTCGTGCGTTCGATACCGTGTGCTGGATCGGCGATGGCGCAGCTCATTCGCTCCATCCTGATCTTTCAAACTTCGACTTAACAAGAGAGCGGCATGACTGATCTTGCCCTTTGCCTGAAGGCCCTCAGCCAGGGTCAACGGCCTGACGACGCCCATATTGCCGGCGCTTTCGATCAATTGATGGAAGGCGACGCCCCGGACGCGGCCATCGGCGGTTTCCTAATGGGCCTGGCGGCTATCGGCGAACGCCCCTCCGATATCGTTGCCGGCGCGACAGCCATGCGCAGCCGCATGCTGCACATCACGGCGCCGGCGGGCGCCATTGACACCTGCGGCACCGGCGGTGACGGCAAGGGCGCCTATAATATCTCGACCGCCTCCGCCATTGTCGCCGCTGGCGCAGGCGCCATTGTCGCCAAGCACGGCAACCGGGCCGCCTCGTCCAAATCCGGCTCTTCCGACGTGCTGGCCGCACTTGGGATTGCCCTGGACACGCCCAAGGACCGCGTTGAGCGTTCGATCAGCGAAGCCGGTGCCGGTTTCCTGTTCGCCCCGGCGCATCATTCCGCCGTCCGCCATGTCGCCAGTGCCCGTAAGGGGCTTGGCGTGCGCACCCTGTTCAACCTGCTCGGCCCCCTGTCCAACCCGGCCGGGGTAAAACGCCAATTGCTCGGCGTCTTTGATCCGCGCTGGCTGGTGCCGATGGCCGAAGCGCTGCGCGGGCTGGGATGCGAGCATGCCTGGGTCATGTGGGGCGAGGACGGGATGGATGAGATCACCACCACCGCACCGACCCGCATTGCCGAGCTGCGCGATGGCGAGATCCGCGAATTCACGCTCACGCCCGAAGATGCCGGCCTGCCCCGCGCCAGCGAGGAAGACCTGCAAGGCGGAGATCCGGACTATAATGCGGCCGCCATCCTGCGCCTGCTCGAGGGTGAAGCGGGTCCGTTCCGCGATATCGTCCTGCTCAATGCCGGCGCGGCCCTCGTGATCTCCGGTCTGTCCGGAACCATTGCCGACGGCGCGCAGCAAGCCGCCGCCGCGATCGATGACGGCCGCGCCAAGGTGACGCTGGACAAGATGATCGCAATTTCCAAGGGAGAGGCGTGATGACGGCCATGCCCGACGCGCTGGCGCGCATCACCGCCTACAAGCTTGAGCATATCGCGGCGTGCAAGACCAAGCGCAGCTATGACGAGGTCGCTGCCGCCGCTCGTGACGTCGCTCCGGTGCGCGGGTTCTACCGCGCGCTGGAGACGGCATCCGCCGAGGGCAGGCTCGGCCTGATTGCCGAGATCAAGAAAGCCAGCCCGTCCAAGGGTTTGATTCGGGAAGACTTCGATCCGCCCGCCCTGGCCCGGGCTTATGAAGCCGGAGGCGCCACCTGTCTGTCTGTCCTCACCGACACGCCCAGCTTCCAGGGTGCCGATGCCTTCCTCACCGCCGCACGCGACGCGGTCGCGCTGCCGGCCCTGCGCAAGGACTTCATGTACGATGTCTACCAGGTCGCCAAAGCCCGCCTGCTGGGCGCGGACGCGATCCTGGTCATCATGGCCGCAGTCAGCGACGAGACCGCCTTGGCGCTCGTCGAGGCGGCGAGCGAATGGGGCATGGATGCGCTGATCGAAGTGCATGACGAGGAAGAGCTCGAGCGTGCCCTCAAACTGCCCTCCCCCCTGTTAGGCATCAACAACCGAAATCTGCGCACCTTCGAGACCTCGTTGGAAGCCTTTGAACGCCTGGCTC
Organism: Maricaulis sp.; assembly: GCF_030149235.1. Classification (GTDB taxonomy): domain Bacteria; phylum Pseudomonadota; class Alphaproteobacteria; order Caulobacterales; family Maricaulaceae; genus Maricaulis. The sequence continues at coordinate 20,804 of NZ_JASBRW010000014.1, read as the reverse complement.
CGCGCGTTCCCGCGGACAAACTCCTCGTCGCCGAAAGCGGTATCTTCACGCCGGCCGATGCCCAGCGCGTGCAGGCGGCCAAGGCTCGCGCCCTGCTCGTCGGTGAAAGCCTGATGCGCCAGGACGATGTGACCGCGGCAACCCGGCGTCTGATGGGCTAGGCCCACGCTTGACGCTTGAGTGGAACACATGTAGAACACGAGCATGTTTTCCCGGTTTGTTCCGAACCGGCCGCCAATTCGGGGGTGCTCGTGCTTACGCGTAAACAGAATGAACTTCTCCTGTTCATCCACAAGCGCATCAAGGAAACCGGCGTTTCGCCCTCCTTCGATGAAATGAAGGGCGCGCTGCAGCTTGCTTCGAAATCCGGCGTGCACCGATTGATCACGGCCCTGGAGGAGCGCGGCTTCATTCGCCGTCTCGCCCATCGCGCCCGGGCGCTCGAAGTGCTCAAATTGCCTGAAAGCGCGGTTCCGGAGGAACCGGCTCAGCCGCAGTCGACGACCGCCAGCGACAGTGATGCCGGATCCAACGTGGTTCGCGGTGTGTTCGATGCAACGTCTGATCTATCCGGACCGGAGACCGTAGAGGTCCCGCTGCTCGGCCGCATCGCTGCCGGTGTTCCCATTTCCGCCATCCAGCACGAAACCGATCGCCTGCCCGTCGCCTCCGGCATGCTGGGCCAGGGCGAGCATTTCGCGCTCGAGGTCAAGGGCGATTCGATGATCGAGGCCGGCATTCTCGATGGCGATACGGTGCTTATCCGCCGCTGCCAGTCCGCGGAAAGCGGAGAGATTGTCGTTGCCCTCGTCGATGATGAGGAAGCGACCCTGAAACGGCTGCGCAAAAAGGGCGGCTCCGTCGCCCTGGAAGCCGCCAATCCGGAATATGAAACCCGCATTTTCGGGCCGGACCGGGTCAAGGTCCAAGGCAAGCTGGTCGGCCTGCTGCGGCAATATCACTAGGCTTTCAGCTTCAAGATATTACCGGCGCCGCCCGGTCAATCACCGAGGCGGCGCTTTGCATTTGTGACGCTGTCAGAGCGCACCGCACAGGAATCCGTCCTTGAAATGCCCCCCGCCCGCTCGCTTCACATCCAGCGCCGGACCGGTCCATCCGGGTCGGCATGACGGATACGGACGAGGCGCCCCGCCTCAATCCAGGCAATCAAGGCACCGTGTCGGGCGAGCTCCCCGGCATCGATAATCTCCGCCCGGCACCTGCGCTCCAGCCAGGACGGCACGTCCACACTGGCAATGATCAGGCCGGCCCGCCGGCAATCCTCGGCCAGCCCCTCCAGCGCGTCGACCCGAACCAGTCGCATCTCATCGAGTTGGTAGCCACACCCGACCGCATCACAGGCCTCCGGGGCGCGCTCCGCTGCTTCTGACGCGGCCCGACGTTCGAGGAAGACCCGCCGGGCAAACCGGTCGCGGCGCCGATCACTGGCAACCCAACCGTCCTCCTGGCGCAGAACCAGATGCCCGTTCTCCGTCACCAGGAGATCGGGTTGCGGCACGGCGGCCCATAGGGCCATTGCCAGTCCCAGCCCGGCCAGGCCAGGCCCGCGAGCCGCACCCCGGACTGGCCCAGCACCGCAAGCGCAAAACCACCCGCATAGAGCGCAAAGACACCGGCGGGTGCTGCCGGCACCGGGGTGATCGCACCGGGCAGTCCCGCGACCGCATCGGCGATGGCAAAGACCAGACCAATCCCCTGCCCCATCAGCCAGAGCGGCAGCGCCTCCAGCCCGAAGGGCATCAGGATCAGGGCGGCGATCCCAAGCGGCATGACCAAGAAGGAAAAGACCGGCATGGCGAGAAGATTGGCCAGCAGACCAAACTGCGCGAGGCGATGAAAATGAAAGGCGGCCACGCCCGCCGTCGCCGTGCCGGCCACCAGGCTGGTCATCGACAGGCCGGACAGGGCCTGGCGCAAACGTCCGCCACCACCACCCGGCCAGCGCTCGGCCACAACAATCAGCGCTGCCACGGCCGCAAAGGACATCAGGAATCCGGCCCCCATCACCGCCTCCGGCTGGATCAGGACGACCGCGATGGCGGCGAGCGCCAGGGTGTGACGGGAGACCGGCCGGCGATTGGCGATCACCGCCAGGAGCGCGATCACCGCCATGATATAGGCCCGCTGGGTCGGTATGGCGCCGCCGGAGAGGACAAGATAGACCGTCGCGGCCAGCAAGGCAGCGATCGCGGCCGGCCGGGAGGTGTCCCCGCGTCTCGCCCAGGGCGAGATCAGGGCGCTGAGCCAGCGCACGAACACGAAAACGCCGCCCGCCAGCAAGGCCATGTGCAGGCCGGAAATAGCCAGGATATGGCCCAGTCCGGAGGCGCGCAGCACCTCCTGGTCATCGGCCGTGAGATAACCGCGCTGCCCGGTCAGCAAGGCGGCCGCCAGCGCGCCCTGTCGTCCCTCAAGCTGGGCCGTGACCCGTTGCGAGATATCGGCCCGCAAGCTGGCGATCGAGCGCGCCCAGCGGTCCTGGTCCAGCGCCTGACCCGCCCGGACCGGCGTAACGGCATAGCCAGTGGCCACAACACCGCGGAAATAAAAGAAGAAACGCGAATCAAATCCGCCCGGCACGGCGGCCCGGCGCGGTGCCTCAATGACGGCATTGAGAGTGACACTGTCACCCGGGCCAAATTCGCCCGCTTGCGCCAGCACCCGCACCCGGATTGCCGCCTCGTGGCCTGCCAACCGGATCAGCAGGCGCGGTCGGCCATTCCCCGCCCGGTCCACCGCCTCGATCCAGCCGCTCACGGACACCGCCCGGGTACTGATCTCGAAGTCATGATCAAAGGCCCCCGTGCGCATCTCCGACCGGGCAAAACCCAGGCCCAGACCGCAAATCAGCACCACCCCGATCAGCAGCCCGGCGGACAGGCGGAATTGCAGTAGCAGGAACGCGGCGAGACCCAGCGCGAATAGCAGCCCGGCAATGATGACTGCCGGCGCCGTCGGATCGGATGGCCAGGCAAAGAAAACCGCCGCACCGAGGATCAACCCGCCGGCAAAGCCCAGGGCGATATTGCCGCCGCGTCCCGATTGCAGACGCGGTCCGTCCAGCTGCCGCAGCAGCCAGTCAAGCCAAGGAGAAACACGCCGGTCTGCAGCCGCAAACATGAATTTAGCTTCACTCTATCGCCAGCGAACCAATCCATGCTAACACCTATTTCCCTCCCGCAGCGCAGCATGATCTCGCAAGTGCAAGAAAAAAATTCGATGATCCGTACCCGTTTCGCGCCCTCGCCGACCGGTTTCCTCCATATTGGCGGCGCCCGCACGGCCTTGTTCAACTGGCTCTTCGCCCGCCATCACGGCGGTGAATTCCTGCTGCGAATCGAGGATACCGACCGCGCCCGCTCGACCCAGGAAGCCATCGACGCCATCTCCGAGGGCCTGAGCTGGCTCGGCCTCGACTGGGACGGCGATGCCATTTCCCAATTTGCCCGCGCTAGCCGCCATGTCGAGATCGCTGAAGCCCTGATCGAGAACGGCCGGGCTTTCCGCTGTTATTGCAGCCCCGAGGAAGTCGACGCGCTGCGCGAACAGGCCTTCGCCGAGGGCCGCGCCCTGCGCTCTCCCTGGCGGGATCGCGATGCCTCGCAAGCGCCGGCTGATACGCCCTTCGTGGTGCGCTTCCGCGCCGGCGACGAAGATGTTGTCATCGCCGATGCGGTCCAGGGCGATGTGCGCTGGGCGGCAAAGGAATTCGATGATCTCGTCATCCTGCGTTCGGACGGTACACCGACCTATAATCTCGCCGTTGTTGTCGATGACCATGATATGGAAATCACCCACATCATTCGCGGCGATGATCACCTGGTGAATGCCGCCCGGCAGAGCCAGATTTATGACGCGATGGGCTGGGACCGCCCGGTCTTCGCCCATATCCCGCTGATCCATGGCGATGACGGCAAGAAGCTCTCCAAGCGCCATGGCGCCCTCGGTGCCAAGGAATATCGCGAAATGGGCTATCTGCCCGAGGGCTTGCGCAATTACCTGCTGCGCCTCGGCTGGGCCCATGGCGACCAGGAGACCTTCACCGATGCCGAAGCCATCGCCGCCTTCACCATGAAGGGGCTGAACAAGGCACCGGCCCGCATGGACAAGGCCAAGCTCGACCATATCAATGGCCATCACCTGGCCCAGGCCGATGATGCCCGTCTCGTTGAGCTCGCCAAACCCTTCATCGATGCGCTGGAAGACCGGCTCGATGACGCCGATGTGATCGCCGCGCGTTACATGGTCGCCATGCCGGTCCTGAAAACCCGCGCTTCGACGCTGGAAGAGCTGGCCCAACAAGGCTATTTTCTAATCAAGCAGCGTCCGTTCGAGTTTTCCGGCAAGGCCGCCAAGGTCTTAAATGACGAGGCGCGCGACCGTCTTAACCGCCTTTTCACTCATCTGTCCGATCTCACGGCCTGGAATGAAGATGAATTGGCGAATGCACTTAAGAGTTTCGCTGAATCCGAAGAGATCGGATTCGGCAAAGTCGGCCAACCGCTGCGCGCGGCATTGACCGGCGGGGCTGCCGCCCCAGATCTGGCACAAGTCATGGTCTTCCTGGGCCGCGACGAAGCGCTCGATCGCATACAGGAACAAATGTCGCCGGCAAACTGAGCCGGTCACCGCGTATAGGGATGATGTCATGGAAAGCAAAGCCAAGCCGAACGGAACTGCCACGCTTAACTATAAGGGCGAGAATTACGAGCTTCCGGTCTTCTCCGGCGAGATCGGCCCGGATGTGATCGACATCCGCACGCTCTACAAGCAGACCGGCGCCTTTACCTATGATCCCGGCTTCACCTCGACGGCGAGCTGTGAAAGCCAGATCACATATATCGATGGCGATGAAGGCACCCTGCTCTATCGCGGCTACCCAATCGACCAGCTGGCCGAGAAGTCCAACTTCATGGAAGTCTGCTACTTGCTGATGAAAGGCGAACTGCCGACCGCCAGCGAGTTCGAAACCTTCGACTGGACGATCCGTCGCCACTCCATGCTGCACGACCAGTTCGAGATGTTCTTCCGTGGTTTCCGCCGCGATGCACACCCGATGGCGATCATGGTGGGTACGGTCGGCGCCCTGTCCGCCTTCTACCACGACTCAACGGACATCAATGATCCCGAGGCGCGCACCATCGCCTCGCACCGCATGATCGCAAAAATGCCGACGATCGCGGCCCGTGCGTTCAAATACGCTATCGGACAGCCCTTCATCAGCCCGCGCAACGAGCTGGACTATGCCGCCAACTTCCTGCGCATGTGCTTTGCGGTTCCGGCTGAAGACTATGAAAACAATGCGGTTCTGGCGCGCGCCATGGACCGCATCTTCATCCTGCACGCCGACCACGAGCAGAATGCATCGACCTCGACCGTGCGCCTGGCCGGTTCGTCCGGTGCCAACCCGTTTGCCTGTATTGCCGCTGGTATCGCCTCGCTCTGGGGCCCGGCGCATGGCGGTGCCAACGAAGCGGCACTGAACATGCTCAACGAGATCGGTTCAGTCGACAAGATCCCAGAATATGTCCGCAAGGCGAAAGACAAGAATGACCCGTTCCGCCTGATGGGCTTTGGTCACCGCGTCTACAAGAATTACGATCCGCGCGCCAAGGTGATGCGCGAGACCTGCCACGAGGTTCTCGACATTCTCGGTGTCCGCAACGATCCGACCTTGCAGGTCGCCATGGAGCTCGAGCGTATCGCGCTGGAAGACGAATACTTCGTCGAGAAGAAGCTTTATCCGAATATCGACTTCTATTCGGGCATTACCCTGAAGGCGATGGGCTTCCCGACCGAGATGTTCACCGTGCTCTTCGCCCTGGCCCGGACCGTCGGCTGGATCGCACAGTGGTCAGAAATGCTGGAAGACCCGAACCAGAAGATCGGCCGTCCGCGCCAAATCTTCACCGGCGCTCAGGCCCGTGACTATGTCGACGTGTCCAAGCGCTAACCGGCGATACATATGACAAGAGAGGCCGTCCCCTCCGGGGCGGCCTTTTTTATAGCGCGATCACATCGAGCACCGTGGCGGCGGCCCGGTCACTGGCTTCACCGCGCCCGCGCATCTGCGCCGTGGTTTCGACCAGGCGCGCGCTCAGGGCCTCGCGACCGGCCGGATCATCGAGCAAATCGGCCACGGCTTGCGCCATTAGCCCGGCCCGCACTCGCGTCTGGACGAATTCCGGCACCAGCATCTCGTCTGCGGCGATATTCACCAGGCTGATGAAAGGCGCCTTCATGATGTTGAAACCACGGATAATCGCCCAGGTCAGCCAGCCGAGCTTGTAACCGGTGACCGTGGGCACGCCAGCGGTCGCCAGCTCGGTGACCACCGTACCGGAACACGCCAGCGCCACATCGGCTGCAGAAAATGCGTCGGCCTTTTCCTCTTCGCTCACGATCACCGCGCCGAACTCGTCCGCAAACTGGGCCGAGACCGAGGCCAGATGGGTGGCGACCGATCCGGCAGTGACAATGACCGGGCGGACGCCGCGCTGCGCTCTCAATCGCCGGATCGTGCGAGTGAAGTCGGCCGACATACGGTCGATTTCCGATTTGCGGCTGCCGAACAGGACAAGGACGGTTTCCTCATCCTCGCCAATGCCATGGCAGGCGCGGAAACCGGTGCCATCGCCCGGCTGCATGCGATCCAGCGTCGGATTGCCGACGAAGGTCACCGGCAGGCCGTGCGGCGCGTAATACGGCGCGTCGAAGCTGAGAATAGTCATCAGGTGATCGACAGCAGCGGCCAGCGTCTTGGCCCGGCCGCGGCGCGTCGCGAACACTTGTGGGCCGACATATTTGATCAGCTTGATCGACGGATCCGCGGCGCGCACGCCCTGGGCGACACGCAGCATGAAGCCCCAGCTATCGATCAGGACGACTGCATCGGGCCTGTGCTTGAGAATATCGGCCACAGTCTCGGCGACGCGCGCCTTGACCCGTTTGAAGGCCTTGAGACCGTCGAAGAAGCCCAGAATGGACAGGCCGGAAATATCGACCGCGCTATCCACGCCTTCCTCCGCCATCGCCTCGCCGCCGACGCCATGAAACACTCCCTCGCCCCCGGTCTGGGCCTTGAGCGCCTTGATCAGTCCGGCGCCGAGCAGGTCACCGGAACGTTCGGCCGCGACGACATAGATGGACGGCGATTGGTTCATGCGTCTTCGGCCTTGCCAACAGCTGGCACGATCGCGAGGAACATGCCGTTTTCAGCCAGGGCGGCCTTGACCGCCTCACCTTCCAGCACCAGTGCCGCACCCGCCTCGAGCGCGATACCGGCCAGGCCAGCCTGAGCACATCGCGTCACGGTGCCGGCCCCGATCGTCGGCAGGTCCACCCGGCGCTCCTGCACCGGCTTGGGCATTTTCGCCAGAACACCGCGGCGGTCCCCGGCACGGCCACGCAAGGCCGCATCCAGGCCGGCGACGCGGTCCAGCATTTCGTTGGTGCCTTCCTGTGCCTCGACAGCCAGAACCAGACCGTCCGCGACCACGCAGGCCTGGCCGATATCCAGCGCTCCGATGGAGCGGGCAATGGCAGCGGCCTTGTCGATATCGGCCTGGTGTGCGTGCGCGAGCTCCGGCGCGATAGCGCCATCATCATCGGGAGCCAGGCCGGCCAGAACCTCATCGGCTCCGGCAACCCGGAAACCGGCCTGCTCAAACTCGCCCACCACGACACGGATCAGCGCATCATCACCCTTGCGTCCCGCCGCCAGTGCCTTGGGCACCAGGGCGAGGCCCCGCGCATCCATCTTCAACGCCTTCATATCCGGCCGGGTGACATAGCCGGCGAAACAGATCGTGTCGCACTTCGCTTCATGTAACGCTTTAATGATCTTGCCGATCTGGCCGACCGCAATGGTTTTTGTTTCGAAGGCGGAATAATCCCGGTCGGAAAAACCGGAGAGCTCGACGATGAAGGGGTTATCCTCCGACACGGCGCGCGCCAGGGTCAACGGCAAGTCACCGCCACCGGCCAGAATACCCAGCCGCGACCACGAATCGGCCTGGCAAGCGGTGTCAGTCATTGGGCATGCACAAGGAGCGCTTGGCGTCGGCCCGGATGAAATCGATGATTTCCTTCACCGGTGCGTTGTCCGAATAAGCGCCGGACACATCTTCGATGCGTTCCTGGAACGTGCCCTCTGCGGCAAACAGCAAACGATAGGCGGTGCGCAAATCGCGCAGGGTCTCGCGCGGCATGCCGCGGCGCTTGAGACCCACGACATTAAGCCCGGCCAGGCGCGCATGATTGCCGATCACCGAGCCGTAGGGAATGACGTCGGCCGTGACCATGGCCATGGCACCGATGAAGGCGTGACGCCCGATGCGGCTGTTCTGGTGTACACCAGCATAACCACCAAGAATGACATGATCGGCCACGGTGGTACCGCCGCCAATCGCCGCTCCATTGGCGAAGACCACGCGGTCGCCGACGACACTGTCATGCGAGACATGGCTGTTGACCATGAAGTAGCCGTCATCGCCGACACGGGTTTCACCCCGGCCCACACTGGTTCCGGGGTGCATGGTGACGTTCTCGCGGATGATATTGCGCTGACCGATCACCAGCTTGGTATCTTCACCCTGGTATTTGAAATCCTGCGGCGGATGACCGAGATGCACGCCGGGATAAAGCACGCAGTCCTCGCCGATATTGGTATTTCCAGCCACAGTGGCGTGCGAGAGCAGGCGCACGCGGTCGCCGAGAACAGCATGCGGTCCCACCATGCAGAACGGACCGATTTCCACGCCCTCACCCAGCCGGGCCGCGGAATCGACAATCGCGGTCGGATGGATCACCGGGGCGCTCATGCGTGCTCTACCGCTTTGGCGGCGAACTCGGCCTGGGCCGCCTTGGCCCCGTCGGCATAGACCTCGCCCTTGAACTTGAACACGCCATGGCGCGCAGCCGTGACGACGACCGGCATGCGCAACATCATGCCTGGACGCACCGGCGTGCGGAACTTCACCTTGTCGGCCCCCATGAAGAAGATCGTCACCCTGGACGGATCGGCTTTCAGCGTCTTGGACATCAGGACAGCGCCCGTCTGGCCCATGGCCTCGATCATCAGCACGCCCGGCATCACCGGATTGCCGGGAAAATGGCCCGGGAAGAAAGGCTCGTTCGCCGTCACACCTTTGAGGCCGGTGATGGACTCGCCCTCGACATAATCTTCTGCCGCATCCACAAGCAGGAAGGGGTAGCGGTGCGGGATCAATTGCTGGATTTCGGTACTCTCAATCCGCTCGGACATGGCTTCAGCCCCCTTTTTTGCTTTTGTCCTTAGACTTTACCAGACGCCGAAGTTCGGCGACCTCACGCATATGCTTGCGGATCGGCTGAGCCGGCGCACCGGCATAGGTTTCACCGGCCGGCACATTATTCATCACCGCCGAATTGCCGCCGACCCGTGCACCGGCGCCGATATCGACATGGTCCGACACGCCGACGCGGCCACCGAACATCACGCCCTCGCCGATCGTGGTCGATCCGGACACACCGGCAAAGGCCGGCATCAGCACCGAAGCCCCGACCGTTACATTGTGCGCGATATGGCAAAGATTATCGAGTTTGACGCCATCCCCCAGACGGGTCTCGCCAAATACAGCCCGGTCGATACAGGAATTGGCCCCCACCGTGACCCGGTCACCCAGGCGCACAAGGCCCAGATGCGGGATGTCGATGACTGAGCTGCCCGCCACCGCGACGCCAAAACCGGCTTCACCGAGGACAGCTCCGGCGAGGATCTGGCACCCCTCACCCATATCGGTGCAGGAAATAGACGCATTGGCGCCAATCACACTGCCAGCCCCGATACGGCAACCCGGTCCGATATGAGCACCTGGTCCAATAAAGACACCGGCCCCGATCTCGACATCCGGTCCGATCACGACATGGGCCGCGATCACGGCATCACCGGCAATACGGGCACTCGGATCGATGGCTTGCGCAGAAGCGACCCGACGCGGACGGAACAGGGCGGTGGCAATTCGTGCGAAGGCGGCTCGCGGCGCAGCATGGACCAGGACGATTGCCCCGCGTTCGCGCAGCGCATGATCAAGAGCCTCAGTGGCTATCACAACCGCGCCTCGCAGATCGACACCCTCTGAGGCCGCAAGGAATTTGGCCGACTCCACATAGGACACCGATCCGGCCTTCGCCTCGGTCAGGGGCGCCACCGCATCCACCTTGATGTCGCCTGCCCCAGAATCAGAAATCGCCGCGTCAGATAACGCAGCGATTTCCGTAATCGTTCTGGGGCCAAGCCGGTCGTAGAACCTGGTTTCAGCCACGTGTCTTCCGATCCTGGTCTTATTCGCCGCCCTGCGAAGCAGCCGGGTCGACGGAAACGCGGACGCGGTTGACCGGAACCGTCGGCAGCTGTGCATTCAGCTGTTCGATGAGCGTTGCGCTCATATCGACATTGTCGCTGGCATAGTAGAGCACAGAGCGATCAAGCAGCAGGTCCGGGGCTTCGTTCGCCACCAGCTGCTGAACAATACCGTCAAGCGCTTCGCCGACCGGGCGCAGGGCCTGGACGCGCGTCCGCTCAAGCTCTTCCGCACGAATGCGGCGCGCCTGTTCAAAGGCAGCCGCGTTGGCGTTAAGCGCCTCGATGCGCTGCATCAAATCGGGACGGGCCTGGACAGCGGCCGGGGTCATGCTTGCGGTCTCAGCATTGAGCGCATCGCGTTCCTGGGCCAGCGGCGCACCGATGGCCTGGAGCTCGGCAGCCATCTCGGCCTCGATCGTGGTCAGACGCTCAGCAACGTGCTGGCCGACCTGGCTTTGCGCCAGGATGCGATCGCGATCGATCACAATGACCTTGGCCTGCGCCATCGCCGGACCGGCGAGCGCAACGACCGCCAGCGGAAGGAGCAGAAATGCTTTGAGAAATTTCATATTCTTAGAACCCTGTTCGTGTGCTGAAGCGGAAGAATTCCGTTCTGTCGTACTCTTCCGCCATAAACGCCTCTGCGAAGTCGAAACGGACCGGACCGAACGGAGAATCCCAGAAGATACTCACGCCAGCCGACGCCCGCAGCGCCAAATCATCGACCGTAAAGACCGGACTTGTTCCCTCGTCGATCTGGTCCACTGTGTCCAGAAGACCCAGAGTACCAAACTCAGTGAAGACGCTTCCGCTGATGCCGTATTGCTCTGGCAGACCCAGCGGGAAAGTGACTTCAAGTGCGCCAATTGCATAAAGCCTGCCACCCAGGCTATCGCCAAGAATCAACTCACCCGTATCCTCGTCCCGCGAGACAGTACGCGGCCCCAGACCGCCTACATCAAAGCCACGGAAGCTGTTGCCGCCCTTGAAGAAGCGGTCGTTGATGCGGATCGAGTCTCCACCCCATCCCAGAATGAAACCGGTATCGGCGGTGAAGCTCGCGACGATGTCGCGCCACAAGCCATAATAGAAGGCTGACTGGATCTCGGTGCGAACATAGTTCACGTCACCACCGAGACCGGCAAAGTCCTGGCTCACGGTGAAACGGAAACCATCGCTCGGTTCGATCGGATCATTAAGTTGGGACCAGCTGAAGGAATAGCCAACCACCGAGGTGGTCCGGTTACCGGACTGGCTCTGCAAGGCCGCCGACGCGCTGGAGAAGACCAGGACGTTGTCATTCCGGATCGTATAGCGCAGCTGCATGTTGGTATTCGCCGTCACCGGGAAACCCATGCGCACGGAACCACCCGTCGACTCGGTCTGGAAGGAGGCTTCGCTCAGGAAGTCCGAATTGACCCGGAAGAGGTCAAAACCGGCCGCCAGATTGCGATCGAGGAAGCGCGGTTCGGTGAAGCGGATATCAATCGTCTCCCGGCGCGAGCTGGCGGAAATCCGGAAACGCAGGAACTGGCCGCGGCCACGCAGATTGCGCTCGGAGATCGACAGGTCAACCAGGAAGGCATCCGTCGAGGAGAAACCGGCACCAAAGGCCAGCTCACCCGTCGGCTGTTCTGTGACGTCAACCAGCAGGCGCGCACGGTCAGCACTCGAGCCCGGCGTCTCGGTCACTTCGACTTCCTCGAAGAAGCCGAGACGACGGACATTATTGCGCGACCGGTCGATCAGGACGCGGTTGAAGGCGTCGCCCTCAACCACATCGAGCTCGCGGCGGATCACACGGTCGAGCGTCCGGGTATTGTTCACGATGTCGATGCGCTCGATGTAGACACGCGGCCCTTCATCGAGCACGAATTCAACGTCGACGGTTTGCGTGTCGCGGTTACGCTCGATGATCGGGCGGATATTGATGAAGGCATAGCCCGACGCACCGGCCGCAAAGGTCAGCGTATCAATCGAATTCTCGATCGCGTCGGCACGGTAGATATCACCGGTATTGATCGGCAGGATGGCCTCAAGGAATTCATTGGTGAGTTCCTCGATCTGGCTGTCGACAGTGATCTCGCCGAAATTATAGACCTCACCCTCATCGATCGTGATGGTGATGTAGAAGCTTTCCTGATCCGGGGTCAGCTCGGCCACAGAGGACAGCACCCGGAAATTGGCATAGCCCCGGTTCTGGTAATACTGGCGCAGCAGCTCGCGGTCGTATTCCAGACGATCCGGGTCGTAATTGTCATTCGACGAGTAGAACCGCCACCAGCGCGATTCCCGGGTCACGAGTTCGCGGCGCAGACGGCGGTCTGAGAAGCTGTCATTACCAATGAAGTTGATGCGGCTGACACCGGTGACCGGACCCTCGGAAATCTCGAAAATCAGATCGACACGGTTCTGCGGCAGCTCGATGATTTTCGGCGTTACGGTCGCGGCAAAACGGCCCGAGCGGCGGTAAACCTCGATAATCCGCTGCACATCGGACTGCACCCGGGCGCGGGTGAAGATGGCGCGCGGCTGGGCCTGGATCTCGTCCGTGATCTTGTCATCATCCATGGCGCGGTTCCCTTCCAGGACCACGCGGTTGATGATCGGATTTTCCTGTACGCGGACAACGGCGATATTGCCGCGATCCTCGATCTGGACATCGGAGAACAGGCCCGTGGCGAACAGGGTCTGGATCGACAGGTTAACGGTTTGCGGATCAAGCGGCCGGCCCGGCTGAATCAGCAGGTAGGAGATAACCGTATCTGCTTCCACTCGCTGATTGCCATCGACCAAGATCTGCTGGATCACCGGCTGGGCCTGGACGGCGGGCTGTCCTGTATCAGATGCCGGATCCTGAGCCAGTGCAGCCGCCCCGAGGCTGCAGGTCATCAGGGCCGCGAAAAGCACACGCAAAACACTCGCCATGAAAGATCGCCGCTTTCTGCGCTCAGTCAGAACCATTGACTGAGCTTGTAGTTAATATCGTTCCAGGTCGCTAAAAGCATCATCCCAAGCACAAGTGCAAGCCCCAACTGAAAACCAAGTTGTTGCGCCTTCATGCTTAACGGGCGTCTCGCGACCGCCTCATAGGCGTAATACACTAAATGACCGCCGTCGAGGATCGGGATCGGTAACAAATTCACCAATCCCAGTCCCACCGACAGGAATGCAGCCAGCAAAATCATGTTCACGAGCCACAAAAATGCGCTTTCCGCGGCGCTCCGGCCCTGTTCGATACTGGTCTGGGCCATCTGCCCGGCCGTCTCTGCAATCCCGAGCGGGCCATTGAGCATGGTTGGCGGTGAACGCAGGGTGACGACATAGCTGACATAGCGGGCGGTCATGTAGACCACGCCCCAGGTCCGGTCGGCCCCGCGGATTAGTGCGGTCACCGGATTATAGCTCTGATAGGTTTCCATCGCGCCGGCGCTGGCCATGGTGATGGATCCAATCATCCCCTGCCCTTGCCCCTGCATCAGCGTTTCACGATCGCGGAACGGCAGCGCCGCACGCAGGCTCAGCTCGTCCTCGCCGCGGCGGACCACATAGGTCAGCGTCTCACCCGATCGGGCCTCTACCGCACGTTCGATATCCTGGAAGACCCGGACCGGCTGACCATCCACCGACAGCACCACATCCCGGGACATGAAGCCGGCCATCTCGGCCGCGCCGCCCGGCTCGATCCTGCCAATCATCGGGATAGAGGACGACCCCAGACCCACCTGGGCAAACTGGCGCTCACCACCGAAACGATCCTGAACCGTCACCAGCTCCGCGGCCGCGCGGATGGTAATTATTTCATCGCCGCGCTGGACCTGGAAGTTCAACTCCTCGCCCGGCCGCCAGACCGCTTCACGGGCGATGTCGGAGAAATCACGGATCCGCATGCCATTGATCGAGACAATACGATCATAGATCTCAAATCCGGCCGTTTCCGCGGGCGTTCCAGTACTGATACTTCCCACGACCGGCTCATTGAAGCGGTCGCCGAAAGACAGCGCCATCACGGCAAAGATAAAAATCGCAAGCATGAAATTGGCAATCGGACCCGCCGCCGTAATGAAGGCGCGCTGCCAGATGGGTTTGAAATGATAGCACTTTTCGGACGCATTCCCCATGCGTTCTCGAAGTTCCTTGAGTTTTTCCGAATCCGGTTCGCTGGCCGCGCCGGCATCGCCGAGGAATTTCACATAGCCGCCAATGGGTAGCGCCGCGATCCGCCAGACCGTGCCGTTCTTGTCCCTCCAGGAGAACATGGTCGGGCCGAACCCCATGGAAAAGGCCTCCGCATGCACGCCGCACCAGCGGCCGGCCCAATAATGCCCCAGCTCGTGAATCACCACGACGATCGAAATCAGGAAGACAAAGGAGACGATGGCCAGCAAGGAGCCGAAAATCACGCTCATGAGGAAACCCTTATCCGTTCTGTCCGGCCGGTGCGCCAATCAAGCCGCGTGCCAGCACTCTTGCCCGCCTGTCGATCGCGAACACGTCGTCGAACGCTCCCAATTGCGACGGCATGTCCTCATCCCCCGCCGCGCGATCAAGAGCCTCGGAAACACAAGCGGTGATGTCAAGAAAACCGATCTGTTCATCCAGAAACGCGGCCACCGCCACTTCATTAGCCGCATTGAGCACCGTGGGGGCAATGCCCCCGGCCTGCACCGCCTCACGCGCCAGGCGCAAGGCTGGGAAACGCTCCAGATCCGGCGGTTCGAAATCGAGACGTCCGGCCTGTGTCAGATCGAGGCGCTCCACCGGCGCGGCCATGCGCTCCGGCCAGGCCAGCGTATGGGCAATCGGCGTGCGCATATCCGGTGAACCCATCTGCGCCAGGACGCTGCCATCGGCATAATGCACCATGCCGTGCACGATGGATTGCGGATGCACGACGACGCGGACCTGGTCCTCCGGCAGATCAAACAGCCAGCAGGCCTCAATGACCTCGAGCCCTTTATTCATCATCGTCGCGCTATCAATGGAAATCTTCGCGCCCATATCCCAGGTCGGATGCGCCAACGCGTCGGCCCGCCCAGCACTTTGCATGCGAATCTTATCCCAGGTCCGGAACGGGCCACCGGAGGCCGTCAGGGTTATGGCGTCGATCGCGCCGCGGTCCTCACTGTTGAAGACCTGGAAAATGGCATTGTGCTCGCTGTCCACCGGCAGGAGCCGGGTCCTGTGGGCCGCTGCTTCCTGCATGAACAGGGCGCCGGCACAGACCAGGCATTCCTTGTTGGCAAAGGCCAGCGCCCGCCCCTGGCGCAAGGCGGCAAGCGTCGGGCGCAATCCCGCCGCGCCGACTATGGCGGCCATGATCCAGTCCGCCGGGCGTTGCGCCGCCTCGATGACCCCTCCCTCACCGCTGGCAATCTCGATGTCATGGCCGGCCAGCGCCTCGCGAAGGGCCGGTTCGCAGGCTTCGTCGGCGATGGCGACAAAGCGGGCGCGGTGCTTGATGGCCAGACGGGCCAGTTCGAGCACATTGGTGCGCGCTGTCAGGGCGACGACGTCATACACCCCCTCCGGTGCGCGCTCGATCAGGTCGAGTGTGGCGGCACCGACAGAGCCCGTCGCCCCGAGAACGGAAATCCGGCGCGGCATGCTCATGCGCCCCATCCCAGATCGATAAAGCGCTGGGCAATGACGGAGATAATCACTGCCAGCATAAGCGCATCGACACGATCGAGAACGCCACCATGGCCCGGGATCAGCGTGCCACTGTCCTTGACCCCGAAACCGCGCTTGAACAGCGACATGGCCAGGTCCCCGGCAATCGCTGCAGCGCCCACAAGGAGGCCGAACACGAGCACCATCACGGGGTCGAGACCGAAGATCATGCCCGCGGCCCACCCGGCAGCCATGCCGGCGGCCAGTCCGGCAAGAAAGCCCGACCAGGTCTTGTTGGGGCTAGCCTGTGGCACGAGTTTCGGCCCTCCAATCCAGGTCCCGACAAGGTAGGCGAAACTGTCCGCGGCCCATACGATGGAAAACAGCACGATCACAGCGGCCAGGCCGTTGGGCTCCTGTGCCCGCATGGCGGCCAGCAGGGCCGCCGAAAGCGAGACATAAAGCACGCCGAGAATCTCGATCGACCAGCCGCGGCGCCAGCGTTCAATACCGCTGCCCAGCGTGCCCAGCGCGCCCCAGATTACCGCATCGGCTATGGAGGTCTGACCGGCCAGCAACACCGCCCCCGAGGCCGTGGCGCAGGCGATGGCATAGGCCACCGGCGGCGCGTCGCGATCGGACATCTGGATCCATTCCCAGGCCATGGCCGCGGCAAAGGCTGCAACCCAGGCGGTAAAGGCCAGCTCGCCATACCAGAGCAGGAGAAAAGCAAGGGGACCGAGGATCAGAGCGGACAGCAGGCGCTTGCGAAAGACCGGATCATGCCGCGCCGGCATTGACGCCTCCATAGCGCCGCTCGCGGGCTGCGAACACCTGTACCGCCCCCTCAAGATGTTCGGGCGAGAAATCCGGCCACAACACGTCGAGGAATAGCAATTCGGCATAGGCCGCCTGCCAGAGCAGGAAGTTGGAAATGCGTTGCTCGCCGCTGGTACGGATCAAGAGGTCGACATCGGGAATGCCCGCCGTATCGACCCGGCTGCTGAACAGGCTTTCATCGATCTCGTCCGGCTTCACCTCACCGGACGCCACATCACGGGCAATCGACTGGCAGGCCCGGACAATTTCATCGCGGCCGCCATAATTGAAAGCGATGGTCAGGTAGAAATCGGTATTGCCGGCGGTCTGGCGCTCGGCTTTCTCGATAATCTCCAGGATATCAGCAGAGAGGTCATCGCGGCGCCCGGCGATCTGGACGCGCACACCACGTTTGTCGAGCGTGTTGAAATCAGCTTCGACATAGCGTTTCATCAGCTCGAACAAGGCGCCGACCTCATCGGCCGGACGGTTCCAGTTTTCCGTCGAGAAGCTGAACAGGGTGAGATGGCGAATGCCGATATTGCCCGCCGCCTCGACCGTTTTGCGGACGGTATCAACGCCCTTGGAATGCCCGAAAGAGCGCGGCCGGCCGCGCTGTTTCGCCCAGCGTCCATTGCCATCCATGATAATCGCCACATGGCTCGGCACGGTCGATATTGCGGGCGCCGTCTCGGTCATTCTGGTCTCCGCGAGAACCGGCGATCAAACCTGCATGATCTCTTCTTGCTTGGTCTTCAGGCTCTCATCGATCCCCTTGATGGCAGCATCGGTCAGCTTCTGCACATCATCGGCGAACATCTTGTGCTCGTCCTCGGAAAGATCGCCATCCTTTTCCATTTTCTTCAGCGCGTCCATGCCGTCGCGGCGCACATTGCGCACGGCAACGCGGGCATTCTCAGCATAGGTGCCAGCCAGCTTGGCAATCTCGGCGCGGCGCTCCTCATTGAGCGGCGGGATCGGAATACGCAGCAGCTGACCTTCGACAACCGGATTGAGGCCCAGCGCGGAATTGCGGATCGCCTTGTCCACGGCGCCGACGAGATCCTTGTCCCAGACCTGGACCGAGATCATGCGCGGCTCGGGAACGGAAACCGTTCCGACCTGGCTGATCGGCGTCGGGGAACCGTAGGCTTCGACCTTGATCGGGTCGAGCAAGGCCGCGCTGGCTCGGCCAGTCCGCAGACCGCCGAACTCCTTGCGCAGCGACTCCAGCGCGCCATCCATGCGGCGCTTCAGGTCCGCCTCATCGTAATCCACATCGCTCATGGACGTTTCCCCTTGTTATGGTCTGGAACGTATCAGGCCCCGGCGGCCGCGGGCTCGCGAACATCGCCGATAATGGTGCACACGCCTTCCCCGGCGAGCACCTGGGCCAGACCGCCCGTGGTGTGAATATCGAATACCACGATCGGGATCGCATTTTCGCGCATCAATGTCACCGCCGAAGCGTCCATGACTTTCAGATCGCGGGTCAGCACATCGAGATAATCGAGGCGGTCATAGCGCTCCGCATCCGGGTTTTTGCGCGGATCATCGCTGTAGACACCATCCACCTGGGTCCCCTTGACCAGGGCATCACAGCCCATTTCGGCAGCGCGCAGGGCCGCAGCGGTATCGGTGGTGAAGAAGGGATTACCGGTGCCGGCCGCAAAGATCACCACCCGGCCCTTTTCCATGTGCCGCGTGGCGCGGCGGCGGATATAGGGTTCGCACACCGTGGTCATGGGAATGGCCGACTGGACGCGGGTCTGAACGCCGATGCTTTCCAGCGCCGTCTGCATGGCCAGCGCGTTCATCACCGTGGCCAGCATGCCCATATAGTCCGCTGCGGTCCGGTCCATGCCCTTGGCAGCACCGGACAGTCCGCGGAAAATATTGCCGCCGCCAATCACCAGGCACATTTCCGTGCCCGCCTCGACGGCCTGCTTGACCTCGCCGGCGATCCGATTGGCGGTTTCCAGATCGATGCCGAATTGCTGCGAGCCCATCAGGGCCTCGCCGGAGACCTTGAGCAGAACCCGCCGGAATTGCGGCGGGTTTTCATCGCCCGAAGGCGCGGAGGAAGCAGAATCAGTCACGAGGTTCAGCCTATAGAAAATGGCGGCGCTGAAACAGCGCCGCCATACAGCATTTTTAGGCTTGGCCGGTTGCGGCCGCGACTTCGGCAGCGAAGTCCTCTTCTTTTTTCTCGACACCCTCGCCTTTGGCCATACGGACAAAGCCGGTGATCTCAACCGGAGAGCCAAGCTCCTTGCCGGCATCTTCGAGAACTTTCTCGATGGTGCGGTCCGGGTCCATGACGAAAGCCTGCTTCAGCAGCACGACTTCCTCGTAAAACTTGCGCATGCGGCCTTCCACCATCTTCTCTACGATGTTGTCCGGCTTGCCTGAAGCGCGCGCCTGGTCGGCGAAGACTTCACGTTCCTTGTCGGCAATCGCGCTGTCGACACCGTCAATGTCGACCGAGACGGCAATCGCCGGAGAACCGGCGGCGACGTGCATGGCGATCTTGCGGCCCAGCTCAGCCAGCTTGTCCTTGTCACCCTCGGACTTCAGGCCAACGAGAACACCGAGGGCGCCCATGCCGTCAGCTTCAGCATTGTGGATGTAGGACGCGACAACACCCGGTTCGGCCGTGATGACCTGGGTGCGGCGCAGGGACATGTTCTCGCCGATCGTCGCGACCAGGTTGGTCAGCTTGTCTTCGACGGTCTCGCCGGACGGCAGGGATGCCGCCTTGAGGGCGTCGACATCGCCGCCCGTGGTCAGGGCCAGGGTCGCAATGTCCTTCACTGCGACCTGGAAGGTCTCGTTACGGGCCACGAAGTCGGTCTCGGAATTGACCTCGACAACGGCACCATTGGAGCCTTCGGTCGCCACAGCGACGAGGCCTTCAGCGGCGACGCGGTCAGCCTTCTTGGCAGCCTTGGACAGGCCCTTCTTGCGCAGCCAGTCGACAGCCGCTTCGAAATCGCCGTCCGTCTCGTTCAGCGCTTTCTTGCAGTCCATCATGCCTACGCCGGTTTTCTCGCGCAGTTCTTTTACCAGTGCAGCCGTAATTGCAGCCATCGGTATTCTCCTGGAATATTCGGTCGGTTGAAGCTTTTAGGCTTCGGTTTTGTCGGTGTCGGTGGACGCTTCCGCCGGGGCTTCAGCCGCTTCGGCCGGAGCCTCAGCAGCGACTTTTTCAGCAGCCGGGGCTTCGGCTTCAATCATGGCTTCGACCGGTGCTTCGGCTTCACCCAGATCCACGCCCATGGCGAGCTGGCTGTCGGCCATGCCGTCGAGGATGGCGTCAGCAACGAGGTCGCAATACAGTGCGATCGCGCGGCTGGCATCGTCATTGCCCGGGATCGGGAAATCAATCGGGTCCGGGTCGCAATTGGTATCGACGATGGCGACAACCGGGATGCCGAGCTTCTTGGCTTCCTGGATCGCGATCGCTTCCTTGTTGGTGTCGATCACGAACATCAGGTCCGGCGTGCCGCCCATGTCCTTGATACCGCCGAGGGAGCGTTCCAGCTTATCGCGCTCACGCGTCAGCATCAGCTGTTCTTTCTTGGTCAGACCGTCAAGGCCGCCCTCGCTGTCGAACATGCTTTCCAGTTCGCGCAGACGCTGGATGGATTTGGAGATCGTCGACCAGTTGGTCAGCGTGCCGCCGAGCCAGCGCTGGTTCATGTAGTACTGCGCGCAGCGACCGGCCGCCTGGGAGATCGGCTCCTGGGCCTGGCGCTTGGTGCCGACGAAGAGGACGCGGCCGCCCTTGGCAGCGGTTTCGCGCACTTTCACCAGGGCCTGGTGCAGCAGCGGGACCGTCTGCGACAGGTCGATGATGTGAATATTGGAGCGATCGCCGAAGATGTAGTCTTTCATCTTCGGGTTCCAGCGGTGCGTCTGGTGTCCGAAATGACAGCCAGCTTCGAGCAGCTGGCGCATGCTGAATTCAGGGAGAGCCATCGATGTATCCTTTTCCGGTTGGCCT
>NZ_JASBRW010000082.1 GCF_030149235.1 Maricaulis sp. | reverse complement strand
CGCTTCTTGGCGCCGCTCTTGGTCTTCATCTTCGACATTTCGATCTCCTTGTTGGAATGCCGGGGCATTCCGGGGACAGTTTCACGCGCAGGCATGTCGATCGGGCCCGACGCGCGGTTCTTGAAAGAGCGGGGGTTATACTCGGAATATGCGGGAATGCAAGACCGGCAGGCGGTCGCGCGGCAGTCAGCCTAGTCAGCCGGAGCGACCAGCTTGGATCTGGCGAGCGCGGCCCGCAGCTCGCGCACCGGCACCGGTTTGCGCAAGGTCGCCAGCAAGGTCACGTCGCGTTCGGCCAGAATGATCTCGGCCGTCTGCAAATGCACCGGGTCGCTGCCGGAGACGAGGATGATCTCCGGAATGCTCTCGGCACCGAGGAAGGCCATCAGCGTCTCGATCCCGTCCATTTCCGGCATGACCAGGTCGAGCACCACACAGCTGGGCCGGTCCGAGACCTCCAGGGCCGCCATCAGCTCTGCCCCGTTATTGCACTCGGTCACCGCCCACCCTTCCGGCTCAGCCACTTCGCGAACGATAGTGCGGAAATCGGCCTTGTCATCGGCAATGAGAAGACTGGGGCGGTCGAAGTCGGTCATGAACGAGGCGAAACCCTTGAAGCAACGACGTTATGCTAGGCATGCCGTGTAGTGTTATACGACTACCTGCTTCGACAGGAAGCTAGAAGGTCCGAACACGGCCCTTCCACAAGAATACCGAAAAACCCCGAAGAAAACAGGTTTTAGTTTGCTGCTGTTTCGCAAACAGCACAGTCGCGGCGGTGATCATGCCCGTGCTTCCAGCGGATCCGCCAATTGGCCAAATGAGCAAGGGCGAGGATCGTCACACCGGTCAGCGTCAGCGCCGTCTCAATCCAGAATGAAAACAGGTGCAGCGCACCCAGCGTCATCAGGCCAAGACCGATCATACCGACACCGAGCAAGGCCCAGCCGCCGCCATTGCGCCGCGCACCCCAGCCCAGCGCGAGCAGGGAGATCGGGATAGCGACCAGCAGCAGGCCGATATGCCATTCATGGCCAAGGCCCAGCGTTTCGCTCAGCCCCGGAGCCAGCATCGGCGCGGCCACGGCGGTCGCGGGAAACAGCAGACAATGGGCCACGCACAAGGCGGACAGGCCGACGCCGGCCGCATCCCACTTGTCCTCAGACTTGCCCGTTGAAAGACGTTTCAGCATTCGCTTCGCTCCAGAGTGGGGAATGATATAGTATAACATTCCCCACCTGCCAAGCTTCAGCCTGCGCGCTCCGGCGGAAAAAATGAGCGGCACCCAAGGGCACCGCTCATAATTCAAATTATTGATTTACAACATTTAGTTTCCCGAGCTGGCAAATCCCAACTCGGAGATGAAGAGCCTCGCGTCGGTGTCGCCGCCCTCCCAATAGGTGCCGACCCAGATGTCATAGACACCCGATGTCGGGTTCTCGAAGACGAGACCGGGATTGAGGCCGTCCTGGTCATCATTGCACGCCCACCCCCCGTCGGGACCGTTGACGATCAGCGTCGCATCGCCTTCGGACTGGGCGTAGATATAGAGGTCAAACGCATTGCCGGCTTCGAAGGTCAGCTGGTAGTCCGGGGCCGCATCGGCATAGCCGCGGCACATGCTGTCAGCAGCAGAATCGGCGGCCAGACCGCCACCGGCGCGCACGTCGACGACGACCGGATCGGGGCTGAACCCGCTCTGCAGCGTGATCTCGCCATGCTCAGCCGGCAGGGCGAAGTCGAACGTCGCACCTTCCGGATAGGTATTGCCAAAGGCCAGTTCCGAAATGTGCAGCTGGGCCGGGGCCAGCTCGCCCTCGCTGAACGTACCCACCCAGATATTGTACAGGCCCGATTGCGGCGCATCGAAATGGACGCCCGGGTTCAGATTGCCGGCACTGTCATCATCGCACCACCAGGTACCGTCCGGCGCATTGATGGCCAAAGTCGCATCCCGCGCTGATGTGGCCGAGATATAAAGGTCGTAATTACCGGCCTGATAGTTCAGGTCATAATCCGGCGCCCGGCTGGCAAAGCCGTAACACGCATCACCAACGGCTTCCCAGACATCCTGGTCACCACCCGCCATCACATCGATGGAGTGCGGGTCCGGAGTGAATCCGGCTTCAAGCGACACGGAGCCGTAATTGGGGTCCAGGGTCCAGTCGAGTTGCGGCGGCCCGGAGGTATCACCGCGGAAACCCAGCTCGGACACGAACAGGGTGGCATCCGCCAGCGGTCCGGGCGAATAGCGGCCCGCCCAGACGGCGTAGCGGCCAGACTGCGGGTCACGAATGCGCACACCCGGGTTCAGATCACCCGCCGTGTCGTCATCACAATTCCAGGTCCCGTCCGGCGCCTGCACCAGAAGCGTCGTGTCGACATCGGCTTCCATCGAAAGGAAGAGGTCGAAATCGGACCCCGCCTGGTAGTCGATCCAAGCATCGGGCGCCTGGGACACGCGGCCCCAGCAGAAATCGCTCGTCGTCTGGCCCGCATCAATATCGCCACCCGCCTGCACGCGGAGCGTCCGCGGGTCATCTGCGAAACCGGCATTCAGCGACAACCGGCCAGCATTCGGCGCTAGGTTCGCTTCCGGAGCCCGCGAGAAACGGTTTTCGCTGGAAAACCCGATCTCGGAGATATGCAGTTCACCGGGCTGGTAACCCGTTCCAAAGCCAAGCGACCCGACCCAGATATCGTATTCCCCGGACATCGGGCTGGTGAATTCCACACCGGGGTTCAAGCCCAGCTCTGGCGCGTCGTCATTGCAGTAAAACGCGCCATCGGGTCCGCGAACCACCAGGACACCATCAAGGTCAGCAGCGGCGGAGATATAGAGCGAGAACGCCCCCGCGCTGTAATTCAGCGAATGTGAGGGCTGGTGGGTGATATAGCCGTAGCAATTCGGCGCCAGCGTGGCCGCATCGATTGCGCCACCTGCCTGAATGGCAATCGAGCGTGGATCATCGGCAAAGCCGGCCTCGAGATTGGACCGGCCATAAGCCGGCGGGGCGTCCCAGTCCTGGGCTGCAGCGACCGGCGCGGCCGCTATTGCGATCAGGGAAGTACAGGCTAGCAAACGCATCATCATATCGTCTGTGTCCTCCAATAGGCGAGCCGATCAGCGATCGAGCTCCGAAATCTTCAACTCGGCTGGATAGGTGCTGGACTGGCCGTAGAAGCCGACCCAGATACTGTAGGTTCCGGTCCAGGGCTGCGCGAAGCGGAGCTGGGGATTGACCCCGGGCCCGCCATCATCGTCGCAATACCATTCCCCGTCGGGCGCGTTCACGATCAAGGTCGTGTCGGCATCCGCCTCGGCGGTGATGATCAGCGGCAGCGAACCGGCGTTGTAATACAAGTCGAAATCCGGCGCTTCGGCGATAAACCCCGGGCAGCCGACATGAATGGTGGTGCTGGCATCGACACTGCCGCCGGCGCGAAGGGAAACGACATAGGGGTCGGGCGTAAATCCGGCCGACAGGGAGACGTCGCCATAGCTTGGCGCGGCCGATAAATTCTGAGCCAGGACAGGCACGGTCAGGCTCAACCCTGCCAATAGCCCGCCTATCAGACGTTCAACCATGTCTCATCCCCCGGTTCGGCTAATAGGAACACGCTTCACCTTCCCGCGCAATCCGGTCGCACCCGGCATTCCGGACTGGCCAGACACAGCTAAACCTGCCTGATTTGAATGGGTTCTGAACCGCAAAGCCACGCGCCCGGCATGCTTTGGCCGCTTTCTGCGCGCAATTGCCGCAAACAAAAAAGGGCCGCCCCAGCGGGACGGCCCTTTTGCTTGATGACACCAACGCTTAGCGCGGCGCCATCACCATGACCATGAGGCGGCCTTCCATCTTCGGCTCGAATTCCACCTTGGCGGTTTCGGCGAAGTCTTCCTTGACCCGGTTCATGATATCCATACCGCGGTCCTGGTGAGCCATTTCGCGGCCGCGGAAGCGCAGGGTGACCTTGACCTTGTCGCCGGCTTCGAAGAAGCGCGTCATGGCTTTGGTTTTCACCTGATAGTCGTGCACGTCGATGTTCGGACGCATCTTGATCTCCTTGATCTCGACGGTCTTCTGCTTCTTGCGTGCCTCGGCTTTCTTCTTCTGCTCCTGGTATCTGAGCTTGCCGTAATCGACGATCTTGCACACG
>NZ_JASBRW010000078.1 GCF_030149235.1 Maricaulis sp. | reverse complement strand
CGGCAGGCCATCGAGGAGTAAATGAACCTTCACGGCCGTGCGACCGGCAGGGCGCTGCTGTCCGACGCCGACAACATCACCGCAGCTGGAAGCCTTCTGAAGTCCCGCCTTGCGCACAGGACGTCTCGGGAAGAGATTTTCGCCACCATTCATGCGCTCCGAAATCAGGGGCTTTCATGCAGCGAGATCGGGCGGCGAACAGGGTTCCCGCGTCGCAGCATCGCGAAATGGCTGCAGTTCGAGACACCACCGGACCGCAGGCGGGCCGCTTTGAAGCCGACATCGCCGTGGTACTTTGAAGAGTTCCTGAGCCAAAGCTGGAAGGAGGGCATTCGAACTGGCAGCGCCCTGTTCCGTCTGATCCGAGAGCGCGGTTACGAGGGGAGTCAGTCGCATTTGCAGCGTCTGTTGGCGGGCTGGCGAAAAGCAGAACAGCAAGGGAGCGACTCCAAGGTAGAGCACGAAATCCTTAAGCCAGTCCGGGACCCGGAAACGGGGCACGCGATTTCCCCGGTCATCGCAGCCGCGCTGTGCATCAAACCCCGCGGAAAGCTCACCCCGGATCAAGCACGGAAAGTCGACGCGCTCAAGGCCGGTTCTCCCGCCTTCGCAACGATGCGAAGTCTCGCCATGCGGTTCAACGGTATCCTGCGCGGCCGCCAAGCAGACCCGCTCCCAGCATGGATCGACAACGCGATCGAAACCGATCTGGCGCCCATCGTGCGCTTTGCCCGCACATTGAACCGGGACTTCGATGCAGTCAAAAACGCCATCGAGATGCCATGGAGCAACGGCCAAGCAGAAGGTCAGATCAATCGCCTGAAGACGCTCAAACGCGCCATGTACGGTCGAGCCGGTCCAGAATTGTTGCGGGCGAGAATGCTACCGTTCCGCCACACAGATTGAGGCAGAGCCGATTAAAGGGCAACGCGACAGCAAGATGGCTCGAATGGCACGTGGGCACCCGGGCTAAGCGGCGTTTGCGGGCGTCGCTTCAGGGCCGGGGCGCGCGCCGGCTTGAGTCAGCCGGGGCTTGAAGGCGGAACCGCCGAGAGGTCACGGCAGCACCCGGTCCGGGTCTGAGGTGCAAGGGCAACCTCCAGCGTCATGGCCCGGAATGTCAGGTCGACCGTGTTGAAGGCTTCGTCCTCGGGGGCGGGCAGGCGCAGGTATTCCCTGTGCCTCAGCACCTCGCGCAGCCGGGTCAACCTGGCGTCGTGTCATCGGCGCGCGTCAGCCCCTCTACCGTGCTGCCCCTGTACCGTGTTGTCCGCAATGACAGCCAGCCCATCGGACCCGTCGATTTCGATTGGCAGCACGAGCTGGGGCCGGCGGGGCAGGGAAGGCGCGGGGCCAGCGGCAGCGGGGTGCAAAGGGCTCTGCCCGGCCACACGGTGGCGGCGGCTCGCCTCGTTCCCAGTGCAACAGGTCACGCTCGCCATCATTTTTGCATGCATAATGATCCGGGGCGGCATTGACGGAGGCATTTCGTCGCGATAATGCATGCTATATGCCGACCTGCAGATGAGTTGCCATTGTGCGACACGCGCGGCGGCGATGACGGAAATGATGAACAAGGAAGTGTGGAATGGAGTCCATCTCGCGTTACGGCACGCCGCCGACCAGGCTGATTTCTATGATGAAATCCTTCGAGTACCCGTTCCGAAACGTCCGTGCCGGAGATCGGTTCGCGGTCCTTACCGACGACCAGATGGATCCGTTGATCTGGCAGGCCATGATGGCCGCTTTGCATGCACGAGGCGCCGAGGCCTGCCTGTGCCTCTACCCAAAGCGCGCATATCATTGCGCCGACCCTTCGCCGATCGCCGTGGGCGCGGCGAAGGAGGCTGATGTCGTGATCGCCCTGACCACGACCGCCTTGAACAGCGGCACGCCGGGGCTGCGGCAGATCCGCTCCGAGGGCGGTGCCAAGGGCAAGACGCCGATCTGGCTCTGGGAAGAGATCAACCAGGAGATCCTGATCGAAGGCGGTGGCGCCAGTACCGAGGACGATATCCGCGAGATGTGCGAGATCCAGCGCCGCATGGGCGAGATCTGCGACGCCGGCAAGACCATTACGGTAACCACGCCGGGCGGAACCGACCTGCGCGCCGATATCAGCGGCTATCCCGAGGGCGCGCTGGCCCGCCGCTGGGGCGCGATCCCCTTCGAGCGCGATGCCGAGACCGGACGTTTCGGTCTCAGCCCCGGCACCTGGCCGTTCGGCGAATTCCATGTGGAGCCCCGGGGCGGGACCGCAAACGGCGTCGTCGTCTGGGATCACACCGGCCAGTTCCCGGCAGGACAGTGGCACGAGCCGGTCACCGTGCGGATCAAGGACGGGCACGTGACCGAGATTTCCGGCGGGCATGAGGCCGCACAGATCCGCGAGTACCTCAAGGCCTATGGCGACGAGAACTCGCTGGTCGTCGGGGGAGAGATCTCGATCGGCACCAATCGCAAGTGCCCGCCCTACACCGGCAACATGCGCAGCGAGAAGAAGCGCTACGGCGCGATGCACTTCGGCATCGGCCACGGCGCCGACCGCGGCGAGGTCGTCAGCAAGCTGCGCTATGAGGGGATCTGCGACAGGGTGACGATGATCGTCGACGACAAGCATGTTCTCGCCGAGGACGGGGTGATCCTCGTATGAGCATCCTGCCCCCCACCAAGGGAGCACGCGCCGCGGAGATTGGCGATGACGATCTCGATCATCTCATCAATGTCTTCCGCGGCTCGGATTTCACCCTTCTGGACTTGAAGTCAGGCGCAATCCGGTTGCGCCTGAGCCGCCAGCCCGCCGCGGCGCCTCTGCCGGGCAGCGCCGGGTCCGGCAGTGGCAATTCCCTTCGTGTCGTCGCCCCCTTCGTCGGCACGCTGACCAGCCGCGTGGCAGCCGGGCACAGGGTTGGTGCGGGCGCGGTGCTCGGCACGATCCGCAGCCTTTGCGCGGAAACCGAGGTCGTGGTCACCGAAGGCGGCACCGTCGCGGCGCAGCTGGTGCCGGACGGTCGTTTCGTGGCCTACGGCGAGCCCCTGTTCGAGATGCATCGCGAGACGCCCGAGGGAGGTCAGTCACAATGACAATTCAACGAGTCTTCGTGGCCAATCGCGGCGAGATCGCCGTCAGGATCATACGCGCCTGTCAGGAAGCGGGGATCGAAACCGTCGTCGGGATTTCGGAAGCCGATCGCGACGCCTTGCCGGCCCGCATGGCCGACCAGGCGATCTGCATCGGGCCCGCGCCGTCCGCAAGCAGCTACCTGAGCGTCGATGCCGTCGTGACGGCTGCGGTCGGCGCGGGCTGCGATGCCTTGCATCCCGGCTACGGCTTCCTTGCCGAGAATGCCGACCTGGCCGAGCTGTGCGCCGAACACGACGTCACCTTCATCGGGCCGAGGTCTGAAACGATCCGCAGCCTGGGGGACAAGATCAGCGCCCGGAAGATCGCGGAACGGGCCGGTGTGCCCGTGGTTCCCGGCCGCGACCGGGTGAGCAGCTACGAGGATGCACAGGCGGCAGCGCAGGAGATCGGTTTTCCGATCTTGCTCAAGGCCGCCGCCGGCGGTGGCGGGCGCGGCATGCAGGTCGTGCGCAGTCAGGACCGTCTGCAAAGCGCCTTCGATACCGCCCGCGCCGAGGCCCGCGCCGCTTTCGGCAACGACACCCTGTATCTGGAGCGCTTCATCGGCCGCGCCCGGCATGTGGAAGTGCAGGTGCTTGGCGACCGCCATGGCAAGGTGCTGCATCTGGGCGAGCGCGATTGCACGCTGCAACGCCGCCACCAGAAGATCGTCGAGGAAGGCCCTGCCGTCTCGGTCCCGCCGCACCTGGTCGATGAAATGCGCCGCGCCGCCGTCGATCTGGCCCGCTCGGTCGAGTATGAGGGGGCAGGCACCGTCGAGTTCATCTTCGACCAGGAGCGTGAGGAGTTCTTCTTCCTCGAGGTCAACACGCGCATCCAGGTCGAGCACCCGGTTACCGAGCTGCTGACCGGCGTCGACCTCGTCGCCGAACAGCTGAAGATCGCGTCAGGAATGCCGCTGGCGCTGGAGCAAGATGACATCCGCCTGACGGGGCACGCCATCGAATGCCGGATCAATGCCGAAGCCGCCCTGGAGGGGTTCCGCCCTTGCCCCGGTGACATCGTCACCTGGGAGGCTCCGGGCGGGCAGGGGGTCCGTGTCGACACGCATTGCTACGCCGGCTACCGCGTGCCCCCGTTCTACGACTCGATGCTGGCAAAGCTGATCGTCACCGGCAGCGATCGGGACGATGCGCTCATGCGGATGCGCGCGGCGCTCGCCGATTTCAAGCTCACCGGCATCGACACCACCTTGCCGTTCCTGGTCGCCCTGCTGGGCCGGTCGGAGTTCGCATCCGGCGCGGTCAGCACGCGCTGGGTGGAAACGGTGCTCGAAGATCCGGACTTTCTCAAACAACTCGAAGGGGATGCTGCATGAGCGACCTCACCTATCAGGATGTCATCCGCGTTCTCGAACTGATCGACCGCTCGGATTGCGTGGATCTCGATCTGGCATCCGGCGATCTCCGGCTCAAGGTTTCGCGCAGTCAGGCGGCGCCCGCGGCCCGGCCCGCGGGCCAGGTCGAAGCGGCAGCGGATGTGGCATCGGCGGCGGTAGCAGCCCCTGCTTCCGCGCCGGCTCCCGCGGCGCCGACCCCGCCCGCCAAGCCCGATGCGCTGTTGCAGGAACACCCCGGCGCAACCCCGGTCAAGGCACCGATGGGCGGCATGTTCTACGCCACGCCGGCCCCCGGGAAACCGCCCTTCGTCACGGTCGGGCAGCAGATCAGGAAAGGCGACCAGCTGGGCATTGTCGAAGTCATGAAGCTGTTCACGCCGATCACCGCCGAGACCGACGGCGTCGTCGTGGCAATCGCGGTCGGCAACCAGCAGACCGTCGCCAAGGACGATGTTCTCGTTCTCATCGAGACCAGGGACTAAGCGGCTTCCAAGCCGAGAAAGCGGGCCAAGACATGGCGAAGAAGATCAAACTCCTCGACGAGACCCTCCGCAACGCGCAGCAATCGCTTTGGGCGACCCGCATGCGCACGGAAAGCATGCTCCCCATCGCTGACGTCATCGACCGTGCCGGTTTCGATACCGTCTGCGTGGCCGCGGGCGTGACGTTCGAAAGCGCGGCAATGTTCCTGAACGAAGACCCGTGGGAGCGGATGCGCCTGCTTCGCCGCCGCATGCCCGAGACGCGGTTCGACGTGCTGGTTCGGGCACGCAACCTGTGGGGCTGGAAGGCGCAGCCCTATGACGTGCAGACGCTGTTCCTGGAGACGCTGCTTCGCAATGGCGTTGACAGCTTCAAGCTGTTCGACGGGCTGAACGACCTGCGCAACATGGACCACCTGCTGGCCGAGGGGCGACGGCTTGGCTTCAAGGTCAAGGGCTTCGTCGGCTTCAACGACAGCCCGGCGCATACGGATGCCTATCTGGCCGCCAAGGCCAGGGAATTCGTCGACCGGGGCGTGCATGCGCTGGTGATCTCGGACTCGCCCGGCGTGATGAAGCCCGAGCGCGCCTACGCCTCGCTTTCGGCGGTTCGCAAGGCGATCGGCGATACCGAGCTTCATTTCCACTGCCACACGACCGCCGGCCTCGGCCGCGAAGCCTGCCGCCAGGCCATTCGCGCGGATGTCGACGTGATCTGGACGGCGGCGCGGCCGTTGGCCTGGGGCTCTGCCCTGCCTGCCGCGCGTGACATCGCCGCCATGGCGCGCGAGGAGGGATGCGAGGTCGATGTCGATGACGCGGCGCTGGCCGAGATCGACGACTGGTTCTACTGGGTGGCGCACAAGCAGGGCAAACCCGTCCCGGTCGAAAAGCCCTTCGATCCGGCGTTCTATCAAAGCTATGTCGGCCATCAGATTCCCGGCGGCATGATTTCGAACCTGGTGCAGCAGCTGAAGGATCGCGGTCTTGAAGACAGGCTGCCGGAGGTTCTCGAAGAGGCCGGAAGGGTCCGTCAGGAACTGGGCTATCCGCACATGTCCACGCCGTTCTCGCAATTCGTCGGCGTGCAGGCGGTGATGAACGTGATCCAGGGTGAACGCTACGCATCCCCGCCCGAGGCCTTGCGCCTCTATGCGCGCGGCGCGTTCGGCGAAACCATCGCCAGCATGGATCAGAACATCCGCGATCTGCTGAGCCAGGGCGCGGCCGATATCAATCCGCTCGAAGGACTGGATGAACCGGCGTTGCCGAAGATCCGCGCCGAGTACGGGCCGTTCGATTCGGATGAGGACCTGCTGATGTTCCTGTTCATGCATCCGGCGGCCTACCAGGACTTCCGCAAGAACCGTCAGCCCATCGTTTCCAAGCCCCGGCTGCACCCGGTGGCCTGCCTCGCCGAGGAGCTGATGGCCCGCCCGAACATCGCCTCGGTCGAGGTCGGGCATGGGCCGGACCTGTCGCTGGCGTTGAAGAACGCCTGACATGCACGCCGGAAATGGAATGCGCTTGCGGGCGCATTCCCCGGGATCGTCCGGCGGACGCAGGGATGCGGAAGCCCCTCCAGGCCGGACCTGCGTCCGGCGAAACCCAAGGCGCGGGCAGTCCCGCGAAGCAAAGGGGTCACCCGACGATGTCACATGCCAGCAGCATCCGGGCCAGGAAGGGGCTCAGGACGGGGCGGGCGGTTCGATCAGGCCGATCGATGCCACGCCTACTTGTCGGGCCGGATCAAGGGGCCGCCGGGAAGCGCGCGAGCCAGGTCCATGGTTTCGGGATCGGCCAGGTTCAGGATCTTGTTGCGGGCGTTCATGAAGGCATGTTCGCGCATCCGCGCTTCGGCGCGGTGCCCCTGCCGGGCCCGGATCGCGGCGACGATCTCGACGTGATCCGCGTGGGAGGCAACAAGTTGCCGGTGCCCGTTTTCATGGTCCTTGCGGTCGAAGATCAGCGCAGAGGGCGAAACCAGAGGCAGCCGCGACATTTGCGATATGGACACCTTGAGCGCCCAGTTCCCCGAGGCCTCGACCAGGCAATCGTGCAGCGTGCTGTTCAGATCGACCCACCGGTCCCGCATCGCGTCGGTGGTGACGCCTTGCGCCAGCACCTCCTCGAGACTTCCGAGTATCTGCTCCAGCCGGGCGTCCATTGCCGCGTCCAGCCCCCGTTCCGCCGCCTGCCGCACCGCCATGGCCTCAAGTTCCCCGCGGACCTCGATCGCATCGGCGATTTCCTTGATCGAGAACCGCTTCACGCGGCTGCCGCGGTTGGGTTCGCGCGTCAGCAGCCCTTCATGCTCCAGCGCGCTCATTGCGAGGCGGGCGAGGGTTCGCGACACGCCGAGGTCCTCGGCGACCGAAATCTCGCGCAGCTTGGTGCCAGGATCGAAGTCGCCGGCAAGAAGCCGGCAGCGGAGGGCCGTGGTTGCCTCTTCAAGGGCAATGCTCATACCGATCCTTTCCCGTGAGCCGTCGGCGAGTATTGCCTGAAGTGCGCAAAATTGTCCAGAAGCCGATATGGGCATTTTGCATGCCAAATAGGGGCTTCAAGGCGGGTTGAAAGTTCAAATTAGACATCTTAGCATGCAATAATGGTTCTTGAAGGATGAGGGAGGAGATCATGGAACTTGGAAAGACACTGCTGGCGACCGCTGTCGTCCTGTCGGCATCGGGGGCGCAGGCGCAGACCGTTCTGCGCTTCTCGGATTACGGCCCCAACCGGGGTGCACGCGCGGCTGCCCTTGAGTGGTTCGCCGACGAACTGGCGACCCGCACCGACGGCGCCGTGAGCATCGAATTCTATTGGGGCGGCTCGCTGCTTGGCGGTCGCGACACCCTGGGCGGCGTCGCAAGCGGCGTGGCGGATATCGGCACGATCGTCGGTTTCTTCACGCCGAGGGAGCTTGAACTGTACAGCATCGGGGATCTGCCCTTTGCCAACAGCGACGTCCGGACCGGGATGCGTGCAATCTACGATCTCGCGACCCAGGACGACGGCTTGGCCGCCGAGTTTGACGCAGCCGGCGTGCGGTACGTCACCAACTACACCACCGGCCCCGTGGAACTGATCTGCCGCAGTGAAGTCACCACGCTCGACCAGTTGCAGGGGCTGAAGATCCGCGCTTCCGGGCCATATGGCGATACGCTCGAACGGCTTGGCGCGGAAATCGTGTCCATGAGCCAGGCCGACGTCTACCAGGCGCTCGACTCGGGCCTTATCGATTGCAACCAGAACTACTATTACTCGATGCGCGCCTACCGGCAGTACGAGGTCGCGCGCTATGTCCTGGAACTCGACTGGGGGCAGAACATGTCCTTTGGCATCGTGATGAATCCGGCAAGCTTCGACATGCTTGACGCGTCGCAGCAGGCGGTGCTGACCGAACTCGGCTCGGAATTCGTCGATCATGTCGCCGAGGCAATGATCACGGAGATCGACGAGGCCCGCGCGGCCATGGTGTCCGGCATCGACGGCAGCGCAATCACCGTGAACCAGCTTGCCGAGGACGACAGGACCAGGCTGCTGGAGGTGAGCGAGGAAGCGATCTCGGACTGGCTGGATCGTGCCGGCGAGGCCGGTGCCGAAGTGCTTGCTTCCTACGAGGCGCTGCTGGAGACCAGCGGCACCGAGGGTCGGTAAGTTGCGGGACCTCGAGATAGAAGACGCCGATCTCGACGCGGACTCCGCGGCCGGGATCGAGCGGTTTCTTGCACGGATCGCCGCCATCGGACTGTTCGCGATGGCGGCCATCGTCACGATCAACGTGGTCAGCCGCTGGCTTGGCAGTGCCCTGATCCCTGACGATGTCTACCTGGTGCAGGAACTCATGGTGCTGGTCATCCTGCTTCCGCTTGGGGTCGTGACCGCAACGCGGCAGCACATCAAGGTCGATCTCTTCACCGAATGGCTGCCGCCACGCGGCAAGGTGGCGCTGGCGATCGTGGAACATGTCGTGGGGCTGGTCTTCGTCGGGCTCCTCGTCTGGGCGGCCTGGTTGGGCCTGAGCAAGGCCTGGCGGACGCAGGATTACTATTCCGGTGTCCTCGATATTCCGATGTGGGTGGGGCAGTCGACCTTCCTGCTGGGCATCGTGCTGTTTGCGACCCGGCTTGTGGCCATGCTCCTGCGCGACATCCGCAACCTTTTCTGAACGGAACTGACATGGACCCCGTTACCCTGACCGGCGTGATTGTCGGCGCTGTCTTCCTGTTGCTCATTCTGCGCGTGCCGATCGCCTATGCCCTCGGTGGGTGTGCGGCTGTCGGGCTCGTGCTGTTCTTCGGCTGGCGCCCCGGACAGGAGCTCGACCTGGCCCGAGGCCTGGGCCCGGCCTTGAACCTGATCGAGGCGAATGCCTATTCCTTCGTCCACAGCTATTCGCTCTCGATGATCCCGCTGTTCATCGGGCTGGGCAATATCGCCTATCACGCGGATATCACCACGGATCTCTATCGGTCGTTGCGGGTTCTGCTGGGGCGGATGCCCGGCGGGCTTGCCATGGCCTCGATCACCGGGTGCGCGGGGTTTTCGGCCATCACCGGCTCGTCCGTCGCCTGCGCCGCAGCCATGGGGCGTATCACCGTTCCCGAGATGCTGCGGTACAATTACAATCCCAGGCTCGCGTCGGGGGCGGTGGCCGCGGGCGGTACGCTTGGCTCCCTGATCCCGCCGAGCCTGTTGTTCGTCATCTACGCGATCTTTACCGAGCAATCGGTAAACGGTTTGTTCCTGGCGGGCGTGGTTCCGGGCCTGTTGTCCCTGCTGGGGTTCCTGCTGACCGTGTTCATCTGGTGCCGGCTTCGCCCGCAGGACGCACCGCGCGACGATGGTGATGCAGAGCCCGGCGCGTCGCGCTTCGCCCTGCGCGGCCTCTGGCCGGCGCTGGTGCTGTTCGGCCTGGTTGTCGGCGGCATCTATTTCGGCATCTTCACCGCGACCGAAGCCGCCGCGGTGAGCCTGGTTATCGCTTTGCTGATCGGTTTCGCGCGCGGCAAGCTGAACCGCGAGAACCTGATGACCTCCGGCCTCGATACCGTGCGGCAGACGGCCATGATCTTCCTCGTCGCGCTCGCCGCCAAGGTGTTCACGGGCTTCATCTCGCTGACCCGCATCACGCCCATGGCGCTGGATTGGCTGCAGGCCATCGACCCGCCGTTCGCGGTGGTGCTGATCGCGATGGTGGTCTTCTACCTGCTGATCGGCATGTTCCTGGATTCCATCGGAATCCTTGTTCTCACCCTGCCGTTCACGGTGCCGATCATGGCAAGCTATGGCGTCGATCTGATCTGGTTCGGGGTCATCGTCATCAAGCTGCTCGAGATCGGCCTGATCACACCGCCCATCGGCCTGAACATCTTCGTCATCAAGAGCGTGACACCCCGTTCGGTCACGCTGGCGACCGTGTTCCGCGGCGCCGCGACGTTCCTGATGCTGGATCTGGTGGTGCTTGCGCTGCTGCTGGCCATACCGGCGCTGTCGCTCTGGCTGCCCAATTCGGCATTCTGAGGGCCCGGACCGGCCATTTGAACAAGGGAAAGCGCGCCGCAAGGCGCGTTTCCGCTTTTGCGGCACGGCTCCAGACGGATGCGGCCGGGGCAGGCGGTGTTCGGCTCACCGATCGCGACCCGGCGGCCCGGGGTGTCCCGGGGCCGGGCGGCGCGCGCCCGCCGGTCAGCGGCCGAACCAGCCGTCCTCCGGGTCCAGCCGCACGTATTCCGCGACGCGGTGGAGCAGGATGTCGATCTCCAGCGCCAGGCCGGCGTCGAACTCGTTGAGCGCGGCGCCGTCCCAGGGGCCGGTTTCCAGCCGGGCCAGGTAGTCTTGGCGCAGGTCCTCGTGTTCGGGCGACAGCGGCAGGGTTTGCGCCGCGCGCAGCAGGTCGAGCCGCTTGTGTACCTCGCGCATGGCGGCAAAGGCCTCCATCATCGGCCGGGTCAGGCGCGGGTCGTCCTGCCACGAGCGACCGTCGAACACCTCCTGCACCACCCGGTTGCCCGCGCCCAGGCAATCGTAGGCGACGCAGCCGGGAAAGCCCTTTTCGGTCAGGCTTTCATGGATCGTGCAGCTGTGATGCGCCAGGTTGCGGCAGGGTTCTTGGAAAAGGCGAAGTCGCGCCCCTTGTCGAAGGTCAGCGCCAGGCAGCAGAGCGCCGCGCATTGGCTGCAATCGGATTTCAGGTGATCGCGCGGGGCAGGGGAGGTCTGGGGCATGATGGCTGTCGGCTGTCGTGCGCGGGAAGGGCGTGAGCGCGCGGTATCCCGCAAACCGGGGCCGGAGTGCAAGGGCGATTGCCCGCTCAGCGCGCCCCGGCCCGGATCGCCGTCACGTCGCGGGCGCCGCCTGTCGTGCCGTCGGCCCCGTCGTCGGCTTCCCTGTCGTCGGCTTTGCGCGGACCCGCGTCCTGCGCCTCGTGCCTGGCCAGGTCTTCCGCCGCAACCGCATCCGCCCAATCGTAGAGATCCGCCAGGATGCCACGCAGCGCTTCCCCGCGCGGGCTGAGGGCATAGATCACTTCGCGCGGGAAGCCGGTGGTTTCGCGCCGCCGCACCAGGTCGCGCGCGGTCACGCCTGCCAGCCGCTCGGTCAGGACCTTGGCCGAGATGCGCGGCAGGCTCGCCTGAAGGTCGGAGAAACGCTTCGGTCCGGCGGTGAGCTGCCACAGGATCAGCGCGTTCCAGCGATGCCCCAGGAAGCCCAGCCAATCCTCGGCCAGGCATTCGTCGGGGCGGCAGGCGCGCTGCGTCTCGGGGATCGGGCTTCCCATTTGGTTAGTCCTGAGTCGGTGTGTTCAAAGGCCTCGGAGGGATGTCTAGCATCTCCGGCAGCGCAAGGAAGGCGGCATGGAACGGATACTCATCATCGGCGGCTACGGCCATGTCGGCAGCAAGATCGCGCGACGGCTGATCGCCGCGGGGCGGGCGGTGACGGTCGCGGGGCGGGACGGGGCGAAAGCCCGGGCAGAGGCTGCGAAACTGGGGTGCGAGGGCGCGGCGTTCGACCTGGCGCGCCCGGCCAGTTGGGGGGCGCTGGAAGCGGCGGATGTGGTCATCTGCTGCCTGGACACGCCGGATGCCAGCCTGGCGCGGGCGGTGCTGGAGCGGGGCGCGCGCTATCTCGACATCTCGGCCACCGACGCCGTGTTGCGCCGGATCGAGGGGCTGGATGCGTTCACGGCAGAGAAGGACACGCTGGCGCTCTTGTCGGTCGGTCTGGCGCCGGGGCTGACCAACCTCATGGTGCGCGAGGCCCGCACGCGGCGCCCCGATGCGTCCGGTTTCCGCATCGGCGTCCTGTTGGGGCTGGGGGATGAGCATGGCCCGGCCGCGATCGACTGGACCTTGCGCACCCTTGTGCCGCTGTCGCGCGCGGATATCCGGCCGATGCGCTTTGGCGCGGATCGGCGGGCGCAGCCGACCATCCCCTTCGATTTCGCCGACCAGCACGCGCTGACGCGGCGCGGCTATCCAAGGGTAGAGACGCGGCTGGCGCTGGGTTCGCCGCTGATGGCGGGCTGGGTGCTGCGGCTGCTGTCGCGCATGGCGCAACGGCCGGGCCTGCGCGCCTTTCTGGCGCGCACCATGCCGCTACTGCGGGTGGGCAGTGACCGCACCGCGCTGGTGGTCGAAGCTCTGGGCGCCCCCGCGCTACGGCTGACGCTGGAGGGCCGGCAGGAGGCCGAGGTGACAGCGCAGATCGCCGCCGAGGTGGCGCTGCGCATCACCGGGTTGGAGGCGCGCGGCGTGCGGCATCTGGACGAGGTCCTGACGCTGGATGCGTTGTCCGGCGCGCTGGCGGGGCAGGGGGTGCGGCTGGGCGGCGATTGACGCGCGGCGGTGCCGTCCCTCGGCTTGCCGGGGCCGCGCGCTGATTCCAAGGGCCCCGGTTCTGCTGAACCGGGGCCCTTTTCGCGCCTGCGTTCCAGAATCTGGAAAGTCGGCGCAGCATTGCGTTTCTTGCGGAAGGGGGAGGGCCCGCTGACTGCATTTGCCGCTCCATGAGAGCCGCGCCAAGGCTCTACCCGATTGAGGACAGGCGAAAAAGCCTGCCGGCGGGGCAGGCGGTCGCGCGACGCGGGGCCGGTGCGTACCGGGGCACCCGCCGCGCCGACGTGACGGTCAGGCCGTAAAAGATAAGGTATCTAATCATTGACACCGCAGTTTCGGCAGTCTTAAAGATAGATGTCTAAGCTATGTTTCGCAAACCACCGATCCGGCCCCCGTGTTCCGGATGTCGGACGGGAGAGGGGCGCGACGCAGGGCCAAACGGGAGGACATGATTATGCGTTTCACTGCAATCGCGATGGCTGCCGGCCTCGCCGTCTCGGCGACGGCTGGTCACGGCCAATCGCTCAACCTCACTCTTTCAGGCGGGAACCCGGGCGGCCTTTGGTCGCTGCTGGGCGCCGGCATCGACCGCGCCGCGCAGGTGGCGGACACCTCGGCCGTGGTGACCTATCAGGCTACGGGCGGCGGGTTCGCCAACATCGGCCTGCTGGACGCCGGGCGCACGGATCTGGGCCTGGTGCACGACGCCGAGGCGCAACTGGCGCTGGAAGGCGAGGAGCCGTTCCGTGCTCCGATCACCAACATGCGGGCCATCGGCTACATGTACAACTGGGCGCCGATGCACTTCTTCCTCGACCGCTCGATGGCCGAGGAATATGGCATCGACAGCCTCGACGACATCGCCGCCAGCGGCGCGCCGATCCGCATCGGCATCAACCGTTCGGGCAACATCACCTCGAACATTGCCCTGATGATGTTTGAGCTGGCGGGCGTCACCGACGAGAGCCTCGCGGCAGCAGGCGGCCAATTCGTGCGCGCAGGTGCCAACGAACAGGGCGAGCTGATCCAGGATGGCCGGCTCGACATGATCACCAACGGCATCTTCATCAACCACTCGTCGTTCCGCGCCGTGGACACGAACTCCGATGTGGTCCTGCTGTCGATTCCGCAAGAGATCATCGACGCCACCAACGAGCGCTTCGGCACCGGCCAGATGACCATCCCGGCCGGCAGTTACACGAACCAGGATGTGGATGTCGACACGGTGACCCTGGGCGCGCTGCTCGCGGCGACCGATGCGCTGTCCGACGAGGAAGCCCATGCCCTGACCTCGGCGCTCATCAGCAACATCGACGAGGTGCGCTCGGTGCACAGCGCGATGCAGCAGCTGACGCCGGAACTGCTGTCGACGCCCAGCGTGATCGAGTTCCACCCCGGCGCGCTGCGGGCCTACCAAGAAGCGGGCCTCGCGGAATG
Source organism: Maricaulis sp. (assembly GCF_030149235.1). Taxonomy (GTDB): domain Bacteria; phylum Pseudomonadota; class Alphaproteobacteria; order Caulobacterales; family Maricaulaceae; genus Maricaulis. The sequence goes on along the minus strand of NZ_JASBRW010000078.1, from coordinate 5,214 downwards.
ATCGGCTCGCTCGTCGCCACCGGCCGCAGGAGGACTCTTGCGGCCGGCCAATACCGCGCCATCGTGGTCGTCGCGGCGCTGTTCGCGGCCTGGGTGATCTACGCCAACCTGTTCACGATCTCGGACCCGCTGGTGCTGGGTATCCTGTTCGTGTCGGGCATCTATGCGATCATGTTCGCAGCCATTGGCGCCACCCCGCGCGCGCCCGACCACATTCCCCTCTACGACATTGCCCTGTCTCTGCTCAGTCTTGCATCGGGCATCTTCTTCTTCGTGAACGCGACGGAAATCGCGGACCGCATCAGCCTGCTGGACCCGTTCACGCCCGCCCAGTTGTTCTTCGGCATCTCTCTGCTGCTGCTGACCCTGGAAGCCACCCGCCGGACCACAGGCATGGGCCTGACCATCGTCGTCTTGGCATTCCTGGCCTACAACTGGTTCGGCTACCTGCTGCCGCCGCCCTTCGGGCATGGCGTCGACGATTTCACCTACCTGCTCGACATCCTGGTGTTCACCACGGACGGTGTGTTCGGGGTGCCGATCCAGGTGGTGGCCAGCTATGTCTTCCTGTTCGTGATGTTCGGCACCTTCCTGTCGAAAGCGGGCGGGGGCGAGTTCTTCTTCAACCTCGCGGCGCTCCTGACAGGGCGCACGCGCGGCGGCCCGGCGAAGATCGCGGTGATCTCGTCGGGGCTCTACGGCACGATGTCAGGCAGCCCGACCTCGGACGTGGTCGCAACGGGCTCAATCACCATCCCGGTGATGAAGCGTCTGGGCTACAGCGCGCGCTTTGCCGGCGCAGTCGAGGTCGCGGCCTCGACGGGCGGTAGCGCCATGCCGCCGGTGATGGGTTCGGCCGCCTTCATTCTGGCCGAATACACCGGCGTTGATTACAAGGCGGTGGTGGTCGCGGCGCTGGTTCCGGCGCTGCTGTACTACCTCGGCGTCTTCAGCCAGGTGCACCTGCGCGCGGTGCGCGACGACCTGCGCCCGTCCGAGGATGAGATGCCGACCGCGGCCTCGACCTTCCGCACCGGCTGGGTCTTCCTGCTGCCGATCATCGGCATCGTGGTGGCGCTGCTCTCGGGCTATTCGCCGACCTTCACCGCCGGTATCGGCGTGATGGGTGTCATCGTCGCATCGACGCTGCTGAAGGCCACGCGCCTGTCCCCGTGGCAGGTGATCGAGGGGCTGGGCGAGACGACGCTGCGGATCCTGCCGGTGGCGGGCGCCTGTGCCGCCGCGGGCCTGGTGATCGGCGGTCTGTCGATGACGGGCCTGGGCATGAAGGCTGCGAACCTGATCCTGGTGATCAGCAACTCGCAACCGATCCTGACGCTGGTCATCGCCGCCGTTGTGACGATCATCCTGGGTCTCGGCATGCCGACCCCGAGCGCCTACATCCTGGCCGCCGTGCTGGTCGGTCCGGCGCTGGCGCAACTGGGCTACCCTGTGCTGCAGAGCCACATGTTCCTGCTGTACTTTGCCGTTCTCTCGGCGCTGACCCCGCCGATTGCGGTGGCGGCCCTGTCGGCGGCGGCGATTGCGCATGAAGACCCGTTCAAGATCGCCTTCACCTCGGTGAAACTGGCCTCGATCGGCTTCATGCTGCCCTTCGCCTTCGTCTGGAACCCGGCACTGATGCTGCTGGCCGACCCGCTGTCGAATACGTTGGCCGTGGTTGGGGGCGTGATTGCCACGCTGTCCGTGGCCACCGCCGTCGAGGCCTTCGCCAGCAAGCCGGTGTCGCCGGCGGAGCGGGTGCTTCTGCTAGGCAGTGCGGTTGCGGCGGTCGCGCCCTTCCAGCTGCTCGCGGTCGCGGGCATCGCGCTCGGGGCAGCCATGTTGGCACGTCACCTGGTGGCGGGGCGCCGGGCCAGCGTGCAACAGAACGCCGCCGGCTGATGCCAGCCTGACGCACCCTAACAGATCGCGCGGCCCGGACCCCTCCGGGCCGCGCGTCCTTTTGCAAGAGAGACCGACGTGACCCATCCGACCCAGACCGCAGACAGACCCACGACGCAGAGCCCCCCCGCCGTGCCGCCGCAACAACCGAAGTTCTGGAAGCGCTGGGCGGTCAGCATGCTGGCCGTCTATCCCGCGCTCATCGTCCTGGTGCTGGCCACGCGGCCCTTCACCCAGGGCATGCCAATGGCGGTCTCGCTGTTTTTCGTGGCGCTGCTGCTGACCGGATTGAATACCGGGCTGATCCTGCCATTCCTGAACCGGAAACTGGGGCGCTGGCTGGCTGCGCGCTGAGGCCGGAACGGGAAGGGCGGTGCGATTTCATATATGTGAAATGTCGCAATGATCCCACCGGCGATCAAGACAAGGTGCTCTCCACCAAATAAGATTAGATAGCTTACCTTTTAGGTCGAGCAGCCAATCCAGACCAGACTGTCCGCCCAGGGGCGGCGCAGTCGGAACGCTACGGGAGGAGCGAGCGACATGACTTCATCCACCACATTCACCAACAAACTGCGTGCCCTTGCGGGCGCTTCGGCGCTGTCGGCCGCGACGCTGGGCCTGACTGGTGCCGCCGAGGCACGCGACTTCCGCCTGCTGTCGGGCTGGGATTCCAGCTATGTTGCGGTCGACGTGCTGACGTCGTTCATCGAGACGCTCGACGAAGCCGTAACCGAGGGCTTCGGCGTCAACGTCATGGGCCCCGAGACCGTGCCCCCGTTCGAGCAGTTCGACCCGGTGTCGCGCGGCCTGTTCGACCTGCTGTTCACCAATGGTGCCTATCACTTCAACCAGACTTCGGTGGGAATGGCGCTGGACGGCCTGTCGGGCGATACCGAGGCCTTGCGCGAAGCCGGAATTTGGGACGCGGTGGATGCCGATTACCAGGAGCAGGGGTTGAAGCTGATCGCCGTGCTTTACGACCTGAATGGCTACCACATCATGCTGAACGAGCCGGTCGGCGAGAACGGCCTCGAAGGACGTCGCGTGCGCGGCACGCCGATCTACCACCCGGCGATCAACGTACTGGGTGGCTCGCCCGTGGTGCTGCCGGGCGGCGAGATCTACCCGGCGCTGGAACGCGGTGTGATCGACGGTGCGGCCTGGCCGACCATCGGCGCTCTGTCCTACCGCTGGTTCGAGGTCGCCGACTACATGATGCGCCCGACCTTCGGCCAGGTCGGCCATCTGGTGTTGATGAACCTTGACACCTGGAACGACCTGTCCGAGGAAACCCGGGCCGAGATCGAGACCGCCGCGCGCGAGTTCGAGATCGAAGCCAATGGCCTGTTCGACACGCTAGTCGCCGAAGAGAGCGCCGCCCTGGAAGCAGAGGGCATGAGCGTGACCGAGCTGTCCGAGGAACTGGCGGGCACGCTCAGCTCGGCCTGGTTCTCGGGCGTGATGGACCTCGCGGCCACGCAATCGGGCGAGGCGATCGAGGAAATTCGCCGTCTGGCGACCGAAGCCGATCTCGACGGCTGATCGGGGCCCGGCCCCTTCCGACGCGCGGCCGCTTGGTGCCGCGCGTCTTTCCGTCCCCCGGTCCTCCTTCTCGGCCCATTCTCTTCGGCCTTTCCGTTCCAGGAGCTTCCCTCCATGCGACCGATCCTGACGCTTCAGGACGTGCTGACCCGGCTGATGTTCTTCATCGGCGTCGGTGCGCTGGCAGCCATCGTGCTCATCTACGCCTTCGAGGTCGTCTCGCGCTATGCCTTCGGCGCGCCGACCCTCTGGGCGAGCGATTTCGTTTCCTTCCTGCTGCTGATCACGGTGTTCAGCACCGCGCCCTGGCTGACCCGCGAAGGCGGGCACGTGGCCGTGACTATCCTGCCCGACCTGGTCGGCCGGCTGCGCCAGGTGATCCTGCGCGCGGGCTTCCTGGTGGCGGCGGCGACCTGTCTCTGGGCTGCCTGGCTTTGCATCGGCGAGGTGCAGCACCTGGCCTCGCGCGGGACGGCGACCCTGACCACCGTGCGCATTCCGAAATGGATCCTGGTGGCCTTCATCACCTATGGCGTGGCCAATTCCGGCCTGTATTTTCTGCGCCTCGCCTTCGGCCAGGCGCTTTCCGAGACCGACTCCCAACCCGAGGTGACCCATGGTTGAAGGTATCGCCGCCGTCGCGACCGGCGTGGGGCTGCTTCTGGGCTTCATGGCCGTAGGCCTGCCCGTCTTCGCGGCCTTCCTGCTGGTCAACCTGCTGGCCGTCGCGGTCATCATGGGACCGATGGGCTACGGCATGTTCGTCAACTCGCTCTATGAGACGACGACGACGCAATCGCTGGTCACCATCCCGCTGTTCATCCTGATGGGCGAGATCCTGTTCCGCTCGAACTCGGTCGAGGTGCTGTTCCGGTCCATCGACACGCTGGTCGGTCGGGTGAAGGGGCGCCAGTACGTGCTGTCGATCCTGCTGGCCACGGTGTTCAGCACCCTGTCGGGTGCTGCGATGGGCGTGGCGGCCATGCTGGGCCGCTCGCTGCTGCCGGGTATGATCGCGCGCGGGTACGACGCGCGGCTGTCGGCGGGCACCATCCTGGCCGGCGCCAGCCTGGCGCCGCTGATCCCGCCTAGCGTCCTGGTCATCATCATTGGCACGCTGGCCGGCGTGTCGATCGCCGGGCTGCTGATCGCGGGGATCATCCCGGGGCTGATGTTCGCGGGCATCTTCCTGGGCTATTGCTTCATCCGGGTCTGGCTCAACCCCTCGCTGGCGCCCGACGAGCCCGACGACGGCACCCGTGCCACGCTGGCCGACAAGGGCTGGGCGCTGCTGCGGGTGGTGCCGTTCTCGATCATCATCCTGATGGTGATGGGTCTGATCCTGGCCGGGATCGCCACGCCGACCGAGGCGGGCGCGATGGGGGTCATCGGCTCGCTCATCACCGCCGCGATCTATCGCAACCTGTCCCTGAAGATGATCGGCGAGTCGCTGGTCTCCTCGGCCAAGGTGGCGGCGATGATCCTGTTCATCATGGCCAGCTCGAAGCTGTTCAGCCAGCTGCTGGCCTTTACCGGCGGCGCCTCGGCGATGACCGAATGGGTCGTGGGGCTGGAACAGTCACGCTGGGTGATGCTGATCCTGCTGATGCTGCTGCCCTTCGTGCTGTGCATGTTCATCGACCAGATCGCGCTGATGCTGATCGTCATCCCGATCTACCTGCCGATCATCGAGGAGCTGCAATTCGATCCGATCTGGTTCTGGCTGCTGTTCTTGGTGAACATCACCGTGGGGGGCATGACCCC
>NZ_JASBRW010000031.1 GCF_030149235.1 Maricaulis sp. | reverse complement strand
CCGGTCGTGGCCGGGCCGGCCGCGGCAACGCGCGACATGGAGGAGAGCCATTCCTCGATCTCGTTGTAAAAACGGTTCTGTGCCCGGCTGGCCTGCAGATCGAGGAAACCGATGACCAGAGATCCAGCAAGACCGAAGAGCGAGGAGGCAAACGCCGTGCCCATGCCCTGGATCGGGCCCTGAATGGCAGCAATCAGCTGCGCCGCATCGACATTGCCGGTGGCATTGGCAGAAACGGTGGCGACCGCGTCACCAACATCCTGGACCACTTCCAGAAGTCCCCAGAAGGTCCCGAGCAGACCAAGGAAAATCAGAAGACGGCCGAAATAGCGCGTGAAAGCGCCCGCTTCCGACATCCGCGCACCGACCGAGTCGAGCACGGTGCGCACGGAACCGGCGGAAATCCGCACCCGGCCATCGGCCGAGCCGATCATCGAGGCCATCGGAGCAATCATCGCCGGCGGCGGCCCAAGGCTGGCAGGGTCTTCAGAGGAACGAAAGCGCAAGAGCCAGCGCGCTGCCGGACCGATCGCAAGCGCCTGGGCGAACGTATAGAGCACCCCGATGACCAGTACGCCGAGGATCAGGCCGTTGATCGCCGGATTGGCCCGAAAGGCCTCGGTCAGCGGTTCAAGCAGGAAGACGCCAATGGCGATGACAATGGCGGTGAAAAGCGCCATCCAGACGATATAACGCCAGGGCCCGGTAAAACGGACCTCCGGTGCATCCGTGGCGGTCTGATCGTCATGCAAAACCGGCATCGCTTCCCCTCATCGCTTGCGGCTGACTATCCATCGCCACGCATTGGGACAATTTGGTGGCGGCGTCAAAGTCTGGCTGCGCATTTCTGGAAACAGCAGGGTATTTGTTGCGCGCTGGGAAACAATACCTTTCTCACCAGCCGGATTTTCTCGCTCGCAGGACGACCTATGTAGGCGGTCAAGAGACACACGCGGCGAGCCCGACAGCTCGCGCAATGGCAAACGGAGTTATCCGATGAAGACGTCCATCAACCGCATCCTTCGCGTCGACGGCAGCATGCGCACCCAAGGCTCGCAATCACGCGCCCTGACCGACAAGGTTATCGCCCGGCTGGAAGCCGGTGCCGCTCAGACCGAGGTGACCCGCCTCGACCTGGCAGCGACCGACCTGTCCTTCGTCGACGAAGCCTGGATCAATGCCAACTTCACCGACCCCGCGGACCGCAGCGCGGCACAGAAAGAGAAGCTGGCCGCCTCGGATGCCTTTGTGGCCCAGGTCAAAGCCGCTGACACGCTGGTGATCGGCACACCCATCTATAATTTCTCGGTACCGGCCGCTGTGAAGGCCTGGATCGATATGATCGCCCGGGCTCGCGAAACCTTCCGCTATACCGAGAACGGTCCGGAAGGCCTGCTCCAGGGCAAGAAGGCCATCATCATCATCACCTCCGGCGGCACGCCGGTGGGTAGCGAGATCGACTACGCGACCAATTATCTGCGGCATGTCATGGGCTTCATCGGCATCACCGATGTCACCATCGTCGATGCCGGTCGCCTCAATTTCGAGGGCGAGGAAAAAGTCGCCAGCGCTGCTGCGGAAATCGACCAGATCGCCGCCTGAGAGGACGCCTAGGCGGTCAGCCGCTTCTTGAGCTCGGCCTGGATAGCCTCGTTGCCGGCGACGATATTGCCGGTGGCGAGGATGTCCGTCTTGTCGTCAAGTTCGCTGACCCAGCCGCCTGCTTCCTTCACCAGGACAATCCCAGCGGCGATGTCCCAAGCCTTGAGATTGCGCTCCCAGAAACCGTCATAACGGCCCGCCGCGACCCAGGCGAGATCAAGTGCGGCTGACCCCATACGGCGAACGCCAGCGGTGTGCGGCATCACCTTGTGCAGCTCGGTGAGGAATTGCGCATGGCCCTTGCGGCCCGCCCACGGCATGCCGGTGGCGATGACGCTCTCGTCGAAATGCTTGCGGCCGGATACGCGCAGACGGCGATCTGCGAGCCAGGCGCCGCGACCTTTCTCGGCATGGAACATCTCATCCGAGGCCGGATTGTAGACCACACCGGCCACCAGCTCGCCATCGCGTTCAAGCGCGATCGACACAGCGAAATGCGGCATGCCGTGCAGGAAGTTGAGCGTGCCGTCGAGCGGATCGACGATCCAGCGGTGGGACTTGTCGGTCCCTTCCGCAATACCGCGCTCTTCCATCAGGAAGCCATAACCTGGTCGCGCCTCTGTCAGGCGCTCATAGATGATCTCCTCCGCCTTGTGATCGGCAATCGACACGAAGTCCGCCGGTCCCTTCTTGGAGACCTGCAGGTGTTCGACATCGCGGAAATCGCGGTTGAGCGCACGACCGGCGCGGCCAGCCACGTCGGTCATCACGGTGAGAAGCGGAGAGAGCGTACCCAACTTACTTGTCCGCCCGCTTGACGTAGGAACCGTCTTCGGTCGCGACGATGATGCGCTCGCCGGTGCCGATGAACGGCGGCACAGCCGTGCGGACACCATTTTCCAGGATGGCCGGCTTGAAGGAGTTTGCTGCGGTCTGGCCTTTGACCACCGGCTCGGTCTCGGTGATTTCCAGGGTCACGTGCTGCGGCAGAGTGATGCCGATCGGACGCTCCTCGTGGAAGTCGACAACGACATTCATCCCGTCCTGCAGGTATTGCGCGCGATCATCGCCGACGAAATCCTTCGCCAGTTCGATCTGCTCATAGGTTTCCGCATCCATGAAGGTCAGCGTATCGCCGCTGTCGAACAGGAAGGTGTGGTCTTTTTGCTCGAGCCGCACACGCTCGACCTTGTCGGCAGCGCGGAAGCGTTCGTTGAGCTTGCGGCCATCGAGCAGGTTTTTCAGCTCGACCTGGGCAAAGGCGCCGCCCTTGCCCGGCTTGACGGCCTCGGCCTTCACCGCAACCCAGAGCGTGTCCTGGTGCTGGATCACATTGCCGGGTTTGATCTCATTGCCGTTGATCTTCATCACATCACCTATCGGAAATCCGTCAGCGCCGGACCAGACGGCCCGCGCAAAGTCGCGCTCTCCTATCAGCGTGAGGTGATAACGGCAAGCGGGAGGGTGTTACTCGCCTGCCAAGACACGCGCTTCAATGGCCGCCACGGTCTGCGGCGTCAGCACGCCACGCAGCCCGGCCTCCAGTTGATCACGCGAGGGATTGGCCACCGGTTCGCCAAGAACATTGTTGCGTGCCCGCAGGCTCCAGTAGAAGGCGTCCTCGAAATTCTGGACCCGCCCTTCACCGCGAGCGAGCACAAAAGCGAAGAGGAAGGCGCTTTCAGCATCCCCGCCCCGCGCACCCTGCTCGAACCAGTAACTGGCGAGGGCCTGGTCGATCTCGACCCCGCGACCCTGGTACAGCATCAGCCCCAGCTGCCCCTGGGCCGGGGCGTAGCCACTCTCAGCCGAGATCCGCATATAGCGCAGGGCTTCAGCATCGCTGGCCTCACCCCCCTGTCCTTCAGCCCACATGATCGCAGCCTGTAAAGCAGCCTCACCATGCTGGTTATCGGCAGCCTGCTCATACCATTGACGGGCGCCCACCAGATCCTGTTCACCGCCGGTGCCCAGATCGAGCAGCTGGGCAAACTGGTACATACCCTCGGCCGAGCCTTGCTGAGCGGCGCGCTCGGCCCAGGTCCGCGCGGAGGCATGCTCTTGCGGGATGGGCGAATTCTTCAGGATCAGCGCCAGTTCGACCATGGCGTCGATATGCCCGGCCCGCGCCGCCCGGCTGAACCAGGTACGTGGTGAACCGAGGCCGTAGGCGCCATCGCCTTGCAGCGCAATCCGGCCGAGCTCGTACAACGCCAGGGGCTGGTTTTCGGCGGCCGCTCGCTGGAACCAGCTCGCCGCTTCGGCCAGGTCCGGCGTGCCGGAACTGCGCCCGTCGCGGGCGATCAGTCCCGCCATGACCGCCGCTGTCAGATCCCCGCCCAGCGCCGCCACCTCGGCGTATTGCTCGGCAATGGGCCAGTCTTCGGAGACCCAGGCGATCTGGGCCCGGTAGAGTGCTTCTTCGACCGGATTGAGCCCTTCCGGGATTTCCGCGCTTGCTGCGTCTTCGGCACCGGCCGCAGCCTGTTCCACGTCAAGCGGGACAAGAACCAGCTCATCGGGAAATACCAGATCGGACTCCGGCTGCGATTGCGGCAGGGGTCCAGGCGCATCCGCTTGGGCGAGTGCGCTACTCAGGGCAAAAGCGAGGATCAAACTCATGGACGCTTATCAGCCGCGTGATTGCGGCAAGGTCAAGGCTGCTCGCCTATGCGGTGCACAACGCGTTGAAGGCCTTTACGGCGGCGGCAGGCCCGTCAGGGTGCTTCCAGACCCCGCCCGACACCGCCAGAAAATCCGCACCGGCTTCAACCAGCGGGGCGGCATTGTCGACGGTGATACCGCCGATGGCCACACAGGGCAGTTCAAACAGCTCGATCCACCAGTTCAGGACCGAAATATCGGCCTGGGTCGGCGCATCCTTGGTGTCGGTCGGAAAGAATGCCCCAAAGGCGACATAGTCCGCACCGGCCTCGCCGGCCGTCATCGCCAGATGACGACTGTCATGGCAGGTCACACCGACCGTGCGGTCCTTGCCCATGACAGCACGGGCATCCTTGATGCGACCATCCTGCTGCCCGATATGCACACCGTCACAGCCGAGCTCATCCGCCAGCGCGGCACTGTCATTCATGATCGCAGCGACGCCATGCTTCTGGGCGCAGGCAATCAGGGCCGGCGCCAGTTGGCGGACCTCGTCCTCAGCGTGATCCTTGAGGCGGATTTGCAGGGCTGCGACCTCACCGGCAGCAAGCGCGCCATCGAGCGTTTGAACGAAAGTCGCATCGATGCGCGGCGGCGTAATCAGGTAAAGCTCGGTCATGCCGGCGCATTTAGCCCGGAATGCAGGGATAGGCCAGATGTACAGCGCCGTTCATACGCCGGTCATGTGACCATGATCATGATTGGGGTTTAGGGGACCTATGGGATGGGTCCCGCTCAAAGGGGACCTTCATGACCATCAAGTTTGTTGCTGCTGCCGCTGTGGCCGCGGCCGCCTTTTCCACTGCTGCCATGGCGCAGGATTTCTCGCTCAACCCGAATTTCGGCGAAGTTTCGCTGACCGCAGGCTTTGCGCCCGATCCGTATCAGGTCAGCGTTATTGCAGGTGGCGGCATCGATGCCTCCATGACCATCGGTGGCGAGTGTGTCGGCAATATCTCCGACGCGCCGGACTTCCGCGTGAATTACACGGCCGGCGGCTTTGGCCTCTGGGCTGGCGTCGTTTCCGATGCGGACACGACGCTGATCGTCAACGGTCCGGACGGCAGCTGGTTCTGCGCCGATGATGTCGACGGTCTCAACCCGATCGTGGGCGGCGCTGGTCCGCAGTCCGGCCAGTACGACATCTGGATCGGCACCTATGGCGAAATGCCGGCTGAGGCTGTGCTGTACATCACCGAGATCGATCCCAACTGATCACTCGGCGATAACGCCAGTTAAAAGGAAAACGGGGCCGCAAACGCGCGCCCCGTTTTTCATTCCTGCCAGCCCTCGGGCGCATCTTCGATGATATTGATACCCCGTGTGCCGCAAGCTTCGCGATGGAAGCGAACGATAATGCGCAAGGCTCCGTCAGCGCGTGTCTCGATGGAGCATTTTGACACCCCGCCATCGAGGCGGCCTTCAGTATCGATCTGGCAGTAGCGAAACTCGAGCGCATCGCCCTCAAGGCGGCCAATCAGCTCACCAAAACGGACCTTGCCGCCAGCATAACTCGCCCGCACGACATCTCCCTCCTGGCAGAAGCGGAAAATCGTCTCGGAGTTGACGACACCGTTCGCCCCGGTGATGGGCGCGTGCATGATATGACCGTCGAGATCGAAATTCATGGCGCAGAGCGTAAACAGCGTCGCCCGCAAAAGAAAACCCCGCGACCTGCGCCGCGGGGCTCCCGATTTCGGATCGAGCCAGACGTTTAGGCCAGCTCTTTTTCCATTTCTGCATCCCACTCGCCGAGTGCGGCCAGACCGTTCATCTTGGCGCGGTGGTGGAAAGCGGCTTGCGCGGCTGGAACATTCTCCGGCTTGCCACCCCAGGCTTTCAGCGGAGCGGCCTGGAGTGCGCGACCGTAGGAGAAGGTCAGCGGCCAGGGCAGCTCGTAATTGGCGTTCATGGCGTTGAGGTGAGCTGTGGCTTCCTCGTCGGACTGACCGCCGGACAGGAAGGCAATGCCCGGAACAGCAGCCGGCACGCAATTGGCCAGGCACTGAACCGTCATGTCGGCGACTTCCTCGACATCGGCGCGATTGTCGCCGGTGGTTCCGGAGATGACCATGTTCGGCTTCAGGATCGTGCCTTCGAGAACGACACCCTGGTCAAACAGCTCGCGATAAAGGGTCTTGAGCGCAAACTCGGTGACCTCGTAGCAGCGCTCGATGGAGTGGTCGCCATCCATGATGACTTCCGGCTCGACGATCGGAACGATCGAGGCTTCCTGGCACAGCGTCGCGTAGCGCGCCAGCGCGTGCATATTGGTGTTGATGGCATACTGGCTGGGCACAGCATCATCGCCACCCTGGCCGATGTTGATCACGGCGCGCCATTTGGCGAAACGGGCACCGAGCTCGAAATAATCCGCCAGGCGGTCACGCAGGCCGTCCAGGCCCTCAGTGATCATCTCGCCTTCAGCGCCGGCCAGCGGCTTGGCGCCGGTGTCGACCTTGATGCCCGGAATGGAACCGGAATCCTGGATCAGCTTGACCAGCGGCGTACCGTCAGCGGCTTTCTGGCGGATGGTCTCATCATAGAGGATGACGCCGGAAATGCGCTCGGACATAGTCTCGGTGGCGCGGAACAGCATCTCGCGCCAGTCGCGGCGATTATCCGGCGTGTTGTCCAGACCGATCGAGGCGAAACGCTTGCCGATCGTGCCGGTGGACTCGTCCGCCGCCAGAATACCCTTGCCCGGCGCCACCATGGCGCATGCGGTTTCGTTCAGAAGATCGAGGTCCATTCCGTTATCCCCAGCTGGTTCCGATTTGGCTTGTCCCGCCCTGCAGTCGGGACGTTGACTGTGTCGCTAACAGGCTCGTCCGGTTAGCGCAAGGCTTCCACGCCCGGCAGGGCCTTGCCTTCCATCCATTCCAGGAAAGCACCGCCCGCGGTCGAGATAAATGTGAAGTCGTCAGCGACACCGGCCTGGTTGAGCGCAGCAACCGTATCGCCACCACCCGCGACCGCGACGATCTCACCCTCACGAGCCAGGTCAGCGACATGCTTGGCAGCTGTAACGGTCGCCGTATCGAAGGGCGGCGTTTCAAAGGCACCAAGCGGTCCGTTCCAGATCACCGTTTTGGCGCCGTCCATGGCCACTGCCAGGGCGGTCACGGTCGCCGGACCACAATCGAGGATCATCTCGTCTTCAGCGACATCGTTGACCGAGGTCAAGCGGGTCTCCGGATGCGGTTTGAACTCGGTCGCAACCAGGGCATCGCTGGGCAGGATCAACTGGCAACCGGCGGCCTCAGCGGCGGCCAGGATGGTCTTGGCCGTATCGGCAAGATCCTTCTCGCACAGGCTGGCTCCGATATTGACGCCTTTGGCATGCAGCAGGGTATTGGCCATGCCGCCACCGACGAAGAGGACGTCGACTTTCTTGACGAGGTTCTCCAGCAGCTCGATCTTGGTCGAGACCTTGGCCCCTCCGACGAGAGCCACGACCGGGCGCTCCGGCGCCTCCAGGGCCTTCACCAGATGATCGATCTCGCGCTGCATCGACAGGCCGGCATAGGCCGGCAGGTGCTGTGCGACACCTTCGGTCGAACCATGGGCCCGGTGCGCCGCTGAGAAGGCATCGTTGACATAGATGTCGCCGAGCTTGGCAAGAGCCTCGGCAAAAGCCGGATCATTCTTCTCTTCACCCGCTTCAAAGCGCGTGTTCTGAACCAGGAGGACATCGCCATCGGACATGTCGGCGACGGCTTCGAGGGCATCGGCACCGGTGATGTCGTCAACAAAATCGACCGGGTCGCCGAGCAGGTCAGCCAGCGGCTGGGCCACCGGTTCAAGGCTCATCTCTGCAACACGTTGGCCCTTGGGACGGCCGAAATGCGCCAGCAGAACGGTGCGCGCACCGGCTTGCATGAGATGCTCAATCGTCGGCAGGGCAGCCTTGAGACGGGTGTCGTCGGTGACGGTCCCGTCCTTCATCGGCACATTGAAATCGACACGAACGAGGACGCGCTTGCCGGCGACCTCCGCATCCTGGATCCGGCGGATATCGGTCATGGCGCGCCCTCCATTGTGCGCTTTATTTCAGGAATTTGCCCATAGCGACCGTGGTGTCGATCATGCGGCAGGCAAAGCCCCACTCATTATCGTACCAGGTCATGACGCGGGCGAGACGCTCATCGATCACCTTGATCTTGTCGACGGCGACAACCGAAGACCGGCTGTCGTGATTATAGTCGATCGAGACCAGCGGGATGTCGTCATAGCCGAGGACCCCCTTCATGGGACCGTCCGCTGCCGCCTTGATGGCCGCGGTCAGCTCTTCCGCAGAGGTCGCCTTGCCCGGCGTGAAGACCAGGTCGATCAGGGAAACGTTCGGGGTCGGCACGCGTACCGCGGCGCCGTCGAGCTTGCCGGCCAGTTCCGGCAGCACCAGTCCAACGGCCTTGGCCGCACCGGTCGAGGTCGGAACCATGGACATGGCCGCCGCGCGAGCGCGGTGCAGGTCCTTGTGGTTGCGGTCGAGCGTCGGCTGATCGCCGGTATAGGCGTGGATCGTGGTCATGTGACCGCGCTCAATGCCGACGGCATCGTTGAGAACCTTGGCAACCGGCGCCAGGCCATTGGTGGTGCAGGACGCGTTGGAGACGACCACGTCGTCAGCGGTCAGCTGATCATGGTTCACCCCATAGACGATGGTCTTGTCGGCATTCTTGGCCGGCGCTGAACAGAGCACGCGCTTGGCACCGGAGGCTTCGATGTGCGCCATCGAGGCTTCCTTGGAATTGAACTTGCCGGTGCATTCCAGAACGATGTCGATGCCGAGATCATCCCAGGGCAGTTTGGACGGATCGCGATTGGAAACCTTCTGGATCTTGCCAAAACCGGCATCGATCCAGTCATCGCCAACCTTGATCTCGCCCGGATAACGGCCGTGCACACTGTCATAGGTCAAGAGGTGCGCATTGGTCTCCGGCGTGGAGCTGTCATTGATGGCGACAATCTCGACTTCGCCCCAACGCTTTTCTTCCAGAACGGCACGCAGTGCCAGGCGTCCAATCCGGCCAAAACCGGTGATCGCGACCCGAAGAGCCATACGCAAGTCTCCTTAAATGCAGAGCACCGGAAAAAACCCGGCGAATTTGGCGCGGATTTAGCCGCCTTTCGCGCCAAGGTCCACCGCATCACGCGCGCAGAATGGGTTGCGGTGGATTTTTTTGCAGATGCGCCACGGCATGCGCATCCTTCGCGACAACCCGCGAAAATTGAGTGCAAATTCGCTTCATTTCGCCGAAATGACTGATTTTCTGCTTTTGTTTGCGCTACCATCAAACAGTGCATTCTCGCCGCAGCCGGAACGCGGCAAACCGGTGCAAAGCGCCATCCGCTGCGGTCGAGAGCAGGCCGGGGTCTTGAAATGGCCTTCCCTGCCTGCAAGAACACAGCTGAAACTTACAAGGGAACGCCCGGGACAGGCGGCAAGGCATCATGAAAGTACTCGTACTCGGCGGCGACGGTTTTTGCGGTTGGCCGACGGCACTGCACCTCTCCAATCTCGGCCATGACGTTGTCATCGTCGACAATCTCTCGCGCCGCAAGATCGATATCGAATTGGAAGTCGAATCGCTGACGCCGATCCGTCCGATGAGCGAACGCCTGGCAGCCTGGAAAGAGGTTTCCGGCCGTGAGATCGCATTCGTCGACATGAATATCGGCAAGGATTACCAGGAACTCGTCGACCTGATCGATGCAGAAAACCCGGACACGATCATCCATTTCGCCGAACAGCGCGCCGCGCCCTACTCGATGAAATCGGCTCGCCACAAGCGCTATACGGTCGACAATAACCTCAACGCCACCAATGACGTTCTCGCGGCCATCGTCGACAGCGGCAAAGACATCCACCTCGTCCACCTCGGCACGATGGGCGTCTACGGCTACGGCACGGCGGGCATGAAAATTCCCGAGGGCTATCTCAAGGTGAAGGTTGAAACGGAAGAGGGCCTCAAGGATCAGGAGATCCTCTACCCGGCCAATCCGGGCTCGATCTACCACATGACCAAGACCCAGGATCAGCTCTTCTTCCACTTCTATAACAAGAACGACAAGGTGAAGATCACCGATCTCCACCAGGGCATCGTCTGGGGTACGCAAACGGAAGAAACCAAGCGCGATGAGCGCCTGATCAACCGTTTCGACTATGACGGCGACTATGGCACCGTGCTCAACCGTTTCCTGATGCAGGCCGCTGTCGACTTTCCGCTCACCGTGCACGGCACGGGCGGGCAGACCCGCGCCTTCATCCACATCCAGGACACCGTGCGCTGCATCCAGCTGGCCGTGGAGAACCCGCCGGCTGCCGGCGACAAGGTCCAGATCATGAACCAGATGACCGAGACGCACCGCGTCCGCGACCTGGCCAAGATGATCGCTGACATGACCAATGCCGAGGTTCAGCTGGTTCCGAACCCGCGCAATGAAGCCGACGAGAACGACCTCCATGTCGAGAACGACACCTTCCTGCAGATGGGCCTCAAGCCGATCACCCTGGCCGCCGGCCTGATGGAGGAAGTCACCGAGATCGCACGCAATTATTCCGATCGCTGCGACCGTACGAAAATCCCCTGCATCTCCTACTGGGGCAAAGGCCGCGAGGAAGCTGCGGCGCAGGCACCGGCCGAGACAACGGCGGCCGAGTAGGCTCCGTCAAATATGGTTTGGAAGGGCGCCCGTTGCGGCGCCCTTTTTGTTTGGAGGGTGACGAGGATCACGCTCACCGCTCCATCACCCCGACCATCTTGTCCAGAAACGCACAACACCGATCGAGCTGGTCAATCGCCACAAACTCATCGGGCTGGTGCGCCTGCTCGATCGAACCAGGGCCGCAGACGACCACAGACAAGCCCTTGGCCTGGAACTGGCCGGCCTCGGTGCCATAGCTGACCACGCGTGTCGAATTGTCACCGGTGAGCTGGCGAGCCAGGCGCTCTGCGGCACCATCATCTTCCGGCGCAAAGGCCGGCACGGAGGAACGCACCTCGACGCTCACGGAGGCTTCCGGCGCACTTTGGCGCATCTTGGCCTCCACCTCGGCAGCCCGCTGCCGCAGCCCGGCTTCGACCGCTTGCGGGTCATCCCACGGACACGGCCGCATCAGCGAACCGAATTCAGCGTCCAGCGCCAGGATATTGAGCGCGGTTCCACCCTTCACCTCGCCAATCGTCAGCGTGCCGTGCGGCGGATCGAAGGGACTGTCGGCCGGCGCCGCCAGCTTCATCGCTTCGGCCTGCTCGACGAGATACTGCATCAGCGGCACCGCATGGGTCACGGCGCAGGCGCCGTCATTGACCAGGGAGGAGTGGGCTTCCTTCCCGCGCAGCCTGACGACGACGGAGAACAGGCCCTTGTGTGCAGTCACGACCTTCATGTCGGTCGGCTCGCCAACCACGACGACGGACGGTTTGACGGGTCCTGCCATGATCTCGTCGATCATCGCCGGCGCCCCCAGACAGCCGACTTCTTCATCATAGGACAGGGCGATATGGATTGGCCGTTTGAGATCCGCTGCCGTGATCTTGGGCGCGAGGGCCAAAATGCAGGCCGAGAAGCCCTTCATGTCACAAGTGCCACGGCCATAGAGCAGACCGTCTCGCTCGGTCAGCGCCCAGGGGTCGGAGGTCCACGGCTGCCCATCGACCGGGACGACATCGGTATGCCCGGAGAGGATGATCCCGCCATCGACCTGCGGACCAAATACGGCGTGAAGATTGGCCTTACGGCCATCTTCACTGGGAATGCGCTCACAGCGGGCGCCCAAGCCTGTCAGCTTGGCTTCGACATAGTCGATCAGCTCGAGGTTGGAATTGCGCGAGGTGGTGTCGAAGGCAACGAGCGTGCGGAGCTCTTCGATGGCGGCAGGAAGTGCGTTGTGAGACATGGCTTTCGCGCTAATTTTTAAATGGCTTGGGAACCCATCCTTAAGACGGCTTGCCTATCCTGTCAGGCGGAAATGGCGCCAGCGGGAGCAATGAGCGCCGGGTAATGGGTGAGATGTTCGGATTTCTCAAACGCTTTCTCGCGGACAAGCGCGGCAATGTGGCGATGATCTTTGCATTGTCGCTTCTGCCGGTCACCGTCATGTCCGGCGGCGCGGTGGACCTGTCCCAGGCGATGAATGCACGCACCCGGCTGTCCCAGGCGCTGGATGCCGCCGCTCTCGCCGTCGGAACCAACCCGACCATCAATGACGAGCAGGCCCTCGGCATCGCCAACGACTTCATCCGCGCCAATTATCCGGGCCGCGAGCTCGGCACCGTCCAGAATGTCTCCGTCACCATCGATGACGCGACCGATACGGTCACCGTCAAGGGCGAGGCGAGGGTCGAAACAATTATCCTCGGCCTGATCGGCATTGACTACATCACTGTGGACTGGGAAAGCGAGGTCCAGCGGGCGCGCTCACGGCTCGAGCTGGTTATGGTTCTGGACAACACCGGATCCATGGGGGGTTCGAAAATCCGCGACCTGCGCGATGCTGCAGAGCTCCTGGTCGACATCGTTTATGAAAGCGTGGAAGAGGTCGGCGACGTCAGGGTCGGCCTGGTCCCCTTCGCGGCAACCGTGAATGTCGGCACCAATTACGCTCGCCAGTGGTGGCTTGATCCCGATGCCCTCTCACCGCAGCACGCGGACTGGGCCGGCCCAGGTCCATTCGAATACGAAGAGTGCACCGGCCGCCGCCGTAACCGGCGCTGCACCACCACCACGGTGGAGGCCAATCACTGGGACCTCTTCGACATGATGCGCGATACCAGCTGGGGAGGCTGCGTGGAGGCGCGGGCTATCCCGATGGATATCGATGACACGGCTCCAAGCACGGCCCGCCCGGAGACGCTTTTTGTGCCCTATTTCGCGCCGGATGAGCCCGGGAATGACCGCGATTACAGTAATGACTACCTGTCCGACGGTGTCTCCAGCAATAACAGTGAGACCCGGCTGCGCAATCTGATCAAGTATGATGGCGGGCGCATCCAGGACGATTACGGCCCGAACATGCGCTGTACGACGCGGCCGATCACACCGCTGACCACGAGCACGTCCAGGCTCTATTCTGATATCGCTGCCATGGGCGCGAGCGGGACGACCAACATTCCGCAGGGCGTAGGCTGGGGTATACGAGTAATCTCTCCGGGCGAACCCTTCACCCAGGGCGTCGCATGGGATGACCGAGAAGTGGTCAAAGCCATGGTCATCCTGACCGACGGCGAGAATGTGATGTCCGGCCGCTCGACCTATCTGCGGTCCGATTACGGGGCATACGGCTTTTCGCGCTATGGCCGGCTGGGAACCACATCGAGCAGCTCCTCCACCTTGCGTAGTCGCCTGAATAACCGGCTCGAGGCCGCCTGCAATGAGGCGAAGGCCCTTGGCATCCGCGTCTACACCATCACCTTCCAGGTCAATTCAAGCTCGACCCGGCAGCTGATGGAGCAATGCGCCTCCAATCCGAGCCTGTACTTCAACTCGCCCTCCGGCGCAGCTCTGCGTGACGCGTTCGAGCTGATCGCCGGCGATCTGACCAATCTGCGCCTGTCGCGCTAGACAGACGGACTAGCCTTCCTCGGCTTCGTCCTCATCCTGGGCGTCCGGCAGGTCAAGCAGTTCAAGCGTGAAGACCAGCGCGAAATTGGGGCCGATCGGACCGCCCGGCGTACCCATCTGGCCATAACCCATTTCCGGCGTCACATAGAGCTCCCAGAGCTCGCCTTCGCGCATCAGCGGCAGCGCCTGGCGCCAGGCCTCGATCAGACGATCGGACGGGAAAGTGACCGGGTCACCACTGGCGTAGCTGTCATTGAACGCCACGCCATCGGGAAACAGGCCGCGATAATGCACCGTGACGCGATCACCGAGCGTCGGCGATGCCGTATCGGCCGCAGCCGTCCGGATACGATAGATCAGGCCGCTTTCCAGCTCGAAGACGCAATCGCCGGCACGCGCCAGTTCTATGAAGACCGCCGACTGCTCCGCATTGGCGGCAGCATTGCGCACGCTGGTATCAAACGCATCGGAGAAAATCGCACTTTCATCCCCCGGAGTGACGCAATTGCGCGCCTCTGCAAGGTCGCCCTCGAAAACAGGAGTAGCCGGGGTTTCAGAGCCCGAGCAGGCGGTCAGGGCAAGGGCGGCGGCAGCGGCCGTCAGAAGAAAGGAAGTGCGGGGCATGGACAAGATCCTCTTGATCTAACTAGCGGTCTTCATTCGGCAGGATGCTGACGCGCCAGCTATTCTCGCGCACCAGATAGGCTTCTGCCATCGCGACGAGTTCATCGCGGCTGATATCATTATAGTCGGCTTCAATCGAGCGAATGCGGTCGAGGCGCTCCGGCATCTCCCAGGAACGGGCCACCCAGCTCAGCCAGGCCGCATTGCGCTGCTGGGCTTCCTCGATCTGTTCGAGCAAGGGCTGGCGCGCGCGCTGGATTTCATCCTCGGAGATGTCGCCACTGGCCATAGCGGCTGCGAGTTCATCGATCGCGGCATAAGTCGCCTCGAGATTTTCCGGCTGCACATCGACCCCGACCCAGAGATAGCCGTAACCGGGATGCGCCGACGAGGTCAGGTCATTATTGAAAGCGGAGTAGGTGAAACCATCCCGCTCGCGCAGGCGCTCGGTCAGCTTCAGGTCCAGTACGGAGCGCATCAGCGTCAGGACGCGACTGCGGCGCGGCTCACTGTCGTCAAACATCGGCCAATAGACATTGGCCATGGCCTGGTCCTCACCCCCATTGTGGAACAGCTCAACCGGTGTGGCGACCGGCTCCGGGAAACGGACATTGCGAGCTTCGTCATAGGTCGGCCAGCTCTCCGCTCGGGGCGGCAGGGCTCCGAAGGATTGCGCCACCACCTCGATGACCCGATCGATCTCCACATCACCGACAATCGTGATCTCGATCGGCGCTTGTTCGAGTACCGGCGTCAGGAAGGCCTGCATCTCGGCGACACCGATGGCAGCCAGTTCTTCCTCGCTCGGGAAGCCATAGCGCGTATCACCACGACGCAAAAGCCGTGCGGCTTCGACCTGAAGCACACCGGTTGGTGTGGACGCGAAATTGCGGCGCAGTTCCGGCGCGATCGCCTTGTATTGGGCCAGCCCGTCTTCACGCCAACCCGGGTCCGCAATATAGGCGGCCAGCAAGTCCATCTGGACATCGAAATCGCTCGGACGCGTTCCCCCGAACAGGGAGAAACCACTCTCGCCGACGCTGAAATTCAGGCCAACGGCCCGGCCGGCAAGCACACGGCTCAACTCGTCACTGG
Organism: Maricaulis sp.; assembly: GCF_030149235.1. Classification (GTDB taxonomy): domain Bacteria; phylum Pseudomonadota; class Alphaproteobacteria; order Caulobacterales; family Maricaulaceae; genus Maricaulis. The sequence goes on along the minus strand of NZ_JASBRW010000031.1, from coordinate 19,873 downwards.
AATGTGCTCCCAGCCCGCCTGCTGTAAAAGCGGAGGACGTGACCACATCCACGGTCGGCAAAGCCCGCGGCTCAAGCGAACCGGCCCCGAAATCCACCCGGATGGCGACTTCGCCCGCTTCGAGGGAGTTGGCTCGGAAAGACAGGCGCACGCCATTCGCGAACTCCACGCGATGGAGCTTGAGATCCTCGACATATTCCCGGGAAGCAACCTCGCCGGCCGGTCCGAAATCGCCATAGGCAAACTCCGACAAATCAGCCTGCACCGGCGCTTCAACCTCAACCGTCTCACTGGCCTTCCACGCGTTCAGGATCGCGCTCTCCGCGTCCGTCAGCTCGGTGGAACTGGCCAGGAACAGCAAGGGCTCACTGGCCTGCCATTGCTCACGGAAAGCCGCATTGACTGCATCAACCGTGATGCGGGTCGCGCCGGCCTCAAACCGCTCAAGTGATGAGGTGGGCGTCGTGAAAACGATATCCTGTCGCCAGGCCGACCAGATCCCGTCCGCAAGCGCCGTGTTATCGCGCGTGCCGGCCTGTTCGACGGCGGTCCGCAGGGACGTGCGCTGATTGGCGATCTGTTCGTCCAGCTCGGCCTGCGTGAAACCGTAGTCCAGCGCCCGGCGCAATTCCTGCTCGACCAGCGCGACGCCCTCTTCCCAGCGGCCCGGTGCGACAATGGCGAGAACCCGCGCCAGCTCGGCCAGGTCATACTCCGACGAACTTGTCGCCTGGGCTTGCAGGATCGGAGACGTTCCGCTGCTGACGATGGTCTCGAAACGGCGCGACAAAATGGCATTACCGATCCGCGACAGATTGTTCTCAAAGCGCGTTTCCACCGTATCCGGGGAGGGCTCGTAGGGACGCATCGCATCGACGGTGAAAATGGTCAGGACTTCCGGGTCATAGAAATAGCCAACCGAGCGCGGCCGGTCCGGATTGATCTCGCCCAGCTCGGGGTCGGGCCGCGGCTCTTCAGGCCCCTGCCAGTCGCCGAAGGTCTCGCGGATATCGCTTTCGATGACCGCCGGGTCGACATCGCCGACCACCACCATCATGGCGCGCTGCGGGATGTAGAAATTCTCGTAATAGTCAACGAAAGCATCACGCTGAGCGGTTTCGATCACTTCCGGCAACCCGATCGGATCGCGCTCGGGCACCAGCGTGTCGGGCAGAAGGAAGCGCCCCAGGGCGTTATTCCAGCGCCGCACCGGAACGTTCCGGAAGCGGGCTTCAGAGGCAATGACGCCGCGCTCTGCATCAATTGCTTCGATATCAAGCGTCAGCTCGCTCGCCGTCTCGCGCATCAGCATCATCGCGGTCGCGAGGATCTCCTCGTTATTCTCCGGCAGGTCGAGCTGGTAGCCGACCGTTTCAAAACCGGTGAAAGCATTGGTGTCGGGACCGAACTGCAGCCCATAGCGCTCCAGCAGCGGGATCATCTCCCCCTCGGGCACATTGGTCGAACCGTTGAAGGCCATGTGTTCGATAAAATGGGCTAGGCCGCGCTGGTCCTCGCTCTCGGCCAGAGACCCGACGTTGAAGATCAAACGGACAGCCACGGTCTCGGCCGGGGTGTCGTTTTGCATCACAGCGTAGCGCATGCCATTGGGCAATTGCCCATACAGCACCGCAGGGTCGACCGGCAGATCGGAGGTCTCATGAACGAAAATGGCAGGCGGCGTCTCGACCGGCGGCGTCGCGGGCTGGCAAGCCGTAAGGGCAAGAGCTGCAAAGAGGCCGATAAAGCACTGGCGGAGAAGCGTAAGGCGCATGCCTGGACCTTTCAGTTCGGGTACTGCCGCAACAACCTAAGCCGACAGCCCATCAAGTCGAATGAAATCGCTGTCAGCTAGGAAAGCGGGGGTCAGGCCGCGTCAGTGTCCGCATCCATCCCGTCATGCTCCGCCACCCAATGGCCTGGCGTCACCTCGATCAGGCGCGGCCGGTATTGCTCGGCATCTGGGTCATCGATCAGCTTGGATCGCATAAAGCGCAGTTGCGCCCGCGTATCCATCGGCGACGGCAATTCACCATCCAGCTTGATGCGCTTGCGGTTCTTCTCAACCGTCGGATCAGGGACCGGAACGGCCGAGATCAGCGCCTTGGTATAGGGATGGCGGGCGTCCTCATAAATCTGGTCGCGATCGGCCATTTCGACCACGCGGCCGAGATAGAGCACCATGACCCGGTGAGAAATCTCCCGCACGACAGACAGATCGTGCGAGATGAACATCATCGCCAGCCCCATCTCCTGCTGCAGTTTCATCAACAGTTCGACGATCTGGGCCTGGATCGACACGTCCAGCGCCGAAACCGCCTCGTCGCAGATCACCAGCTTGGGATTGAGGATCATCGCGCGGGCAATGCCGACACGCTGGTTCTGCCCGCCGGACAGCTCGTGCGGATAGCGGTTGATCATATTCGGATCGAGCCCGACGCGCTCCATCATCTCGCGCACCTTGGCCTGTCGCTCCGCCCGCTTCATAGATTTGCGGAAAGTCTGCAACGGCTCGGCAATCGAGGCACCGATCGTCATGCGCGGGTCCAGTGACGCCAACGGATCCTGGAAGACGATCTGGAATCCTTCGCGCTCATTGCGCATGTCCTTTTTGGACAGGCCAAGCAGGTCTCGGCCAAGCCAGGTCACGGCGCCGGCCTTGGACGGAACCAGGCGCAAGACCGCCCGGGCCAGGGTCGATTTGCCACAACCGGATTCGCCGACAACCCCGAGCGTTTCACCGGCACGAAGGTTGAAGCTGATACCGTCGACCGCACGCAGCGTCTTGAATTTCGGCACCAGGCCTTCCGACACCTTGATCGGGAAATGCACTGCGACGTCGTCCGCTTCGAGGAGCGGATCCGCCTCCGGTTCAGCGACCGGCTGCAAGGAGACCTGTCCGTCACGATCGGGCTTGTCGATACGCGGCATCGCATCCAGCAGCATGCGCGTGTATTCGTGCTCCGGCTCGGCAAAAATGCTTTCAGCCTCACCGGTCTCGACATAGACGCCGTTCTTCATCACCTGGACGCGATCCGCCATGCGGGCGACCACGCCCATATCATGCGTGATCAGCGCAAGTGCCGCGCCGGTATCGCGCTTGAGTTCGTCCATAATGTCCAGGACTTCGGCCTGCACCGTCACGTCGAGCGCTGTAGTAGGCTCATCACAGATCAGCAGGTCGGGCTCACACAGCATCGACATAGCAATCATGACTCGCTGGCGCATGCCGCCGGACAGTTCATGCGGGTATTGCCGCAGCCGGCGCTTGGCCTCGGGGATCCGGACCCGCTCCAGCCATTCCAGCGCCCGGGCTTCGGCCTGCTTGCCCTTGAGCTTCATGTGGATGCCCAACACCTCGGTCATCTGTTGGTCAACGCGCAGATGCGGGGTCAGGGAAGTCAGCGGATCCTGGAAGATCATCGTCATCTTGCGGCCGCGAACCGTGTTGAGCTTGCGTGTCGGCAGCCCCAGGATTTCCTGTCCGCGATAGCGAATGGAACCCTCGGCCTTGCCGTTGCTGGCGAGCAGCCCCATCGCAGCAAGGAAGGTCTGGCTCTTGCCGGAACCAGACTCGCCAACGACAGCGAGGCATTCACCAGCCCCGATTTGCAGCGAGACACCACGCACCGCATCAACGGCACCATCAGGTGTATCGAAACTCACATTGAGGTTCTCGACCTCAAGAATGGGCTTATCGGTCGCAGACGCATTTCCGAAGATCGGCACTCAACTACTCCAGGCCAGCCGGCAGATATGGCGGGCAGTGTATCCGGACGCAGCCAATTCTCCAGCCCGCCGCGCACTCGCTGCCGCGCTGATACCGAAAGAGTTTCATTTCGCACCCCGTTAAGGCACTCTTTTCGCTTGTGCGCATAGTATGCACGCCATCATCCGAGAAAACGGTAGGGCCAGCGCCGATGACCCCGCTCAATGCCGACATGCTGACCACTCTTTACGAGCATGCCGGCGTGGCCGTCCTGGCCGCCAATCTTGAACGCGAAATCACCGCCCTCAATCCAGCGGCGGAACGCCTGTTCGGTTATCGGGAAGACGAGCTTCTCGGTCAGCCGACCAAGATTATTTATGCAGATCCGCGCGATTACATCCGGCTCGGCCAGACCCATTTCAACTCGGCGCCGGACGAGGGCGGGCAGCCGCGCCCCTACAAGGCCCGTTATCGCGCCAAAACGGGGCGCATTTTTGACGCGGACACGGTTGGCTGCCCCATCCTCGATAGTGAAGGCCGCCGGACCGGCTTTCTCTGCATCATCAAGGACGTCACAACCCAGCTCTCATTGCAGGCCAAGCTTGAGGCCAGCGACATCCAGCTCCGCGCCGCCCTCGCCTCCGCCAATGAAGGCGCATTCTCGCTCAACCTGATCACCGGGCTGGGCTCGATGCGCGGCTTCATGAATGAATTCCTCGGCATTGAGAGCAGCGATGCGACCATATCGATTGACCGCCTGACACAATCCATTCACGAGGATGACCGGTCAGCTTTCTCCGAAGCCCTGGCCGCCTTGCGCCGCAGCGCTCACAACACACTGGATATCACCTTCCGGGGGCGTCGCACCGACGGCGCCTGGCGTTGGCTTCATGGACGTGGCCGCGTCACCGAATTCACCCGCGACGGTGAACCCTTGCGGGCCACCGGCGTTATCGCCGACATTACCGAGCGCCAGGCGCTCGAGACCAAGCTGGCGGAGCGCGAACGGCAATTCGCCGACGCCATCACAGCCGGCGCTTGCGGGGTCTGGGAAGTCGATCCGTCGACGCTTCTGGTCACTCCATTGGGCGAAATCCGGGAAATGCTCGGTATTCCTCGGGAACCCGCCGCGATCGACGGTCAGGTCTGGCTGGACCGCACCCACCCGGATGAACGCGACAATGTCGCCACGGCCCTCGCTAGACTGGCTTCTGGCGAGAGCGACACCCTGGATGAAAGCTACCGCCTGCTCGACGCGCGTACCGACACCTGGCGATGGATACGCTCGAAAGGCCGAACCAAAGGGACCGGCGACGACCCGCATCGCGCCTCCGGCGTGCTGATCGACATCACTGATGAGATGGAGCTGAAGGCCCGACTCGAGGACAGCGAGCAACGCCTTCGCCAGGCTGTCGAAGCTGGATCGCACGGCGTTTGGGATGCCAATTTCGTTACCGGCGAGGTCAAGGCCATGGGACAGATCCGGCAGATCCTGGACCTCCCGCCGGACGCCGGGGCGGTGAACTGGGAAATCTGGCTAGCCCGCGTCGCCGCTGCCGATCGCGAGCGGGTCCGCGAGGAATTGCTGGCCCTCCGCAATGCAGAGACCAATCGATACGAGTCCAATTACGGCATCCGTCGCAGCAATGGCGAACTGGTCTGGCTGACCTCGCGCGGAGAGGTTGTCGAGCGGGACAAGGACGGCCGGCCGGTCCGGGCGGTTGGCATCGTCACCGACGTCACCGAGCGGCGTATTCTTCAGCGCCGTGTCGAAGAGTCCGAGGCGCGCCTCCGAGATGCGCTCGAAAGCGCCGGCGAAGGGGCCTGGCGGCTCAATCTGCGCACACGTATTGCCGATGTCACAGCGGTCATGAGCGAGATGATGGGGCTTCCACCGGCCGATACGCGTATCACCTTTGATGACTGGGCTGAGCGCGTGCATCCGGATGACCGGGCAATCACCGACCAGGCCCAGGCGGCGCTGGCCTCCGGTGAAAGTGAGACATTTGATTTCACCCTGCGATATTACAGCGAGAAGGATGGCTGGATCCATATCCACAATCGCGGCCGGATCAGTGAGCGGGACGAGTCTGGCAGACCCGCCATTGCATCCGGCTTTGTTACCGACATCACCGAGAAGCTCACAACAAACGACATGTTGGCGCAGCGCGAACAGCAATTGTCCGAGGCCATGGATGCCGGCTCGCTGGGCATTTGGCGGATTGATTATCCGGCCCAGGAGGTCTGGCTGCGTGGCGAGATTGTTCGGACCGTATTTGCGGATAGGCATGAGTTGACCATCAGTTCCGATACATGGATGTCCCATATCCATCCGGCTGATGCCGACCGTCTGCAGGCCACGCACAAGGCGATGGCGCGCGACAAAACGGCGGGCGAGTCGCTGGAATTCAGGCTTCGCGCCCGGGATGGAAGCTGGGTTTGGTATCGCTCCACGGGCAGCGTCATGGCTCGCGACGCAAAGGGCAAATCCCTCACCGCGAGCGGCGCGCTCTGGAATATCGACGCATCGCGCCGCAGCGCCGATCAGATCGCCGAAGAACGCCAGCGCTTCGCCGCAATCTATCGAGACACCCCGGCGATGATGCACACCATTGATGCGGCGGGCTATATCGTCCAGGTCAGTGACTATTGGCTGACTTCAATGGGCTACCGGCGCGACGAGGTGATCGGGCGAAAGTCCGTGGACTTCCTTGATCCGGAGTCGCAGAAGCGCGCGATTGAGCTCTCCTTGCCGGAATTGTTCGAGACCGGACGCAATACCAACATCCCTTACCGCTTCCTGCACAAGGATGGGCGCCCCGTGGACGTGTTGCTCTCCTCCTTCCTCGAGCGCGATGAAAAGGGGCGCCCGCTGCGCAGCTATGCGGTGATGACAGACGTCACGCCCCTGCGGGTCGCCTATGAACAATTGGAGCGCTCCAATCGCGAGCTCGACCGGTTTGCGACCGTCGCCTCGCACGACCTGCAGGAACCGTTGCGGAAAATTGGTGCCTTCGCTGGCCTGGTCCAGCGTCGATATGGCGAAACCATAGACGCTGAGGGCATCCGGGCCCTGGACTTCCTGGTCGACGCCGCCCACCGCATGCAGACACTGATCGACAACCTTCTCAGTTATTCGCGATTGGCGAGCCAACCCCTGCAACTGCAGCAAATCGACCTCAATGATATTTTCGCCGAAGCGCGCGAGAGCATTGATGCCTCCATCGAGGAAAGTGGCGCGGTCGTCACCATTGCCGACCTGCCGGTGCTGCGCGCCGACCCGGTCCTGTTACGCCAGTGCCTGCAGAATATTCTCGCCAATGCTGTCAAATATCGCGGCGAAGCCACACCCCGTATCGATGTCAGCGCGACGGCCGGCGAAGGCGAATACATCATCGCCATCACAGATAACGGCATCGGCCTCGATCCGAAGTTCGCCGACAAGATCTTCGCCCCCTTCCAACGCCTGCATTCACGCGAGGAATACAAGGGAACCGGCATCGGACTGGCCATCGTGCGCCAGGCTGTGGAACGCCATGGTGGTCGAGTCTGGGTCGACAGCAAGCTGGGCCATGGCTCGACCTTCTACATTGCCTTGCCCGCGCAAACCCAACCAAGCGACCGGGAATTCGCGGCTTAGATCCGCACCACGCCAGCCCTTGGCCGCAGGTCTATTCGTGCCTCAGGGCGTCGATCGGGTTGAGGCGGGCCGCTCTTTGTGCCGGATAGAGCCCGAAGAACACTCCGACCAGGACCGACGCGCTGATGGCAATTCCGACGATCAGCGGACTGACCGCGATCTCCAACTGTCCGATTTCGGCGTAGATCAGGGTTCCGCCGATGCCGGCCGCAAGCCCCATCGCGCCACCGAACAGGCACAAGACGATGCTTTCGATCAGGAACTGGTTGCGGATATCGCGCTGACGCGCACCCACAGCGAGACGAAGCCCGATTTCGCGCGTCCGCTCGGTGACGGAAACGAGCATGATATTCATGATCCCGATGCCGCCGACCAGAAGGACAATCGCCGCCCCGACCGCCAGAAGTAGGCCGAGCTGGTTTTCCGTCTCGTTCCGCGCGCGGATGAACTCGGCCAGATTGCCAACCGAGAAATCATCCTCCGCACCGGGCAGGATTTCGCGCCTGACCCGGAGGATATCCTCGATATCCGCGATCACGCGATCAACATCCTCGCCTGCAGCCACATCGGCATAGATCACCGAAACCGGATCCCGCGTCGGTGGTCGCTGCCCGGCTCCGAGGCGCTGGCGCGCCGTCGCCAGGGGCATGAAAATGATATCGTCCTGGTCCGCCCCCCAGGAGCTCTCGCCCTTCGCCGCAACGGTCCCGATGATCTCGAAGGGCTGCCCCTGGATCCGCAGGGTCTGGCCAACCGGATCAGCTCCGTCAAACAATTCCCGTACGATAGTTTGTCCAACGACAACGAAGCGTCGCCCCGAGCTCTCTTCGGCGGGCGCAAAGGCGCGGCCTTCATCGATGACCCAGGCACGGACATCGAAATAGTCGGCATTGACCCCGGAAATCCGGGTCGACCAGTTCACACCGCCAAAGACTGCGGTGGCACTGGTGCTCACCTCGCCCGATACGCCGGCCATGCCGGGAACCTCATTGGCCAGGGCGAGGACATCGCCATCGGTAAGTGGCGTTGCACTGCCGGCACCGCCGCGGCGGCCGCCAAAAATGCTCGACCCCGGACGGATGATGAGAAGATTGGCGCCAAAGCTGGCAATCTGCGCTTCCACGGCCCGCTTGGTGCCCTCTGAGATGGAGACCAGAACGATGACCGAGGCGACACCGATAATCACCCCGAGCATGGCGAGCGCACTGCGCAGTGCGTTGACCCTCAACGCGATCAGCGCGATGCGAATTGAAGCAAGCAGGCTCATGAGCGATCCTCCACCACGCGGCCATCCTTGAAGACCAGCTGTCGCTTGGCGTGATCAGCGACGTCCTGTTCATGCGTCACCAGAATGACGGTGATGCCATCGCGGTTAAGACTGTCGAACAGGGCCATGATGTCGGCCGAGGTTTTACTGTCGAGCGCTCCGGTCGGTTCGTCAGCCAACAGGATCTGCGGATCATTGACCAATGCCCGGGCAATCGCCACGCGCTGTTGCTGGCCGCCGGACAACTGCGAGGGATGGTGATCATAGCGCTCGGCGAGCCCCATCTGTTCCAGGCGAGCCATGGCGCGCTTGCGTCGCTCGGCGGCTGGAACGCCGGCATAGACCAGGGGCAAAGCGACATTCTCGACCGCCGAGGTTCGCGGTAGCAGGTTGAATTGCTGGAAAACGAAGCCGATCGAGCGCCCCCGGAATTCGGCTTCCTGCTCCGCCGTGAGCTGGTTCAGTAACGCTCCGTCGACCCGGAGGAAACCGGCTGTAGGGCGGTCGAGCGCACCCAACAGGTTCATGAATGTGGACTTGCCTGAACCGGATGCGCCCATCACCGCAACGTATTCGCCGGATTCGATTTCTAGCGAGACACCGTCGAGCGCTCGGATTTTCGTGTCGCCCATCTGATAGGTCTTGAACAGATTTCGGCACTCGATCAGGGCGCTCATTCGCGCACCTCCCGGGCCCGCACGACAACCGCATCACCAGCTTCCAGATCACCACCGACTACGACCGTGTTCTGGCTGTCGGAAATGCCAAGGCGGACCCGACGCTCCTCCAGCATGCCCTCGGCGGTCTCGACCCAGACAGACCCGGGCCGCGTTTCACGGGCCTCACGCTGGATCTCGCGATAGCGGGTCATCTGTTCCGGCGTCAGGATCGAGGTCATTTCACCATCGACCTCCTGCTGGATGGCCTCGCGATCAAAACCGCCGCCCGCCTGGGCCGATGCCTGAGCCCGGCCAAAGGCTGCGCGAAAGGCGCCGCGAACGCGTTCCTGCTGGTCTGCTGTCAGATCAAGCTGTTCAGTCAATTGTCCCATCGGACCGCCGCGACCGCCACCACCCGGGCGACCACCCCCAGGTCGTCCGGCGCCGGGACGTCCACCGCCCTGGCCAGCCTCTGCCAGCGGCTGGGTCCTGTCGGCCAGCCCCGGTGCCGGGCGGAAACGCAAGGCGCCATTGCGGACTACAAGCACGTCCGTCGCCTCACCGGTCACGATATCCATGTTGGCGGTCATGCCGGGGAGCAGGCGCTGGCCAGGATTGGCTGCCGAAATCACCACTGTATAGGTGACCACATTCTGCAAGGTCGTCGGCGCCAGGCGGATCTGTTCGACCTCGCCGGACAATTGTGTGCCGGGATAGGCGTCGACGGTGAAGCTCACAGCCTGGCCCTCGCGGATCTGACCAATATCGGCCTCATCAACCTGGGCGTCGATCTGCACCAGGGACAGATCCTGGGCGATGGTGAACAGCGTGGGTGCGGACAGGCTGGCAGCGACGGTCTGTCCCTGGTCAACGGCGCGGTCGACAACAATGCCATTGATCGGAGAGCGGATCGTGGTGCGATCCAGGTCGATGCGGGCACCGGCCAGGGTCGCTTCGCGCTGCTGCAACACCGCTTGGGCGTTGGCGATCTGGGCCCGTGCAACATTGAGCTCGGCCTGCGCGGCCTCGAAGGAGGCCCGTGCCGTATCCAGTGCAGCATCGGAGGCATTGCCGCGGGAATTCAGCGTCTCGATGCGCTGGAAATCGAGCTCGGCCGTGCGCAGATTGGCTTCAACGCGCTGCAGGCTAGCGCGCTGCAGCTGGACATTGGCGGCGGCCGTGGCCCGGGAGGCTTCGGCTTCCTGTACGCGAGTTTCAAAGGTCTGAGGGTCGATCTGGGCGATGACCTCGCCGGCCTCGACCGTGTCATTGAAGTCGACATACAACTCGGAGAGCTGGCCCGAGAGCTGGGAGCCCACTTCGACCGTCACCAATGCCCGGACCGCGCCCGATGCCGCCACGATCCTTCGCACCGAACCGGTCTCTGCCGCAGCGGTCTCGATGGAAAAATCGCCTGTGCCGGCACTGGCCCCGCGACCAAAATACCACCAGCCGCCAGCAGCTGCCGCGACAATGACGCCAGCCAGCGCCAGCCTTAAAATCCGTTTCATCCTACCCTCGCTATCGCGGCGTCCCCTGGCCGCGTGCGCCTTTAACGGCGATAAGACCCGCGATCCGTCGCCGTCATGGCAGCAATGTCTGCTGCTTATCCCGCGGTTTATACGTACGAAAGCCCAAACTGGTTGAGCGGCTTTCGCATTAAAGCATAAACCTCTGAAGTGATGAGAAAATATTGCTCCAAAAAGTTGTATTGATAAGCCTTGAGGAAGTCTCAGGCCGGCGATTCTGCAAGGACGGAGGACGTTACCCGTCAAGCGAATGAGCGCTTCCCGGAATCGCAGTAACCGCGCCACACCCGTAGGCAATCCGTTCTTCTGGTACGGGAATCCCGTAGCCAGGCTCCAGACCAGCCTGTAAGGAGAGCCGGGGGATGAGGAAAGGCCAGTTTCCGTGGAGTTTGAAGACCTGCTCGACGTGCCTGGCATGGGCACGCTGTTGGAGTTTGCGCCGATCTTCGGGACGGCGTTGTGGATCCTGATCACAACCCTGTTGTGGCGCGGCGGATTCCGTGACCTTGCCGAACAGGTCGCCCGGCCGAACAAGGCCCTTGGCGGCCGCGGCCGCGCCCTGGTGATGATGCCGCTGCGCGCGATTTTGCTGGCGGGTGTCGCAGCGATCGGTGCCTTTACCACCACGCTTGGGCTCGGCTTCAACATCGCTATCATCCTCAATATCGTTTATGCCGCTCAGTCTGCGACCGCTGGCTGATTACGACTGCGCATGACTTTGACTCTTCTGACGCTGGTCTTCCTGCTGACCGCCTATCACGCCGCCGCTCTGGCGATCCTGCTGGCGTTGAAGCCGCGCCTGCGCCCGCTGGCCGGGCTGGCGGCGGTATTCGGCACGCATATGCTGGCCAATCTGGGCATGACCACCGGCAGCTTGCCGCCGGCACTGGACATCACCAGCGCCTTTGGCCTGCTCTACGGACCGCTCTTCTATCTGGTGGTTCGCACCCTCGCCTTCGCCGACCAGCCGCCTCGGCCCATCGATCTTCTGCATGTCCTGCCGGCCGTGATCATTGTCCTGTGGCGGCCTGAGCCTCCCATGTCACAGGTTTTCGGCCTGCCCAGCCTGGTTATCTATATTGGCCTCGCCATCCGAATCCTGTTCCGCCACCGCCTCGCAGCGGCGCAGTTCCGCTCTGATGACAGGAGCATTGATCTGGGCTGGGTCGGCTATGCCGTTGCAGCCTTTGCTGCTCTTGCGGCGCTCGACATTGTACGTGAGCTGGTGCTCGGCCAGACCGGTTGGATCTCCGACGATCTGGCCCTGTCTTTCGTCCTGGTCTCGGTCACCGGCCTGCTGACCGCCATGGGCGTATTCGCCTGGCGTCATGATGGGCTGCAGGGTGCCGTTCCGGCCAAGCCGGAAACCAATCTGGCCGATCGCGACGATAGCGAGGCCATTGCCCGTTTCGGCCCGATCGACGCTCTCGTCCGTGAGCGGGAGCTCTGGCGCGAACCCCGGTTCACCCTGGCTGACCTGGCCAGCGAAACCGGTCTCAGCCCGCGCGAGGTTTCGCGCAGCATCAATGCCGGATCCGGCTCGAGTTTCTCTCGCTACATCAACTTGATGCGCCTCGACGCCATCAACACGCTGATGGCCGACCCCGCCCATAAACGCCGCACGGTCATCGAGCTGGCCTACGAGGTCGGTTTCAATTCGAAGTCGGCGTTCAACCGGATCTTCCGGGAAGAAACCGGAAGAACGCCGAGTGAAGTGAAGCGGGGTTAGAACCCGCTGCCGCGCGCATGGGTCACGCCGCCATCGACGGTCAATGTCGAACCAACAACGTAATCGCCTGCCCGCGAGGCCAGGAAAATCGCAGCGCCGGCCATGTCCGCCGGCTGGCCGATGCGGCCTGACGGAACCGCCTGGGCCACCATGTCCTCATGGTCACGGGCGACCTTGTTCATCTGCGAGGCGAAGGCACCCGGAGCGATGGCGGTGACGATGATATTGTCCTTGGCCAGTTCCAGCGCCAGGCGCTTGGTGAGGTGGATGATGCCGGACTTCGAGGCCGCGTAGGAATAGGTCTCCATCATGTTGACCGACTGGCCGTCAATCGATGCGATATTGATCACCTTCGACGGCTTGTCCTGGGTCGCATTGGCCTTGAGGGCCGGATACAGGGCCTGGGTCAGGAAGAAGGGCGTTTTCACGTTCAGATCCATGACCTTGTCCCAGCCGCTTTCCGGGAATTCCTCGAACGGGGCACCCCAGGCCGCACCGGCATTATTGACCAGAATGTCGAGCGTGCTCTCATGCTCCAGATATTGCTTTGCCAGAGCCTGGGCACCGTCCATTCCGGACGCATCGCCCGGCAGGGCGACACACGTGCCGAACGCCGAGAGGCGCTCTGCTGTGGCCATGCAATCAGCCGCCTTGCGGGCCGTGATGTAGACCTTGGCGCCGGCCTTGAGATAACCCTCGGCGATCATCTCACCGATACCGCGCGAGCCGCCTGTGATCAGAGCCGTGCGGCCCTCCAGAGAAAACAAACCGTCCATTTATCGAACCTCCCCTTTGTGGTGTTGTTGGCGAAAGGCGTAGCGCCTGGGTGCGGGGGTGTCGAGGCGTTCCGGTGCGCTTTCAGCGCGGAAGCCGCGCGCTACCGGAGCGGGACCGACGCGATTTCGACGGGCATCACGTCTGTTCTGCGTGATCCCCGGGCCATTACGACAAATTTAGTTTCACTCCACACCCCTCGCATTGCATTTTGCAGCCCGAACCTGAGGAGGAATGGATCAAGTGATGCACCGCATGTTTGCGACGGCCGTTGCCGCCGCCCTCACCTGGACCGGTCTTGCGACCGCACAGGTGCCCGATGTTGAAATTCCCTATGAACGCTTCGAGCTCGATAACGGCCTGACCGTGATCGTGCACGAAGACCGCAAGGCGCCGATCGTGGCGGTGAGCATGTGGTATGGCGTCGGCTCGGCCGATGAACCGGAAGGCAAGACCGGTTTCGCCCACCTGTTTGAGCATCTGATGTTCAATGGGTCGGAGAATTATAATGATGATTACTTCGGTCCCTTCGAACAGGTCGGCGCGACCGGTATGAACGGCACCACCTGGTTCGATCGCACCAATTATTTCCAGACCGTGCCGACCCCGGCCCTGGAGATGGCGCTGTGGATGGAATCCGACCGCATGACCAACCTCCTCGGCGCGGTCGACCAGGACCGTCTCGACGAACAGCGCGGCGTGGTCCAGAACGAGAAGCGCCAGGGCGATAACCAGCCCTATGGCATGGTGCAGTACTCCCAGCTGCGCGCCCTCTTCCCGGAAGGTCACCCCTACGCCCACTCCACCATCGGCTCGATGGAAGACCTGGAAGCGGCCTCGCTGGAAGACGTCTATTCCTGGTTCCGTCAGTATTACGGCGCCACCAATGCCGTCCTCGTCCTGGCCGGTGATATCGACGCGGAGGAAGCCCGCCCGCTGGTGCAGCGCTATTTCGGCGACGCCCCGGTCGGCCCGCCGCTCAACCGCATCAATGAATGGGTTCCGGAACGCCGCTATGACACCACCGAAGTGCTCTATGATGACGTGCCGCAGGCGCGCATCTACCGCACCTGGGTCGTACCGGGCCGCACCACGGAAGAACGCGCCGAGCTCGAGCTCTTCGCCACCGCCCTGGGCGGCGGCCGCACCTCGCGCCTGTATGAGGACTTCGTCTTCGATCGTCAGGTCGCAACCAGCGCCAGCGCCTGGGTACAGGAGCACCAGCTCGCTTCCATGTTCAATGTCATCATCACCCTCAACCCGGGTGAAGATGTTGCCGCCGCCTCGGCCCGCCTCGACGAGATGGTCGAGGAGATGATGGCCGAAGGCGTCACCGCCGAGGAACTCGAAGCCGCCGTCACCCGTACCAATGCCGGTGTGGTTCGCGGCCTCGAGCAGATCGGCGGGTTCGGCGGCAAGGCTGTCACCCTGGCCCAGGGTGAGCTCTATGCCGGTGATCCGGGCTTCTGGCGCACCTATCTGGAGCGGCTCAATTCGGCCACGCCGGAAGCTGTTACAGCGACGGCGCGCGAATGGCTCAATACCGGTTCGCACGAAATCCACGTCCTGCCCTTCGGCGATCATGAAAGCGTTGAAACCGATGCCGATCGTTCGGCCCTGCCGGTCGTCGCCTCGACGCCGGAACTGGTCTGGCCAGACGTGCAGACGGCGGAACTGTCCAATGGCGTCGACCTCGTCTTCGTGCGCCGCGATGCGGTTCCTGTCGTCGAGATGCAGATGGTGTTCGATGCGGGTTATGCCGCAGACAGCGCTGCAGGCGGCCAGCTCGGTCTCGCCGACTTCACCATGAACATGCTCGATGAGGGCGCCGGCCGCATGAATGCGCTCGAGATCGCCGCGGAAGCGGAACGCCTCGGCGCCCAGCTTTCCACCGGTGCCGGCCTCGACACCTCCTCCGTCACGCTCTCTGCCCTGCGCGCCAATCTGCGCGAATCGGTCGAGCTGATGGCAACGGTGATCACCGATCCGAGCTTTGCCAGCGACGATATCGAGCGTGTGCGCCAGATGACGCTGAGCGGTATCCAGCAGGAAATGGCCAACCCGATCGCCATCGCCCTGCGCATGCTGCCGCCGGAAATGTTCGGCGAGGGTCACGCCTATTCCGTGCCCTTCACCGGTTCGGGCAATCCGGAAACCGTCAGCGGCTTTACCCGTGACGACCTCCTGGCCCACCAGGCGGCCTGGCTGCGTCCGGACAATGCGACCCTGTTCGTGGTCGGCGATACGACGCTGGAGGAAATCACCTCTGTCGTTGAACGCGCCTTCCGCCGCTGGGATGCGCCGAACACGCCGCTGCCGCAGAAAAACCTGTCAGAGGCGCAGAACGGGCAAGGCCGCGTGATTATTGTGGACCGCCCGAACTCGCCGCAATCGCTGATCCTGGCCGGCCTCATCGGCCCGTCCGGCTCGGTTGAGAACCCGGAAGTCTATGGCGCCATGAATGACGCCATTGGTGGCTCCTTCTCCGCACGCGTGAACATGAATCTGCGTGAGGACAAGGGCTGGTCCTATGGCGCCCAGACCCTGCTCTGGGGGGCCCGTGGCCAGCGGCCGTGGCTGGTCTATGCGCCGGTTCAAACCGACCGTACCACGGACAGCCTGTCCGAGCTGATGCGGGAGTTCAACGAGTTCACCTCGACCAATCCGGCCACGCCGGAAGAGCTCGAGCGCTCGATCAATAACAATACGCGCTCCCTGCCGGGCCAGTTCGAAACCGCATCTGCCGTTCGTGGCAGCCTGGTCTCGAGCCACAATCTCGGCCGTGACTGGAATTATCCGGCTACGCTGACCGAGCGTTATCGCAATCTCGAGCTGGAGACGATCCACGCCGCGGCGCGCGAAGTCGTTCAGCCCGATCAGCTGGTCTGGCTGATCATCGGCGATGCCGCCCTGATCGAGGATGGTATTCGCGAGCTGGGCCTTGGCGAGGTTGAGGTCCGTAGCCTCGGCGAATAAGCCAAGCCCTAATCATTGCGAGCTTGATCACAGGCGCCGGCGATATCTCCGGCGCCTGTTTTCTGTCGGCCTGCCATGCGGGGCCTGCGAATACCCGTATTCAAACTCTGGATTTCCACGGGCAAGCCTCTAACCTGATTGCCGGCCTTGGGGGCCGGGCAATGCGTCGGGGGGCGCTTGGGCATGTTTATCTTTTTCGGCACGCGCGTGACGCGCAAAATCCTGTCCGAGGGTGAGTTCCACTGCCCCTCCTGCCAGGACCGCCGCCCCTATCGCGAACGCCGCGACAAGGACTGGGGCAATCTCTACTTCATTCCGCTGATCCCCATGCAGGAATACCAGCCCTATATCGAATGCCGCACCTGCAAGGCCCGCTTCGAGCCGGAGGTGCTACGCTTCGACCCCGAGGTCGAGCAACGCTTCATGGCCGGCTTTGAGGAAGCCTGCCTGAAATCCATGGTCTCGCTGGCGATCATGGGCGAGCAGGCCGACAGCGACGCCGCCCGCACCCTCATCGTCGAACTGATGAAAACCGCCCGCTCCGGCGAGCAGTCCCTCGACCGCACCGCCATCGACGCCGCTTTCGAAGACGAGCAGCGCCAGCCCAGCGACATCTCCGGCCTGATCAAGGGCCTGAAGGACGAGCTCAGCGATAGCGGCCGGGAAACCGTCCTCCTCAACCTGGTCGAGGTCGCCCTGGCCGGTGACCACACGCCGAATGAAGACCAGATCGAATCCATCCGCCGCTGCGGCGAATGGATCGGGCTCTCGCCCGTGCATGTGAAGGGGATTGTGGCGGAGTTGAAGGAACGGTCGCCCTCATCCGGAATGAGGGGCTAGCCCTAACCCGCCGCCCGCTTCTCTTTCTTCCGCTCGTGCTCTTTCAGGAAGATCTTGCGGATGCGGATGCTCTCAGGGGTCACTTCGACCAGCTCGTCGTCATCGATGAACTCGAGGGCGTACTCGAGCGTCACCTTGATCGGCGGGGTCAGGACGATGTTCTCGTCCGTGCCGGAGGCGCGCATATTGGTCAGCTTCTTGCCCTTGGTCGGATTGACGATCATGTCCTCTTCGCGCGCGTTCACGCCGATCAGCATGCCCTCATAGATATCAACACCATGGCCGAGGAAGAGCTTGCCGCGTTCCTGCAGGTTGAAGAGGGCAAAGCCCAGCACCTTGCCGTCCACCATCGACACCATGGCACCGTTATGGCGCTGGCCGATCACGCCCTCGGTCTTCGGGGCGTAGTGGTCAAAGGTGTGGAACATCAGGCCGGTGCCCGAGGTCAGGGTGAGGAATTCGGAGCGGAAGCCGATCAGGCCGCGGGTCGGGATGATGTAGTCGATGCGCACCCGGCCATGACCGTCCGGCACCATATTCTTCAACTCGGCCTTGCGCTGGCCGAGCTTTTCCATGACCCCGCCCTGGTCTTCTTCCTCGAGATCAACGGTCAGGCTCTCATAGGGCTCGCAGACCACGCCATCGACTTCCTTGAGGACGACGCGCGGGCGGCCGACGGCGAGCTCATAGCCCTCGCGGCGCATCGTCTCGATGAGGATGGACAAGTGCAGCTCGCCGCGGCCGGAGACGGTGAACTTGTCCGGATCGTCCTGCTGCTCGACCTTGAGCGCCACATTGTGGATCAGCTCGCGCTCGAGCCGGTCCTTGATATTGCGCGAGGTGACGTATTTGCCTTCGCGGCCGGCAAACGGGCTGTCATTGACCTGGAAGGTCATGGACAGAGTCGGCTCGTCGACGGAGAGCGGCGGCAGCGCCTCGACATGGTCGGGATCACACAGCGTGTCGGAGATCTTGAGATCATCAATCCCGGTAAAGGTGATGATGTCACCGGCCTGGGCGCTGTCGCGGTCGACGCGTTCGAGACCATGGAAACCGAAGATCTGCAGCACCCGGCCCTTCACCTGGCGGCCATCGGCCTTGGACACGACAACGGGCTTGTTCTTGGTGACCTTGCCGCGGGCGACCCGGCCAATGCCGATCACACCGGTGAAGGAGGAATAATCCAGCGCCGAGACCTGCAGCTGCAGCGGGCCGTCGCGGTCGACAGCGGGCTCCGGCGTGTGCGCGGTGATCATCTCGAACAGCGGCGTCATGTCGGTGCCGATCACGCCGGCTTCGTTGGCGGCCCAGCCCTGCAGGGCCGAGGCATAGACGACCGGGAAGTCGAGCTGTTCCTCAGTGGCCCCGAGGCGATCAAACAGATCGAAGGTCTGGTCGACCACCCAGTCGGGACGGGCCGAGGGACGGTCCGCCTTGTTGACGACGACGATCGGCTTGAGCCCGCGGGCCAGCGCCTTCTTGGTCACAAAGGAGGTCTGCGGCATCGGGCCGTCGACCGCATCGACGAGCAGGAGCACGCCATCGACCATGGACAGGACGCGTTCAACCTCGCCGCCGAAATCGGCGTGGCCGGGCGTGTCGACGATATTGATCGCCCAGTCATTCCAGGTCACGGCGGTATTCTTGGCCAGGATGGTAATGCCGCGCTCTTTCTCCAGATCATTGGAGTCCATCATGCGCTCGGACACATTGGCGCGCTCGCCGAGCGTTCCGGACTGCTGCAGCAGCTGGTCAACCAGCGTGGTCTTGCCGTGGTCGACGTGGGCAACAATAGCGATATTGCGCAGCTTGGAGAGAGAGGCGCTCATGGCGGTAATCCTGCTAGTAAAAGGCGCGCCCTCATACGCTGACAGGGCGCGGCTGGCCAGCGGTTATTCCGCGGCGCATCATTTATTGAAAACGGGTGAGGCTTATTGTGGCTCCGGCCAGTCCGCTTTCAGCCGCTGCAGCATGGCCAGCAGCGCCGTCCGCTCCTGCGCCCCCAGCGCCGCATGGGCCTGGCCGGCGACGGCTTCGACATGCGGCAGCACCTCGGCATAGAGCGTCTCGCCCTTGGCCGTCAGATAGAGGTGGCTCACCCGGCCATCGGCTTGGGAAGCCTCTCGGCGAACCAGGCCGGCATCGAGCAGGGCCTTGGTCCCGCGGCTGACAATGCCCTTGTCCATCGGCGTCACCTTGACCACGTCGACCGCGGTGCGGCCCGGCTGTTCCGCGATCGCCGCCAGCACCCGCCATTGCGACAGGTTGAGATCGGCCCGTTCCTTCACCACGGCGGCGGTCGAGCGCGAAATGCGATCGGCCAGCACGACCATCTGATAGGGCCAGTATTCGTCCAGCTTGAGGACGGGCGTGGTTGCGGTGTCGAGCGTGTCCATTCCGGCAATTTAGTTGTTTTTACAACTTGACGCAATAGCAACAAATGACTAGTTTCCGGCGTAATCAGGGCCAGAGCGCCCGGTTTTCGCGTGCGCCCGGCACGTATTCACATTTTAGAGCTGAAAGAGGTTTGGCATGGCCGATCTGTTCGAGAACCCGATTGGACTTTGCGGTTTCGAATTCGTCGAGTTTGCAGCGCTGGAGCGCGGCATTATCGAGCCGATTTTCGAAGCCATGGGCTTCACCCACATCGCCAACCACCGCTCCAAGGATGTCGAGCTGTGGCGCCAGGGCGGCATCAACTTCCTGATCAATTACGAGCCGGAAACCCAGGCTTACTTCTTCGCCAAAGA
>NZ_JASBRW010000061.1 GCF_030149235.1 Maricaulis sp. | reverse complement strand
CATTGTGGATGTAGTCTTCTGCGAGGCCCCACCGAAAAACCCCGCGCATGGTTTCATAGACGCGCTCGGTTTGGACCGGGGCGCCGCGGGCGGCGACCTTATCGAGCGTCGCGAGGACGTCAGAGCGCGTTATGCGCTCTACGGGCAGGTGACCTATGACCGGGCGGATATCGCGCCTCAGCAGCCTCTCATCGGTCTGTGCGGTGCGTTTATTGGGGCGGGCATGGCAATCGAGATAGAGATCCGCGAGTTGATCGAACGTCTCGACGATTTCTCGGGCATGGCGAGCGGCGCCGGGGTCGTCACCATGGTCCAGCTTTGCGCGCGCTTCGCGGGCCCGCCGGCGCGCTTCATCCAGGCTGATGGCGGGGACGGTCCCGAAGCTCAGCCGGGCCCGTCCGCCATCGCCGGGGCGATAGTAGAGAAAGCTCCAGGATTTGACGCCATTGGGTGTGACGCGCAGGCGCAGTCCGCGTTCGAGATGGTCCGGAAACTCTTGTCGGTTTTCGACCTGGACCTGCTCGCAAAATCGCTTCGTCAGTTTGGTCTCGTCTGGATGTGGCATGGGTCAGCTTCGCCCTTCGCGCGGTGGCGGGGTTCCATTGGGGTTCCATTTCGATGGGATAAGCTGACTATCGCTGAGACGCGTTGAAACATCAACCCATTGAAAAATATTATTTCGGCGTGTCGGGAGGTGTCATGTGTTCCCAGTTTGTCCCAATACCCCAAAGCTCATAACCGCTTGGTTGGGGGTTCGAGTCCCTCCGGGCCCACCACCCTTCGCCCTGCGGGCTTCGGGTGGCAAGCCACCTGCAGCGCGCATACGAGCGTAGCGAGTGGGTGGAGAGGTGTCCTCCGTAGCCTTGGCGAAGGCGGACCCAAGCACTCCGCCCGGCGCGGCGATCTTCATCACCCTCTTGGCTGGCGCCGGTGCTCGCATGAAGCGTGCTCAGCACTGTGTTTCTGAATTCGCATTGATGAAGAAACGAGCGCTGTTTAACGTGACGTGGAAACTTGTGATGGGGAGTGAGCAATGAACGTCAGTAAGTTAACGGCTCTGACCGGGGCTATGGTGGCACTTGCGTTTGGTGTGGCTGCTGGCGTCGCTTTGCTGGGGCAGCCTGAAGCGGAGGCGCAAACGGGAAGCGCTGTTACCGTGATCATGCCTGCGGCCAACCAGCAAGGCGTCTACATTGTCGGATGCGCCAATGGGACGGTCATGGCTATCCAGCAGCCGAGACTGTACGAGAGCCGCCGAGTTTGCTGACTCAGGTCAACTCATAGCCAGACCATTATCCGTTCCGCTAAGCGAACGCCTCCGACGGC
Source organism: Maricaulis sp. (assembly GCF_030149235.1). Lineage (GTDB taxonomy): Bacteria > Pseudomonadota > Alphaproteobacteria > Caulobacterales > Maricaulaceae > Maricaulis. Next base: position 29,260 of record NZ_JASBRW010000061.1, on the reverse strand, counting down.
GCGGCCTGACTGGCCATCGCCCCGGTCTGGCTTATGGCGCGCCAGTATCTCGTCTGGTGGCAGGCACGCGGCCTGCGCATGGCCGCCAATGTCGTCGAGGCCGCCGGTCATGATCCGGGCGCTCGGGCCCTGGTCGTCATGGGCAGTTCCCACAAGGCCTGTTACGACGCCTATCTTAACCAGATGCATGATTGGGAGCTGATCAGAGTCGACGCGATCTTGCAAGATTAGGGTAGGGACCGGGCAAGGGGTACAGCTGCGCGCGACGCCGTCTACCCAACTCTGGTCATTGACTTTAACTGAAACCTAAAAGATTTTAGCTAAGGATTAATATGGAGATGCGCGTGACCCTTCTCGCTATCACCCCCACCGTTTTGGCCCGATCAGTGATTGTGGTGCTGGGCGCCTTGATACTGTTCGATGCCTTCCTACCCGGTTTCGCACAGGGTCCGGATATCCCCGCCGACGGCGATACCCCTCCGGCATGGCTCGCGCTGATTTCGCCGTTCATCTATGTCCTGGCCCTATGGTTCCTGGCTGGGCTAATTTCACCATCATCGGACGGAGAGGCATTTGGCCGGCTTGCGGTGCGAAACCTCCGGGTTGCCGGTGGCCTGCTGCTGCTGGGCAGCTGGACGGCGATTATTCTCGAGCCGTCAGTGCATCATCTCATTGCCAATCAGTTTGTCGAGATGGCCGGTGTCAGGCTTGCAATAGAAATGGATAGCGCGGTGTTGTTTGTACTCGGGCTGCTGCTGATTATGCTGGCGGGGCGGGGAAGCCAGCTCAAAGAGCAACTGGACTCATTTGTCTGATGCCGGTGCGGATCAATCTCGACGTCGTGCTGGCGCAGCGTGGTGTGAGCGCTCGCGATGTGGCATCGAAAATTGGGCTGTCGGAAACTCAATTCAGCCTGTTACGGAGAGGCAAGGTGCGGGGCGTGCGGTTCGAGACGTTGTCCAAATTGTGCTTCGTTCTTGAATGCAGTCCCGGCGCCATAATCGATTACGAGGTCGATGAGGCCGACATGTATCCACGGGAAGACTGATTATAGATCCAGAGTGAACCTGGCGGTCGACCCGAACAAAAAAGCCGGAACGCTGTGACGTCCCGGCTTTCGCATCTCGAAGCTGATCGGCGTGGGTCCTAGAACCGCCCGCGAAGCGTCACGCGCGCATTCAGCGGAGCACCGACCGTGGCCTGGTGGGTGCTGTGGGCGTTGGGGAAGTAGAGCGCGTCGGTCAGGTTCTCGACATTGAGCTGCAGGCTGAAACGATCGGACAGATCGTAATAGGCCGCCGCATCGATGCGGGTATAGGCCGGCAGGATCGCGGTGTTGGAATTATTGATGAAGGTCTCATCCTGATAGGTCAGGCCGAGGCCAAGGCCGAGCTGGTCGCTGACCTGGTAGCTATTCCACAGCGACAGCGTGTTTTCCGGCAGCTCGCGCGGGCGCAGGCCGGTATTGCCGGAGCGGTTGACCTGTTCGCCGTCGAGATAGCTGTAGCCGGCGGAGATGAACCAGGCCTCGGTGAGCTGGCCCTGCAGCTGCAGCTCGAAACCGGTGATTTCCGATTCAATGACATCCAGCGTGGACGGGTCATTGTCGGCGGTCTGGGGCGAGCGCTGTTCGATCTCGAAAATGGCGCCGGTGAAGCTGAGATTGGAGGCCAGGTCCCATTTCAGGCCGGCTTCCAGATTGGTGAACTCGTTCGGGTCGAGGGCATTGTTGCTGCCATTGATATTGGCAAACTGCTCACCCGAGCGCGGCAGGAAGCTTTCGCTGTAGCTGGCATAGAGCGAGATATTTTCCTGCGGCTTGTAGACCACGCCGAGGCGCGGGGAGACGCGCTCATCGGTGCGTTCGCGGGTCTCGTTGACCGGGACGTTGTGGACCTCGATCTCGAAACTGTCGAAACGGGCGCCGAGGATGATGTCGAGCTGGTCGGAGATCTCGATTTCGCCCTGCAAATAAGCCGAGAAGACGCTGACATCGGCATGGGTGTCGTCATTCAGGTCGGAGAAGGCCAGCGTCGTCGGATTGCCGCTGGCTGCCGTTCCCGTGCCCCCACCGGTCGCCAGCGGGCGGGCGATGGTGAAGAACTCGACATCGTCATTGCTGTCCGACCAGACCGGGTTGAGGCGGTCATTATTATTGCCGGTATTGATGAACTCCACACCGGTCACAAAGGTGTGGTTGAAGCCCGCCATCTGGAACTGACCGATCAGGTCAGCCGAGAGGATCAGGTTTTGGCGCTGGGTGGTGTCGAGATAGCCATCCAGGCCGACCTGGTCCGGCGAATTCACCGCGTCATAGCTGGACGCGTAGAGGTTCTGATAGACCTTGTCGTAATCGCCGTAGAACGCGCTCAGGCGGCCCTTCAGGGCGTCGGAGAACTGGTGCTGCAGCGTGGCGCGGAAGACGTGGGCATCGAGCGTGTGGAAGTTCAGCGTGTCATCGCCGAAGACGATATCGCGGAAGGCTTCCACCGGCTCGCCATTGGCACCGGTGGGGATGCCGCGGTCGATGAAGCGCTCATGGTCGATGAATTCGTAGGAGAGATCGAGTCGTGTCGTGTCGAACAGCTGGAAGCGCGCTGTCGGGTTCACGCCGATACGCTCGCTATCATAGAAATCGCGATGACCCTCGAGGCTCTCATACATGGCATTCAGGCGCAGGGCGGACGTGTCATCGGTGGAGACATTGTGGTCGAGCTGCAGGGTGAAACCGCCAAAGCTGTTGAGCGCGACTTCATAGCCGGTGAAGACGTCGTCGAGTTCGGCCTTCTTGGTCACGCGGTTGAGGATGCCACCGGTGCCGCCACGGCCGAACAGGAGGGCGTTGGGGCCGCGCAGGATCTCGACCTGTTCAAGATTGTAGAGCGGGCGGTAGTACTGGACGTCGTCGCGGACGCCATCGATGAAGAAGTCGGCCGTGGAGCGCACCCCGCGGAAGACCACGGCGTCCCGGTGGCCTTCACCCTGCGAGGTGTTGACGCCGACCGTGTAGTCGATGATCTGGCCGATGCTGGAGAAGCCGCGCTGGGAGATTTCCGCTGCGGTGAAGATCGACAGGCTCTGCGGCACGTCGATGATCGGCGTCGGGGTGCGCAGGGCATTGATCTGGTTGGCATACAGCACCTGTCCGGTGACCACGATCTGCTCGCGATCCACCGCGTCGACGCTGTCAGCCATGGCCGGAGCGATCCCGAGCGTCAGTGAAAGAGCGGTCGCGCTCATGAGAGCCAGCGAGGTTTTGTACATCATGATTGTCCCTGCGAAGTCTTCGCAATGACCCCTAATGCGAAAGAAAGTGATAATCAATCGCAAAACTGCAGCGCTTCGGAACCAAGTGTAGTGGCGCGACGACAGATGTGGCGGTGGCTTGTCAGTCCGCGCAGTCGTCGCCACCGGTATCTCCAGGCCAGGCAGGGAACAATGCCGGGTGCGCCCGCCCAGGCCCGTGCCTTTTGTGCTGCGGGGTGCGTCAATTCGCGCGGCCAGAAGAGCTGGGGCAGAGGCGCCGAAGGGGGATATGCCCTGTACCAATCCGCCTATGACGGGTTTCTGTCACATGCCATCTAAGCGTCTGTCGCAGAGCTGTCGTGGATCCATGGTGGCATCGCGGGTCAGATTTCAGGCGTCACGGTCCGCCGCTCGGGCAGGGCTGGATGCCAACGATTGGTAACAAGGGAAGTCCCGATGAAAAAACTTTTTCTGGGTGCATTGAGTGCGATCGCGATGACGGTAGCGGCCCAGGCCGACCCGGCGATGTGGAAAGTGTCTGATGAAGACAGCGAGATCCTGCTCTTCGGCTCTGTCCATGTCCTGCGCGAAGATACGCAATGGCGCACCGATGCGCTCGATGCGGCCATCGCGGCGGCCGATGAGGTTTATTATGAGACACCGATGACGGTGGAGGCCCAGGCGGCGTCGCAGCAGCTTATCCCGCAGTTTGGCCTCAACCCGCAGGGCCAGACACTCAGTTCCATGCTCACCGAAGAGCAGAATGCCCAGCTCGCCCGTGTCGCCGGCCAGATGGGGCTGCCGGTGCAAAACCTCGAACCGCTTCGCCCCTGGCTCGCTGGCCTCACGATTTCCCTGATCGGGATGCAGCAGGCCGGGTATAATCCGATGACCGGGGTCGAGATGACGCTCTCGGCGGTGACCGAGGATGAACGGGAACGTTATTTCGAAACGTTTGAAGATCAGTTCGGCTTCTTCGCGGGCCTGTCCCCGGAGGTCGAGCTCCACTTCCTGACCTTCTCCCTCGAGCAGATCGAGAATGATCCCGGAATGCTGGACCGCATGGTGGCGGCCTGGGCCGCGGGAGATGTGGCGGCGCTGGATACGATCTTCCATGAGGGCATGCAGGAAGCGGGGCCGGAGGTCTATGACGTCCTCCTGGTGCAGCGCAATCATCACTGGGTCGACGAGATCGAGACCATGCTGGAAGGGTCCGGCAAAACGCTGATCGTCGTTGGGGCCGGGCACCTGGTCGGACCGGATGGCGTGCCGACCCTGCTGGAAGCCGAGGGCATTACTGTCGAGCGCGTCCAGTAAAGCCAACCTAATCGGCCGAGCTTGAAGGCCCGCGGGACACTGGTTCCGCGGGCCTTTTGCGTAGGTGCCCATCAGCGTATGGCCGGAAGAAAGTCAGGGAAATTTGTAAGCGCATTTAAAAGTATGTATACTGACAAAAAAACAAGACGGAAAATGATCATGAACATACTCTCTGAACTGCAGCACCACATTGATAAGATGAATTTTTATCAGCGCTATCTCGTCGGCTTTGCCTTGCAGGTTACATTTATCGCCTGCGTCATTGCGGCCGGTTTGATCGGTGAGTGGCTGGGCTGAGTCGTTCGCCCGGCGCATGCCATCGCTGCCAAGAAAAAGCCCTCCCAGGCGCGTGCCGGGGAGGGCTTCTTCTTGGTCGGGACTGACCGGGCTTACTGGCCCTGGCCGAGCGAGTAGCCGCGCTCTCCATCAAAGGTGTAGAGATTTTCCGTCTTGATGGCGTCGATGCCAGCCGTGCCGCACTTGGCGAGCAGGTCGGCGACATCGGCGATGCCGGCCTTGCCGGTGGCGTGGAAGCGGCAGCGCCAGTGGTCCGTACAGAAGGTTTCCGGCAGGCCTTCCGGCCAGACCTTGACGCCGCGATTGGTGATCAGCACCAGTTCGAAAGCCTCATTGGAGGCCGCCTTGAGTGCTTCGGCGAGCGCGTCAGCGGAACCGGCGTGCTGCACGAACAGGTCCACGCCGACCATCTCCTTCACGGCCGGGGTCTTGCGTTCCGGCTGCTGGATGGTGATCGGCTTGGCATCGGCGGCGTAATTGGCTTTCGGCAGGGTCGCCGGGTGCTGACCCATGCGCTCGATAACGGCCTGGGCGAATTCCTTGGTGCCCAGCGGCTTTTCCTTCGGCTTCATGTCACCGGTACCGAAGCCGTCTTCGACGGTTTTCAGCCAGGCATTGTGAATGCGCGAAGCCGCTTCGCTCTGGCCCAGGTGCACCAGCATCATGACGCCGGCGAGAATCAGGCCGGACGGGTTGGCGATGTTCTGGCCGGCAATGTCCGGTGCGGAGCCGTGGATGGCTTCGAACATGGCGCAGCTGGCGCCGATATTGGCCGAGGCACCGAGACCGACCGAGCCTGCCACTTCGGCGGCAACGTCGGAGATGATGTCGCCATAGAGGTTCGGCGTGACGATGACGTCGAACCGTTCCGGCGCATCGGCCAGGCGGGCGGTGCCGATATCGATGATGTAGTGCTCGGCCTCGATGTCGGAGTATTCCGCGGCGATCTCGTCGAAGACCTTGGCGAACAGACCATCGGTGAGCTTCATGATGTTGTCTTTCACCATGCAGGTCACTTTTTTGCGGCCATAGGCGCGCGCGTATTCAAACGCATAGCGTACGATCTTCTCGCAGCCCGGGCGCGAGATCAGCTTCAGGCACTGATAGACTTCATCGGTCTGTCGGTGCTCGATGCCGGCATAGAGGTCTTCCTCATTCTCCCGCACGATGACCACATCCATGTCCGGATGCTTGGTGGCGATGTAGGGCGCATAGGCCGCGCAGGGGCGGACATTGGCGAACAGGCCGAGCGATTTGCGGACCGTGACATTGAGGCTCTTATAGCCGCCGCCCTGGGGCGTGGTGATCGGCGCCTTGAAGAAGACGCGCGTCCGGCGAAGGCTGTCCCAGGCTTCCGGCGTGATGCCGGCGCTGATGCCCGAAAGATAGACCTTTTCCCCGATTTCGATCGGCTCGGCCTGGAAGCGTGCGCCGCCGGCCTCGAGCACTTTCAGTGCGGCATCCATGATCTCCGGGCCGATGCCGTCGCCGGAGGCCACAGTGATGAGCGGGGTTTCGACGCTGCCCTGCGCCTCGGAAATATCGTTCGGATTTACAGTGAGATTCACGTTGACGTCCTTCTTCACAAACAAGTTTGAGCACCGCCTATCCTATACGTCACCATGTGTGAAATTGATTTTCGTCGCTATCATTATTAAATATCGCAATCATGCCCCATAGCCTGCACCCCGATCTCCTGCGCGCCTTCGTCACGGTGGTGGAAAGCCGAGGCTTCAGCGCCGCGGCCAAGCGCCTGCATCTGAGCCAGTCCACGGTCTCGCTGCAGATCAAGCGGCTGGAGGATCAGCTCGGCGTCCGCCTGCTGGATCGCTCGCCGCATCATCTGCGCCCCACCCATGATGGCGAGGCCCTGCTGGAGCGGGCGCGGAAGATCCTCTCCCTTCACGATGACCTCGTAACCCGGTTTGATGAGCAAAGACTGTCCGGGGTTGTCCGTCTCGGCGCACCGGAGGATTTCGCCACGGTACATCTGGCCAATGTCCTGTCCCGCTTTGCCGCCAGCTATCCCGATGTTGTGCTGGAGATGCGTTGCGAGCTGACGCTGGATCTTGAAAAGCGTTTCGAGGGCGGCGGCCTGGATCTGGCTATCGTCAAGCGCGAGCCCGGTGATGCATTGGCCGGACGGCGGGTCTGGCGCGAGCCGCTGGTCTGGGTAGGCGCGTCGGAGAATGCCGCAGAACAGACCGACTTGCCGCTCGTGGTGTCCCCCTCACCCTGTGTCTATCGCAAACGGGCGACCGAGGCCCTGGACCAGGCCGGACGGCCCTGGCACATCGTCTATATCTGCGCCTCGCTGGCGGGCACCCATGCGGCGGTGCGAGCCGGGCTCGGGGTCAGCGTCCTGGCCAAGGACATGGTACCGGAAGACCTGTTCATGCTCGACGCCGCCCAGAGCGGTCTGCCGGACCTGTCCGACACCGAGATGGCCCTGCTGGAAGCTCCGTCAATACCGCCCGCCGCAGAACGTTTGCGCGACACGATTATCCGCGAACTCGAACACGGGCCGGCCGGGTTAATGCTGTAATGAGGCCGGGCCCGGTCTCCCGGCTAGGCAAATCACCCGGGGTCTGCTTGGGTGTCGATGTTTTGATCAGGCTCAAGGGCACCCGGCATGACCGACAGGATACGGCTTGATGATCTCGCCGAAGACACGTTCGGGCTCAATCTGCGCGGACTGAAGTCCATGGCTACGATCTGGCTGGCTCCGAGGCGTTATTTCAGCGCTGCAGAAACGCCTGACTGGGGTGGCCGCTATACGCCGTCGATCCGGCTTTGGCTGTCACTGATCGCTCTCGCTTCACTGCTGCAATTTGTCTGGATAGGGAGCAATACCCCGCTGGTGGACGCCTACGCCGAGGGGTTTCGCAATGCCGGGGTTGTGCCGGGAGAGGGGCAACGCTACCAGGAGCTGGGCGAGGCCGCGGCCTTGTGGATCTACGCGATCGCTCCGGCCATGCAGCTCGCCGGATTCCTGCTCCTGCTTCCCCTGTTCGGGTTCTGGGGTCAGCCGACGACCTATTCCCAGCGCGTTCGAAACAGTTTCGCGGTGATGATTCCGAGCGCGACTGTACTCGTCGCCGGATTGCCGGCCTTGTCGTTGCTGTCGTCCAGCCAGCTTGGCAATGTCGGTTATCTGATCGGGTTGGTCACTTTGCTTCTGGATGCAGCCACCGGCTTTCGCGGCACGTTTCAGACTTGTACGCGGCTGGGGCGGATGTGGCGTGCCGGCCTGCTCGCCGCTTTCATCCTCGTGCTCAACATTATCATCAATATCCTCGCGCAGATCGCCGGCATCATCTGGGTCAGTGTGCGCTTCGGTGTTTCGGCGGGCTGACCAGGCAAGGCATTGAAACAAAACGAATGTCGCATTGCTGTCGTAGCACCGGAACGCGGTTGGCGCTTTGCTGACGTAGACGATGATCGCCGCGATCGCCATCAATGTCCCCGGTTCTCAAGTCAGAGCCGGTGATTTTTGGAGCGAGACGAGCATGAGCGAGAAAACGCAACACCGAACGAGAGCAGGCGGCTGGGAAGTGGTGTTCTTTCTGCTTCTGGGTGGTGGCCTTGGTTATTGCCTTGAGCCAGGCGAGTTGAGCGTGAAGCGACGGGTTGAGAGGTGTCTGTGATGACGGATCAAGCGATAGAGGATGATGGCTTCACCTCACGGGGTCTGGTGGAGGCCAAGCTCTCCCTTTCCGACGGCGGGCAGCTCAAGTTCAAGCAGGACGATATCGAGATCGGCGTCTGGCTGTCGGCGTGGACCGGAAAGGAAAAGATCTGGCTCAATGGCGACCTGGTCTCCGAGCTGCGCACGGTCGGCTTCAGCCCCTGGCACCGGTTTGAGCATGACGATCATGTCTATGAGGCGGTGATGACCGTGGAGACCGGTGGCGCTTACATGGCGACGATTCTGCGTGATGGCGAGGTCTTGTTTCGCGGCATGACGCGGCCCCTCTCGGGAACCAAGCCGACCAGTCCGCTCAAGGTCGGCGTCTGGGCGCTGTTATCCGCTGCCTTCGGCGGTGTGTTGGGCTATCTTGGTATTTCGACCGTGATTGCCTGGTTTGGTGGATAGTCGAGGCGAGGTGCGGTCATGATGATCGATCCGGAAAACCTGCGCGCCTTGCGTCTGTCACGCGGCTGGACCCAGTCGCATCTCGCGGATACGGCCGGTTTGTCCCTGCGTACGGTGCAGCGGGTCGAACGCGACGGCAACGCGTCCTCCGAGACGGTGTTGAGTCTCGCCGCGGTTCTCGATGCGACCCCTGCCGAGCTACAGCGCACAGCTAATGGACAGGCCCGCTTTGCCCTGCGACTGGTGGCCGGGATCGGCTTGCTTGCTTTCTTCGCTGGCGGCGTGATCGGAGCCGTGCTGGCACTGTCCCTCGGATAGGCTGCCGGCCGCCGATGCGGCCGCTAGATGCGCGCTATCGCCTGATCCAGATCAGCGCAAAGGTCCCGCGGGCTTTCCAGCCCAACCGAAAGCCGCACCAGGCCATCAGCTATACCGGCTTCTGCTCGCGCCTGCGGTGTCATCGCCGCATGGGTCATGGTGGCGGGGATGGAGCAAAGGCTTTCCACGCCGCCCAGTGACTGCGCCAGGGTGAAGAGCTCAAGCGATCGGACGAAGCGGCGTGCCGCCTCGGTGCCGCCGTCCAGCTCCAGGCTGATCAGCGGACCGAACCCGTCCTGTTGACGCGCGGCAATGGCATGGCCCGGGTGGTCCTTGAGGCCAGGATAGTCCACCCGCAAGATGCCAGGATGTCGGCTCAAGGTTTCGGCAACCTGCAAAGCGCTATCCGACTGCGTCCTGGCGCGGATGGGCAAGGTCCGCAGCCCGCGCAAGGCCAGGAAGGCGTCGAAGGCTCCGCCAACCGCGCCCGCCGCATTGGCCCACCAGCCCAGTTCTTCGACATGTGCCGGAGCGGCGGCACAGATCACACCCCCGACCATGTCAGAATGCCCGTTGATGATCTTGGTCAGGGAGTTGATGACAAAATTGGCACCGTATGCGGCCGGTCGCTGCAGGGCGGGGGAGAGGATGGTGTTGTCCACCGCGACCAGCGCACCGGCTTGCCGGGCAAGGCGGCAGGCTTCTTCGAGATCGGTCAGGCGCAGTCGCGGATTGGACGGGGTTTCGAGGAAGAGCAGCGCCGTGTCGGCGGTCAGGGCTGCCTCCAGGGCCGCGAGGTCGCTGCAGTCGGCATAAACCAGATCAAAGCCGCGCTGTGCCGAGCGGGCATCAAAGATACGCCGCGTCCCGCCATAGCAATCGTGCGCGCACACAATCCGGGCGCTGTTCGGCAGCAGGTTGAGCAGGATATCGATCGCGGCCATGCCGGAGCTCGTGATGACCGCCCCGGCCGTACCCTCGAGCGCGGCCAGCGCCTTGCCGAGTTCGGCGCGGCCCGGTTGGCCTGTGCGGGCGTAATCATAGACCCCGGGCTGGGCCGGATCCTCGCGCCGGTACGCGGCGGATACGTGGACCGGCGCAATGACCGCACCATGTCCCGGATCGGTGTTGATGCCGGCACGGACGGCGCGGGTGCGGGATGTGCTCACAGGCGATCCTCCAGGAAAGCATTGACCTGGCCGGTGTCCTTGAGGAAGCCGTCATGGCCGTAAAGACTGTCGATCTCGGCGACTTCGGCGCGTGTGCCGGTGAGCGCGCGCGCGGTGTCGTGGACTTGCGCCGGCGGGACCAGGCGGTCGCTACGGATGGCGAGCAGTCGAACCGGAGCCGTAATGCGCTCCAGGCCAAGCGCTGGCGATTGCATCGCCTCAAGTCGAGAGAGGTAGCGTTCCGGCGCAACTGTACGGCCGTATTCGCGACCGCGCGCCTGCAGATAGCGTTCAACGCCGCCATCCTCGCCGCCCGGACCGAAGCGCTGGGCGAATTCCTCCGGCGTGCGATAGGTCGTCATGGCCAGTCGCCGGGCGATATCGACCCCGCGTGCCCCGAGGCCCGCATCCAGCGCCAGTTCCAGTATTTCGCGCTGGATCGAGCGCCAGGCCTGGGCCATGGGGTGAACCCCGGCCGCCGCGCAAAGCAGGTCGAGACGGATAATCCGGTCCGGAGCCTGGGCTGCGATTTCCAACCCGACCGTACCACCGAAACTGGCGCCGATAATGGCCAGACGCTTGATGCCCGCGGCGTCGGCGAGTGCGAGCGCCGCACGAGCCTGATCTTCCAGCCGGGCCGGGCCTTGCTCTCGGCCGCCAAGAAAATCCATCGAGAGAATGCAGGTGTGTGATGGATCGAGGACCCCGCCCCGGGCGGCGATCCCCGGCCACCAGCCTGGTCCCAAGTGATCCGCACAGACCCGCCGGTCGGCGGACACGCCACCCAGGACCAGGACCGGGGTGGCTGCCATATTGCCAGCGAGGCGCCCTTTTACGGTAACCGGGGACGTCCGGCCCGGCAGGGTCAGGCATGCGGTGAAATCCTGGGCCTTGGCTTGTGGATTGCGGGCAGGGATTTGAAGGGCCGGCAGCATCAACAGCCTCCAGGACAGCAGCGTCCGGGCGCGGTCAGGCCAGTCCGGCAATGGGGCATCATCGGAAGACGCGAGCGGGTTTGGCGATGGATTGCGGGGTCAGGCATCGAACGTCTCCTCTTTCCTGATTCAGCCCTTGAGGCCCGGAACAAAGAGACAGCACGCCGCTTGGATCCCTAGGGGGATGTGGTCTGCACTCACGGCGCTCCGCTTTAGCTGCACTTGTTCCGCGCCCGCAAGCTGAAGCTCAAATCAGCGCACATCGGTATATAAAGATATGTTTATTCGAAGTCCAGCGGGTAGTTTAGCGACTATGGGGCGCGGGCTGCACGGGCGGCCCCTGTTTCAAATTTTATGCAAATTGAAATCACGCGCGGATTTGTCCCTTTGGCATCCATCAGACCAAGAGTAGGCTGTTCCCTGTCGAAACTGAATCGCCTTCCGCTGCGGAGCTGCCCCATGCAATTTGTCACCGCGACATCGGCCAACACGTTGACCGTGAAGCTGTCCGGGACCTTCCGTTTCGACGACCACGAAATCTTCAAGGGTGCGCTCGACGCGATCGACAGTCTCGACGGTGATCGTGTCGTCTTTGATCTTGCCGAGGTGAGTGCGCTCGACTCCGCCGGGGTCGGCATGCTGTTTCTGGCTCATGAGCGCGGCAAGAAGCAGGGCAAGGCGGTCATGCTTCGCGGCGGCGGGCACAATGTGAAACAGGTGCTGGAGGTGACCAAGGTCGCCAGCATCATGCCGGTCGAAGACTGAAACCCCCTTACCCGATTGGGCATTTTTTAATCAAACTGAACTAGAAGAGCCTCAGCGGAGGTGGTGTTCAGTGTTCTGGTATCTCGTCGACAAACTGATCGGGGCGGATCCGGCTGTTGATTTGCAGCGGGCCATCAAGTCACGCATCGCCTTCACCTTCTCTCTGATCCTGGCGGTCACGGCTGTCATCAATGCGATTATCCTCGTGTCCACGGGGCAGGGCCGTCCTGGCATGGTCGAGCTGGCGTTGATCAGCGCCGTCAGTGCTTTCGGGGTGGGTATGATCGGATTGCGCATGCGCCGTCCCAACCTGGTACTGGGCTGGATCCTGGTGTCCTCCTCGATCATGTTCATCCTGGTCGCCTGGGCCAATCGGGGGTCTTTTCCGCCGGCAGCGGCGTATGTGCCGGGCATTGTCCTGGGCGCCTATATCGCCTGGGGCTGGCGAGCGGCACTGATCGCTGTGCTTCCGGTCGGAGCCTTCTACGGCACCGTTCTCTATGGCGGTTTCAATTATCTTGGGACCGAGCTGCAATACGACCCGCAACTCATGCTGCCCGCACTGGTTTTCGCCAGCCTGCTCTCGACGGTCTGGATTGTGTTCTTCGGTTCGATCCTGCGGTCTTCCAATGAACAGACTGCGGAGATCCTGCGCGACCAGAACGAAAAATTGCAGGTCGCGCTGGCTAGGGCGGAGGAGGCCAGCCAGGCCAAGTCGGAATTCCTTGCCAATATGGGGCATGAGATCCGTACACCGCTCAATGGCGTGCTGGGCATGACCAATGTCCTGCTGCACGATGCTAGCCTCACCGAGGAGCAACGTGAACGTCTGCAGCTGGTTGATCAGTCCGGTGAGAACCTGCTCGAACTGCTGAACGACATCCTCGATCTGTCCAAGATCGAAGCCAACGCACTCGAGCTTGAGAATGCCGCCTTTGACCTGCGCGAACTGGTGCGGTCCCTGACCGCGACCTGGCGGGGCCAGGCTGAGGCCAAGGGGTTGAGTTTTGAGGAGAGCTTCAACGGTGTCGATGTCGAAGGGGTCAAGGGTGACCCGGTCCGCATTCGCCAGATCCTCAATAATCTGCTCGGCAACGCCCTCAAATTCACGACCCTGGGCCGGATCACGGTCGCCGTGGACCAGACGACGGATGATAGCGGTCAGGTGACCACGACGTTTGCCGTGTCCGATACCGGTGTCGGTATCCCGCATGACAAGCAGGCCCGGATTTTCGACAGTTTCAGCCAGGTCGATAACTCGGTGAAGCGCCAGTATGGCGGAACCGGGCTGGGTCTGGCGATCTGCCGTAAGCTCGTCGACAGGATGGGTGGCGAGATCTCGGTCAAATCGACCCTCGGTGTCGGCTCCACCTTTACCGTAAAGATTCGCAATCAAGCCGTTCAGCGGGTTGATGCCGAACCGGAAGCGGCGTCGCTGGAGCCGCTGCAGATCGACAAGCCCCTGCGCCTGTTGCTGGTCGACGATGTGCCGACCAACCTGATCGTTCTGCAAGCGATGCTGGGACAGGCGATCCGAGGTGGGGATATTGATATTGATACCGCTTCGAGTGGTCGTGAAGCGGTCAATATGGCCTCGGCCAAACGCTATGATGTCATCCTGATGGATGTGCAGATGCCGGAGATGGATGGTGTCACGGCGATGCGTTGCATCCGCGAGAACCGGCGGTCCGGCGGTACCAAGATCGTTGCCGTGACGGCCCTGGCCTCGGACGATAATCGCCGCGCGCTCAATGAGGAGGGCTTCTCCGACTATCTGTCCAAGCCGATCGAGCCGGGCGGGTTGCGAGCCATGTTCTCGCGCATGATCGGGCAGACCCCGGCCCAGGACCGCCTCGCGGGCTAGCGCAAGGCGCTAGATTTCAGCCACGATCAATTGCGGTCCACCGGCCTTGAGCGCGCTAACCAGGGCTGTATCGAACTCGCCGGCTGTCCGCGCGCGCTGCGCCGCTACGCCAAAGCCTTCTGCCAGCTTGACCCAGTCCATCTTGGGGTGGTCGAGAGAGAGCATTCGCTCAGCCGCCGGACCAGGTTCGCCGGCGCCGACCCGGGCGAGCTCGAAATTGAGCACCAGATAGGAGTGGTTGGCGAAGACGATGTTGATCACATTCTGTTTTTCACGCGCCTGGGTCCACAGCGCCTGCAGCGTGTAGGCGGCGGCCCCGTCACCGCATAGAGCGAAGACCTGACGGTCCGGGCAGGCCAGCGCGGCGCCAACCGCTTGGGGCATGCCGGATCCAATGGCGCCTCCCGTGAGGCACAGCCAGTCGTGGCGCGGGCCGGCTTGGGTCCAGGGAAAGACGCCCATGCCTGAGGTGGTTGAATCATCGCAGATAATGGAGTCTTCCGGCATGTGCCGCATCAGTGACAGGCCGACAAAGCCCGGATTCAGCTCGGCGTCGGGGATAAGCTTGGGCGCCTGGGCCCGCGTCAGCACTTTGGCCTTGGGCGGGGTGTCAATGGCTTCCGCGAGGATGATCAAGGCTTCCGTGACCTCGTCCTGCGGCCCGCCGAGCGCGATGATCTCGGCTTTGGGCGGCGCGAAGGTGCCGCGCTCGCCGGGGTAGGCGAAGAAACCGACCGGAGCCTTGGTGCCTACGGTGATGAGAAGGTCGGCGTCCTGGAGTTCCTCCATGGCCTGAGATCCTAGATAGCTCAGGCGCTTCGGTGCGACCCGGCCATGACCGCGGGCAATGCGCGGAACGAAGGTGTCCATGAAGAGCTTGGCGCCGGTGCCGTCGGCAATGCGCCCTGCAGCTTCCAGCCCGGCGTCCAGGCAGGCGGTGCCGCCCAGCAGGATAACCGGGGAGGACGCGGCCTCCAGCGCCTTCATGACCTTGTCCAGCTGGGCCAGCGGCACGGCGTCCAGATCCGGCATGCCGACGGTCTCGATGACCTGCGGCTCGGCGTCGGACCAGGCGCAATCGGCAGGCAGGATCAGCGTCGCGACACCGCGCTCGGGCCCATAGGCCTGCTTGACCGCTTCCACGGCCATGCGGGAAATGTCCTGCGGCGTTTCCACCGTACCGACCCAGCGTGACATCGGCGCACAAACGCCCGCGATATCCGAGGTCAGCGGCGCGTCGAGTTCGAGATGGGCCCGGGCGTGATCGCCAACGATATTGACCACGGGGGCATAGCCCCGGCGGGCATTGTGCAGATTGGCCAGACCATTGCCGGCGCCGGGGCCGAGATGCAGCAGGGTACAGGCCGGCTTGCCCGCCATGCGCGCGTAGCCATCGGCCGCGCCCGTAGCGACCCCTTCGAACAGGCAGAGCACGGACTTCATCCCCTCGACCCGGTCGAGCGCGGCCACCATGTGCATTTCCGAGGTGCCCGGATTGGTGAAACAGGTATCGACGCCCTGATTGATCAGAGTGCGCACAAGGCTTTCGGCTGCAAACATGTTCGGTCCTTCGGGGGTTAGAGGGCCGGACGGCGGACAAGGTCCGGCGTCAGATCATTCAGGCGGGTTGCGCCGCACAGGGCCATGTCCCGCTCCAGACTGGTGATCAGGAAGTCCAGGGCCTTGCTGACGCCGGCCTCGCCTGCGGCCCCGAGGCCATAGAGATAGGGCCGGCCGACGGCGACAGCACGCGCGCCGAGCGCCAGCGCCTTGATGATATCAGTGCCGCGCCGAATACCGCCATCGAGGATGATCTCGATCTGATGGCCGACGGCCGCGGCGATGTCCGGCAGGGTGTCGATGGTGGCCGGTGCCGTGTCGAGCTGCCGCCCGCCATGATTGGAAATCCACACCGCATCGGCGCCGATATCGACACAGCGCCGCGCATCATCGGCGCGGGCAATGCCCTTGATCGCGAAAGGCCCGCCCCAGGCATCCTTCATCCACTTCGCATCCTCCCAGGTCACCGTACGGTCGAACTGGCGATTGAGATACTGGATGATGCCGTCGCCCTGGGGATCAAGATCAGTGTAGTTCGCCGGGCTGATGGTCGGCGTGGTCAGCATGTCGAAGAGATAACCCGGGCGCGCCAGGACCTGGCTCACCGTCGTGGCATTGATCTTGGGCGGGATGGTGAAGGCGTTGACATGATCGCGTTCGCGGTTGCCGGCCACGGGGACGTCGACGGTCAGGATCAGACCGGCAAAACCAGCCGCCCGGGCGCGCTCCAGGGCCGCCTCGACCAAGTCGCGGTCCTTCCAGACATAAACCTGGAACCATTTCGGTCCGTCGGTGATGGAGGCGATATCTTCGATCGAGGTCGAGGCCAGGGTTGAAAGGCCGTAGATGAGCCCGGCCTTGTCGGCGGCCCGGGCGACGGCGGCTTCACCGCCGCGCGGGCTGAACAGGCGCTGGGCTGCTGTCGGCGTGACGATCACCGGGGCGTCACACGCCGATCCCATCACCGAGGTCTTCAGGTCGATTTCGGAAATATCGACCAGCGCCTTCCACAAAAGCTTGTAGTCGGCAAAACGGCCAGGATTGTCCTGCAGGGTGACTTCGTCGTCCGCGCCGCCATCGATATAGTCGAACACCATGCGGGGCAGGCGCTTGCGGGCCAGTCTGCGCAGATCGCCGATATTATTGACGTGGTCGAGAGCGGACATGCGGCGAAACTTGCGCGCGCCGCGCCGTCGGTCAAGCCGCCGGGGCCTCGGACATATTTTTAATCACCTTGATTTCCGCGTGCGGGCGAATGCCGAAGAAGACGGCGTAGACCACCGGTACCGCGACCAGGGTGAGCACGGTGGCAAAGGTCAGACCGCCGATAATGGTAATCGCCATGCCCTGGAAGAAGGCGTCGAACAGGAGCGGGGTCATGCCGAGCACGGTTGTGGACGCGGCCAGCAGCACCGGGCGCAGCCTGGACACGGATCCGTCACGGATCGCAGCATAGGGGTCACTGCCTCGGGCGATGCGCAGATCAATCTCGTCAACAAGGACGATGGCATTCTTGATCAACATGCCGGACAGGGAGAGCAAGCCCAGGAGGGCGGTGAAGCTGAAGGCGATCTGGGTCACCACGAGACCAATCACCACACCATTGAGAGCCATCGGCACCACAGCCCAGATGATCAGCGGCTGGCGCACCTTGGCGAACAGCATGAAGGAGATGGTCAGCATGATCACAATAGTGAAGGGCAATTGGCTGCCCAGCGCCGCATTGGCGTCTCCCGAGCTTTCAAACTCGCCGCCCCATTCCATCGTGTAACCATCAGGCAGGTCGATCGCCTCGATGACCGGACGGAAGCGGGCAAAGCCTTCCGATGCGGTCTCGTGCTTGTAGGGATTGGCCCGGACGGCGATGGTCCGGACCCGGTCGCGGCGCTGGATCAGCGCCTCCTCGGCGCCGAGATCGAAGCGCGAGACGATCTGCGCGATCGGCACATAGGCATTCTGAGCCGGGCTCCAGACCAGCCGGTTGGACAGGTCGGACGTGTCGGCGCGTTCGCTTGCCGGTGCGCGGGCAATGATCGGGATCAATTCCTCACCTTCACGGTAGACGCCGACCCGGGCACCCTCGGTGGCGAAAACCAGAGCATTGGCGATGTTTTCCCGCGTCACGCCAATCGTCTGGGCCCGCTCCTCGATCATCACCGGGCGGATGACCGGGGTGAGGTTGCGCCAATCGGTGCGGATGTCGACGAGATCGGCTTCGCTATGCAGCGCGGCCATGGCGTCATCAGCCAGACGTCGCAGAATCGCCGTGTCGGGCCCGGAGAAGCGCGCTTCCAGTTTTGCCCCGACTGGCGGGCCGAAGACGATGCGGTCAACGCGGATGGTGATGTCCGGATAGGTATTCTGGACATGTTGCAGGATACGCTCGCCGAGCTCCGGAATGTCGTCCAGCGAACGGGTCCTGACGATGATCTGGGCATAGGAGGTCGACGGTTGTTCGGAGGCGTAGGTCAGCATGAAGCGCGTCGCGCCGCCGCCGATGAAAGTGTCGAACTGAGCCGTCTCGGGCTGTTCGCCGACAAATCGCCCGATCGCCACGGCATGGGCCTCATTATCGAGAATATCGGTGCCTTCCGGGTGTTCCAGATTGACGTAGAAGAGCGGTGTATTGGTTTCCGGGAAAAAGGACTGGCGGACCTGGCCAAAGCCGGCATAGCACAGCACGGTAATCGCCAGCAGACCGAGCATGACCATCCAGCGCCGGGCCAGCGCCCCTTCCAGCAGGACGCGGAAGGCCCGGAACAGGCCGCCGGAATAAACCTGGGCTTCGTCCAGCTCGTCCGGCTCGGCCGAGGCGGCCTTCTCGCGCTGGGCGGAGAAGAGATGAAAGCCGATCAGCGGCACGACGGTTACCGCCAGGACCCAGCTCAACAGCAGGGAAATGGCGATCACCGCAAACAGCGAGAACAGGAATTCACCCGTCGCATCAGGCGATAGTCCGATGCCGGCAAAGGCCATGATGCCGATCACCGTGGCGCCGAGGAGCGGCCATTGCGTCGCCTTCACCGCATTTTCGGCCGCATCGAGTCGGCGCTGGCCGCGCATCACGCCGGTCAACATCCCCTCGGTGACGACGATGGCATTATCCACCAGCATCCCCATGGCGATGATCAGCGCGCCGAGCGAGATGCGCTCCATCTCGATGCCGAACATGTTCATGAAGAAAACGGTGCCGGAGACGGTCAGTAAAAGAACCGAGCCAACGGTCAGACCGGCCCGCCAGCCCATGAACAGGCAAAGCACGCTGACCACGATCGCGACCGACATCGCCAGATTGACCAGGAAGTCGTTGATCGCACGATCGACGACGACGTGCTGCTGGTAGATCGGGTGCAGCTCTATGCCCAAAGGCAGGTCTGCCTCGATTTCGGCCAGGCGCGCCTCTACGGCGCGGCCGACATCGACGATATTGGCGGTCGCCTGCCCGGCAATGCCGATGGTGAAGGCGTGGGTGTTGTTATGGTAGACGATCCGGTCCGGGCGTTCGACCTCGGTGCGCCAGACGGTGGCGATGTCTGACAGGCGCAGGGTTTCACCGGCATTGCGCGGTGTGATGAGCAGGTTCTCGATGGCATCGACACCGCTCAGCGTCTGGGGAATGTCGAGGCGAACATAGCGGTCGCCCATGGCGGAAGCGCCGGCGGAGACGACCGTGTTCTCCCGGCCCAGTTCCGACAGCAATTGTTCATAGGACAGCCCGATGCGGGACAGCTCGTCCTGCGCGATCTCGATATAGATGCGCTCTTCCGGTTCACCCTCTACGGCGACCTTGGCGACGCCGTCGACGACAAGGAGCTCGCGCCGCAGGGTCCGCGCGACGGCCCGGATGCGGTCATTGGAATAGCCCTCTGCGGTGATGGCGTAGAACAGGCCATAGGTGTCACCGAAATCATCAAAGACGACGGGGTTGCCTGACCCCGGCGGCAGGCTGGGCACGGTATCGCGGACCTGGGCGCGGACCTTGGTCCAGATGTCTGGCAGCTCATTGCCATCGAATGTATCTTCGATAACGACATGGATTTCCGACATGCCGGGCGAGCTCTCCGAGCGGATCTCGCGCACCTCGGCCAGTTGCTGCAAAGCGATTTCCAGTCGCTCTGTGACCTCTTCCTCCACCTCCAGCGCCGTTGCGCCGGGATAGGGCGTGAAGATGATGGCTTCCTTGATGGTGAAAGCCGGATCTTCCAGACGGCCGACATTGTTGAAGCCGTGCAGACCACCCAGCAGGCAGAACAGGATGATGATCCAGGTCAGGACCGGTTTCTCGATCGAGATCCGGGCCAGGGAGAGGGCGGCCGAGTTCGCGCTTTGCATGGCGTTTGGTCCTAGCCTGTGATGGCGCCGTCGATCAGCGGGCGGACGGCCATGCCGTCATAAAGAGCGTAGACCCCGGCGGTAACGATCTGTTCGCCGCTGCTCAGGCCCGCGGTCACGGCGACATCATCACCTTCAATGGCACCGGTTTCGATCGCGCGTTGAACGACCCGGCCCGTTTCGGCGTCGAAGACGTAGACGAGCGGTTCGCTGTCGGCGTTATAAGCCACGGCGCTGACCGGGATGCGGATCGTGGCGGCACCGCGCGTCGGGGCGCGGAATTCCGACCAGACGGTCGCGGTCATACCCGGCAGGATATTGGCTTGGATATCGCTCGGCAGGGCAAGGATGGCGCGATAGGTCTGCGAGGCCGCATCCGGTTCGGACACCAGTTCGCGCGGCTCGAGGGCAAAGCGCTGGCCGGGCAGGAAGGAAAAGCCGGCTTCGATCCGCACCAGATCTTCCGCATCAAAAGTGGCCACCATGTCCTCGGTTACCGGGATGGAGACCCGCAGTTCGCTGACGTCCTGCAACCGGGCCACCGGCTGACCCGGGGCGACGATGGTGTAGTTGTCGACCAGCCGGCGTGAGACGATGCCGTCGAAAGGCGCTTCCAGGCGGGCGTATTGCAGATTGCGTTGGGCGTTTTCGAGCGCAACGACTGCCAGGTCGTACTGGGTTTCTGCCGCATCGCGCGCGGCGGCCGAACTGATACCGCGGTCAAACAGGGTCTGCTGGCGCTCGTAATCGGTCCGGGCCTGGTCCAGCTGCACACTGGCCTGGCGCTCGGCGCGCAGGAAATCGGCCAGGTCGAGCTCGGCGATCAGCGTGCCCGTCGTAATGTCGAGGCCGTCTGTGACTGGCAGGTTGGCCAGCTGGCCACCAACCTGGAAGGCGATGTCGACCGTGCGGACCGCTTCGACGCGGCCGACGAATTCGTGCTGGGTCTGCGGGCCGCGATCTTCCACGGTTTCGACCTGTACGAGGCGTGGCGGCGCCGCGCTGTCGACGGCGTCGGGGCTGCAGGCGGCCAGGGTCAGGGCGACGAGGGCGGCGAGGGGCAGGGCGTTGCGGATCATTGGAACAAGTCCTCGGACATGGCGATGAGCCGGGCCTTCACGGCTGCCCGGTCTGCATCTGTAAACTGCTTGAATTTGATCAGGTCATTAAAGCTCAACCCGTCGATCACGAGGAGCAGGATCAGGGCCTGGATCGGATCATTAGAGGCTTCGCGAATACGTTCCCAGAGGCGCTGATTGAGCGCCCGGGCCGGGTCAAGAAGGTGCGGCTGTTCGGCGCTGGCTGCGAGCAGGGCGACCGGCAAGTCGCTTTCCAGATGCCGCTTGTCGGCGATGACGCGCAGCCAATGCGAAGCGACAGGCTCGCCAGCTTTCCGGGCAGCCGTTTCAGCGGCCTCGAGGTCGTGTTCGATGGCGCCCATCAGGCGGGCAACCATGCCCTCGAGCAAGGCGATCTTGGAGGGGAAGTGGTAGAGCACGCCGCCCTTGGAGAAGCCGCTACGCGCCACAACCGCGTCAATCGTCAGACGGCCCGCACCTTCTTCGGTCACGACAGCTTCGGCGGCGTCGAGAATGGCCTCTCGGGTATTGGGCTTGGAGGATTGGGTGTCAGGCATGCAGGAACTCCGTTGTTGCGCTGCACATAAACCGTCCAGACGGTACAGTCAATACCGTCCAGACGGTACAGTTGATGTTTTTCAAGAAAACTTTGAGAACCGGAATCCCGTACGGGAAGCTCTGACCCGCTAAGTTATTAAATCCATGGTTTTAATCATTGGAAATGCGCGCTTTGAGCCGTAGAGGCCTTGGCTCGCTTGGCATAGAGACTTGCCCGGGGCGCTCCTCATCGGAGCGCGAGATCAAGGGCGATCCTCATGAGTGTATGGCGCATGGTCGTGCTGGCTGGCCTGGCGGCCGCCGGTCTTCATTCCTCTCCGGCAGAGGCCTATGGCCGTGACGGGCATCGGATCGTCTGCGAGCTGGCCTACAGCCTGATGACCGAGGCGGCCCGGGCCGAGGTGGACCGTTTGATGGCCGCGGACCGGATCTATGAGACCTTTCCGGAAAGCTGTTCCTGGGCCGATATTGTCCGCGGCACCATTATCCGCGAGAGCGCGCCTTGGCATTACACCAACCAGCCGCGCGATGACCGGACGATCGATGAGGGCGATTGTGCCGAGGATGGCTGCATTATCAGCGCCATCAACATGCATGCCGAGCAATTCGCCAATCGCTCCAATGACGCGGAAACCCGCCTGCAGGGGCTGAAATTCCTGGCCCACTGGATCGGCGACATCCACCAGCCGCTGCACGTGTCCATCGAGGGCAATCGTGGCGGTAATGACATCCCGGTTCTCTGGCGCGGCGAGCGTCACACCAATCTGCACCGTGTATGGGATAGCGAGATCATCCTCGACTATATGAGCGAGACCTGGCCCTGGGTCCCGGAGCGCGAACGCTGGCGCTATTTCATGGAAGAGCTTGCGGCTGATATCCCGCTCGCTCACTCGACGGTCTACACTGCGGTCGACCCGATCGCCTGGGCGCAAGAGAGCCATGACATCGTACGGTCGCGTGATTTTGGTTATCTCTGGGCCACCGAGGACAACATGATCGAGCCGGGCGATGCCTATTACGAGCGGGGCTTGCGCATCAGCCGCCAGCGCCTGCAGTTGGCTGCGGTGCGTCTGGCGGGCGTGCTCAACACGCTGACGGCACCGGCCGAAGGCGGAAGCGTGGCTGGTCCGGCGCTGGACTGACGCAGTGGCTGCCGTGGCTTGATTGTAACATCAGGGCCACGTCTTCCGGTTTGCGCTCGCACAGGCCCTGCTTTGGCTTGTGGACAGCCTTGAGTTTTGGTTAACATCCCCCGGCGGGGCCGCTATATAGGCCATGCGCAAGAAGGGGTTGGCGTGAGCGAGTTCGTGCAAAACTTTGCCATTGAGCTCGGGGCAGTTGTGCTGTCCGCGAGCCTTTTGGCATGGGCGATCTTCTCGATCTGGCGCGAGCGCAAGTTGGCCCAGGCCGACAAGAAGACAATTGAAACCCTTCGCTCCAAGCGTTTTGCCAAATACGCAAAGGCCCAGGAGGCCTATCAGAGTTTCCGCGAGAAGCTGGAGAAGAAGAATAACGGCAACACCGTTATCATCGACCTGATCCATGATCTCGGCGACGATTTCGTCGGCCGCGACAAGGCTGAACAGCAAATCACTTTCGACGAGGCTTTCGAGGCGGTGGCTGCCATTCGCGGCGCCACACCGCGGACCCGCATCCTCGTTGTGCTGCATACGCTGGGAGGCTATGCGCGCCCGGCCCATATGATTGCGTTGGCCCTGAAACAGCATCTGAAAAAGGCCAAGCGGCACAATCCCAAGAGCGATCCGATGGTGATCGCTTATGTGCCCTATGTGGCCATGTCCGGCGGAACCATGATCGCCTTGTCCGCGGACCGTATCACCATGGATGCGACCGCCGCGCTCGGCCCGATTGACACCATTTATGGCGGTTTTCCGTCCGAGGCCTATGAAGATCTGATCGAGCGCAAGGGGGTCGAGGCGACGCAGGATGTCCTCGTCATGCTCGCCCACGAAGCCAAGAAATACGACAAGTACGCTGCCAAGGTGGCCCGTCAGATCATCAACCAGGCGCATAAACTGCCCGGCGATGATCCCAACCGCCTCGCCAATTATCTCACCTCCGGCCAGCTCTCGCATTCCGAGTCGATCTCGCCGGAAAGGGCCGATGAGCTTGGCATTAATGTCTCTACCCGCATTCCTGAAGAGATTTATGGTCTCGTCGATGCGAGAATCCGCATGATCCAGACCAAGATCGAGGAAGAAGAGCGCAAGGGTGATGGCGGCAGTGGTGGCGATCATTCCGATCCGGAAAAGCCCGAGGCCGCGCTCGAGACCATGATCGCACGCGAGCTGGGGGTGTCGCCGCGGCTGTGATCGGGGCTTGAAACCCGTCCGCGAAACGCCACCTTGGCTCCGCAATCTCCAGCCAGTGGAAGCCCCATGCCGAGTAAAGCCGAACAGTATGAAGAGGTCCGCAAACAGATCCGTTCTGTGGTGACCGGTGAGACCAGCGAAACCGCCCGCTATGCCACGGCCGCCTGCCTGTTGCGGGAAATGTTTGGTGAGCGTTTCTTCTGGACCGGTTTCTATATTGTTGACCCGGCCAAGCCGCGCGAGCTGGTCGTGGGGCCCTATCAGGGCACGATGGGCTGTCTGCGCATTCCCTTCGGCAAGGGCGTCTGCGGCGCTGCAGCGGAAACCGGCGAGACCCAGCTGGTAGAAGACGTGCACGCCTTCCCCGGCCATATCGCCTGCGACAGCCGCTCCATTTCCGAGATTGTCGTGCCGGTCAAGGGGCGCGACGGCCAGCTGGCCGCTGTGCTCGATATCGACTCGACCAAGTTCGGCGCCTTCGACGCGCAGGACAAGGCCGGGCTGGAAGCGATCTGCGCGGAACTTTTGACGGCTTAGTGGAGCAGCACGAGGTCATTCTCGACGGCCGCGCCGTCAGCTATGCGCTGAAGTGCTCGCGCCGGCGCACGATCGGCTTTGCCATCAATGAAGACGGCTTGCGGATCACCGCACCTCAATTCGTGTCCGGTCGCGAGATCGAGCGCGCGCTGGAAGCCAAGTCGGGCTGGATCTTGTCCAAGCTGGACAAATGGGCGGCTCGCCCGAAAGCCCCCGAACTGAGTTTCGAGAGTGGTGAGGACCTGCCCTGGCTCGGGGACAGGCGTCAACTGGTGGTCGAAGCGCGCGGTGTGCGCACCAGAACCGCGCTGGAAGAGGACATAATCCGCGTCAGCATCGACCCGCAACTGAGCGGGGATCTGCGCCGGACCACGATCCGCAATGGGCTGGTGCGCCTCTACAAGCGTGAGGGTGAGGCGCTGATGGCCCCCAAAACGCAGGCCTTTGCCGATGCGCTGGGCCGGCGCTTGCGCAAGGTCGTCATTCGCGAACAGAAATCGCGCTGGGGGTCCTGCGCTTCGGACGGGACCATCCGGCTCAACTGGCGGCTGATGGGGTTTCCCGTCGAGGTGATCGACTATGTCTGTGCCCATGAGGCAGCGCATCTCGTGCATCCCAATCACTCGAGGGAATTCTGGCAGACGGTCGAGGCGATCTGCCCGGACTGGAAGCTCCGGCGGGACTATATGCGGGCCAAGTCCAACAGCCATGTCTACTTCTGACCGGTTTTGATTTCAGCGCTAAAGAACAAGGCCGGCCCCGTCGGGGCCGGCCTTGATCGAACTGGGCTGAAGTAATGTTCACCCCTCGTCTTTCAGGTGGCGGTCGAAATATTCGAAGATATCCGTCCACATATGCACCTGCCGGGCTTCGCCGCGCACGCCGTGGCGCTGACCCGGATAGGTCATCATCTCGAACTGGTAGCGACGTTCCTGCATTTCAGCATAGAGCCGCACGGAGTTGGCGAAGATGACATTGTCGTCGGCCATGCCGTGGATCAGGAAGAGCGGCGTCTCGTAATTGTCGAGATGGGCAAAGGCGGAGCCTTGTTCATAGCCTTCCGGATTGTCCTGCGGCGTGTCCATGTAGCGCTCGGTATAGGCGGTGTCGTAAAGCGCCCAATCGGTCACCGGTGCACCGGCGACGCCGGCGGCGAACTCACCGGGAGCCTGCAGCGTCGTCATGATGGTCATATAGCCACCATAGGACCAGCCCCACAGGCCAACGCGGTCGGCGTCGACATAGTCGAGGCTCTTGAGGAAACCGAGGCCGAGCAATTGGTCCTCGACCTCGGCCTGGCCCATACGGCGATCCAGATGGGCCTCGAAGTCGCGGCCGCGATTATAGGCACCGCGATTATCGATGGCGAAATAGACATAGCCGCGCTGGGCAAACAGCTGCGCCCGTGTGCCTTGCCAGCCGCGATGGACGACCTGGGCATGCGGCCCGCCATAGACGTACTGCACGGCCGGGTAGGTCTTGGTTGGATCGAAGTCGGCTGGAAGATACAGATAGTAGTGCAGCTCGGTGCCATCTGCCACGGTCAGCGTGCCGTATTGCGGCGCGATATGATCCTCGGCGAACTCGAAATAGGGATGGCCCTCAACGAGCGCATTTTCCTCGATCCAGTTGAGGTGATTGCCCTCAATGTCATAGAGGCCGGTCTGCGGCGGCGTCACCGGGTTCTGATAGCTGCCGATAAAGGCGGTCGTGGTGGAATTGAAAGTGCCCGACCAGCGGCCTTCGCCGGTGGTGATTTGCGTCGGAGCGGCGGACCCATCGATCGGCACGACATAGAGATGGCGCTCAAGCGGGGTCTCCATCCAGCCGGTGAAATAGACCAGGCCATTATCCTGATCGATGGCGTTGAGATTATTCACGACCCATTCGCCCGACGTCACCTCATTAATGACGCTGCCATCGGCGGCCAGGTGACGGATGTGGCGGAAACCGCCGGGCGTGTCCTCGGTTGTCAGGATGACGCTGCCATCGGCCAGAGCACGGAAGTCATCGCTGATATTGATCCAGACATCGGTGCTCTCTGTATACCAGTCCTCGGCCGTACCGGTTTGGGGGGCGACGGCACGAATGGTGAGCGCGTCCTGCGGTCGGTTGAGCACCTGGACGTATGCTGCCGAGCTGTCCGCGGCCCAGTTGACGCGGGCGAGGTAGTTCTCGTCCGTATCGGCCAGATAGACCTGGCGGCGGCTGCCGGTTTCCAGGTTCAGCATGAAGAGTTCAACGCGGGCATTATTGCGACCGGCACGAGGATAGCGCTGGTCGACGACATTTGCCGAACCGTCAGCGCCGATTTCAAGGCGCTCGATATTATCAACCGGGCTCTCATCGACACGGGCGATAGCGATGTAGCGCTCGTCCGGAGACCACCAATAGCCGGTCCGACGGGAGAGCTCTTCCTGCGCGACGAACTCCGCCATGCCCCAGGACACCAGACCGCCTCCGGTCGTGGTCAGCGCCTGCTCTTCCCCGGTCGCCAGATTGGTGATGTACAGATTCTGGTCGCGAATGAAGGAGACATAATTACCGGCCGGAGAAATCCGGGCGTCGGTTTCAAACGCCTCGGTCTCCATCACGCGGGTGGCGTCACCGCTTTCCACGTCGACATAGAAGACATCGCCATCGATCGGCACCAGGATGGCCTCGCCCTGACTGTCCCACTGGTAGCGGACAATGCCGCTGGAGGAGATCCGGGCCCGCTCGCGCAATTGCCGTTCCGCCTCGGTCAGTTCCCGCTCTTCCGGCGCCAGAACTCGGCTGTCGACCAGCATGTAGGGCTCGCCGCCGTCCGCATCCATCGCCCACAGATCCAGTACGGTGCGATCATCTTCCTTGGCGCGCAGGAAGGTCACGCGCGACCCGTCCGGCGAGAAGGTGAGGGCCCGCGGGCTCGGTCCGGTCAGGGACGGGCTGGCGAAGGCGCGCTCGATCGACAGGGCCGGCTCCGAAGCCGGTTCCGGTGTCGTGGTTTCAGTCTGGCAGGCGGTCAGAGCGAGGCCGGCCGTAAGCACGGCTGCGGCGATACGGATGGACATATGATCTCCCCAGGAATGTCTGGCGGAGAACTTAATGGTATCACCAGCCGACGCAAAGCATGATCGCTGCACGCCTCAGGGCATTGCTCTTGCGCCCGCGCTCCGCTAAACGGAGCGACCTTTCGCATTCCCCCGCTACGCAAAGAGATTCGACGCCATGTCCGCCTATCAATACGTCTACCATATGGACAAGCTGTCCAAGACCTATCCGGGTGCTTCCAAACCGGTCTTCCAGGACATTTCCCTGCATTTCCTGCCCGACGCCAAGATCGGCGTGGTTGGCGTCAACGGTGCGGGTAAGTCGACCCTGCTGAAGATCATGGCCGGTATGGACACCGACTTCACCGGTGAGGCCTGGGCGGAAAAGGGCGTCAAGGTCGGCTATCTGCCGCAGGAACCGCAACTCGATGAGAGCAAGACGGTGTGGGAAAACGTCATTGAAGGCTCCGAGCTGAAGAAGCTTGTCGACGATTTCAACGCCGTCTCCATCAAGCTGGCCGAAGACTATTCCGACGAGCTCATGGCCGAGATGACCGAGCTGCAGGAAAAGATCGACGCGTCTGACGCCTGGGACATCGACAGCAAGATCGAAATGGCCATGGACGCGCTGCGCTGCCCCCCGTCGGATTGGGCTGTGACCGATCTCTCCGGTGGTGAACGCCGCCGCGTGGCGCTGTGCCGCCTGCTGCTGTCCGAGCCGCACATGCTGCTGCTCGACGAACCGACCAACCACCTCGACGCTGAAAGCGTGCAGTGGCTGCAGCACTATCTGGAAGAGTTCAAGGGCGCCGTCCTGGTCGTTACCCACGACCGTTACTTCCTCGACAGCATCACCACCTGGACGCTCGAGCTCGATCGCGGCCGCGGCGTGCCTTACCAGGGCAATTACTCCGCCTGGCTGGAGCAGAAGGCCAAGCGTCTGGAGCAGGAAAGCCGCGAAGCCGGTTCCAAGCAGAAGGCTCTGGCCCGCGAACTGGAATGGATCCGTTCCTCGCCGAAAGCCCGTCAGGCCAAGTCCAAGGCGCGTATCAAATCCTATGAGGAAATGCGCGACGCGGCCGAGCGCCAAGAAATCTCAACGGCGCAGATCACCATCCCGCCGGGCCCGCGCCTGGGCGGTGTCGTGGTCGAGGTGGAGAACCTCAAAAAGGGTTTCGAGGACAAGCTCCTCGTTGACGGCCTGTCCTTCAAACTGCCGCCGGGTGGCATTGTCGGGGTCATCGGTCCGAACGGGGCCGGTAAGTCCACCCTGTTCAAGATGATCACCGGTCAGGAAAACCCGGACGAAGGTTCGATCCGTGTCGGTGAGACCGTCAAGCTGGGCTATGTCGACCAGTCGCGTGACCATCTCGACCCGAACAAGACCGTCTGGGAAGAGATTTCCGGCGGCAATGACATGATCGAGCTGGGCGGCAAGGAAGTCCCGTCGCGCGCCTATGTCGGTACCTTCAACTTCAAGGGCGGCGACCAGCAGAAGAAAGTCGGCCTGCTTTCCGGTGGTGAGCGCAACCGCGTCCACCTCGCCAAGATGCTGCAAACCGGTGGCAACCTTCTCCTGCTCGATGAACCGACCAACGACCTCGACGTCGAGACGCTGGCGGCGCTGGAGCAGGCGCTGGAGAATTACCCGGGCTGCGCCGTGGTCATCTCGCACGACCGTTTCTTCCTCGACCGCCTCGCCACCCACATCCTCGCCTTTGAAGGCGACAGCCATGTGGAATGGTTCGAGGGCAATTTCGAAGACTATATCGAAGACAAGAAACGCCGCCTGGGCCCGGATGCGGACATGCCCAAGCGCATC
>NZ_JASBRW010000026.1 GCF_030149235.1 Maricaulis sp. | reverse complement strand
CGCCGAGAGGCGCCTGAACCGGGCATGAGGAGATTAAGCCATGCGTCACGGCATCGCACATCGTAAGCTGAACCGCACGACCACGCACCGCAAGGCCATGCTGGCCAATATGGCGGCGTCGCTGATCGAGCACGAGCAAATTGTTACCACGCTGCCGAAAGCCAAAGAGCTGGCACCGTTCATGGACAAGCTGATCACTCTCGCCAAGCGCGGCGATCTGCATGGCCGCCGCCAGGCGATGTCGAAAGTCCGTAACGAGGCCCAGGTCAAGAAGCTGTTCGACACGCTGGGCGAGCGCTATACCGAGCGCAGCGGTGGCTATACCCGCGTGCTCAAGGCCGGTTTCCGTCATGGCGACAACGCGCCGATGGCTGTCATCGAGCTGGTTGACCGCGATCCGTCTGCAAAGGGCGCTGTCGATCGTGCGCGTCTGGAAGCCGAAGGCGACATGACGGACGAGTAAGACTCACGTCATCACAGGTTCAGGAAAAGGCGGCTTAGCTCTTGCTAGCCGCCTTTTTCATGTCTGAAATCGTACCTATATGGACCGCATGATCAGAACCTTCTGCCTTATTGCCTCCCTGGCCGCCGCCGCACCGGCGTTGGCTCAGGACGTCCCGTTTGCTCCCGCCGCGCCGGAAAACCGTTTCGTGCCGGAGAGCCAGACCGAAATGCGCATGTCGTTTGCGCCGGTCGTGCGCGAGGCCGCGCCGGCCGTGGTCAATGTCTACACCAGCCGCACTGTGCGCCAGCGGGTCGGATTCTTTTCCAACCGCACGCGTGAGCGTGAACAGAACTCGCTGGGCTCCGGTGTCATCGTCGACCCGTCCGGCGTGATCGTCACCAATCACCACGTGGTCAACGGCGCGGAAGAGCTGCGCATTGTGCTCAATGACCGGCGTGAGTTCGAGGCCGAGATCCTCTTGACCGATGAGGCGACCGACCTGGCCGTGCTCAAGGTCGACACGGACGAGCCGTTGCCGGTCCTGGCCTATGACAATGCGGGTGATCATGAGGTCGGCGATCTGGTCCTGGCCATCGGCAATCCGTTCGGTGTCGGCCAGACCGTGACCAGCGGTATTGTCTCGGCCCTGGCGCGGACCGATGTCGGCGAAACCGATTTCGCCTCCTTCATCCAGACCGATGCCGCGATCAATCCGGGCAATTCCGGCGGCGCCCTGGTCAATATGGATGGCGAGCTGATCGGCGTGAACACAATGATCTTCTCGCGCTCGGGCGGCTCCAACGGTATCGGCTTTGCCATTCCGGTCGAGCTGGTCAGCCGCGTCGTCGACAGCGCCCTGACCGAGGGTGAGTTGATCCGCCCCTGGCTCGGCGCCCGTCTGCAGCCGGTCACCAATGACCTGGCCATGGCCTTCGGGCTTGATCGCCCGCGCGGCGCTCTGGTCAACGAGATCTATCCCGGCGCGGCTGCGGATGATGCCGGCTTCGAGCAGGGCGATATCGTCCTCGCCGTCGATGGTCATGACGTCAATAATGACAGCGGCATCCTGTTCCGCCTGGCCACGCACAATACGGGCGAGGATGCGCGCTTCACCATCCTGCGCGAT
>NZ_JASBRW010000025.1 GCF_030149235.1 Maricaulis sp. | reverse complement strand
CTTCAGGCCGAGCGTGGTGAGCAGGACGCGGCGCTTGCGGCCGGTGCCTTCATTGCCGCGATGGACAAAGCCCGCCTTTTCGAGCGGCTTCAGGTTCCGCGACAGGGATGTCCGGTCCAGATTCATCAACTCGGCAACGCGAGAGATGGAGTCCGGTTCATACCGTCCGATCACATGCAGTAGTCCGAATTGGGTAATGGTTAGTCCGGTCGGGCGCAGGGCATCATCATAGTGACGGGTAATCAGGCGTGCGGCGCGAAGCACCCTGCCGGCAACGCAAGTGCCGGTCACTTCAGACAGAAGGTCAGCGGTATCAGTCATCATCTCGTGTATATGCAGCCTGGACGCGGGATGTCCAATCACGACCAGTTTTACTGCGCCAAGACTTTAGAGTCCGTGTATGGAAATCTCATTATAGTGTATATACACTTTTATTGGGTTCGGCAAACACCTCCGTATGCCGGCCTCTCTCCCCCGTCCGGCTTTCCTCGGCCGGACGGGCCCTTTCCCGGAATGTTCCGGCTCGCACCATATCGTGCATATACACTAAGCTTTGCAAGAAAGGCTCCTCCCATGTTCTCCTCCCGAAGCATCACCGCCGGTCTGCTCGCCCTTGGCTTCGCCGCAGACCCGGTCTTCGCCGCGCCGGACCTCTACCGCAACGGCCCGACACCTGCCGAAACCTGCGCTAACGGCGTCGCCACGCCCGGGGCCGCCTCGCCCGCGCTCAAGCGCGTTTGCGAAGAAGCCGCCAGCGAACAGGCCCTTAGCCGCAAGGACCGCGCCGCCACGCTCGCCAATTCCGGCATCGTCAGCCTGCGCCTTGGTGAATACGAACCCGCCCTCGACCGCCTGACACAGGCCGCAGAGCTCGGCCCGATGCGCGGCGACATTTCCATCAGCCTTGCGGCCACGCTGATCCGCCTGGGGCGGGCAGACGAAGCCATTGAAGCATTGTCTGACATGGAGGCTGTGTCGCCGGAGAACCGGCATATCGCCTACTACAATCGGGCCCTCGCTTATTGGGCGCTCGAGGATGCGGAAGCAGCCTATCGGGATTTCTACGCCAGCGCCGCGCTCAAGCCTGGCTTCGGCCCTGCCGAGGAAGCACTGGGACAGTTCCAGGTCGCATCGATTGAGTAGCCCTGCTGCATCAGGGCTGTTTGTGCACGCGTACAGCAGCCCTGAGCACGCTTCATCGCGGAACGTCGTGAAGCTGAGATCAACTTTGGAATCATTCATTCGCTAAAATCGATCCTCGATCGATTTTTGGCGCGGAGCATCGTCGGGAATGAGCAGCCTTGAGCCTGTTTCATCGCGCAGCGTAGCGAAGCGGGAAACATCAAAGGATTCATTCGATTGCTAAAATCGATCCTCGATCGATTTTTGGCGCTAAGCGCCAACGCAATCGAATGGTGCGGTCGAGAGGACTCGAACCTCCACGGGTTGCCCCACAGCGACCTCAACGCTGCGCGTCTACCAATTCCGCCACGACCGCACTTGTCTCATTCGAGGCGAAGGCGCCG
>NZ_JASBRW010000030.1 GCF_030149235.1 Maricaulis sp. | reverse complement strand
GATGCGCTCCAGGTAAACTTCAACTTCGTCACCCACGGCCGGGGCTTCAGAGCCCGGACCCGTGAACTCGCGCATCGGCACGCGGCCTTCGGTCTTGAGGCCAACATCGACGACAACAACGTCGTTTTCGATGGCGGTTACGTTGCCTTTGACGACTTGGCCTTCAGCCAGATCGCGTCCGGCGAGGCTTGCCTCCAGCATGGCGGCAAAATCATCAGTCGTCGGGGTGAGAGATTCGGTAGACATATAAGGGGTTGCTCCAGCCGGCGAACAAGGTTTGATCTAGAGAGTGGCGCGCCGGTTTGTGCTGCGATAACAGCTGGTTAGGTGTTGACATCACGAATGAGTTCCAGCGCTTTCGCTGCTCGGATGAGACCGCAAAACCGCTCGAACTTACTCGAACTCATATTGCGCTAGCTGTGACAGGGTCACGCCTTTTGGCGTTTTTCCACAATCGCGATAGCTGCCGCAACGGCGGCGTCTATACTCAAGGACGTCGTATCAAGCAAGGTCGCATCGTCCGCGGCCTGCATGGGGGCGTCGCTGCGATCGGAGTCACGCGCGTCCCGTTCGAGGGTCTGGGCGAGCATTTCCTCGAAGGTAATCGTGTCCCCCCTGGCCTTGAGTTCCATCCAGCGGCGGCGGGCCCGGGTCTCCGCGTCAGCGACGACGAAGAGTTTCACATCGGCATCGGGACAGATCACCGTGCCGATATCGCGGCCATCGAGAATCGCGCCTCCGGGCTGGTAGGCGAAATTGCGCTGCACCTGGTAGAGCGCCTCGCGCACGGCCGGGATGGCAGCCACTTTTGACGCGGCCGCGCCCGCCTCAGCGGTACGGATGCGAGTCTCGTCGATGGCATCAACCTGAAGCCCCCGCGCGGCCCGGACCGCGGCATCGCTGTCGGCGGGGTCATCGCCGGCATCGAGCACAGCCAGGGCGGTCGCGCGATAGAGCGAGCCGGTATCGAGATAGGGCAGGCCGAATTTGCTCGCGAGGGTGCGGGCAATCGTGCCCTTGCCCGAGGCCAGCGGCCCATCGACGGCAATGATCATCGGACAGGCTCCAGCTCGGCGCCCAGTGCGGCCATGTGGTCGAG
Source organism: Maricaulis sp. (assembly GCF_030149235.1). Taxonomy (GTDB): domain Bacteria; phylum Pseudomonadota; class Alphaproteobacteria; order Caulobacterales; family Maricaulaceae; genus Maricaulis. Next base: position 4,199 of record NZ_JASBRW010000030.1, on the reverse strand, counting down.
GAAGTCGGGATAGCTGGTGGCAATCATGGCCGTATCATCGACCTCGACCGGGTTTTGTGCAGCCAGGCCCAGAACCAGGCCGCTCATGGCGATGCGGTGGTCGTGCAGGGTTGCGACCCGGCCGCCACCCGGCACCTCCGCTGCGCCGGTGACGGCCAGCGTGTCGCCCTCAATGGCAACCGAGACGCCATTGGCGGCCAGCAGGTCTGCTGTGGCCGCGAGACGGTCGCTTTCCTTGGCCCGTAATTCGTCCAGCCCGTGCATCCGGGTCGTCCCGTCTGCAAACGCGGCCGCCACGGACAGGATCGGATACTCGTCAATCATTGAAGGGGCGCGTTCGGCCGGCACATCGATCGCCTTCAGCGCGCTGTATCGGGCGGTGATATCGATCGTGTGTTCTCCCGCCATGTCCGGGCCCGGGCAGATATCGAGATCGGCCTGCATGTCCTGCAGCGTGCGGTACAGGCCTGAGCGGGCCGGATTATCCATGACGCCGGTGATGGTGACCTCTGACCCAGGGGTGATGAGGGCGGCCACGACGGCGAATGCGGCGGAAGACGGATCACCGGGGATACGGATATGGGCCCGGTCGAGACGTTGCGAGCCGGGCAGGGTGATGCGCCGCCCCTCGCCATCGAGGGCCACGGTAATCTCGCCGCCGAAGAGCTTCAGCATGGTTTCCGTGTGATCGCGGGTCGGAACCGGTTCTCGCACGACGGTGACGCCCTGTGCCGTCAGACCCGCCAGGAGAACGGCGGATTTGACCTGGGCCGAGGCCATCGGTGGTGTGTAATCAATGCCCGTCAGCTGGGCTGGCTGCATATCGACCGGCAGGCGTCCATCCTGCGTCACCAGTTTGGCCCCCATCTGCGCCAGCGGGTCGGTGACCCGTTTCATCGGCCGTGAGGACAGGGAGGCATCGCCGACAAAGCGGGCCTTGATACCTGTACCGGCCAGCAGACCCATCACCAGACGCACACCGGTCCCCGAATTTCCGAAGTCGAGATCTTCAGTTGGTGATTCGAATCGGCCGCCCAGACCGGTCACGCGCCAGGCGCCGGGCCCGGTGCGTTCCACATCGGCACCGATGGCCGCCATGGCCTTGGCGGTATTGAGCACATCATCACTCTCCAGCGCAGCCTCGATGAGGCTCTCACCCTGCGCTAAAGCCGCAAACATGAAGGCGCGATGGGAAATCGACTTGTCTCCGGGCGCCTGAAACTGGCCCTGGAGCGGATGGGACGGGCGGGCCCGAAAAGGGCCATGCAAGCGGTCGGTCATTGGCGCTGTAAACAAAAATTCAAGGATTGAGGTGGGATCACCGTCATCAGGTTTTGACAGAGCGCGGTGATCGTGGCAACGGGACCCGCCGAAACGTATTGTGGTTGTGAAGGGAAGTCATGGCCAAAGCTGATCTTGGGACGAAGCGGACTTGTCCGAACTGTGCGTCCAAATTTTACGATCTCGGGCGGATGCCCGCCCAATGTCCGAAGTGTGAGCACGAGTACGACCCTACCGAACTCGAGCAGCAGATCCCGCCTGTGAAAAAGGTGGCTGAGGACATAGAGGATAAAAAAGAAGAGGCGTCTTCTGAAGCGGATGGTTTCGAAGACGAGGCCGATGATGCTGTGGAGGTCGATCTGGCCGCTGCAGAACCGGCTGATCAAGATGATGATGAGAATGAAGACGCATCCGGTCTGAGCGATGATATCGGTGATGATTTCGAATCCGATGACATCGAAGACAGCGATGAGGACGACAATACGACCGTCCTGATCGACGAAGAAGAGGATGACGATCTCGGCGAATTTAACATCGACGGCGAAGAAGACCTCTGATCGCTGCAGGAGAGGCGTATTGCGCACTTGATCCCGGTCTCATCCGGGACTAGGTTCCGCGCCTCTCGACCGCCCATACCCCAAGGGCGGCGACCCGGGTTTCGGGGCTATAGCTCAGTTGGGAGAGCGCTTGAATGGCATTCAAGAGGTCAGCGGTTCGATTCCGCTTAGCTCCACCATTACAAAACCCCGCCGGGATCCGGCGGGGTTTTTCTTTGAGCTGTACGGTTAGGCTCCGGCATTACCGGATCTGGCTGCTTGTTCACGGTATTTGTGCCAGCCGCTGCTCGGCTCGCGCCTGGGCTTCGGCCTGCTGGGTTTCGTTGAGCTGGTCTTCCAGCGCGGCAGCGGCTTCTGCAGCCTCGAAATCGCCCAGTGCGGCAGCCGTTTGCCACAAGGCCAGTGCCTCGACGGGGTCCGCGGTCACGCCATCGCCGTCGCCATAGGCCTGGGCCAGGGCGGTCAGGCTCAAGATATCTCCGGTACCGGCCGCCGCGCTCCACAGGGCGATCGCTGCAGCTGGGTCAGCCGCGCCGGACAGCCCCTCCATGGCGGCGATGCCAAGAATGTAATTGGCTTGGAGCGCCGAGGCATCCATCGCAATCGCGGCTTCGGCGGCAGCAATGGCGCCGGCGTCATCGCGGATGCTGTCCGGCCCGAAGAAGAGGGCGTCTGCAAGCATCAGCTGAGCGTCCAGCGCGCCCTCTCCGCGAACCAACTGGCGCAGAATCGCGACCCCGGAAGCGGCGTCGACCTGATAGTCGAAGATCATCAGTTCGGCGAGGTTGAAGCCGGCGGGCTCATAACCCGTGGCCCAGGAGGTCTCGAAGAAGGCCCGGGCCCGGTCAAGATCGGGGTCGACGCCCACACCGTCGCGATAGATCAGGCCGAGCACATGGTCGGCCTCGGCAATGCCGTTATCTGCGGCCTGAACCAGCCAGTAGCGGCCGATTTCATAATCCGCCTCGCCACTGTCGGGGAATGTCAGGGCATAGCCGTAGTCGAAAGCGGCGTTGAAATCGCCGGCTTCAGCCTGCAGGCGAGCGGCATCGATATCGGCTTGCATGGCAAAAGCCGGGGCGCTGGTCGCCAATGCGGTGGCCAGAAGGAGGGTACGCAGCATGGGGCATCTCCAGGAATTGAACTTCCGGGCGATATCACTGCAGTGGACCTGAACCCGTGATGAGCGGGCTGTTATCGGACAATCAGGCGGCGTCGCTGGCCGGTTCGCCGAACAGGACGGCCTGGATCGCATCAGCGTCCGGGGCAGCCCGCAGGCGCTGGCGAATGTCTTCACGGCGCAGGAGGCGAGACACCCGGGCCAGGGCCTTGAGGTGTTCCGCGCCGGCATCTTCCGGTGCCAGCAGCATGAAGACGAGGTCCGCCGGACGGCCATCGATCGAGTCGAAATCGATCGGCGTTTTCAGGCGGGCGAAGAAGCCGGCAACGGCTGGAATACCGGCGAGCCGGGCGTGGGGAATAGCCACGCCCTGACCCACACCGGTCGAGCCCAGACGCTCGCGCTGGAGGACGGCGTCGAAAATGGTTCTCGCATTCATTCCCGTTTCGCGGGCTGCCAGATCGGCAAGCGACTGCAGTACCTGCTTGCGACTGGAGGCGCCCAAATCGAGCACCACCCCATCGCTGGGGATAAGATCAGCTAACGCCATTGTTTAACTTCTGCGTCCTTATGCAGGCTCGTTACGTTCGGCCTTGGAGGGGTCGACCCAGCCGATATTGCCGTCAGGACGGCGGTAGACGATGTTCAGGCCGCCATTAGCAGCATTGCGGAACATAAGGAAGGGCACGTCCAGTGCATCCAGCTCCAGCGATGCCATGCCGACGGTCAGCGTACGGACTTCACCGGCCTTCTCGGCGATGACAATCGGGTCCGGTGCATTGTCGATCGGCTCGATGGCGTCCTCGTCGAGGTCTTCCTCGCGATCGAACGCATCTCGCATACCCTTGAGAACAACAAAGGGCATCTGTTCGGCCGGCAGTTCCGCCTTGTGATCCGCATGATGGTTCTTGAGCTTGCGCTTGTAACGGCGCAGGCGCTTTTCAAGACGGATCATGGTCTCGTCGGCGGCCTTGTAGGCGTCATCGGCTTCGCCGTGCGCCTGGAGCATGACCCCGGAGGGCAGGTGCAATGAGCAATCGACCCGGAAGCCGACTCCCTCGCGCGAGATCGCCACATAGGCTTCACCCGGCCGGTTGAAATATTTGGACACGCCTTCTTCTACGCGTCCCAGAATCTGCTCGCGCAGCGCGTCGCTGACGTCGATGCCTTTGCTGACAACTTGTGTATGCATGCGCTCCTTCCCGCTGGCCATTCACCAGCCCGTGAGGCGTTTTCGAACT
>NZ_JASBRW010000021.1 GCF_030149235.1 Maricaulis sp. | reverse complement strand
TTCTTCCTCGACCGCCTCGCCACCCACATCCTCGCCTTTGAAGGCGACAGCCATGTGGAATGGTTCGAGGGCAATTTCGAAGACTATATCGAAGACAAGAAACGCCGCCTGGGCCCGGATGCGGACATGCCCAAGCGCATCAAGTTCCAGAAGTTCGCGCGCTAGCGCGGGCTTTGCCATACGAATGAGAAGGGCGGCTGTGATGGCCGCCCTTTTTTATTGTGGCGTTGTCGGCCCTAGACCCGCCTCGCGGCATAGGGCGCCGGATCAATCGCCGGCGTGTCGCCGGCCAGAAGGTCGGCCAGCAAATGCGCAGAGCCCATGGCCTGGGTCCAGCCCAGATGGCCATGTCCGGTGCTCAGCCACAGCCCGCGCGCTCGCGTCTCACCGATGAAGGGACGGCCATCTGCACTCATGGGGCGCAGGCCGGTCCAGGCGTCGACATCGCCCTCGAGCAGTTTCGGCGCCAGCTCGGGATAAATCCCGGCGAACAGGCGCTTCAGATTGTCGATCCGGGCCGGTGTCAGCTCGTCGTTTTCACCGGCGATCTCCGCTGTTCCGGCGACCCGGAGCCGGTCACCCATAGGCGTGACAATGGCGTGCATGGCGTCATTGACCACGGGCAGGCCGGGACGCTCGTTCTGACTGCTCATGTCGAGGGTCAGCGAATAGCCTTTGACCGGGCGAACGGGCAGGTGAAGGCCCAGCGGCTTGAGCAGTTTCCACGCCGCATGCCCGGACGCCACGACAATCCCGTCAGCTTCGATCTCCTCGGTCTTGGTGTAAACGCCGACGATATCGCCGGCCCGGTCGCCCAAAGCCTCGATCTCGGTATTCCATTCAAACTCGACGCCGTCGGCTTCGGCCGCCTTGGCCAGGGCACAGGTGAATTTGTGGGCATCACCGCATTCATCGTCGGGATAGTGGATGGCCCCCACGATCTTATCGGCGACCGGTGCGAGCAGCGGTTCAAGGGCGACGGCCTCGTCGCGGTCGAGCACACGATGATTGAGACCGAGATCTGCCAGGGCCTCAGCCGCCTGGCGGCTATGGTCGAGGCGTTCTGCGGTTTCGAAGACACGCAGCGTGCCCTGGGTGATGTTGTCGAATTCGAGCCCGAGCGTGTCGCGCACCGCCCGGGTCTGCTTCAGCGAATAGCGCGACAGGACGAAGTTGGCGCGCGCGGCGAGTTCATGACGGGAGCGGGTGGAGTTGCGCAGGAATTTCAGCCCCCACGGAATAAGGCCGGGGAGGGCCGCCGGGCGCAGCTTCATCGCCGCATTGGGATCGGTGAGCGAGGCGATCAGCTCCCAGGCCACGCCGGGACCATTCCAGGGTTGCGGCTCTGACGGCGTCAGTGCGCCCGCATTGGCAAAACTCGTCGCCTGGGCAGGGCCGTCGGCGCTGTCGAACACAGCGACATTGAAGCCCTTTCGTTTCAGCGCCCAGGCGGCGCTGACACCTGCCAGGCCGGCACCGATGACGATAATGTCCTTGGCCACGCGCGATCGCTCCAGAATCTCATCTACAGACCGTCCTTTGAACTTCGCCGCGATGCAGATAAAAGCAAGC
>NZ_JASBRW010000016.1 GCF_030149235.1 Maricaulis sp. | reverse complement strand
GAGCGAGAAGAAGGGCCTGTTCTGGGCCTTCCTCGGCGTGCTCTTCGTGCTCGGCCTGATGGCGCTGACCCTGATCCCCGAATGGGGCATTCTGCGCAATCCGGAGACCGGCGACCGTTTCGCCTCGCCCTTCTTCCGCGGTTTCGTGGTCTGGATCCTGATCTTCTTTGTCGTCACCGGCTTCGCTTATGGCCGCGCTACCGGCACGATGAAAAACGACCGCGATATCATCGACGGCATGGCCACCGGCCTGTCGACGCTGGGGCTCTACATCGTCCTGGTCTTCTTCGCCGCCCAGTTCGTGGCCTTCTTCGGCTGGACCAATCTGGGTGCCATCACCGCGGTCTCGGGAGCGAATTTCCTGCAGGAAACCGGTATGACCGGGCCCCTGCTCTTCTTCGTCTTCATCCTGATGTGTGCGGTGATCAACCTGTCGCTCGGCTCGGCCTCGGCCCAGTGGGCGGTGACGGCGCCGATCTTCGTGCCCATGCTGATGCTGATCGGCTATTCGCCGGAAGTGATCCAGGCGGCCTACCGGATCGGCGACTCAACCACCAATATCATCACCCCGATGATGAGCTATTTCGGCCTCATCCTCGCCTGGGCGACGCGCTATGACAAAAACCTCGGCGTCGGCACCATGATCGCGATGATGCTGCCCTATTCGATCTTCTTCATCCTGTTGTGGTCGAGCTTCTTCTTCCTCTGGACCTTCGGCCTAGACCTCCCGGTCGGCCCGGGCTCGCCCACCTATTACGACGCACCGATGTAGGCCGGGCAGGAACACAGACAGACAAAAGGGCTGCGTCTTGCGCGGCCCTTTTAGTTTGGCGTCTGGGAGGACGGAGCGGGTCTCCGTCTCTGGCCGCTAGGGCAAAAATTTTCATCTGGTTGCATTAGGATTTTTCGTTCATTTCCGGCTCAGACCGTTTAGGCTTCACTCTCGGAGACGTCATTAAACGGGGGTGTCGTGATGATCCGGAAAGTCTTGGCTCTGGCTGCCGCATTCGGGCTAGCAGCGGGTTCAGCCGCTATGGCGCAGGTGCAACCGGCGCGCCTGGCGCAAACGCAGATCCAACCGGGTCAGCTGCATATGGGGGAGGCGATGGCGTCGCTCTCCGCTCAGGACGTCCGCCGGGCAGCACTGGAATCGCCGCTCTTCCTCGACGAGATCGACCATGCAAGCCTGGTCGCGGCGCCGCAAACCGAGCTTGTCCTGGCCGAGGGCGTCACCCTCGATCTCTCCAACTATCTCCGCAATACACGGATCATCGAGCAGCCCGTTGCCAGCCTCGCCCTGGCCAATCCGCAGGCGCTCGGGATTTCCGGCCGGATTGACGTGGTCGAGGATGTCTTTGTCCTCGAGGACCGGATCATCGTCTCGCGTGAAGTGACCGTACCGGTCAGTCGCGAGACCTGTTCAGGAATCGAGGCCCTGCCTCGCCGAACCGGGCCGTTAAGGCGTCAAAATGGCCGCCGCGCCGAGATTGCCCAGGCCCGCTCCGAGCTCTGCCTGCGTCCGCCCAGTGCGGTGCGCCGTCAGGAGGGTAACCTGCAGCAGCCCGTCATGGTGGACCCGGCAGCGCGACTGACCCAGCTTGAGCGCCAGCGCGTCTCTTCCGTGGCCGGCGGCATGCTGATCAGCCCACCCACCGAAGCCGATATTGCCGCAGCAGCCGAAGAGATCCGCGCCGAACTGCGCGCCCAGGCGCCCACCGCGCTTTATCGACACGATGTGCGCGTTGGCGAGGCGCTGAACCTGCCCGATGCCGAGCTGCTGCGCCTCGATGCCGATGGCGATGAACGCGTCATCACCCATGTCAGCATCATTCCGCTGACCCGCGAGATCACCACCCGGCCGGCCACGCTTGAGCGCCGTCCGCAGATCAGCCTGCCCGAGGGCGAGGGGTTTCTCGCCCCGATCGGTCCCCGCGTGCGCAGCCTGCCCGACGCCCTGGCCCCGCATGCCGTCACCCGTCGCGGATCGCTGCAGCCGGGCCGCCGCCTTACCGGGCGGATCCCGACGCGACTGCCGGTTGGCGAGGAGGAGAGCACATCCGGCGGCCGCCGCGATGATCCGCGCCTGCGCACCCTGCCGTCCCCGCAGCTCAATACCCGCCCGGTCACCGGCCGGCTCCTGCGCGGCGTTGAGGAGGCTGAGCGACGCGAGCTCCAGTCCCAGCGCATTACCCAGGATGACCGCGCCTATTTCATCACCGGTTTCACCCTGCACGAGGAGATCGAAGAGCGTCACAAGGTCACCTTCAACCGTCGCCGCAATTATTTCGTCGCCTTCAAATACCGGGTCGGCTATCGCGCGGGCCTGCGCTTCCCCTTCGAGGTTGATTACGGGTCGACCACGGCCTTTCGGACCGATGCCGATAGCGGCCGCTGGAATCCGACCTATGCGACCTTCGATGTATCTGCGACCGGGGTCCCGGCACAGCAGCGCGGCGCCTATGCCGCGGCGGGCATGCCGTCTGAATTGATTGCCGGGGATCGTGAATTCACCTTCGGTGTCTGGGCCTGGTGTCAGTTGCAGGTTCGCTTGCCGGTGGTCAAGACGGTGCGGGTCAATTGCCCCTCCATCTCGGTGCCGCCGGAAGGACGTTGCCCGAACTGGGCCTGTGCCGACTTTACCCCGCCTATTGATCAGCGCCGGCGGCTGGCCGAACCGCGCGTACCGGCCGATGTCTCAGGTTTGCAGATCAATGCCTGGGTGGCCCGGGCCGGGGTCGAGCCCGGGGTGAATATCTATGCGGCGGACGCTCGTTTCAGCCTGCTCGCCGCGCCGGTCGGTGGCGCATCTTTTGACCCGCAGCCCAATCGCGCCCAGTCCTGCGAATTCACCAATGGTCGCTCCATGCGGGCCAATCGCCTGCTCTCGTCCGGGGCCTGCCGTATCTATTTTGACGGTACGCCGTTGCGGCGCGGTAGTGGTGGCGATGACAGCATGCAGCTGAGCCTGAATGTCGAAAATGCCCGCTTCCCGGGCCTCGAACTGTCCGAGCCGCGTTATGAATTCACCATGGAATTCGTGCCGGTGCTGGATTTGTTCGCCGAGATCGACATCGCCGTCGCCAGCTGGCGCGTCGAAAAGGAAATCGAGATTCCGGGGCTGGCGATCCGTCGCGATTTCCGCTTCGACCGCCACCGTGGCACGACTGACAGCGTGACGCTGGGCGGTTGCAGTCCGCTGGACACCATGGCTCCGGGATGTTCGCGCCGCGCGGGGTATCAGTTCGGACCGATCCAGACCTTCCGCGAGGGCGATCCGGGCTAGGCCTAGTGCTGGGTAGGGAGCCGCAAAATCTCCCGCCATCGACACATCGCTCTGCCCCCGTTAAGCAGGCGCGATGAGCACTGACACCGAATTCGAGATCTTCCTGGCCACGGCGCCGGGGCTGGAGAAAATCCTGGCCGAGGAGGTGCGCGAGCTGGGCTTTGCCGCAGTGCAGGTCCAGCCGGGGGGTGTTGCCGTGCGCGGTGGCTGGCCGGAGGTTTGGCGGGCCAATCTGGGGCTGCGCGGAGCCAGCCGGGTGCTGGCGCGGATTGGCGAGTTCCGGGTGGTTCACCTGGCCCAGCTCGACAAGCGGGCGCGTAAGATCGCCTGGGGCGAGGTGCTGCGCCGTGATGTGCCGGTGCGGGTCGAGGCGACCTGCCGGGCGTCGAAAATCTATCACCAGAAAGCCGTGGTCGAGCGGATCGAACGGGCCATTTCCGAGGAGCTCGGTGCGCCCATTGACCGGGAAAACGGGCTCACCATTCGCGCCCGTATCGACAAGAATATCTGTACGCTCAGTGTCGACACATCCGGCGAGCTTCTGCACCGGCGCGGTTTCAAGGAAGCCGTCTCCAAGGCGCCGATGCGGGAAAACCTGGCCGCGCTCTTCCTGCGACAGTGCGGGTATGACGGTAACGAACCGGTGCTCGATCCGATGTGCGGTTCGGGGACTTTCGTCATCGAAGCGGCCGAGATGGCGCTGGGGTTGAAGCCGGGGCGCGAACGCGGCTTCGCCTTTGAGCAGCTCAAGGGGTTCAACGCCAAGGCCTGGACCAAGATGCGCCGCGCGGAGCCGGGCGAGACAGACCAGCGCTTTTACGGATCGGATCGCGATGCCGGAGCGATCCGCGCCAGCGTTACCAATGCGGAGCGCGACGGCGTCGGTGACCTGTGCCAGTTTGCCCAGCGGCCTGTCGCCGAGCTGGAACGCCCGGACGGACCGCCTGGCCTTGTCATCGTCAACCCGCCCTATGGCGGCCGCATCGGCAACAAGAAGGCGCTCTATGGCGTCTATGCGAGCCTGGGCGAAGTGCTGACGGCGCGCTTTTCCGGCTGGCGGGTGGGCCTGGTGACCACGGATCAGGTCCTGGCCAAGGCGACGCGCCTGCCCTTTGCCAAGCCCGGCCCGCCGGTCGAGCATGGCGGGCTCAAGATCCGGCTGTTCCAGACCGACCCTCTGGCCTGATCGGATCGGCGTGCTAGGGTGCACGCCGAAATCTGGTGAGGGGGATTCCCATGATGGCGTACAAAGGCTTGGCGGCCCTGCTGGCTGCCTCTGTTCTGATGGCATGCAGCCCGGCCGGCGAAAGCGGCGGCGGCGATTCGGCTGCGACCGATACCGCTACGGCCACCGGCCCTGAGGCCACAGTCTTCACTGTCCTGGTCGGCGGCACGCCGATCGGTGCGCTGGAAATCGCCCCGGGCGAGGACGGTTACACCGTCGATTACGAGTATCGCAATAATGGCCGTGGCCCGACCCTGGCCGAGCGGGTGACGCTGGACGCCAACGGCCTGCCGCAGAGCTGGACCGTCGAAGGCGCGTCCACCTTCGGTAATCCGGTCGCCGAGAGCTATGAATTCATCGACGGCGAGGCGCGCTGGACCGACAATACCGGCGAGAATTCTGCACCGCTGTCTGAAGACGCCTTCTATGTTCCGGAAAATGCCAGCCCCTATTGGCTCGCCATTGCCGCCCGTGCGCTGATGGCGGAGGAGGACGGCGTCCTGCCGGCCATTCCCGGTGGCGAGCTGCGCCTGTCTGAGATGGACGCCTTGGATGTGACCGGCGAGGGCGGCGACCGCACGGTGACCAGCTATTCCATCGCCGGCACCGGTCTCAACCCGGTCTATTTCCTCATGCATGGCGAGAATTTCTTTGGCGTGATCTCGCCGGGCTTCGCCTTGATCGAGCAGGGTTATGAGGGCGAGGATGAACGCCTGCGCGGCCTCGCTGCCGAGTATGGCGCCCGCCGTTTCGAAGAGATCCAGACCCGTGTCGTGCGCGATTACGAAGCGCCGGTTCGGATCCGCAATGTGCGCATTTTCGACAGCCGTAACGAGACCCTCGGCGAGCCGGCCTCGGTGCTGGTTCAGGATAATCGCATTATCTCCATCGACGCCGCCGATGCCGGCGGCGAGGGGGAGGTTGTGATCGAGGGCAATGGCGGCACGCTGGTACCGGGCCTGTTCGACATGCATGGCCATATGGGTGAGACTGCGGCCTTCCTGAATATCGCCGCCGGTGTCACCAGCGTGCGCGATATGGGTAATAACAACGACGTGCTCGACGGTCTGGTCGAGAATATCCGCAGTGGCCGTGTCGCCGGGCCGCGTGTCTTCCGCTCCGGTTTCATCGAGGGCCGCAGCCCATTCAGCTCCAATAACGGCATCCTGGTTGAAACCGAGGCCGAGGCTGTTGCGGCGGTCGAGACCTATGCTGCGCGCGGCGACATGCACCAGGTGAAGATCTACAACTCGATGAATCCGGACTGGATCCCGGCCGTGGTCGAGGCTGCGCGTGCCAATGGTCTGCGCGTAACGGGCCATGTCCCGGCCTTCACCAATGCCGATGCGATGATCGCGGCGGGTTATGACGAGATGACCCATATCAACCAGATTATGCTCGGCTGGGTGCTGGAAGAGGGTGAGGATACCCGCTCGCTCTTGCGCCTGACGGCGCTGCGCCGCCTGCCGGCTCTCGACCTGGACAGCGCTCCGGTGCAGGCAACGCTTGATGCCCTCGTCGAAAATGGCGTCGCCGTTGATCCGACCTTCGCCATTCACGAAGCCCTGCTCCTGTCGCGCAATGGTGAGATTTCGCCGGGCGTGACCGATTATATCGATCACATGCCGGTCTCCAATCAGCGCTCGGCGCGCAGTGCCTGGGCTGACATCGCCACGCCGGAAGATGACGTCAATTATCGCGGCGCCTATGACCAGATCACGGCCATGCTGACCATGATGCATGAGCGCGGGATCTTCCTCGTGCCCGGGACCGATCTGGGCGGGTCCTTCTCGCTGCATCGCGAGCTGGAGCTGTACCAGAGCATCGGCATGAGCCCGGCGGAAATCCTCGGCTGGGCCAGCTGGGGCATGGCCGATTATCTCGGTGCGGGCGACGAGCTGGGTACGATCGAGGAAGGCAAGATTGCCGACTTCTTCCTGGTGCCGGGTGACCCCACCGCCGACTTCAAGGAGATCAAGACGATTTCCCTCGTGGTCGCCGACGGCCGGGTCTATTTCCCGAGCGAGATCTACCCGGAATTCGGTATCCGGCCCTTCACCGAGGTGCCGGCCGTGATCGAGCCGCAATAACGCACACCATCACACGGGCTGGCGGCACTGAACTGCCAGTCCAGACTTTCTCCCGGGGGGTATGGGGGAGAGGACGGCCGGCCCGGAGCAATCCGGGTCGGCCGTTTCCATGTCAGGGGCGTATAAAGGCCGCCCGGGCGATGCGCTTGATTTCGGTGATATAGGCGTCCTGGCTCCAGTCGCGCTCCTGTACCAGATGCTCCCAATTGCGCACCGAGAGCAGGGTCCAGAGCGAGTCGGTGGCGTCGTCCGTTTCCAGCCCGGGCGCCAGGTCGCCATCGCGGGCCAGGGCGTTGATCGCGGCTTCGCAGCCATGACGCATGGCCATCATGCGCCCATTCCAGGCGGCACGGGCTTCTTCGTCGCCATCCATCATCGCCATCATGGCCCGGCCGACGCCATAAATGCGCGGGATATAGCCACCCCAGGCCTCGATATAGGCTTCCAGCCGTTCGCGTCCGGTCGTAGCGGCACGGCTGCGGGCAAGGCGGTCATCGACTTTCTCGACCTCATCGATGAAACGCGTTGTCGCAATCAGCAGGTCTGCGCGCGAGGGGAAGTGCAGGTAGACCGCCTGCCGGCTGACCCCGGCGGTCTTGGCGATGTCGCTCATACGGACCTTGGTGTCGCCGCCTTCGAGCAATTCCCAGCAGGCCCTGAGAATTTTTTCCCGCGTCGGATTCTCCTCAGACATCTGAATTCACGCCTCTTTCTCCGGGTGCCGGAAACCGGCGGCAGGAAGTCGATGCCACGCACTTGACACGATGTAAACCCACCGCTACTTGTCACCGTGTCAACTTTACATAGTGTAAAGTTCAAAGCGGAAGAGGCCCATGACCGCCAGCAATAACAATCTTCACTACGGACCGGTTCTGGTCCTGGGCGCGACCGGCAAGACCGGGCGTCGTATCGTTGAACGCCTGCAAGACCGGGGCATTGAGGTGCGTGAAGGCTCGCGCCAGGCCGTGCCGGCCTTTTCCTGGCAGCACCCGGAGGGGTGGGACGCTGTGCTTGCGGGCATGCGTGCCGTCTATGTGAATTACGCCCCGGACCTGGCCGTCCCCGGCGCTGCTGAGGCGATCACCCTGCTGATGTCCCGGGCCAAGGCAGCCGGGGTGGAGCATGTCGTGCTGCTGTCCGGACGCGGTGAGGAAGAGGCGCAGAATTGCGAATCCATCGTGCAGGCCTCGAACCTGACCTGGACCATCGTCCGCGCAGGCTGGTTCAACCAGAATTTCTCCGAGGGCGCTTTCCTCGACATGGTGCGCGACGGGGTCATCACCCTGCCGGCCGGCGAGATCGGCGAGGCCTTTGTCGATGTCGACGATATCGCCGATGTCGTGACGGCGGCCCTCATCGACCGCAAACATGTTGGTGAACTCTATGAGCTGACCGGGCCACGGCTTCTGACTTTCAACGATATTGCCACCGAGCTGTCGCGCGCCACGGGTCGCGAGATCCGCTTTGTCCGTATTCCGCGCGAAGCCTTCAGCGGGGCGCTCGAGGAGGCCGGGACACCGGCTGATGTCACCTGGCTGCTGGATTATCTCTTCCACACCGTGCTGGACGGCCGCAATGCAACGCTATGCGACGGTGTCGAGCGGGCACTGGGCCGCAAGCCGAAAGACTTTTCCGAATTTGCCGACCAGATCGCCCCGACCGGCCTGTGGTCGCACGCAGCCTGATCCCCAATCTATTGGAGACATCATCATGACTGATCTTGTTCTGGGATATCTGTCCATTGCCGGAGCGCTGGGCCTCGGGCTCGTCGCCGGTGTATTCATGGGCTTTTCCGACTTCATCATGCGTTCCCTGCGCGACACGGCGGACCGGGCGGCGGGGATTGACGCGATGCAGGCGATCAACCGCCGTATCCTGCCCTCGGTTTTCATCCTCCTTTTTCTGGGCTTTGTACCGGCGCTGATCGGCCTGGCGGTGCTGGCCCAGTCCAGCGCTTCCCCGGCCGCCGGCTGGGTCTTCGCCGCGGCGGTGATCTATGTGCCCAGCGTGTTTCTGGTGACCCTTGTGCGCAATGTGCCGATGAATAATCGTCTTGCCGCCCTGGACGCCGGATCGCTTGAAGGGGAACGCTACTGGGCGCGCTATCTGAGCCACTGGACGCGCTGGAACCATGTCCGGACCGCCGGTGCCGGTGCCTGCGCCGCCTGTCTGATCATGGCCGCCGCCGTCCTGCTGTAGCGTCCTGCATAAAAAACGGAGCTGAACCGGGCTCCCGGGTCGTGCTAGCTTTCAAGTGAGGGATGCATGACCGGGAGGTATATCATGCGACGCCGCGACGTATTGGCAGGCGGCCTGGCCGCCGGAACCACATTGAGCCTGACCTTGAGCGGGCCGGCGCAAGCTCGCCGCATGCCCATCAAATGCGTCCTGGTCGGTGATGGAGCCGTGGGCAAGACCTGCGCCGCAATCTCCTTCACCACCGGGTCTTTCCCGGGGGAATACATTCCCACCGTGTTTGACAATTATTCGGTCAATCTCATGCATAACGGGCCGGCTTTCCTGGGGATCTGGGATACGGCCGGGGCAGAGGATTATGACCGGTTGCGCCCGCTCAACTATCCGCAGACGGATGTCGTTATTCTCGCCTTCTCGGTCATCTCACCCTCAAGCTTCGACAGCATCACCAGCCGCTGGTTGCCCGAACTTCGCCATCACCTTCCCGCGAATACGCCGATTGTCCTGTCGGGTTTCAAGTCTGACCTGCGCGATAGCGCACACAGCGATCATATCGACTATGTCGATGTCCAGGCAGGCTACCAGCTGGCCGCCGCCGAGGGCCTCGACAGTTATCGAGAATGCTCGGCCCTGACGCAGAACGGGCTTCAGGCGCTCTTCCATCGAGCCATCGATGCGGCACGGGGAATCGAGGAGGCGCCCGTTAACCGGCGCCAGCAAATGCTTGGTGACCGGGTGCCGATCGACCGGGACCGGTTGCGCCGCCCCGGCGGTCGCCGGGGGCCGGGAAACTAGGCCCTAGCCGAGCACCGCACCGGCAACAGCCGCGTAGAGCGGAATGCCGGCGAGCAGGTTGAAGGGAAAGGTCACACCCAGCGACAAGGTCAGTGACAGAGCCGGCCGGGCTTCCGGCAGGGCCAGCTTCATCGCGGCGGGAACGGCGATATACGAGGCCGAGGCCGCGAGCGTCATCAGCAGGGCCCCGTCCGCGACGGACATTCCGAGCAGATAGGCAAAGCCGAGCCCGATCGCAGACCCCAGCAAGGGCATGTAGACGCCAAAGCCGATCAGCGCCGGATTGAGCATCTTGTACTGGGACAGCAGGCCCCGGCCTGCGGTTAGGCCCATATCCAGCAGGAAGAGGCAGAGCACGCCGCGGAAAATATCTACGAAAAACGGCTCTAGCGGCTCCATGCCGCGCGGTCCGGCGACCCAGCCAATGGCGAAGGCGCCGATCAACAGCAGGATCGAACCATTTGTCAGACTGTCGTGAAGGATGGTGCCCTTGGGCGGATTGGGCGCCGAAGCCGCGGACAGGGCCGCCGGCGCCGGTTCACCCCGGCGCACCCGCCCGGCCAGGACAAGGCCGGTGAGAATGGCCGGGGCTTCCATGGCTGCCGCGACCGCGATCATGTATCCGCCCGGGTCCATCTCCAGCGCGTTGATGGCGTCATTGGCGGCAATGAAAGTCACGATGGAGATCGAGCCGTAATGGGCGGCGATGGCTGCCGCATCGACCCGGCCAACCTTGGTGGTGGCCTGGAGCAAATGATAACCGATCAGGGGCATCAGCGCTGACAGGATGATGCCGGCGATCAGGATGCCGCCGACCTGGCCGCTGACCCCGTCGGCCATCTCGACTCCGCCTTTGAAGCCGATCGCCATGATCAGATAGAGCGACAGCCCCTTGGCGACTGACTCGGGCAGGACCAGGTCAGACCTCACCGCCGCTGCCAAAAGACCCAAAGCAAAGAACAGGATCGGTGGCGAGAAAAGGTTCTGGGCGGCGAGGTCGAGCATGCTCATGGGAAAGGTCCCGGCGGTTACACCCGCATTGCTGTCAGAGGCGCCGGACCTTCAAGAGCCGGCGGTGCGATAGTCGCATCGGCGCTGGCGTGGATATCTGCGACGAGCGCATTGTCAAGACCAAGTCGTGCAGCAAGCATCTGCAAATAGGCCCGCTCAACCGCTCCGTCGCGGTCAATCGCGACCAGTGATGCAGCATAGACTTCTGCTGCGTGTTCTGGGCAAGTCACGTCGCGGACGAGGTCGTCAAGGGTCAGCGGACGCTGCAGTTCGGCCTCGACGAAAGCGCGGCTCTCCGCGTCGAGATTGGCGTCCTGCAAACGGCCCATGATGGCGTTTTGCTCATCAGCTGTAACCGTGCCATCGGCCTTGGCCGCTGCGATCATGGCCCGGACCAGGGACTTGCCACGAAGGTCGAGGGCTTCGCCTTGATCAGCGGCGGGCAGGAAGGGCGTGCCCGGTTGGGCAGCTTCATAATCCGCAGCCGGAGCAGTGGCCGGAGCGGCGGGCGAGGCGGCCTGTTCCTGACGCGCCTTGTGCTTGGACAAGGCGTGGACAGCGAGGCCGCCGAGGGCCGCGACCGCCCCGTATTTGGCAGCCTTGCCCATCATCTTCCGGCCCGACTTGCCGGCCAGCATGCCGGTGGCGAGGCCGGCGAGGGCTGCGCCCCCGCCTACCATGGCCGTGCGGCGACCGTTCTCGCCCTGCAGGGCGCCGAGGATGGAGTTCACATCGATCATGTAGACCTCTCCTTGCGCTTATTCTGCAGCCGCGACATTGCCGCGGGTGCTGACCTTGCCCGGCTCCGGGCAGGCCCGGAGCAGGACGAAGATACCGACGATGGCCGAGGCGATAGAGCCGGCGATAACGCCAACACGGACCTGGTCCATCAGGGCAGCATCGGTGAAGGCCAGGCTGCCGATGAACAGGCTCATGGTGAAGCCGATACCGGTCAGACAGGCCACGCCGTAGATCTGGAACCAGGTCGTGCCTTCCGGCTTCTTGACCAGGCCGACAGAGCCGGCCAGCCAGGTCGCACCAAAGACGCCGATCTGCTTGCCGAAGAAGAGGCCGGCTGCGATGCCGAGCGTGAGCGGACCGAAGACCGTGGACAGGTCGAGGCCGGACAGGTTCACACCGGAATTCGCGAAGGCGAAGATTGGCAGGATACCGAAGGCCACGGCCGGGTGCAGCGAGTGCTCCAGCTTGTGCAGCGGGGAGTGTCCGCCCTCACGGCCATGCAGCGGGATGGCAATCGCGGTGACCACACCGGCCAGGGTGGCGTGCACGCCAGACTTCAGGACGAAGATCCACAGGAAGAAGCCGAGGAAGAGATAGGGCCAGAGTGTCTTCACACCGGCCCGGTTCAGCACCAGCATGCCGACCAGGATACCGCCGGCCAGCAGCAGCGGCGTACCGGTCAGGTTCTCGGTGTAGAACAGGGCGATGATGGAGATGGCCCCCAGGTCATCGATGATCGCGACGGCGAGCAGCAGGACTTTCAGGGTGGCCGGAACTCTTGGCCCAAGCAGGATGAGAACACCGAGCGCAAACGCGATGTCGGTCGCCGCCGGGATGGCCCAGCCGTCAATCGTTGCCGCATTGCCCCAGTTGAACATGAGGTAGATGGCAACCGGGCCGGCCATGCCGCCGATCGCGGCCACCAGCGGCAAGCCCGCCTTGGACATGGAGGACAGCTCGCCTTCCAGCACCTCGCGTTTGATCTCGAGACCGACGAGCAGGAAGAAGATGGCCATCAGGCCGTCATTGATCCAGAGCAGCAGGGGTTTGGCGATTTCAAACCCGCCGACCCGGACTTCAACCGGGACCGAGAAGAAATCCGAATACATCGCCGCCAAGGGCGAGTTGCTGACGATCAGGGCCGCCAGGGCGCTGAACATCAGGATGATGCCGGCGGAACTCTCAAGTCGCAGAAATTCCTGAATTCGAACCAACGCGCGAGGCATGTGATCGTCCTTTGTTCTAAACCGCGTAAACAAC